>NZ_JBDUUF010000008.1:0-304840 GCF_039939235.1 Gordonia aurantiaca | reverse complement strand
ACTTGGTAGGTAACTCACTGACCACTACGCGATGACCCACCCCAAAGCCCTCAAGACACACCGGGCACAGTCCATCCCGTCCGGCTCCAGCCCCGAAACCCCACCAACCCAGGGGACTTACCCATCTTCACCAGCGCGTTCTGGAAGATCCTCGGACTGCTGGCCTACACCGCGGTCTTCGCCTACGTCGCGCCGTGGCACCTGCCGATGGACAAGTGGTACTCGTGGGTGATCGCCTTCGTCGGCGTCGACTTCCTCTACTACTGGACGCACCGCATCTCACATCGCGTGCGACTGGTCTGGGCTACGCACCAGGCCCACCACTCGAGCCAGTACTTCAACTTCGCGACCGCGCTCCGGCAGAAGTGGAACATCAGCGCCGCGATCGTGATGTGGCTGCCGCTCCCCCTGCTGGGCGTGCCGCCGGCACTGGTGTTCTTCGCGTACTCGCTGAATCTGATCTATCAGTTCTGGATCCACACCGAGCACATCGGGAAGATGTGGGCGCCGTTCGAATTCGTCTTCAACACGCCGTCGCACCACCGGGTGCACCACGGCAGCGACTCGGAGTACCTCGACCGCAACTACGGCGGCGTCTTCATCATCTTCGACCGGATCTTCGGTTCGTTTGCCCCCGAACGTCACCGCCCGCGCTACGGCCTCACGAAACCCGTCCACAGCTACAACATCTGGACTCTGGAGACCCACGAATACGTCGCGATCGCGCGCGACGTGAAGGCCGCGACCAGCTGGCGTGCCCGCCTCGGCTACATCTTCGGTCCGCCCGGATGGACCCCGGACACCACCGCACGGTCGGCGACGCCGTCCGATGAGGGAGCCATCCCCTCGGACAGCGAGGCTTCCGGGAACAGGTCATCTAAGGCCGCCGAGCCGAGCACGGCAGCGCAGGACACCGCGCAGATGCCGGCGGACTCGGCCACCGGCTAGGAAGCGACCGGGAGGAGGGCGAGCGGGAGCCCGCTCAGCCCTCCATCGTGACCTTGGAGATCTCGGCCTGGTAACCGCCGGTGGTCGGCGACTCCGGCAGCGTGGTGATCCACACCATCACGTACCGGCTCGCCTCGGGTTGCGCGATCTCGATGGTCTTGGCGTTCTCGTCGACGCGAGCGGCCGCCACCGGCGTCGTCCTGGGGAAGGCCGGCGTCGCGGTCGGCGAGGTCCGGATCTCCACATCGAAGCCCGGCGTGGGGCTCTCGATGGTCACCGACCTCACCGCGCGCTCGGAGCCCAGGTCGAACATCAGGCCGATGCCCTGCTTGAGTCCGCCGAAGTCGGGCCGGCCGCGATAGTTGTCGGTCTGCCACGCCGGCGCCGCGCCGCTGATCACGTTCGCCACGTTGGCGGAGTTGTCCGGCGGCTGCGCGGAGAAGTCGAGGACGGTCACCGCCTGCAACGGGATCTCCTGGGTCGCTCCCGTCGTGGGTGCCTTCGCACCCGGCGCGGGCTGTTCGTTCCCGGCCGGCTCGGAGGTCGGGATGATCGAGTCGATGTCGCTCGACCCGTCACTGCCGCCAAAGACATTGGTCGCGCCGACGATCAGCGCGATCACGACGAAGACCGCGAGCAGGCCGGCGCCGATGAGCAGCGCGGTGTTGCGCCGCTTGGGCGATCCCTCGCTCACCCCGATCCGCGGCGTCACCGTGACCGGTGGTGCACCCTCGGTGTCGGTGATCGCGGGCAGCATGTCGGTGTTCAGGTCGACGACGGTCGCCTGGTCCAGGACGTGCTGCACCGTCGCGGCCGTCCGGATTCCCCGGGTTCCGTCCAATGCGCGCGCCGCGACCGCGGAGATCTCGAACGGGATCCCCGGGTCCGCCGCACGCGGTTCCAACGGCTGGCCGTCGGGGCCCGGGTCGGCCACCGGGATTCCGCCGACGGGATCGGTGACGTCGCGGGTGGTGATCAGCCGCGAGCCGGTCTCCGGATCCAGCGTCCACCGGTTGAGCAGCAGCGCGTACAGCACTGCGCCCAGACCGCGGACGTCGGACGCCTTGTCGTCACCGGCGAGCGTGCCGGGGAAGGCCAGCACGGCGTTGCCGTCGTGGCTGATGCGGATGCGGTCGGGGTGATCGATCGACAGCGCCCCGCCGGACCGGTGCGCGATCTCGGCGGCCGCGGCCAGTGAGCGCACGGCCCGCGCGGCGCCGATCGGCGACGGCTTGGACTTCGCCACCTCGGCGAGCGACGAACCGGGTACCCACTCGGCGACCACGATGCCGCCCGACGAGCCGCGCACCACATCGAGGACGCGCGCGATGCCGTCATGGGCGATCTGGCCCAACCGCAGGGTGCGCGTCAGGACCGCCTGCGGACCCTGGTCGGTCGGCTTGACCTCCTGGCCCGGCTCCGGCGGCGGAGCGAGCTGCTCGGCGTCGACGAAGGTCAGCGCGACCTCGCGGTCCAGGTTGATGTCGAGGGCCCGCCAGAACTGCAGGCCGCGGGAGCCGCCGTGCCGCTCCAGCAGTCGGTAGCGGCCGCCGGCGACGACGGCGCCGGGAACCAGGCGCGGACCGCGGGGTCGGACGCGGCGCGGCGGCACGGGCGGCACAGGGGGTGCCGACGCGGCGTCCGGCGCCGGGGCCCGGGTGTCGGCCTTCTCGATGTTCGGGGTCTGCTTGTCGGGAGTCTGGACGTCGGTGGGTGAATGACCGGTCGGCTCGCCGGGTCCGGAATCGACGGGCGACCCGACGGGTGATGTCGTGTCGATCTCGCTGTCACTCACGCGACGGACTCCTTTCCTCCGGTATCTGATGTCGCGCGGAACCGGGGCGCGCGGTGGAATGGGACGAATGTCCCGGCCTGCGCCGATGGCACCGCCGGTGTGTACCGAGTACGACTGCCACGTCGCAGTTCCCCTGTCGAAGCGGCGAAGCACCTGTACCTGACCAGAGTACGGGAGCGATTCGTCCGCGGAGACCCGCGGAAATGCAACTGTGATCGCCGGGGACTGTTCACGTTCCGGCTCGGGCGGCGGCGCGAGCGACGGGATGAACCGTCCGACGACCCGCCGCACCGAGTTGCCGATCGCCACCACGTCGGGCACCCCGGCGGCGGCGAGCCCGGCGTAGGTCACGGCGAGCACCACGCAGGCCGTCAGCACGAGGTAGATCAGCGAGCCGAGCTTGCCCGCCCAGCCGATCATGTTGTCGAGCCCGGTGGTCTTCGCGACGATCCAGACCGTCGCCGAGACACCGATCGACACCGCGAACGTCACCAGCGTCGTGCGGACGACGTTCGACATGCGCGCACCCCGGAGCCGGCTGCGCAGCAGGAAGTGGCCGACGATGGCGCCCACGAGATACCCGAGCCCGTTCGACAGGGCGAGCCAGCGGACCACGTTCGACGGGTCGTCGAACAGGACCGGACCCATGTACGACGACGCGACCTTGACCACGGTGATGCCGAGGGCGATGAAGGTCGGCGTCCACGCGTCCTCCCGGGCGTAGAAGACGCGTAGCTGGACGAGCGTCATCGAGTACGGGATCAGCGTGAACGCGCCCCATGCGAGCACCGAACCGAGCTGGTTGGCGTCGGCGGCCTCGAACCGGCCGAAGTTGAACACCGCGATCGCGATCGCGGGTCCGAAGAAGGTCATGAACGACACCACCGGCACCAGCGCGACCATCGTGAGGCGCGTGGCCAGCGACAGGTCGTCGACCACGGCCTTGGTGTCGTCGGCGGCCGCATTCCGCGACAGCCGGGGCATGATCGCGGTCAGGATCGTCACGCCGAGCACGCCGTACGGCAGCTGCAGCAACTGCCAGTGGGTGAAGTAGATGCTCACGCCGGAGGCCTCGGCGGACGCCGCGATGCGGTAAGTGGCCACCAGACCGACCTGCAGCAGAGCCACGTACGCCACGATCGCGACGGCCATGTTGCCGAACTGCCGCAGCCGGGCGTCGATGCCCCATTCCAGGCGCAGACGCACCCCGGCCTTGCGCAGGAACGGCACCAGGACCATCGCCTGCAGGACGACGCCGAGGGTGCAGCCGACGCCCAGGACCAACAGCTGCGGATCGCTCATTCGCACCGGGTTGAGTGTGATCTCGCCGGGCACCAGCGCGTACAGGACGAGCGTCGCGATCTGCACGACGTTGTTCAGCACCGGCGCCCAGGCACCGGGTTTGAACAGTCCGCGCAGGTTGAGGATCGCGATGAACAGCGCCGAGAGCCCGTAGAAGAGGATCTCCGGCAACAGCAGGTAGGCGAGGTGTGTGGACAGGTCCCGGTTGACCTGTCCGTCACCGAGATTCAGGTAGGTCAGCGCCGGGGCGAGGATGACCGCGAGCACTGTCGCCGAGCCGAGCACGACGACGGTGATTGTGAAGATCCGGTTGATGAACCCCTGCCCGCCGTCGGGGTCCTCGGCCTCCGCGCGTGCGAGGAGCGGGATGACGATGGCCGTCAGCACCGCGCCCAGCACGACCTCGGCGATCATGTTCGGCAGCACGTCGGCGGCCTGGAACGCCGAGGCGATCCCCGAGCCCAGCATCGCCAGGATCAGGACCGTCCGCAGGAAGCCGGTGATGCGGCTGAAGAGCGTCGCGATCGCGATCGACCCGCTGGTGCGCAGGATGCTCGAGTCGGAGTCGCGGGCCAGGCCCGTCGACGAGGTCTCCTCGTCGGTCACCGTGCGCGACGAGCCGGTGTCGACGGCGTCGGTCTCTCCGCTGTGCCGCTGGCGGTACCGGGTCTCGTCGATGCGTCCCGGGCGTGCGGGGGCTGGTTGGACACGCACACCCGCGGCGGGTCCCCGGCGAGGGCCGGGACGTTGTCCGGGCGGCGGGGGAGGCGGAACGGGACCACGGGCGCGCCGAACCCCGGGCGGGGGCACGGCACCGGGCTCGATCCGGCGCGGGGCGGCACGTTCCGGACGCTGGGGCGGCACCGCTCCGGGTGGCCCCGGCCGCGGTGCTCGCGGCTCATCGTTCCAGTTCACGTGCTGCTTCCGCCGTTCTCGGGTCGTAGGGGGTCATGGGTCGTGGGGGTCGGTGTTCGACTCGTCCCCGGGTGGGTGACCCTCGCCTTGCAGGGTACGGCGTCGCTCCTGGTACCCGCTTCCCGCCAGCATCCGTTCCAGCTCGTCGGGCTCGGGCCGATCGGCGTCGGCGGGGTCGGGCTGGCCGCGGAACCGGTGCCACAACCGGCGCGCGGTCAACAGCACGAGCGCCACGCCCGCCGCGATGGTGATGTAGAACAACGGCTTGCCGTAGGCGTTGGTGTGCACCTGCAGGGTGATGGGATCGCCGAGCGACACGCCGGTGACGGTGTCGAGGCGGATCTCGACGGTGATCGCCTCGGAGGTCTCTCCGCGCGTGGGCAACTGGATCTGACGGGTGCCGCGCGCCGGGATCTCGATCACACCCAGGTCGCCGATCTCGACGCCCTCGGGGGCGGTGATGCCGAGCCGCGCCCGCACGGGCAGGGCGAGGTCGTTGCGGACCGCGAGCAACACCGGGCTGCGCTCGGAGGCCAGGGTGTACCGGCCCCCGGGATCGAGGATGTTCACCGACCGGGTGAGGCGGTGCAGCGTCGACTCGACCGCCTTGATGCGTTCCTCCTGTTGGCGTCGCAGGTGGGTGTACACCCCCGCGCCCTCCGCATCGGGCGAACGGATCGCGCGCAACTGGTCCTCGCGCAGCGGCGACATGTAGCGCGCCGGGGTCGCGGCCACGTCCGCCGAACGCACGAGCGCGCCCTCGAACTGCCAGCTGTCCTCCACGTTGCGCCGGATCGCGTCGGTCGCCTCGGCGGTCAGCACCGATCCGACGCGTCCCACCGGCCCCACCCCGGGTGGATCCGTGAGGCGGGCCTGCTCGCGGGCCGTGGCCAATTCGCCGACGACCGCGGTCAGCGGCGTCGGCGTCGCGGCTCCCGACTCCAACAGCAGCCTCGCGGTCGAGAACAGCGCCTCGGCATCGGCGACGGTCGGCGACCAGTAGGTCGGCGGCATCAGGAACGCCGATCGTCCGACCACCGGGCTGCGCGGGAGATCCCCGTCCTGGTCCGGGCGGTCGGCTCGCGGGGCGGCGATCGCGGGATAGGCCAGGGCGGCCACCGCGGTCTGGCGCCGGCTGCCCATCGACTCGTCGGTGAGGTCGATCCGCTGCGACGGCGGCGTCAGCGCGGGGGTCCGCGGCGCGGTGCCGATCGCGGCGAACGACGCGGTGATCGGCGCCTCGTAGGTCTGGGCGGTCAGGTCGCCGACGCGGTACCGGCCCGAGGAGTCCCGACGCCCCGTCGGCGCGATCGAGTTCGACGCCACGGCCGTCGCCCCGAGCTGGGTCTCCTTCAGCACGTCCGCGCCGGTGCGGTCGATCGCGCCGAGCGCGGGGATCGACAGGCCCCGAACGCTCTTCACGCCGAGGATCGCATCGACGATGTCGGCGGGCCGGCGCAGCGCGGCCTCGTTCAGGCTCGAGTTGCCGATGCGGGCCAGCGAGGTCAGGTCGGCCTGCGCGAACGGCAGCGCGACCACGCACATGCGTCCCGCGGTCCAGCGCAGGTCGTCGAGCCAGCGGGCGGCGGACTCGGCGCCGGTGCCGGGACGCGTCGGCGACGTCGGGTCGGCCGGGTTCTCCGAGATCTCATAGCCCAGCGACATCGCGCGGACGGTCACCAGCAGGTCGGGGTCGATCGCCAGGCACATGCTCTCGGCGAGTTTCTCCGAACCGGGCAGCGCGGCCCCGGGCTCCGGCGCGATGGGACTCTCCGACGCCGGGGCCGCCGACGACGCACTGCCGGCCTCGCGGGGCGGCTCGCCGACGACCTTGTGCAGCGCGGTGAGCAGTTCGTTCAGCCGACCACCGGATTTCAGCGACCGGGCGAGGTCGTCGTTGATCAGACGCACCGGTTCGGTGTTGCCGCCGAGCACGCCCGGGGCCAGTTGCGGCGGCGCCGCGAGCGGCCACAGCAGCGTCATCCGGGCAGGGCTGGACAGGTTCGCCGAGATCGACCCGTCCGGACCGAGCCCGGGCACCGCAGCGGTGGATCCGGCGTCGCCGGCGGTGGGATCGACGTAGTCGCGGGCGCGCACCTCGTCGGGTGGCAGCGAGAGCACCGGCAGCAGCATGCGCGATCCGGCGACCTGCGCGACGTCGCCGTAGTCGGGTTTGCCGTTGACGTTCACCTGCACCGGATAGACGCCGGTCCGGGAGATCCCGAGCCCGGGCACCGCCGCGCCCGGGCCGTCGGACAGCGGCATCGACATCTGGAACCCGATGCTCTCCCCCGGCTTCAGGGTGTCGGTGAGCTCCTCGAACGGACCGGCCACCGCGACCGCCGGATCGTCGTCGGCGAGCTGGGTGCGCAGCCCGGATGCCGAATCGATCGGATCACCGCGTTCCAGGCGGATGGTGAGATTGCTGATCGACCGGTCGCCGATGTTCTCCACCCGGCCGCTGACCGAGACCACCGGGCGGCTCGTCGTGGTGACGATCGACGGCGTCATCGAGTCGATGACGATTCGGGCGAACCGGGACGGGGCCTGGGTGTCGGGGACGGCCGTCGCGGACGAGCTGGTCTCGGGCACCGCCGAGGCCGGTCCGGTCGCCGCGGGCAGCAGCAGGAGGACGAGCACGCCCAGCACGGCCGAAAGGGCGGTGGCGACCTTCACGCGTGACTCAGCCATCGCCCGCCGCGGGGCGTCGGGGACGGCGCCGGCGCCGGCGGGGACGAGCCGGCGGCAGGGGCTCGTTGCGACGCTGGTTGCGCGCGGCGGCGGCTTTCTCATAGGCGTTGGGTTCGGTGCGAATGCTCTCGGCCTCGGATTGGGCCAGCCGGTTCGGGTCTGCGGCGAGCTCGGCGATCACACCGCGGGCCATCCGGGCGAGTCGCCGCTCGTCAGAGTACGTGAGACGACGCGGCAATTCGGACAACGGCACCCAGGCCACCTCGCTGACCTCGTAGTCCGCATCGGACAGCTCTCCGCCGACGCAGCGCAGCAGGTAGTGGTGCACGGTTTTGTGGATGCGCCGGCCCTCGCTGACGAACCAGTAGTCGATCTTGCCGAGCGGCGCGACGACCGTGCCCTGGATGCCGGTCTCCTCCTCGACCTCGCGGATCGCGGTCTGCTCGGCGGTCTCACCGGTCTCGATGTGGCCCTTGGGCAGTGACCACATCATCCGGCCGCGGCGGTCCACCCGGCCGATCAGCGCCGCCGACAGCTCGTCGATCGGGAGACCGAGGTCGGAGATCACCAGACCACCGGCCGAGGTCTCCCGCACGGTGCGCAGTTTGTCGGCGCCGCGGTCGCCGGATCGTTCCGGCCGGCCCCGGCGGCGACCCTTGCCGGGCTTCGATCCCGTCTTGGCCAGCCCCTTGGTGGTGATCGTGGCGGTCACCGTCGCCATGTCCGACGGCTTGGGCGGCGTCACCCGAGGGCGCGCGCGGTCGGGATCGACCGGCAGCTTCTCCACCGATTCGGCCTCGACCGGGTCGGGGCAGGCGGGATCGGTCGTGCGGGCGCGGACGAGGTCGTTGGGTGTGGGCCGGCCCGTGGTGGGCGTGGGCTGTGACGCCGGGTTGTGCGGGCCGGGCTTGGGGCCGCCCTGCTTGCCGGTCGGTTTGTGTCCGTTCTGCTTGGACAGTCCCGATCCCGTCCCCGCGAGCTTCTGGGTGTGGCCGTTGCCGGTGTGACCGTTGGCGTGTCCGGTGGGGTTCGCCGCGGACTCGGCGCGTCCCTCACCCTTGCGCCGGCCGCGGCGACGACGCCCGCGACGTGTGCGACGCCCCTGCCCGGATGGGCTCTGACCAGGCTGTCCGCCGTTTTCCCCACGCGAACCCGACGAGACGTCACTCACGTCTGAAGGGTTGGTCGAGGAATCGGTGGACACTCCACGATGCTAGCGGCTGGTCACCTGCTGTTTGTCCGGACGCCTCGTAGTACGTCGCGGATGTGGAAACCGCGTAGGGGTCCCGGCGCGGGCGGGTACGAGGGATGTGGACGGGCGCCCGCGAACCGACCTGCGGTCGGGGTGGATCCACGGCGTCTTCGGGCACAGGTGGACGACGGTAGGGTGACAAGCCGTGAATGACTCTTCTCCGTCGGATGCACGACCGACGGTGTCGGATCCGGACCGCAGGGTGCGGCTGCTCGCCGCCGCGGCGATCGCGCTCCGGGAGCTCGACGACGTCCTGGCTCCCCTCGGTGAGCGCTTCGCGTCGGCGGGCCATGAGTTGTACCTGGTCGGCGGCTCGGTGCGCGACGCCGTGCTCGGCCGGCTCGGCAACGATCTCGACTTCACCACCGATGCGCGACCAGAACAGGTCACCGAACTGCTCAAGGGGTGGGCCGACGCCTTCTGGGACGTCGGTATCGAGTTCGGCACGGTCGGCGTCCGCAAGGGCGACCACCTGATCGAGATCACGACCTTCCGAGCCGACACCTACGACCAGGTCAGCCGCAACCCCGAGGTCACCTTCGGCGACACCCTCGCCGACGACCTCGTCCGCCGCGACTTCACGGTCAACGCGATGGCCGTCCGCATCGGGCCGAAGGGCGCCGAGGACTTCTGCGACCCGCTCGACGGCATGACCGCCCTGCTCGCCGGCGTCATCGACACCCCGGCCACCCCGGAGCAGTCCTTCGGCGACGATCCACTGCGGATGCTGCGGGCCGTGCGCTTCATCTCCCAGCTCGGCTTCTCCCTCGCCCCGCGCGTGTGGCAGGCCATCACGGATATGAACGGCGAGATCGAGCGCATCACCGCCGAGCGCATCCGCGCCGAGCTCGACAAGCTGATCCTCGGGGAGCATCCCCTCGAGGCGATCGACGCCATGGTCGAGACCGGGCTGGCCGATCGCATCATGCCGGAGATCCCCGGGATGAAGCTGACCATCGACGAGCACCACCAGCACAAGGACGTCTACCAGCACTCGCTGACCGTGCTGAAGCAGGCGATCGACCTCGAGGACGGCGATCCCGACCTGGTCCTGCGCTGGGCCGCCCTGCTGCACGACATCGGCAAGCCCGCGACCCGTCGTCACGAGCCGGGCGGCGGCGTGAGCTTCCACCATCACGAGGTGGTCGGCGCGAAGATGGTGCGCAAGCGCATGCGTGCGCTGAAGTATCCGAAGGCGGTCGTCTCCGACGTCGCCGACCTGGTCTTCCTGCACCTGCGCTTCCACGGCTACGGAGACGGCGCATGGACCGACTCGGCCGTGCGCCGCTACGTCAACGACGCCGGGCACCTGCTCGACCGGTTGAACAAGCTGGTGCGGGCCGACTGCACGACCCGCAACAAGCGGCGTGCGCGCCGGCTGCAGCAGAACTACGACGATCTCGAGGCGCGGATCGCGGCGCTCAAGGCGCAGGAAGACCTCGACCGGGTCCGTCCCGACCTCGACGGCAACGCGATCATGGAGCTCCTCGGTGTGCCGCCGGGCCCGATCGTCGGCCAGGCGTGGCGCCATCTGAAGGAACTCCGGCTCGATCGCGGTCCGCTCAGCCGTGAGGAGGCCGAGCAGGCGCTGCGGGAGTGGTGGGCGGCGCGGGGTGAGACCGCGTCCGAGAAGACCGCGTCCGAGAAGACCGGGGCCGAGAAGACCGGGGCCGAGAAGCAGGAGGAGTCCGGCGACTGAGTCGGCTCAGCGTGCCGGGGTGAACACCTCGATCGCCCGCGGCACGGCCTCGAAGACCGCGGGCAGCTCGCCGACGAGGTCCCCGTCGACCGACACCGGTGCCGGCGGATCGCTGTAGAGCTCCACCTCGCCGCCGCGCAGCGTCCGGACCAGAGGATGGTCGGCGTGTGTGCCACTGAACACCTTCGGGAACACCCGGGCCAGGGTCAGCCGCGGCATCCGCGGCGCGGTCCTGGCCAGCGTCACGTCGAGCAGGCCGTCGGACACCGATGCCTTCGGCGTGATGCGCATACCGCCGCCGTACGACGTGGTGTTGCCGATCGCCGCGAAGATCAGGTCGTCCTCGACGGTCGCGTCGTCGACCCGCACCTGGTAGTACCGGGAGCGCAGCCCGACGAGCTCCCGCAGTGCCGCGAGCGTGTATCGCGCCTGCCCCTTGGGCCATCGCATGTCGTTGGCCCGGGCGGTCACCGACGCGTCGAAGCCGGTGGCGGCGACGGTGGCGAACAGCGCGGTCCGGCCGTCGGGGAAACTGACGCGTCCGAGGTCGACCGGTTCGCGGTGCCCGTCGAGGACCACCCGGACCGCGGCCTCGGTGTCGAGGGGTATCCGGAGGTTGCGGGCGAAGTCGTTCCCGCTGCCGGCGGGGATGACGGCGAGGGGTTTGCCGGTGCCGATGCCGGCCTCGACGGTGAGCCGGATCGTCCCGTCTCCGCCCGCGACGACCAGGACGTCGGTGTCTCCCCGGGCTGCCTTCCCGACCAGGTCGGCGGCGTCGGCGATGTCCTCCCCGACGATCACCTCGACCTCGACGCCCCGTGCACGCAGGAGATCGGCGGCATGGTGCGCCAGGCGCAGGCCCGTGCCGTGCCGCGCATAGGGACTGGCCACGATCGTGGCGTGTCGGATGGTCATCTCGGCCCCCCGCCGATTGTGCGATCCGTTACAGTGTTACACATCATGTCAATCCGTAACGGAGAGATCGGGGATCTCGTTCTGGATGCGGCGCGGGATTGCCTGCTCCGTAGTGGCGGTCGCAAGGTGACCGTTTCCGAGGTGGCGCGGCGGGCGGGGGTCAGCCGGCCCACCGTCTACCGGCGCTGGCCGGACGTCAGCGAGATCATGCGCGGGCTCCTGACCCGCGAGGTCCTGTCCATCGTCGACGAGGTGCTCGGCGACGCCGAGGAACCCGTCGATCTCGACGCGCTGGCAGGGCAGGTGGTCGCCGTGGTCGCCGCGCTCCGCGACAGCGAACTCATCTCGTCGCTCTGGCGTGAGCAGCGAGATCTCATGACCCCCTACGTCTTCGAACGTCTGGGCACCAGTCAGCAGAACCTGCTCGCGATACTTGCGGACATGCTCGCCCACGGTCAGGCCCAGGGCGATGTGCGGCCCGGCGACGCCAAGCGGATGGCCTCGACCGTCCTGCTCATGGCACAGACCTTCCTGCAATCGGGGTCGCTGGTGTCGGACATCCTGGCCGACGGCTGGGGTGCCGAACTGCATGACGTCATCACCGGCTACCTGAGGCCCGTCGCGTGAGAGGCGTGCGCTGATGGCGACCCTCTCGGCACGCACCCGGCGACTAGCCCTCGAGACACTGGCCGACCCGGCCGAACCCCTCGACATGCTGGTCGTCGGAGGTGGCATCACGGGGGTCGGTGTCGCGCTCGACGCCGTGACCCGCGGGTTGCGCGTGGCACTCGTCGAACAGGGCGACCTCGCGTCGGGTACCTCGCGCTGGAGCAGCAAACTCGTGCACGGCGGCCTGCGCTACCTGGCCAAGGGGGACATCCGCATCGCGCGGGAGAGTGCCGTCGAGCGTCACCACCTGATGACCTCCATCGCGCCGCATCTGATCTCACCGCTGCGGCAGCTTCTCCCCGATCGCGGAGGGCGGCGCACCTCGGTGATGCTGCTCGGCATGCGCGCCGCAGATGTCCTGCGCCGCAACGCCGGGACCCCGAGCGAGCTGCTGCCGCCGCCCGGTCGGTTGTCGGTGATCGAGACGCTCGGCCGCTGCCCGATGCTCTCGACCGGCGGTCTGCGGGGCGGCATCTCGACCACCGACGGACAACTCGTCGACGACGCGCGACTCGTCGTGGCCGTCGCCCGCACCGCCGCGGCGTACGGCGCGTTGATCTGCACCCGCACCCGCGCCGACCGTGTCGACGGCCGTGGCGCCACGCTGACCGATCTGCGGACCGGCGAGAGCTTCGACGTCGGTGCCCGCATGGTGGTCAACGCCACGGGTGTCTGGTCGGCGACGGTCGACGAGTCGATCGCGGTGTCACCCAGTCGCGGAACCCATCTCGTGGTCGACGCGGCGAGGCTGGGCAATCCGACCGCCGCGCTGACCGTTCCGCTGGGGAATTCGTTGTCGCGCTACGTCTTCGCGCTCCCCGCCCAGCTCGGACGGGTCTACATCGGTCTCACCGACGTCGCCGCGCCGGGACCCATCCCCGACGTCCCCGCGCCCGACGACTCCGAGGTCGGCTTCCTGCTCGACGCGATCAACCCCGCCCTGGCCCGACCGCTCGACCGCGGCGACGTCGTCGGTGTCTTCGCGGGGTTGCGACCGCTGATCCACGACCCCACCGCCCTCGGCGGCGACGCGGCCGAAGGCCTGGCCGACGTGTCCCGGGAACACCACGTGCGGGTCCGCGGCGACGGCCTGGTGACCATCGTCGGCGGCAAGCTCACCACCTACCGCCGGATGGCGCAGGACGCGGTCGACGCCGCGTTGTCCACCACCGATCTGTCGGCGTCGGAATGCGTCACCACCACGACCCCCCTGGTCGGGGCGCTACGCAACCCGCGCGAGCAGGGGCTGCCGGCGTCGCTGGTCGCGCGGTTCGGCGGGGAGGCGCCGTCGGTGGTGGAGCAGGCCACGGTGGAGCGTCCGCTGGATCCGATCGCCCCCGGCATCGACGTGACGCGCGCCGAGGTCGAGTTCGCGGTCACCCACGAGGGCGCCCTCGACACCGACGACGTGGTGCACCGGCGTACCAGAATCGGCCTCGTCCGGCGCGACGCCGAGAGCGCGCGACCGGAGGTGGAGAAGATCGTGGAGCGGGTGTTGCACGGGGTCGGCTGAGCAGCCGATCGTCGGGTCTCAGTACCCCATCGTCCGCACGGCATCGGCGAGGCGATCGAGATCCTCGCGCTGCACGTCGAGATGCGGGCTGAGGCGCAGCACCGGGGTCTCGGTTGCGAGCGGTGCACGCCAGGTGTCGGCGGCCGTCACGAGGATGCCCAAGTGGAGCAGCTTGTCGCGCGCGGCGGCCACGTCCTCGAACTGCCAGCCGGGTGGGGGTGCGAGGGTCACGATCGCCGACGGCTCGTCGATCGGTTCCAGGACCTCCCAGCTCGCGATGCCGTGCAGACGCTCGCGGGTCGCCTTGCCGATCCGCGCGAGCTCGCGGAACACGCGTTGCTGGCCGATGTCGAGGATCTCGCGGATCGCGACGCCTAGCCCGAGGCGACCGGCGATGAAGGCGTCGGACGGATCGATCTCCACCGGACGCAGCGAATCCCGGCGCACCGCGATGAAGCCGACGCCACGCGGGCCGGTCAGCCACTTGCGGCTGGTGCCGTAGACGACGTCCGCGCCGGTGACGGTCGGGACGTGCCCGACCGATTGGGCCATGTCAACGACCACCGGGACGCCCGCGTCGTGGGCGAGTTCGACGATCCGCGCCACCGGCTGCACCACACCGGACATCGAGCCGATGTGGCAGATGTGGATGAAGTCCGGCTGCTCGAACTGCAGCATGTTCTCCAGCGCGTCGGTGTCGACGTGGCCGTGGTAGTCGGCCTCGGGCATGGTCCGCACCACGTAACCGCGGCGTTCGAACTCCTCGAGGTTCGGCCCGAACTCGTTCTTGGCGACCCACACCGTCGAGGTGACCGGCAGCCGCCAGTTGGTCAACAGCGCGCGCAGGGCTGCGCGGGCGCTCTCGCGGTACACGATCTCGTCCGGGGTGTGCCCGATCAGCGTGCCCAGATTCTTGGTGTCCCGCGCGATCTCCTCGGACCGGTCGTCGGCCGCCACGTAGGAGCCGCGTTCGGTCTCCCGCCACAGATGCGCGGTCATCGCGCCGATCACCGCATACGACGACCGCCCGGCAGAAGCGGAGTCGAGATGCGCGAGCGCGGGTTTCAGCCGCGCTGCGTGCCACTGCTCGCCGAGATCGCTGACGTACATGGGGCCTCAACTTACCGGGTCGTCACGACGCCGGTCACACCGCGGGTGTGATGTGGCTCAACTCCGAGCACCCTCCCCGACGCCGGATCGCGAGGCCGGTGGAACCGGATCGGTTCGTGCTGCGTCCAAGGACTCATGGACCCGGTCATCGAGTACCTCTTCGGGCCCGGCGACGGTTCCACGACGCGCTGGTCAGACCCCGCCGACGCCACCCTCGGAGCGGACTCACCGGGTCCAGATGCGGTTCGGCTCGACTTCGACGGGGACGGCCGGCACGACGACGCGATGTGGGACACCGATGCCGACGGCGTGGCCGACACCGCGGCGCTCGACCTCGACGACGACGATCTGCCCGACGCCTTCTACCGCGACTCGGGTGCCGGGCTGTGGGATCGCCCGGTCGACCCCGGTGAGCTGCGCGGAGGTCGTGTCGACGCCCCACCGGCGGCGCCCGATGCGCCGTCGGGGGCAGAGCAGCCGGACCCCTCGGCAGGCGACCCGGCCACCCGCGTCCTGAGGCTCGATCTCGACGCCGACGGCACCACCGACGCCGAGCTGGTCGGAACGGAGAGGGCGGGACGGCTGGTCGGTGAGCGGTTGTATGTGGACTCCGACTCCGACGGCACGACCGACGCGGTGCTGGTGGACCTCGACGGAGACGGCACCGCCGACGCCGTCTACGACCGCAGGGATCCGCGATTCACCCGGCAGGGTCGGTGACGGCGCGGTCTCGGTGCGCGGCCTCCCCCGGCAGCGGGACGGCCGCCGGCACCCGGCTGTACAGGGCGCGGACGGCGATCATCCCGACCAGGTAGAGCAGCACTCCCAGACCGACGAGGAGGGGCGCGTGACCGTCGGCCGGGATGGCAAGCGCGGCGACGGTCACGGCGATCACGTACGCCACGTTGAACACGGCGTCCTGGACGGAGAACACCTGGCCGCGCACCATGTCGTCGACGTCCACCTGCATCGCGACGTCGCCACAGAGCTTCGCCACCTGGCCGATCAGTCCGAGCACGAACGCCGAGCCGCAGAGCACCGCGAACTCGAAGCTGAAGACCGTGGCCTCGGCGACGGCACCGACGGCCAGCGCGCACATGAGCGTGGCGTATCTGCCGATGCGATCCACCGCGATCGGCGTCACGAGCGCGGCGAGCAGTGCACCCGCGCCGGTGAACCCGATGACCAGGCTGACCCGGTCGAGACCGTCGCCGGGGCCCATGTTCCGGGTGAAGACCAGGATCATCAGGGTGTTCATGCCGAACACCAGCCGGTGCGCGCCGATCGCCGAGAGCGCCGCGGCGACGGTCTCGTGCTCGGCGACCGCCCGCGCACCGTGCCACAGGCCGACCGACACCGCGTGGAACGCCGACCGGCCCGGATCGTCGGGTTCGTCGGGACCCAATTGCAGCGGCGGGAAGCCGTGCGCGAGCGCACCCGACACGATCGCGAGCACGACGCCGGCGATCATCGTCAACGCGCTGCCGGTGTTGTCGTCGCCGAGGATCGCGCGCAGGCCCAGCGTGATGCCCAGGCCGACGCTGAGCATGGCCCCGCCCAGGGTGGTGAACAGCGCGTTGGTCGCGACGATCACCTCGCGGTGGGCCACATGCGGCAGGCCCGCGGACAGGCCGGCCGCCACGAATCTGCTCGCACCCGTCGCCGCAAGGGCGGAGATCAGCACCACGACGTCGGGCGCACCCGACGCCACCGAGGCCGCGACGAGCCCGATGATCGCCGCGCGCAACGGGTTCGCGTACAGCAGGACGTTGCGCCGGTCCCAGTGGTCGAGCAGGGCGCCCGCGAACGGGCCGATGAGCGAGTAGGGCAACAGCAGCACCGCGAGGCCACCGGCGACGGCGAGCGGATCGGCGTGCCGTTCCGGGTTGAACAGGATGCTGCCGACGAGCGCGGCCTGGAAGATCCCGTCGGTGATCTGGCTCGTGAGACGGACCGACAGCAACCGTCCGAGACCCGGTGAGTGCCGGAGGGAGTCGATGAACACCGACCACCCTCGTGGGTGGCCCTCCTCGGTGCGGTTCACCCGTTCAAGCGTACTCAGCGAGGCCGATCCGTCCCGAACGTGTGGACCCCACGACACGACGGACGTGCGATGATGGTCGCGTGGCCGGCGGTGACGACGCAGAGGATCCCACACCGGAGTTCCGTCCCGGGGATTTCCCGGCGGGAAGCGGTGGCGGTGGCCGCATGCCCGGCGTCCCGTGGGACGCGGATCCGACCCATCGCTTGCGCCCCGGAACACTCCTCATCGCCTCGACCGACCTCGTCGAGCCGACCTTCGCGCGCACGGTCGTCTACATCATCGAGCACAACGAGGGCGGCAGCCTCGGCGTCATCCTCAACCGGATGAGCCAGACCGCGGTGCACAATCTGCTGCCCCGGTGGACCGACCTCGCGGCCTCGCCCCGCGCGCTGTACGTCGGCGGCCCGGTCAAGCAGGACGCCGCGTTGTGCCTCGGCGTCATGAAGCACGGCGTCGACGTCGAGGATCACCCGGCGCTGCGGCCCGTCGACGGTCGCGTGGTGCTCGTCGACCTCGACGCCGACCCCGAGTCGCTGGAACCCTTCCTCGAAGGCGTCCGCATCTTCGCCGGTTACGCCGGGTGGGGCATCGGTCAGCTCGACGGCGAGCTCGACCAGTTCAGCTGGATGCTCGCCTCGGCCCTCCCTCGCGACGTCCTGGCTCCGCCCGCCACCGACGTCTGGTTCGACGTCCTCCGCCGCCAGCCCTGGCCGATGCCGTTGCTGGCGACCCACCCGATCGACCTCAGCGTCAACTGACCCCGGCACCCCAACCCCCCGCCAAGTCACGGGTTCCGCCCGGAATCGCGACCTCCGGCCTGCGAAGCCGCACCCGAGTCCGCGACTGTCTCGGCCCGTGGTGGGCATGCCGGTGACCCACCTCACCCTCAGTGCTACGTTGTGATCGCTTGATCGGATTTCGCCGCGCTGCGCTCAGCCGCCGCGGCGCATGACACACGGGGGGTGTGCATGGGCGGGTCGTCGAGAAGTGTCCGTCTGCTGGCAGGGGTGATCGCGCTCGTGGGTGTGCTGGTCGCGCCCACGGCGATCGCGGGAGCGGCACCGAGCGGTCCGACCGGTGGGGCGGCCGCGGCGCGGTGGCAGGCGGGCCACGACGGTCCGCAGCCGTACGCCGGCGTGAACGTCACGTGGGACGTGCCGATCCGCATGAGCGACGGCACCATCCTGCGCGCCAACGTCTACCGGCCCGCCGACGCGCGTGAACGGCCGACGTCGAAGAAGTTGCCGGTCATCGTCACCATGACCCCGTACACCAAGCTGGTCTCCGCGCTGAGCGCGGCGGTCGTCCAGCACCCGGTGCTCGAGCCGTGGCTGTTGCAGATCGCGCGGTCGATCAACCTGCGCGGCACGCCGATCGACGGCATCAACGACATCGCTCACACCATCCGCGACGGCGGGGCCAAGACCTTCGCCGTCGACTTCGACCTCGTCCGGAGCGGGTACACGCAGGTGGTCGTCGACGTCCGTGGAACCGGATTCTCCCAGGGCAAGTGGAACGTCTTCCAGAATCGCGAGCAGCAGGACACGGTCGAGGTCATCGACTGGGCGGCCAGACAACCGTGGTCGAACGGCAAGGTCGGCATGTCGGGTGTCTCGTACTCCGCGATCAACCAGATCCAGGCCGCCAACAAGAACCCCGAGGCGCTCAAGGCGATCTTCCCGGTCGAGCCGGGCGGTGACCTCATCCGCGACATCGTCGCTCCCGGAGGCGGTCTGGGCGTCGGCTTCCTGCCGATGTGGCTGGCGTTGGTCAACGGCACCAAGATGATCCCGAACGTCGCGTCGATGCTGAACGGCACCTTCGACTGGAAGTGGTTGGCGGACCGGATCTCCGATCCCCTGACGTTCTATCCCCAGCTGTTCGCGGCCCTGTTGACCCCGGACATCCCCTCGGTGCCGGATCACCTGAAGGCGTTGTTGGAGACCGATTCCGAGCCGCGCACCGCCTGGCTCGACCGCGCGGAGAAGATCACCACCCCGACGTTCATCTACGGCGGCTGGTTCGATCTGTTCACCAACTCCGAGGTCCGCATGTACAACAAGATCCCGCTGCCCCCGGGCCGCAAGCAGCTGATCATGGGCGATGGCTACCATCTCACGATCGGCGGCGGGCAGCAGGGCCGCGCGGGCACTCCCCCGCGCCTCGACGTCCTGCAGAAGGCATGGTTCGACAAGTGGCTCAAGGGAATCGACAACGGGATCGACGAGTACGGACCCGTCCAGCTGAAGCAGGTGGGCGACTCGTGGATCACCGCCCGGCAGTTCCCGCGCGCGGGCATGGAACGCCAGCGCCTGTACCTGTCGGATCGTCGTAGCGGCACCGCCCCGTACGCGGTCCGCGACGGCAGCCTGACCACCACGCCCCCGCGCTCGCGCGCGCGTCTGACCGTCGCACCGGGTCTGGCGACCATGTGCTCGCGCGACGCCGCGCAGCAGACCGCCGGCGCCCTGGCGATCTTCCCCTTCTGCGCCGACGACGCGCGCATCTCCGAACGGGCCGCGCTCTCGTTCACGACTCCACCGATGACCAAGGCGCGCAGTGTGTCCGGGTACGCCAACGTGCGGCTGAATGCCGTCCTCGACGCCACCGACGGTTACTGGACCGCGACCCTCAACGACGTCGCGCCGGATGGGACGTCGAAGGTGATCAGTTCCGGTCAGGTGATGACTTCGCTGCGTGGATACGACCGCGCCGCTTCGCAGTTCGCCCCGAACGGGGATGTGATCGATCCCGTCTATCACCTGACGCTGTCGTCGCGCCAGCGCGTCGCGCCGGGCCGGCCCGTGGCCGTCGACATCGGCCTGCTGCCCACCGAGGCGATCGTGAAGCCGGGACATCGTCTGCGGGTCGACGTGTTCGCGATGAACTTCCCGCGGGCCCTTCCGTTGCGCCCGCTGCTCAACGAGTCCGGGTTGAAACCGCAGCACATCCAGCTGGATCCGAGCCGCCCCAGCTTCGTGAACCTGCCGTTGTCGGAGCCGATCGGCGGCTGAACCCGGCGGTGCTCGAGGCCTGTCGTCAGGCCGTCTCGAGTCCTGCCGCCTCGCGCCCGTACCGTCCGGCCAGCCATGAGCAGATGATGAGCTGGATCTGGTGGAAGATCATCAGCGGCAGCACGATGAGGCCGACGGTCGACCCGGCGAACAGCACGGTGGCCATCGGCAAACCGGTGGCGAGGCTCTTCTTGGTGCCGCAGAACTGGATGGCGATGGTGTCGGCGCGGTCGAAGCCGAGGCGCTTGGGCACCCAGCCGGTCAGCACGAGCATGAACGCGACGAGCAGGAGCGAGATCATCGCGACCCAGATCATCTGCGCGGCGTCGACGCTGGACCAGATGCCGTGGTCGACGCCCTCGCTGAACGCGACGTAGACGACGAGCACGATGGTGCCGCGGTCGGCGAGCTTGGTGATCTTGGCGTGCCGGGCGAAGAACGGCCCGACCCACGGGCGCACGAGCTGCCCGACGATGAACGGGACGAGGATCTGCCCGACGATCTCGAGGATCGACGACGCGTCGATGTGGGCGTCGCCGGTGTTGGCCATCAGCGCGACCACCAGCAGCGGCGTCAGGAACACGCCCAGGATGTTCGACGCCGAGGCGCTGACGATGGCGCCGGCGATGTTGCCCCTGGCGATCGAGGTGAACGCGATCGAGGACTGCACCGTCGACGGCACCAGGCACAGGAACAGCAGCCCGGCGTACAGGTCGTCACCGATCAGGGGCTCGGCGACGGGTTTGAGCGCCAGGCCGATGATCGGGAACGCGACGAAGGTGAACGCGAGGATCAGCAGGTGCAGGCGCCAGTGCTTGAGGCCGTCGAGCGCCTCGCGCGGCTGCAGCCGCGTCCCGTAGAGGAAGAACAGGGCGCCGATCGCGACCACGACCACCCAGTCGAAGGCCTCGGCCACCGAGCCCCGGATGGGCAGGAACGCGGCCACCACGACGGCGGCGACGATCGCAAGGATGAAGCCGTCGATCGGGGAACGGTCGAGCAGGTTCTTGAGGGTGCGCATACGGCCGATCAGGCCTGCGCGTTCTCGCTGGAGCAGATGCCCTTCAGCGAGCATGCGCCGCAGCTGCTGGTCCCGCAGTCGGCGGCCGGGTCCGAGCCGGACCTCTCGCCCGAGTGGTCGTGCGGGGCGGCGCCGGCGTCGGCGTGACCCGAGCAGCAGGAGCAGCCGGCGTCCTCGGCGGGCACGGTTGCGGCCGCGCGCACGGCGAGTCCGCTGACCAGGCCCACGATGACGAGGGCGACGATCAGGGCGGCGACCCCGAACAGGACCGACCAGCCGCTGTCCACGGCGAGGGTGGCGATGGCGCCGAGCACCAGGATCGCGCTCGCCCCCACCGTGCCGGGCGCGGCGACGCGGTTGGCGACGCGGAACGCCTCCTCCGAGCGCATCGTTTCGTCGGCGCGGACACCCAGCCACCGGTTGCGCGGGAGGGTCCCGCGCAGGCCTCGCACACCCACGACGGCGAAGAGCCCGGCCAGCGCGAGGAGCAGTACGGCGACGACGATGGACAGGGCGTTCACGTCCACGAGCATACGACCGACGGGTGGACGGACCGAATCCGCCCGACCGGCGGCGCCGCGGCGACGGCGCCGGTCGGTGCTGCCGACGAGGCGGATTTCAGGACCATCGGGCTCAGGATTTACCCTGGTCGGGTGACTTCAGTCGACACCACCAGCACCAACGGCTCCGCGGGGGCCACCGCTCATCGCTACACCGCGGAGGTCGCGGGTGAGCTCGAGCATCGCTGGCAGAAGGTCTGGTCCGAGGAGCGCGCCTATGAGGCGCCCAACCCCGTCGGACCCCTCGCCGGTGACCTGAGTCCCTACGGCGGTGCGTCGGCCGACGCACCCGACAAGCTCTTCGTGCAGGACATGTTCCCCTACCCGTCGGGTGCCGGCCTGCACGTCGGCCACCCGCTGGGCTTCATCGCCAGCGACGTCTACGCGCGCTTCCAGCGGATGACCGGCAAGAACGTGCTGCACACGATGGGCTTCGACTCCTTCGGCCTGCCCGCCGAGCAGTACGCGGTGCAGACGGGCACGCATCCGCGCACCACCACCGAGAAGAACATCGAGCGCTACCTGGGTCAGATCCGGCGCCTGGGCCTCGGGCACGACGAGCGTCGCCGCGTGGCCACCACCGACGTCGAGTTCTACCGGTGGACGCAGTGGATCTTCCTGCAGATCTACAACGCCTGGTTCGACCCGGAGCAGAAGAAGGCCCGTCGCATCTCCGAGCTGGTCGACGAGTTCGCGTCGGGCGCGCGCGAGCTGCCCGGTGAGTACGCCGGCAGGTCATGGGCCGATTTGTCGCAGGCCGAGCGCAACAAGATCCTCGACGACCATCGTCTGGTCTACCTGAGCGACTCGCTGGTCAACTGGTGCCCGGGTCTGGGCACCGTGCTGGCCAACGAGGAGGTCACCGCCGACGGCCGCAGCGATCGCGGCAACTTCCCGGTCTTCCGCAAGCACCTGCGCCAGTGGATGATGCGGATCACCGCCTACTCCGATCGTCTGCTCGACGACCTCGACCTGCTGGACTGGCCGGAGAAGGTCAAGACCATGCAGCGCAACTGGATCGGCCGCTCGCGCGGTGCGCAGGTCCGGTTCAACGCACCCGGCGTCGGCGATATCGAGGTCTTCACGACGCGCCCCGACACCCTCTTCGGCGCCACCTACATGGTGCTGGCACCCGAGCACCCGCTGGTCGACCAGCTGACCACCGATGCCTGGCCGGAGGGCACCGACGAGCGCTGGACCTTCGGGCAGGGCGACCCGGCGTCGGCCATCGCCGCCTACCGCGCCTCGATCGCCGCGAAGTCGGACCTCGAGCGCCAGGAGAACAAGGAGAAGACGGGTGTCTTCACCGGCTCCTACGCGACCAACCCGGTCAACGGCGAGCGGGTCCCGGTCTTCGTCGCCGACTACGTGCTGATGGGGTACGGCACCGGCGCCATCATGGCCGTTCCGGCCCATGACACCCGCGACCACGAGTTCGCGATCGTCTTCGGGCTGCCGATCCGCGAGGTCATCGGGTCCGACACCGACGTGCAGGCCGAGGCCTACGTCGGCGACGGCCCGCTGGTCAACTCCGACTTCCTGAACGGCCTGAACGTCGAGGACGCCAAGAAGGCCATCGTCGAACGCCTCGAGGCCGACGGCGTCGGCACCGGCAAGATCCAGTACAAGCTGCGCGACTGGCTGTTCGCCCGCCAGCGTTACTGGGGCGAGCCCTTCCCGATCGTCTACGACGAGGACGGCCGGCCGCACGCCCTTCCCGAATCGATGCTGCCCGTTGAGCTTCCGGAGGTCGACGACTACGCGCCGGTGTCCTTCGACCCCGACGACGCCGACAGCGAGCCGTCGCCGCCGCTGGCCAAGGCCACCGACTGGATGACCGTCGAGCTCGATCTCGGCGACGGTCCGAAGACCTACACCCGCGACGCGAACGTCATGCCGCAGTGGGCGGGCAGCTCGTGGTATCAGCTGCGCTACATCGATCCCACCAACGACGAGACGTTCTGCGCCAAGGAGAACGAGGCCTACTGGATGGGCCCGCGGCCGCAGCTGCACGGTCCGAACGACCCGGGTGGCCTGGACCTGTACATCGGCGGTGTCGAGCACGCGGTGCTGCACCTGCTGTACTCGCGCTTCTGGCACAAGGTCTTGTTCGACCTCGGCTACGTCTCCAGCCGCGAGCCGTACCGGAAGCTGTTCAACCAGGGCATGATCCAGGCGTACGCCTACACCGACTCGCGCGGCATCTACGTGCCGGCCGAGGAGGTCGTCGAGAAGGACGGCAAGTTCTTCTACAACGGCGAGGAGGTCCGCCAGGAGTACGGCAAGATGGGCAAGTCGCTGAAGAATTCGGTTGCGCCCGACGACATCTGCCGCGACTACGGCGCCGACACCCTGCGCGTGTACGAGATGTTCATGGGTCCGCTGGACCAGTCGCGTCCGTGGGCGACCAAGGACGTCGTCGGCTCGCAGCGATTCCTGCAGCGCATCTGGCGACTCGTCGTCGACGAGGAGACCGGTGCGCTGCGTGTCACCGATGCCGAGCCCGACGACGAGACCAAGCGGTTGCTGCACAAGACGATCGCCGGTGTCCGCGAGGACTACGAGGCCCTGCGGAACAACACCGCGGTCGCCAAGCTGACCGTGCTCACCAACCACCTCACCAAGAACTTCGAGAAGACCGGCGCCCCGCGGGAGGCCGTCGAGTCGCTGGTGATCATGCTGGCCCCGCTGGCGCCGCACATCGCCGAGGAGTTGTGGCACCGGCTGGGCCACGACACCCTCGTCGTGCGCACCGCCTTCCCGGAGGCCGACGAGGCGTGGCTGGTCGAGGAGTCGATCGAGATCCCGGTTCAGGTCAAGGGTAAGGTCCGCAGCCGCATCACCGTCGCGGCCGACGCCGACGAGGACGCCCTGCGCGCCGCTGCGCTGGCCGACGAGAAGATCGCCGCGATCCTCGACGGCGCAGCGCCTCGCAAGGTCATCGTGGTCCCCGGACGACTGGTGAACGTCGTTCCCTGACAGGCGAACTCGCCCGCAACCAAGCGAACGACGGGGCACCTTGATCCGGTGTGCGGATCAAGGTGCCCCATCTGTTTCGTACGTGCTCCACGGGATGTGGGCAGCGCGAGCGGAGTTCGGTGAACCGTGCACCGCTGCACCGAGGTGCTGCCGCGGCGCGGCACCCCTACTTCGGTGGTAGCTTCCGCGCATAGTCCGCGCCGATCGTCACCCACCTCTTGAGTTGCCGGTCGGTGGCGACGCCCTCGTCGAAAACCCGCAGCCACCCCAGCGTCTCCCGGGCCGACATGTGCATCGGCGCGGTGTGCGGGTACTCGAGCAACGCGTTGGTCTCCTCGGGTGGCACGCGCACCATGATCCCGCCCTTGCTGCTCACCGCGACGGCCATGTTGCCGTTGATGAGGAACGCCAGGCCGCCGAACATGGGCACCTCGTCGACCCGGCTCTCCGCTGCGAGAAGAGCGCGGATCCGGAACGCGAGCTCCTCGTCGTACACCACGATTCCAGGCTATTCCCCACCTCGTGACGACAAGGGACTTGGCAACTATCTTACCGCGCAGTAAGGTAGCGCCATGGCGATCAACCTGGAGCTCCCGAAGAAGTTCGATTCGACGGTCGAGCGCACCCACCTCGCTGCCGAGCACATCTTCCGGCCCATCTCGCGCAAGTACGACAAGGCCGAGCACGAGTACCCGGTCGAGCTCGACGAGCTGGCCAAGCTCGCCAAGCAGGGGCAGGGCGGTGAGAAGTCCGCCGATGCCGAGTCGAAGGACGACGCACCGTCGAAGAACGGCGCGAACATGCGCGGCCTGCTGTCCGCGCTGGAGATGAGCTGGGGCGACGTGGGCCTGCTGCTCTCCGTCCCGGGCCAGGGCCTCGGCAACGCGGCCATCGCCGCCGTGGCCACCCCGGATCAGCTCGAGAAGTTCAAGGACGTGTGGGCCGCGATGGCCATCACCGAGCCGAGCTTCGGGTCCGACTCCGCCGCCGTCTCCACCACCGCGACCCGCGACGGCGACGACTACGTCATCAACGGCGAGAAGATCTTCGTCACCGCCGGTTCCCGCGCCGACCATGTCGTCGTGTGGGCGACGCTCGACAAGAGCCTCGGTCGCGCCGCCATCAAGAGCTTCGTCGTGCCGATGGACACCGAGGGCGTCACGGTCGTCCGCCTGGAGAAGAAGCTCGGCATCAAGGCGTCCGACACCGCGGTGATCCGCTTCGAGAACGCCCGCGTCCCCGCGGAGAACCTGCTCGGCTCCCCGGAGATCGACACCAAGAAGGCGTTCGGCGGGGTCATGCAGACCTTCGACAACACGCGTCCCGTCGTCGCCGCGATGGCGATCGGTCTCGGTCGTGCCGCGCTCGAGGAGCTCCGCCGGATGATCGAAGAGGCCGGCCACGAGATCGACTACGACCGCCCGGCTGCCTCGCAGCACGCCACGGTCGCCGAGTTCATCCGCCTCGAATCCGACTGGGAGGCTTCCTGGTTGCTCACCCTGCGCGCCGCCTGGATGGCCGACAACAAGCAGCCGAACTCCACCGAGGCGTCGATGTCCAAGGCCAAGGCGGGTCGCATGGTCAACGATCTCACCAACAAGGCGGTGGAAATCGGTGCGACGGTGGGTTTCTCGGAGACCACCCTGCTGGAGAAGTGGGCCCGCGACGCCAAGATCCTCGACATCTTCGAGGGCACGCAGCAGATCCAACAGCTGATCATCGCGCGCCGCGTGCTCGGCAAGTCCAGCACCGACCTGAAGTAGGCAACCGTACGGTCCCTCGGTTCCCCGGACCTCACACCTGTCCGAGCAGTCGCCGCGACGGCCTACGCGCCGCTCGGCTCGGTCGCCACGGGCCCCGATGAACCGTCGTTGTCGATCACGCGCACCGTGGGTCCGGAGTGGTTCGGACCCGAGCGGCCGCCACGGTGGCGAGGTGTGCCCGAGCGGCCGCGGCCCACGGCGCGACGACCGGTTCGCGAACCGTTTCACGGGAAACATCCGCGCCGACCGCCCGTTCGACGACGCGATCGGGGCCGCCACCACCGCACCGGTGGGTGCTCGGACGCCCGCGACGGTGCTCGGCAGGACGCCCGCGACGGTGCTCGGCAGGACGCCCGCGACGGTGCTCGGCAGGACGCCCGCGTCCGTGCTCGTCAGGACGCCCGCGTCCGTGCTCGTCAGGACGCCCGCGTCCGTGCAGCAGAGCAGCCTCTCGACGCTCCCGCTCGTCAGCGCAACAGTCGCTCCCGGAGTCGTGCCTCACGCTCGAGTCGCTCGGTGTCGCGGCGGCGACGCTCGGCCATGATCGCGCACAGCACGTCCTCGTGGGATGCCCCGGGTGGTGGGGCCGGTGCCACGTACGGCGCCGCGGAGAAGATCAGTCGCAGCGCCGCATGTGCGCGCGGTTCGGGTTTCATGCCGTGACGGCGGTTGAGGAACTGACGGATCACGACGGCCAACCCGTCCGGCAGCGACGCCATGTCGGCGGAGGCCGCCCACGACGCGAGGCCCGCGGGCATCTCGATCGGATGCTGTTCGGTGATGCGGTGCCGGTCGCGGATGACGTAGGTCCCGGCGAGAAGGTCGCCGATCCGCTTGCTCTTCCGCGAGATCGCGGCGCTGATGAGGGCCGGGATGCCCAGGCACGAATACATTTCCACGAAGCCGACCAGTGCGCGGGTCAGTGCATGCCGAAACCCGATGGGACCGGCGTCGTCTCGCACGGTGCGCAGACCGAGGGCCAGATGTCCGATGGTCTTGCCGCCGGTCAGCGTCTCGGTGATCGCCGGCAACGCGACCACGCTCGCGATCGGGAGCAGGGTGTCGATGGTCCCGCGCCACGCGGCGCCGACGTCGAAGGCCACCTTGTACGACAGCCACCACAGGAACAGCCACAGGATGATGCCGAGCGCGACGTCGATCATCCCGGACAGGATGCGATAGCCGAGGCCTGCGGGCGGCAAAGCGAGTGCGACGGCCTCCCCGGAGACGAGGTCGTCTCTCCCCACACCGACGGTGGCCGACGACCCGGCGCCCCAGGCGACATTGCCGGGCCCCAGCGGCATCAACGGCCCGGCAGGCGGCCCCGGCGGTCGGGTGGGAGGCGGTCCGAACGACACGCCTCACCATACGACGGGAATCGGGGTGGCCGTCGAGCGTGTCCACAGCCGGGCGATCCTCTGAATGACCGTCGCCGGACCCGTGCGCAACACGGATAGGCTGGCTCCGTGGATCTCGACGCGTACGTGTCCGCCCACCGGGCGACGTGGGAACGTCTGGACGACCTCTCGCGTCGCCGTCGCATCACCGGTGCCGAGGCCGACGAACTCATCGACACCTATCAGCGGGTGGCGACGCACCTGTCGGTGATCCGCTCGAGCGCCCCCGACGCCACGCTCGTCGCCTACCTGTCGACGCTGCTGGCCCGGGCCCGAGGCCGTGCCGCGGGCACCCGGGTCAACGCGTTGTCGACGGTGACGCACTTCTTCGCGGTGTCGTTCCCCGCCGCCCTGTACCGGATGCGTTGGTGGTGGTTGTCGGTGATGGGCGCATCGCTGCCGGCCGCCGTCGTGATGACCTGGTGGGTCCTCGAACACCCGCGGCTCGAGAACTCCTTCGCCTCGCCGCAGGAGATCGAGCGTCTCGTCACCAACGACTTCGCGAACTACTACAGCGAACACGAGGCGACGTCGTTCGCGGCGCGGGTGTGGACCAACAACTTCTGGCTCGCCGCGCTCTGCATCGTGGTCGGGGTCTTCGGCTTCCCGGTGATCTGGATGCTGTACACCAACGTGCTCAATCTCGTCGTCGTCGGTTCGATCATGATCAGGCACGGCCGTGGTGACCTGTTCTTCGGACTCCTGCTCCCCCACGGCATGCTCGAACTCACCTGCCTCTTCGTCGCCGCCGGGGTCGGGCTACGCATCTTCTGGTCCTGGGTGTCACCCGGGAACCGGACGCGCGCAGCTGCTCTCGGCGAAGAAGGACGCGCCGCGATCGGTGTCGCGCTGGGACTCGTCGTCGTGCTGCTCATCTGCGGCGTGATCGAGGCGTTCGTGACGCCCTCCCCCCTGCCGACGTGGGCGCGCATCGGCATCGGCGTGATCGCCTGGGGACTGTTCATGACCTACGTATTCGTCGCCGGACGGCGCGCCCACGAGTCCGGCGAGACCGGTGACCTCGACGAGTTCGAGCGGGGATTCGTCGCGCCGGTGACCCGATGACCGTCGGCGTACGACGAGCCGTGTCGACGACGCCACTCCCACCCGAGAGGAACACAGAATGACCAAGCAGGACAAGTCCCTGGACGCGATCTCGCTGATCGGAGCCGGAACCGCCGCGGTCGGCGTCGCGCACTTCATCAAGCCGGAGGCGTTTGCGCCGATCACCGCACCGGTGTTCCCCGAGGACACCACGACGTGGACCCACCGGAACGGCGCCTGCGAGACCGCGATCGGTGTGGCCCTGGTGTCGCCGCGCACCCGGCGGATCGGGGTCCTCGGCCTGGCGGCCTACGTGGGTTTCCTCGGCTACCGGGCGGTGAAGTCCAAGTCCTGAACCGGACCCGGTTCTCTCACCGCGCCGACTTCTACAGCAGCCCCCGCGATTTCAACAGCAGATAGTGATCGGCCAGTCGTGCCGGCAGTTTCTCCGGCGGGGCGTCGACCACGTCGACGCCGAGGCGGCCGAGCGCGATCGACGTGCGGTTGCGCAGGGTGATGCTCCGGGCGGCGGCCGCCGCGTCGTAGACGGACTCCGGATCGCTGCGGTCGGCGACCATCTCCTCGAGCGCCGGGTCCGCCACCGAGCCGATCACCACCTTGTAGCGCTGGGCCAGCACCGACAGCGGCGGCAGCAGCGACTCCTCGACCGCAGCCGGTTCGAGTGGCGTCAGCAGCACCAGCAGCGCGCGCTGACGGCTGAGCTTGGCGACCTCGGCGCCGAGGAGCGGCCAATCCGCCTCGAGCAGAGCGGGTTCCAGGTCGGCCATCGCGGTCACCATGCTGTTGAGCAGCTGGGTGCGGCCCACACCCACGACGCGGCGGTGTACACGCCGATCCCCGGCGATGAGGTCGACCCGGTCACCGGCATGCGACGCAAGCGACGCCAGCAGCAGTGCCGCGTCCATCGCGGCGTCGAGACGTGGGACGTCGCCGACACGCCCCGCCGACGTGCGCGAGGTGTCGAGCACGATCACGATGTGCCGGTCCTTTTCGGGCTGCCAGGTCCGCACCACGACCGACCGCCGGCGCGCGGTGGCCCGCCAGTCGATGCTCCGCACGTCGTCACCCTCGACATGGTCACGCAGCGAATCGAATTCGGTGCCCTGACCGCGGATCCGGACCGCCGACCGTCCGTCGAGTTGCCGCAGATGCGCCAGCCGTGACGGGAGCAGCCGCCGCGACCCGAACGGTGGCAGCGCCCGCACCCGCCCGGGCAGCAAGACGCTGCGCTGACGTCCTGCGAGGCCGAGCGGTCCGAGGCGGCGGATGGTCACCTTCGCCGCCAGCCGGTCACCCCGGCGCGTCGGCGTGAGTGTGGTTGTGACCGTACGGGTCTCGCCCCTGCGAACGGCGATCCGGTGGGTGGTGGCATGCGCGCCGGCCGACGGTTGCCAGCTGTCGCGCAGGACTCCGCGAAACGTCCCGGTACCGGTGTTGGTCACCGCGATCGAACAGGTGGTGCTCTCCCCCAGCCGCACCGGACCGGGCGTCGAGCGGACCATGCGGAGGGACCTGGTGGTTCCGGCCAGTGCGAGGTCCAGGCACATCAGCGCGATGCAGAACAGCACCCAGAGCAGTGGGACGGCGTAGTTCGGCCACACCAGGATCGGCACCGCGCCCAGCAGCACCAGGATCAGGAACCGGCCGGTGAGGAACATCAGCGCGGAACGGGGACCGACTTGACCGCGGCGTCGAGCACCGATCCCACCGACACGCCCTCGAGTTCCGCCTCGGGACGCAGCGACAACCGGTGGGCCAGCGTCGATCGTGCCAGCGCCTGGACGTCATCCGGCGTCACGAAGTCGCGACCGTTGAGCCATGCCCATGCCCGGCTGGTGGCGAGCAGAGCGGTCGCGCCACGCGGACTGACACCCAGCGACAGCGACGGCGAGAACCGGGTCGCCCGTGCGATGTCGACGATGTACGCGGCCACCTGCGGCGCCACCGCGACCCGCCGGACCTGCTCGATCCCGGCCTCGACGTCGGCCGCCGACGCCACCGCACGCAATCCAGCGGCCTGCAGGTCCCGCGGATCGAAGCCCGCCGCATGCCGGGTCAGCACGGTGATCTCGTCCTCGCGCGGAGGCAGGGGCAGGGTCACCTTCAGGAGGAACCGGTCGAGCTGCGCCTCCGGCAGCGGATAGGTGCCCTCGTACTCGACGGGATTCTGGGTGGCGGCGACCAGGAACGGGGACGGCAACGGTCGGCCCACGCCGTCGACGGTCACCTGCCGCTCCTCCATCGCCTCCAGGAGCGACGCCTGCGTCTTGGGCGGGGTGCGGTTGATCTCGTCGGCGAGCAGCAGGTTCGTGAACACCGGCCCCTCCCGGAACGTGAACTCCGAACTTGCCGAAGAGAACACGAGCGAGCCGGTGACGTCACCCGGCATCAGGTCCGGGGTGAACTGCACCCGCTTGGTGTCGACGTCGAGCGCGGCCGCGACCGACCGGACGAGCAGGGTCTTGGCGACGCCGGGCACACCCTCGAGCAGGATGTGACCACGGCACAGCAGTGCGATCAGGATGCCTGCGACCGCAGGATCCTGCCCGACAACGGCCTTGGCGACCTCGGCCCGCACCGCGGTGAGCGCGTCCCTCGCCCGGTTCGACGACGGCCCGGGTCCGGTCTGCGGGTAGTGTGCCGCGGCAGGGATGTCCTGCGCGTGCGCGCTGTACGGCGGCTTCTCGAACGGACCGGTGCCGAGGTGCTGATTCGGATCGACTGTCATGGCGTGTGTCGGACTTCCTTCTCGAGGGCGGTCAGTTCGCTGGTGAAGATCATGAGATCGGTGGCCGTGGCCGGCAGTGGGCCGGCGAGCAGCGCGCGGACCCGGTCGGGGCTCCGCCCGGTCACCGACACCACGGTGGTGATGATCGCGTCGACCGCCGGATCCGGCGGGTCGCCCGGTGCGATCCACAGTTCCCAGTCCGGATCGGCCAGCAGATCGGTGGCGCGTCCGGCGTCGTAGGGAAGGCCGAGGTAGGACGCCAGCGATGTCAGCGCGTGGATGCGGAGCGCGGCCGCGGCCCGGGCGTCGGCGCGGGCCTTCTGATACATGCGTCCCCGGGCGCGCGTCGTCTCGATCGCCTTCACCACCGCGGGCAACGGTTCGGTGACCAGCGCCCCGAACCGCCGTCCCCGCCACAGCATCAGCGCCAGGACCGCGAATACGGCCAGCACGATCAGCGGACCGAGTGCACGTGGGATGGCGGACGGCTCGTCCTCGCCCCGGACCTGATCGGTCACGAAGGGGACGTACCAGAGCACCTCACCGGAACCACCGACCAACCGCACCGCGACCCCGGCGTCGTCGTGGTCGGTGAGGTTGCCGTTGGTGAACATCTCGCCACTGGCGAGCACGATCTCGGGTCGGTCGGCGGTGCGCGGCATGATCAGCACGTTCGACGTCGCGTCCGTGGTGAAGCACTCCTGCGCTCCGGATTCCGTGGTGCGATAGCCCGTTCCGCCGCCCGTGATGGTATCGGTCGGATCGATGTCCTCGGTCTGGCACCGCGCGGTGACGGCGGAGTACGAGGCGTCGGTGTGGTCGAGGTCCACCGGTAGATGCAGCAGCTCCAGCGCCACCTGCTGCGGGGCGATCAGGACCACCCGATCGGCGTCGGCGACCCGTTCCAGGAGCTGATCCGCGGTGCCCTCGTTCAGCGAATCCACCGACGAGACGACGACGGTGGTCCCGGAACCCGGCCGCGGCGCATCGGTGAGCTCGTCGAGACCGCGCACGATCCGCACCTCGCCACCGTGGTCGTCGATGATCCGTGCAAGCGCTCGGGAGCCGTTGGGACGCGGATTGTCCGGGTCGTGGGTCACCCCTGGTCCCGGACCGTTCCCGACGCCGGTGAGCGCGGTCCCCGCGAGCACCACCACGACGCCGATCGCGAGCACTCCGAACACCGTGACGAGTACCCAGACCCACCAGGGCGTCCCGCGTGTCGGACGCGAGGGCGTGATCGGTGTGGCCGGCGCCGGCGAGGTGGCCGTCATCGGGGCACCGCCAGACGGCGGGGACGTGCAGGGGCGGGCTCGGTCGGCGACGCCGATCCGACGGTTCGCTCGAGGTCGATGACCGCGCGCGCCGACTCGGCCGACGCGTGACGGTTGCCGTAGGCGATCGCATCGAACAGATCCGCGGCGTCGAGCAACTCCACACGGTGTCCGACGAATCGGTCGGCCAGCTCCGACGCCACCTCGTGGGCGGTCAGTGACGGCTCGTCGGCGAGCAACGAGCGCTCGACGGCGCGTCGTGCGAGGGCACGGACCGCGGCGATCACGGCCGCGTCGTGATCGCCGGCCGCGTGGAGCCGCTCGGCGTCGGCGCGAAGCTCCTTCGCGGTCTGCGGCGCGCCCGTGACGACGACCTCGGTGCTCTTCGCCGAGTCCGCTGCGGGAATGCGTGGGGCGCGCCGGACGTGGCGCAGGACCACGAATGCCAGGCCGATCACCAGGAGGACGGCCACCACGAGGACGATCGCGCGGAGGGTGTCCGATTCGCCGAAGAGATCGAGGACGTTGTCGGCGACCCACTCCCACACGCGCTCGCTGAATCTCTCCCACCACGACGGTTCGGGCGGCTGATACTCCCTGTCGGACAACTCGTCCCGGGCCCACCGACGGGCCTCGTCGTTGCCGGGGTCCAGGGGTGCGGCGAGGACGGGGGTCACCGGACGACTCCCCGGGAACGGGCAACGGGCGTCCACTCATCGGACTCCTCGGGCGGCAGCCCCCGCGTTGCGGGTCCCGGTTCGGCGGACACCGGGTCCTGCGGTGACTCGGACATCGTCACGGATACCGGCCTTTCCGCGTCAGTGGACCTGGGCACGACGTCGGGGCGTCGACGCCGGGACTCTGTGCGGCCGAACGTACCAAAACAACCGGCCGGTCTCCCGTGTCGACGGCCCCCTTGTGGACAACCTGCCGGCAAACCATTTGATCAGCGGATCTGCTGTGGACGACCGCGCGCCGCCGACCGTGGCGCCCGCTGCGACCGAGCCGCGGGAGCGCCGACGGTCGCTGCCCGGCGGCACGGGTCTTCGCCGGGGAACCGCCTCCGGCCGTCATCCGCTCGTGCTACCGTCCGGAAATAGAACACGTTCTAATTTCTGGAGGACTCATGACCGTGGAACAAGCGAGCCTCGTCGACAAGATCGACGCGGCGGTGGACTCCTACATCCAGCTGCTCACCTCGGGAACGGCCGAGCAGATCGCCGATCTCTACGCGCCGGACGCGACGGTCGAGGACCCGATCGGCGCCGACATCCGCAACACCCGTGAACAGCTCGTCGAGTTCTACTCGACGATCACCGGCATGGACGAGCGCAGCGCCACACTCAAGTGGAAGAAGACCGCCGGCGACACCGCGGTCTTCGAGTTCACCCTGGTCACCAAGACCTCCGGGCTCGCCTTCGAGATCACCCCGGTCGACATCATGGTCTTCGACGAGAACGGCAAGGTGAAGTCGATGCGCGCAGTGTGGCGGCCGGAAGACCTGAAGCAACTCTGACGTCGCGCCCGGGGGGCGGCCCCGCTATCCCCGTCCGGTCGGCCGCAACACGATGTCCTGCGGGTGTGCGTCCTCCGGGGTCTCGATCGCGTGCACGACCGCGGCCGCGACCGACTCCGGCCGCAGGAACTGCGATGCGTCGTAGTCCCGACCCTCGATCGCGACCAGTTCGCGCTGCATGTCGGTGTCGATACGCCCCGGGTAGATCGACGTGACCCGCAGCGTCGGCTCCTCGGCGCGCAGCGCGTCGGCGAGCGCCCGCAAGCCGAACTTGCTGGCGGCGTACGGCGCCCAGCGGGGCTTCGACGTGCGTCCCGACCCCGAGTTGATGAACACGACGTGGCCCTCCGCCGACCGCAGCGCCGGCAGCAACAGCCGGGTCAGTTCGGCGACGGCCACGAGGTTCACCTCGAGGACGTGGTGCCACTCCTCGACCGGGGTGTCGGCGATGCGCTCCAGACTGCTGCCGACGCCCGCGTTGTGGACCAGGACGTCGAGCGCGCTGATGGACTCGACCGCGGCGGCGACCTCGTCGTAGTCGGTCAGCTCGACGGCGAAGGTGCTCGCGCCGTCGAGTTCCATCGCGAGGCTGTCGAGTTCGGGTGACGGACGCCCGCCCAAGAGCAGGTCGTGTGTGGGTGCGAGCTGGCGGGCGATCTCGGCGCCGAGGCCCCGGCTCGCCCCGGTGATCAACGCGGTGGGCACGTCACCAACCCTACTGGTGCGGGTCGGCGGATCCGTCCTGCCGACCCGCCCGAGCAGTGCCGCGGCGCGGACCCGGAAGGTCTCGGGCACCTCGTTGAGCAGACCCGGGCGGCCCGGGGCAGAATCTTCGGCGTGGCCAGGTACGGATTCACCCCAACGCAGCTGTCGGCGCGTGCCGCTTACCTGCTGCGCGGCAACGACCTGGGCACGATGACCAGTGCGGCGCCCAAGCTGTACCCCCACATGTGGAGCTGGGACGCCGCGTTCGTGACCGTCGGATTGGCGCCGCTGTCCGTCGAGCGTGCGGTCATCGAGATGGACACGCTGCTGTCGGCGCAGTGGCGCAACGGGATGATCCCGCACATCGTGTTCGCGAACGGCCGGGACGGCTACTTCCCCGGTCCGTCGCGCTGGGAATGTGCGCGCCTGGCCGAGGCCGCCCCGGACTTCCCGGACACCTCCGGCATCACCCAGCCGCCGGTCCACGCGATCGCGGTGCAGCGCATTCTCGAACATTCGCGACGCCATGGCCGCACGACCCGCGCGGTGGCCAACGAGTTCATCGACCGCCGTTGGGGTTCGCTCATGCGGTGGCATCGCTGGCTCGCCCACGCCCGGGATCCGCGGGGCCGCGGCCGGATCACCATCTACCACGGCTGGGAATCCGGCATGGACAACTCGCCGCGATGGGATTCCGCTTACGCGAATGTGGTTCCGGGCGAGGACCTCCCGCCATATCAGCGCGCCGATCTCGACCACGTCGCGGATCTGTCGATGCGACCCACCGACCTCGAGTACGACCGCTACATCTGGCTCGTCGAACAGATGAAGCGCGCCAACTACGACGACGAACTGCTGTCCGAGGTCATGTGTTTCGCGGTGGAGGACGTCTTCGTGAGCGCGATCTTCGCCGTCGCCTGCGACGTCCTCGCCGAGATCGGCGAGGACTACTCCAAGCCGCTCGCCGATGTTCGCGACCTGCGCTCGTGGGCGGAGCGGTTCCGCGCCGGCGTCGTGGCCGCGACCAACGACCGCAACGGCACGGCAAGGGATTTCGACCTGCGCGCCGACCAGTGGATCAACACCGAGACCATCGCGGCGTTCGCACCGCTCATCTCCGGCGGCCTGCCCCGCGACCGGGAACGCGCCCTGCTCCGTCTGTTCGACGGTCCGCGCTTCTGCGGTCACCCCGACCTCCGGTACGCGGTCCCGCCGTCGACGTCGCCGATCTCGGTGGACTTCCGCCCGCGCGAGTACTGGCGGGGTCCGGTGTGGCCGGTCATGACCTGGCTGTTCAGTTGGGCATTCGCACGTCGCGGCTGGCCCGAGCGGTCCGCGCGGCTGCGTGAGGAGGGTCTGCGCCAGGCCACCGACGGCTCGTTCGCCGAGTACTACGAGCCCTTCACCGGCGAGCCGCTCGGCAGCATGCAGCAGAGCTGGACCGCCGCCGCGGTGCTCGACTGGCTCGACTGATCCGAAGCCGCGCTGTCGTAGGGCGCGCGGAGTACGGTGGTCGAGGGATCACCGACCGCGCCTCGCCGATGGAGGATCCGTGAGCGCCAAACAGACCCTGCACCGTTACCTCTCCGAAGCACGAGAAGCGTTGCGGTGGAAGCTCGACGGGCTGTCCGAGTACGACGTTCGGCGGCCCTTGACACCCCACGGCACCAACCTGCTCGGTCTCGTCAAGCATCTGTCCGGTTGCGAGATCGGCTACTTCGGGGCGGTGTTCGGACGACCCTTCCCCGATCCGCCTGCCTGGCTGTCGAGCGACGTTCCCGACGTGGACATGTGGGCCCGGCCCGAAGAGACGCGTGAGGAGATCCTCGGGCTCTATCGTCGGGCCTGCGACCATGCCGACGAGACGATCTGCGCTCTGGACCTCGGCACCGTCGGCCAGGTGGCGCCGTGGCCGCCCGATCGCCGGAGGGTCACCCTGCACCAGATCCTCGTCCACATGGTCGCCGAGACCTCCCGCCACGCCGGACATGCCGACATCGTGCGGGAACTCATCGACGGCACGGTCGGGCGTCTGCCGGGAGAAGCGCGTTCCGACGACCCCGGGTACTGGATCGGCCTGCGCCGACGGATCGAGACGGCCGCCGAGTCATTCCGGTAGCCGTTTCTCCACCGGTCCTCCTCGCCCGGCGACGGGGATCGTTCCGGTACTACCTGCGAGGTAGTGGTCTTCCGTGCGCAACCGGCGGACCCTGGAGGTACGTCAGGCTCCCCCAGGAGGTTCCCGATGGCCACTCTCCCGACCACGACCCCGCGCACCCCGACTCCTCGCTGGCTGAGTGTGGTGATGAGGTGCGACAAGGAACTCTCGTTCTGGTTCGTCGCCGCCGGATTCTTCTTCGCCCCGCTCCTTCTCGTCCTGGACCCGTGGCCGATGGCCCGGACCATCGCCGTCGTCGCGATCTCCCTCGCCGGCCTGTGGCTGGGGCTCCTCGGGGTCTTCATGGCCGCCGGCCTCGCCCGGGTGCTCCGGGCCGGCCACGAACTCCCGGACGAGTACTGGGCGAGGCTTCTCGGCTACCCGGACCGGCCGCGCACCCGGTGACCCGACCGTCGCGCCCGCCGATTCCGTTGCCTCTCGCGCGGATTCCCCGAGCGGAACGGGTCGATGAGCGAAACCCCGATCAGCCGTCCGGCGCCAGCCCGGCCAGATACTCCTTCAGCACCCGACTCGCCGTCGGGGCATGTCGCTCGTCGACGAGCATGTGCATCGCCATCCCGTCGAGCAGGGCGTGGAGTTTCACGGCCTCGTCGTCCAGGTTCACCCGGTCGTCGACGAGGCCATGCTCGCGCAGGTCGGTGAGCACCGCCAGGCACAGCAGTCGCAGCCCTTCGTACGCATCACGCGCCGCCTCGGCGAGCCCGGGATGTGCGACCGACTCGGTGAGCAGCGCGAGGTTCACGTGCATCTCGACGCGTCGGTTGTCGTCGAACGGCATCACCTCGGACAGGGCGGCCTCCGCCCGCCGCAACGGGTTGCGGATGTGTCCGTGGGCGCCGACCCGCTCCCCCACCCGGTCGAAGATCAGACGCATCGAGAACTCGAGCAGCTCGGCCTTGTCCGCGAACACGTGCCGCAACGACCCGACGGAGATACCTGCCTCGGCCGCCACCTCGCGCACGGACACCCCGGACACTCCTTCGCGCAGCACGATTCGCCACAGGGCCTCGGCGATCTCCGCGCGGCGTTCGGCATGGTCGATGAGCTTGGGCATTGACTCATGCTAGTACAGCTGTGCTACCTTGGCGCCATCACGTATTAGCACAGTCGTGTCACCAAACATCGGAGACCGCACATGTCCATCCGGTATGCCTCGCTCGACGTCCTGCGCGGGCTCGCGATCCTCGGCACCCTCGCGACCAACATCTGGATCTTCACGAACGTCGACGGCCTCGTCGGGTACATCCAGGGTTCGAACCGGGCATCGGGCGCGTGGGAACCGGTCCAGGCCGTCCTCCAACAACTCGCGCAGGGCAAGTTCCTCGGCCTGCTCACGATCATGTTCGGGATCGGCCTGGCCATTCAGCAGCGGTCGGCCATCCGACGGGGACAACCGTGGCCCGGTCGCTACTACGTCCGGTGTGCGCTCCTGTTCGTCGACGGTCTCGTCAACTACTTCCTCTTCACCGAGTTCGACGTCCTCATGGGTTACGCGGTCACCGGCGTCATCGTGGCCTATCTCTTGTCGATGCGGATCGGACGGCAACATGTCGCGCTCGGGATCGCCGTCGCCACGCACCTAACCCTGCTGGCCATGGTGACCCTCGCCCTCGCTTCGGCGCCGAAGACGAAAGGAGAACCCCTGCAGCCCAACCCCTACGCCGATGGCAGCTTCTGGGATCTCGTCGCCTTTCGTGCCGAGCACCTGCTGCTGTTCCGCGCCGAGGTGATCTTCATCCTCCCGATGTCGATCGCACTCTTTCTCGCCGGCGCCGCGCTTCTGCGAGCCGGTGTCCTCGAACCGCGTGGGGCGACGCTCCGGCGGCGGCTGATGATCGCCGGACTCGGGATCGCACTGCCGCTCGACCTCGTCGTCGGACTCACCGGTGGCGACGCGGGGCTGATGCTGGGCCGCTACGGGATCGCCCCTGTGGTGTCACTCGGGTTGCTGGCGTGGATCGCCGGCGTCCATGCCCACGGCCGGACACCCGGCAGGTGGGGTCGCGCCTTGACACCCATCGGGCGAATGGCGTTGAGCTGTTACGTGTTCCAGAACATGCTCGCCGGCGCGATCTGTTATGGGTGGGGGCTCGGCCTGGCCGGGCGCCTCGACGCCGAGACCGTGGTTCCCGCGACGGTTGTGCTCTACCTGGGGATCTCGGCACTGATGATGGTCATGTCCCGTGCCTGGTTGAACCGCTTCGAACGGGGTCCGCTGGAGTGGCTGTGGCACCGCGGTTACGCGGTTCTCGCAGGTTCTACGAAGCCCGTTCTCGCCCGCCCGGATTCCGTGAGCGAGAAGGGAGTCGGCGAGCGAGAACGGAGTCGGCGAGCGGATGTCGGTGTCCGATCATCCGAACAGCGATCCCAGACTTCCGGTGCCCCCGCTGCCCCTCGCGCCACTGCCGCTGACGACGTATGAGGAGACGCCCCATATCACGGTCCCCGCCTCGTCATTCGCGGTGCAGTTCTGAAGGACGGTGTAACTCGTGTCGGTCCGCCTGGAATTCCAGGTGAACTGATGTGACGTGCCGCCGGCCATCATGGAGTTCATCGTCAGGTCGGTGTACTGCCCCTGTGCGATGAGGGCACGGGCCGCGAGGAGGTCGGCGCTCGTGGCCTGGCCGGCGTAGAACTCGTTCATCACCCTCGTCATGTTCGCCACGGCGGAGGCGTCCGCGGCGCGATAGACCGACAATGCGCAGCCGGCGGGGATATCGGTCGTGTTGGTCACCGTGACGGTCAGCTTGCCGTCCGTGAGTGCCTGGGTGTGCGGGAACCTGCCGGGTTCGACGCTCCACGCGGCGGTCGCGCTTCCTGCGCCGAACAGGGTGAGCGCGAGACTCAGGGCGGCGATGACGGGCAGGGCGTACTTACTGGGTTTCATCGTGTCCTCTCCGAGGGCCTGGTCCCCGACCGACAGGGAAGCCCCCGTGTGGCCACGCGGACATGCCGCCACGATAGTGACCGGATTGTCTGGATCGGCCGACGAAATTGAGACGTGGCTGTGATTCCCCCGGACGGACGACACTGTGGCCCCGACGCCACTTTCTGTGACCAGATACCCCGTGTAGCACTCCATTACAAAGCCGTCACATTCCTGAAACAGACCGCTTGTTTCATAACAGGGGACGGCGTCCACTCAGATGAGTCACACCGATCCAGGGTGCGATACCCCGACGGAGGCTCCGGACGCCGCACAACGTCACGCGCACCGCGCGTACGCCCCTAGACAGACATGGGAGGACCATCGTGACGATCGAGAGTGCCAAGGCTCTGGAGTTCCGGGTGACCAGCGGGGCCTGGAAAGACCTGCCCAGGATGTCCGAAGAGGAGTACCCGGGCACCGAGGGCTTCATCGGCGACGTCTATGAGAACCCCGAGGGCAGTCCGATGAGCTCCGGGTACTTCGAGCTCCGCCACACCGACGAGCCGCTGTACTACGAGTACGAGTACGACGAGATGAAGGTCGTCCTCGAGGGCGAGTTCCTCCTGGAGAACAAGGAAACCGGTCAGAAGCTGGTCGCGAAGGCCAAGGACGCGATCTTCTTCCCGAAGGGCTCGAAGATCTACTTCAGCACCCCCGACTACGCGCTCGCCTTCTACACGGGGCTGCGCGACGCCTCGCTCCTCTGAGCCGACGGCGCCATGTCGCAGATCGCATACTCGAGCGTGCCGGCGTGGGCGCGCCCCGGCGATCTGGCCGCGACGACGACACCCGCGCCGACCGGCAGGTCCTACCTGCTGGTCGGCGTCGGGGACGTCGGCGAGGTCCTGGCCCGCTGGGAGTCCGAGCTCGCGCCGCGCCCCATCACGCGAATCCACGGTGACGTCGATTCCGCGGGCGACCGCCTCGCCGGGGCGCTGTCCGATGCGACGGTCGGGACCCGGGTCTGGATCGCCGCCGATGCCGGTGCGGCGCTGCAGCTTCGGGCGATCGCGCTCGCGTCCGGCCTCGAAGACGACGAGATCGACGTCCTCGCAACACCTTCCGACGAGGCCGGAACGATCGACGTCTTCTGCGTCCACTGCCGTGCGGTGAACCGCGTGCAGGCGCAGGTGGACGACGTCGTGCCGTGCGCCGGTTGCCGGCGCGACCTGCTCGTCTATCACCACGTGTCCCGGCGGACCGGTCAATACCTGGGCTTCCAGGTCGACGCCGAGACGGCTCCGCCCCCACCGGCAGGTCAGGAGGTCGAATCATGAGTACTTCGGTCGCCGAACCCGATCCGGTCGTCGACACTGCATCCGGCTCTCCCCGCACGGATCGTGCGACGACGCTGGATCTGGTCGTCACCGCGGTCGACACCCTCGCCGACGGGATCCGCGGCATCACGCTGGCCGCCCCCGACGGACGGGCGCTACCGGCATTCGTCCCGGGCAGCCATCTGGTGGTGCAGGCCGGCCCCCACACCAACGCCTACAGCCTCACCGGCGACGGCACCCACCCCACGCACTACTCGATCTCGGTGCTCAAGGTGGAGGACGGCAACGGTGGATCGCGCTGGCTGCACGAGGAACTCGACGTCGGCGACACCCTCACCGTCGGTCTTCCGCGAAGTGCGTTCGCGCCCATTGCCCGAGCACGCAAGCACCTGCTCATCGCCGGTGGCATCGGGATCACGCCGATGGTGTCCCATCTCCGTGCGGCCGCACGGTGGGGACGCGACGTCCAGATCCTGTACGCGTTCCGGGAGAACGCCGGGGCGCATCTGCCGGACGTCCGTGAGCTCGCCGGCGAGCGCGCCGAGCTCTTCACCGACCAGGACGTGTTCGTCGGTCGGCTCGGCGAGGCCCTCCGTGAGCAGCCGATCGGCACCCATCTCTACGTCTGCGGTCCGGCCGGGATGATCGACGCGGTCATCGGCGCCGCGCACGAGGCGGGCTGGCCGGACTCGCGAATCCACTTCGAGCGCTTCGGCATCGACGCACTCGACGCCGGCGATCCGTTCCGGGTCGAGCTCACCGCATCCGGCCGCGTGATCGATGTCCCGTCCGGCACCAGCATGCTCGAAGCACTCGAGGCCGAGGGCATCGAGATCCCCAACCTGTGCCGTCAGGGCGTCTGCGGTGAATGCCGCATTCCGCTCGCCGGCGGATCACCCATACACCGCGACCTCTACCTCAGCGCCGAGGAGAAGGACGCCGGCGACGCCATCATGCCGTGCGTCTCCCGCGCCCCCGAAGGTTGCACCCTGGAGGTTCCCCTGTGACCACGCTCGAGAACACCACCGGGACGACGCCGACCGCGACCGATCTGGTCACCGGCTTCCCGTTCCCCTTCCCCGAGGACCGTTACCGCTACAGCACCAACGTCGAGCCCGCCGAACAGCCGGTCATCACCCCGGCCGGGCAGTGGGGCACCGCGGTGGTCGACATCGACTCGGAGTACCGCTCCGAGCTCGACCAGCGCGCGGTGATCCTCGCCGCCGACCCGAGCCGGCATGCGGTCCTGCCGCACATGATCCCGGCCGCCTGGGACGCCATGCTCACCCTGATGCGTGAGCTCGACGCCGTTTACCCCGACCAGATGCGTCTCGAACACCTCGGCGGAGACGAATGGCTGTGGCGCAACGACCTTCTCGGCATCGAACAGCGCTTCCGGTACGCAGACGCCTCGACCCTGCCCGACGAGCCGCTGCGTTTCATCGCCTCGCAGGTCCAGGAGGACATCGCCCTCCTCGACCAGCGCAACGACCAACTGTTCGTCGACGCCGGCGTCGTCACGTTCGCCGCCGACTGGAGCTTCGGCTTCGACGTCGGGATGAGCTTCCTGGAGATCCACGGCCCGGTCCCGCGGATCCGCAAGGAGGGCGTCATCACCCGCGCCCACGAGTTCCTCAAGCGGCTCCAACCGCACCAGCCGTACCGGCGCACCAATTGGACGTTGACCATCGACCGCCGTCTCGACGTTTCGACCGAGATCTACCACGAGTGGGGTCCCGACCGGGAGGCCATCCAGCGCGTCGACGACGACGAGTTCGGCCGTCGGGTCCACCTGCGCGTCGAGGTCCAACACCTCATCCGGCTCCCCGACTCGGGTGCGATCATGTTCCTGATCCGCACCTACATGCTGCCGCTGGAACAGCTTGCGACAGTGGAACCCTGGCGTCGTCGCGCGGCCGAGGTGTTCGCCGAGCTGCCGGCCGACATGGCCGAGTACAAGGGCATCATCAAGTACCGCGACCGTGCTGCGGAGTACCTGCGCAAGGCGGCGCCGCCGGCCGGGGTGCCGTCGGGACCGGGCATGCCCGAATGGCCCGGCACTCCCCCACCGGTCGACACCACCGGCGCGGCCTTCCTGGTCGTCGCCATCGGCCGCGGGCCCGAGACCGCGCACGTCTCGCGCACGTGGGTGTCGGCGGCCGAGGCGGCCGGAGCCACGCGGTTGCTCGTGCTCGACACGCTCACCGACGACGAGGACCGCGCCGCGTTGCTCGCCGCCCTCGACGACGCGGTGATCGGCACCCGGGTCATGGTCACCGGCGGGCAGTACGACGTCATGACCGCACTCGCCCTCGCCCGCGAGGCGGGCGCGGTCGCCGACGAGCTCGCCTCCTACGTCACCGACTTCCGCGATCTCCCGATGTACTGCGCGCACTGCCGCGACACCTTCCGCGTCGAAGGGGTGCCCGGTGGCGTGGTCACGTGCCCGGGCTGCGCGCGCGACCTGGAGATCCACGAGCACCATTCGCCGACGATGGGAAGTTATCTGGCGTCGGCCACAGGAGGTGATGAATGACCGCTGCCGCAACGACTCCCGCGCACCTGCATCCCGGCTACACCACCGCGCCACGACCCATGCGCGTCGTCCGGGTGGAACGTCTCACCGACGAGATCAGGCATTTCCGGTTCGCACCGGTCGACAACGCGCCGCAGGTGCTGACGCCCTACCAGCCGGGCAGCCACCTCATCGTGACCGCCGGTGAGCACCGCAACGCGTACTCGCTGGTCGATGACGGCATGTTCCCTGACACGTACGGGATCTCCGTACTCCGACGCGGCGCCGGTGGCGGTTCGGACTGGTTGCACGACAACGTGTCCGAGGGAACCGTGCTCGAGATCGAGGGCCCGCGGTCGATGTTCGGCCCGGTCCTCAACCAGCGCGGTGCCCTGCTCGTCGCCGGCGGTATCGGCGTCACGCCGGTGCTGTCACACGCCAGGGCGCTGGCCCGTGAGGGCCGGCGCGCCGACATCGTCTACTCGTACCGGCCCGGTGCCGCGGCGCATCTCGACGATCTGCGGGCCCTGGCCGAACAGCCGAACATCGAGTTGCACGAGGTGTCCGGCGTCGAGGAGACCGCCGAGCTGCTCCGCGAGCGGTTTCGGTGCCAACCGCTCGGCACCCATGCGTACGCGTGTGGTCCGGCGCCGATGCTGGAGACCTACACCGAACTCGCGGCCGAGGCCGGCTGGCCGTCGGCACGCGTGCATCTCGAACGGTTCTCCGCTCCCGAACAGGACCCGGGCGAACCGTTCACCGTGACCCTCGCCTCCACGGGCGCGACGATCGACGTGCCCTCCGGGGTGTCGCTTCTGCAACGACTTCTCGACAACGGTGTCGAGGTCTCGAACCTGTGCCGGCAGGGCGTGTGCGGCGAATGCCGAATTCCCGTGCGCAGCGGCACCATCGAGCACCGCGACCTCGTCCTCACCGACGAGGAGAGGGAGCTCGGTGACGCCATGCTCTGCTGTGTCTCCCGCGGCCAGAACATCGAGGTGGACCTGTGACGACCGAAGCCCTGCCGACCACGCCCGCCGAACTCTTCCTCAGCCGACCGGTGGATCACCTGAGCAATCTGCCCTGGCCCTTCCCCGACGGCCACGAGGAGTTCACCTACAGCGTCAACGTCGAGCCCGCGCGTGTCCCGCGCCGCACCCGTGGCGGTGAATGGGGAAGGCATCTCGTCGATCTCGGCGGCGCCGAGTACCCGGCGATCATGGCCGAGCGCCGGCGCATCCTCGACCACGACCCGTCGCGGGTGCGGATCAAGCCGGGCATGGAGATCGCGTGCTGGGATCTGCTGCTCTACTACCTGCGGGACCTGGACGTCTCCTACCCCGAGGTGATGCATATCACGGAGCACGGCGACGGCCGGTTTCATTGGCGCAACGATCTTCTCGGCACCGACCAGGAGTTCGTCCTGGGCGATCCGAGCACCCTGCCGTACGGTCCGATGGAGTTCCTCGCGCGTGAGGTGCCCGACGATCTCCTGCTCGTCACCGAACGTGACGGACGTCTCTACTTCGATGCCGGCGTGGTCACCTTCGCCGCGGCGTGGTCGGTCTCCTTCGACGTCGGCATGGACATGTACGAGATCCACGCCCCGGTTCCGCGCATGCTTCGGGAGGGCATCGTCGCCCGCGCCGAACAATTTCTGCGTAGGCTACCGGCGGATCAGGTGTACCGCAGGGTGAACTGGACTCTGTCGGCGTCTGATTCGCACAAACTCGACGTGAGTCTGGAAGAGTTGCCGGAGTGGGCCGGCGACGTCCCGGGCATGGTGGCCGACGGCGATTTCGCCAGGGCACGCCTGCGAATCGAGCTGGAACACTTCGTCCGGTTGCCGATGTCGGGTGCCGTGACGTTCAATATCCGCACATTCATGGCCTCGCTGGAGGATGTGAAGCGCATACCCGAGTGGGCCAACCAGTTGGCAACCGTCATCGAGACACTCGGTGAGGACATCGCCGCCTACAAGGGATTCCTCGACTATCGCGACAGCGTCGTCGCATATCTACGCGGTCAATGACGCCCGTGAGCTGCTTGGAGCAACCAACCCCGGACCTCTCAAAGTCTCCGACCCGAAAGATCGCCCATGGAACCGATACTCGCGACAAATGCCGACCTGGCGTGGATGCTTGCGGCATTCGTCTTCGTCCTGTTGATGTTCCCCGGCCTCGCCTTCTTCTACGGCGGCATGGTCGGTTCGAAGAACGTGCTGAACATCATGTCGATGGTCATGTCGACCCTCGCCATCACCGCGGTGCTCTATGTCCTCGTCGGATACGGACTCGTGTCCGGACCGTCGGTGGGCGGCTGGGGCCTCATCGGTGACCCGACCGACTTCATCGGCCTCACGAACTGGCTGACCGACGACGAGTCCGGTGCCACTCAGACGCTGTACTTCGCGGCGTGGTTCATCCTCTTCGCGGCCATCACCATCGCCATCGTCGCCAGCGGCGCGGCCGGGCGCATGAAGTTCTCGGCCTGGCTCGTCTTCGCGCCGATCTGGCTGCTGGTGGTGTACTTCCCGCTCGCCCACTGGGTCTTCGCGGCCGACGTCGACGACGACTACAAGGGCGGCTTCCTCCTGAACAAGCTGCAGATCGTCGACTACGCGGGTGGAACCGCGGTGCACATGAACTCCGGCGTCGCGGCGCTCGCCCTGGCGGTCGTCCTCGGTGCCCGCAAGCGTCGCATGGAGCGCCCGCACAACGTGCCGATGACCATGCTCGGCGGCGGCATCCTGTTCTTCGGATGGTTCGGCTTCAACGGCAGCTGTGCGCTCGGCGCCAACTTCCTGGCCCAGGCGGTCATCCTGAACACGTTGCTGGCGGGTTCGGCCGGCATGATCGGCTTCGCGATCGTCGAGAAGTGGCGGGAAGGCCACGTAACCTCGCTGGGCCTGATCACCGGCGTCGTCGCGGGCCTGGTTGGCATCACCCCGGCGGCCAGCAGCATGACCCCGATCGGCGCGTTGCTCGTCGGTATCTTCGCCGCAGCCGTCGTCGCCTACCTGCTGAGCTTCAAGGCCCGCCTCAAGGTCGACGAGACCCTGGACGCCTTCATGGTCCACGGCATCGGCGGCATCATCGGCACCTTCTGCATCATCCTGTTCGCGAGCGACGTCGCCCCGGCGGGCGTCCAGGGCGTGCTCTTCGGCGGTGATCCCGAGATCATCTGGCGGGAGCTGGCCGGCATCGCGATCACCTGCACCTACTCGTTCGTGATGACCTGGATCATCGCGAAGGTGATCGACAAGATCATGGGCCTTCGTGTGGACGAGGAGACCGAGATGGTCGGCCTCGACACCACCATCCACGCGGAGACCGCCTACGAGATCCCGGCCGCGAGCTCGGGTCACGCAGGTGGCGGCCTGGCCTCCATGTCGCCGGCCGCTGCGGCCGAGTCGGTGGAGAAGTCGATGCCGTCGCCGTCACCGTCCAGCAAGGTCTGATCGGACACCGAGAGGAAACACCCGACCGACCCGGGGGTTCGCCGAAAACGGCGGGCCCCCGGGTCTTTTCGTACATATCGGGCATCCGCCGTCGCGACGTCGCCGTCCTGTCACAACAAGTCCGCAAACGACACCGATCGCTCACGGTCCTGAAACGTGCCGGAAACATCCACTCGGTCTACTAACGGTAGACAAAGGTTCACGCGAGTGGACATACCGACAGGCAACACCATGAAGTCGACCCCGGAGCGCAACATGACCACCACCTTCGACACCACCGAGAGCGCCACCCTCGCCGAGCTGTGCGAGGCCAACGGCACCAAGTTCATCCTCGCCATGTTCGTCGACCTCCGCGGCAAGCCGTGCGCAAAGCTGGTCCCCGTCGAGGCCGTCGACGAACTCGCCACCGAGGGAGTCGGATTCGCCGGTTACGCGGTCGGCGCCATCGGTCAGGAGCCCAAGGATCCCGACCTGATGGCGATCCCCGACGTGAAGTCCTTCTTGCCGATCCCGTTCATCAAGGAGGGCCTCGCGGTCGTCCAGTGCGACCCGCACGTCGAGGGCAAGCCGTGGCCGTTCGCTCCGCGAAACATCCTCAAGACCCTGATCGCCCAGACCGCCGACGCCGGCTTCGAGCCGTGGGTGGGCGCCGAGGTCGAGTACTTCCTGCTCAAGCGTGCCGAGGACGGATCGCTGGTCACCGCCGACGCCGCCGACGACTCGGACCAGCCGTGCTACGACGTCCGCGGTCTGACCCGGATGTACGACCACCTCACCGCGGTGTCCACCGCGATGAACCGGCTCGGCTGGAGCAACTACGCCAACGACCACGAGGACGGCAACGGCCAGTTCGAGCAGAACTTCAAGTACGCCGACGCCCTGACCACCGCGGACCGCGTCGTCACCCTGCGCTACCTGCTCTCGGCCATCGCCGGTGAGAACGGCATGATCGCCACCTTCATGCCCAAGCCGTTCGCCGACCGGACCGGGTCGGGCCTGCACTTCCATCTCTCCCTGACCAAGGGCGGTGAGCCGGTCTTCCCGCAGGTCGGCGCCGGTGAGGACGGGCGCGGACTCGGCCTCTCGGAGACCGCCTACGGCTTCATCGGCGGCATCCTCGAGCATGCGCCGGCCCTGCAGGCGGTGATCGCCCCGACGGTCAACTCCTACAAGCGAACCGGCGCCACCGCCACCCGCTCCGGTGCGTCGTGGGCGCCCCGCAAGGCCACCTACGGCGGCAATGACCGGACCCACTACATCAGGGTTCCCGACGACCAGCGTGTCGAGCTCCGCGGCGGCGACGGCTCGGCCAACCCGTACCTGGCGGTGGCCGCACTCCTCGGCGCCGGACTCGACGGCATCAAGCGGAGCCTGGACCCGGGCGAGGTCGGCGGGGCCCCGAGCCACGTCGCCGAACTGCCTCTGACCCTGCTGCACGCGGTCGAGGCCCTCGAGTCCGACCCGGTCGTCAAGGCCGCCCTCGACGCCGCGGTCCCGCAGGACTGGCCGGCCGACCAGGCGACGGTGTCGACCTACTTCTCGAACCTCAAGCGCGAGGAGTTCTTCAGCTGGCACTCGGCGGTCTCCCCCTGGGAGGTCGACAAGTACCTGACCGCCTTCTGACCTGAATCGATCAAGCGCCTCCGGCGCGGTCGATCAAGCGCCTCCGGTGCGGTCGATCAAGCGCCACCGGCGCGTGAGCAATAACAACCAGATCCCCTTCGATGTAAAGGAATTCGACCATGTGCGGAATCGTCGGGTTGCACCTCCGTAATCCGGAACTCCACCCCCGACTCGGTGCGATGCTCGCCGAGATGCTCGGCGAGATGCAGGACCGCGGCGCCGATTCGGCCGGCATCGCCGTCTACGGGAACCCGGAATGGGCCCCGCCCGGCCACGGCTGTGTCTCGCTGCTCGAACTGGACGTCGTGCCCGACGAGGTCTCGGCGACCCTCGGTGCGGCCCTCGGCGTCGAGGTGGCCGCGCAGCTCGTCGACACCACCCTGGTCGTCTCGGCCCCGGTTCCGGCCGAGGAGCTGCTCGCCGCGGCACGCGCCACCTACCCCGACGCGCTGGTGGCCGGCTTCGGCGCGGACCTGACCGTCCTCAAGGGTGTCGGGGCCCCGCGCGACCTCACCGAATCCTGGGGTCTGGCCCACGCTTCCGGTTGGCAGGGCGTCGGCCACACCCGAATGGCGACCGAGTCGGCGGTGACCCCGTCGGGTGCGCACCCCTACGCGGTCGGCCCGGAACAGTGCCTCGTCCACAACGGCTCGTTCTCCAACCACGCCACCATCCGCCGCGAACTGCGCGCCGAGGGCGTCGAATTCGACAGCGAGAACGACACCGAGGTCGGCGCACGTTTCGTCGCCCACCAGCTCGCCGCCGGAAAGGACGTCGAGACCGCCTTGAAGGAGGTGTGCGCCACCTTTGACGGCTTCTACACGCTGGTGGTGTCCAACCACGACTCGTTCGCCGTCGTCCGTGACGCCATCGCATGCAAGCCCGCGGTCATCGCCGAGACCGCCGACTGGGTCGCGATCGCCAGTGAGTACCGCGCGCTGGCCAAGCTCCCCGGCGTCGAGAACGCGCGAATCTGGGAACCGGAGCCGGAGGTGGTCTACGCATGGACGCGCTGACCATCGACCACTCCCCCGCCCCGACCTTCCCCGCCCCGACCTGCACCGACACGGCGAAAGCTGAGACGATGAGCCCCAACCACTACTTCGACCTCGCGATCACCCCTCTGCGAGAGGTGAATTCGGCCCTCCACGGCGACATCTCCGGGGATGTCGTCATCGACAACCCCGCCGGCGCGCACGCCGTCGCCGCCGGCGTCAAGGCCCCGGTGAAGATCACCATCAATGGTCATGTCGGTTACTACGCAGCGGGCATGAACCAGCAGGCCGAGGTCGTCATCAACGGCAACGCCGGCACCGGTGTCGCCGAGAACATGATGAGCGGCAGCGTGATCGTGAAGGGCAATGCCTCCCAGGCGGCGGGCGCCACCGCCCACGGTGGACTCCTCGTCGTCGAGGGCGACGCGGCTGCGCGCTGCGGCATCTCGATGAAGGGCGTCGACATCGTCGTCGGCGGAAACGTCGGGCACAACAGCGCGTTCATGGCGCAGGCCGGACGCCTGGTCATCCGCGGCGACGCCGGCCACGGCCTGGGCGACTCGATCTACGAGACCCGCATCTACGTCCGCGGCGAGGTCGCCTCCCTGGGCGCCGACTGCATTGCCAAGCCGATGCGCGAAGAGCACCTCGAGGAACTGGCCGGCCTGCTCAAGGCCGCCGGTTTCGGCGACGACGACCTCAGCGCCTACACCCGCTACGGCTCGGCCCGCGAGCTCTACCACTTCAAGGTCGACAACGCTTCGGCCTACTGAGCCGCTTCTGCCCAGCGGGCCACCTCGCACCCTGAGGTGCTGCGCGCGCACGCGACGAGCCACGAAGGGCCACAGCCACTCCCACGCGCCGGCCCGTACCGAGCATTCACGGAAAGAGACACCACCATGACCGACAACCTCAGCGTCGAGCAGCGCGGACTCCGCGAATCGGCCACCTTCGACCGCACCACCATCGCTGCCATCCAGCGCGCCGCCGAGACCGGTATCTACGACATCCGCGGCTGGGGCGCCAAGCGCAAGCTCCCCCACTTCGACGACCTGCTGTTCCTCGGCGCCTCGATGTCGCGCTACCCGCTCGAGGGCTACCGCGAGCGGTGCGACACCGACGTCTGGCTGGGCACCCGCAACGCGAAGTACCCGCTGCACCTGTCCACTCCGGTCACCATCGCCGGAATGAGCTTCGGCGCTCTCTCGGCGCAGGCCAAGGAGGCGCTCGGACGCGGTGCGTCGGAGGTCGGCACGTCGACCACCACCGGTGACGGCGGCATGACCCCGGAGGAGCGCGGTCAGTCCAAGCACCTGGTCTACCAGTATCTGCCCTCCCGCTACGGCATGAACCCCGATGACCTGCGCAAGGCCGACGCCATCGAGGTCGTCCTGGGCCAGGGCGCCAAGCCCGGCGGCGGCGGAATGCTGCTGGGACAGAAGATCTCCGAGCGCGTCGCGGCGATGCGCACCCTTCCCGAGGGCATCGACCAGCGCAGCGCCTGCCGGCACCCGGACTGGACCGGCCCCGACGACCTCGCCATCAAGATCAACGAACTGCGCGAGATCACCGACTGGGAGAAGCCGATCTACGTCAAGGTCGGTGCCAGCCGCACCTACTACGACGTCAAGCTCGCGGTGCACTCCGGCGCCGATGTCGTCGTGGTCGACGGCATGCAGGGTGGCACCGCCGCCACGCAGGAGGTCTTCATCGAACACGTCGGCATCCCGACGCTCGCCGCGATCCCACAGGCCGTCCAGGCGCTGCAGGAGCTCGGTGTGCACCGCGAGGTCCAGTTGATCGTCTCCGGCGGCATCCGCAACGGTGCTGACGTCGCCAAGGCGATGGCCCTCGGCGCCGACGCGGTCGCGATCGGCACCGCGGCCCTCATCGCACTGGGCGACAACGATCCTCGATACGCCGACGAGTACGAGGCCATCGGCTCGGCGGCCGGCTACTACGACGACTTCCAGGACGGCCGCGACCCGGCCGGCATCAGCACCCAGGACCCGGAGCTGTCGAAGCGCCTCGACCCGGTGGTCGCCGGTCGTCGTCTCGCGAACTTCCTGCGGGTAATGACGATGGAGGCCCAGACCATCGCCCGCGCCTGCGGCAAGGCGCACCTGCAGCACCTGGAGCCGGAGGACCTCGTCGCGATCTCGATCGAGGCCGCCGCGATGGCCCGCGTCCCGCTCGCCGGGACCGGCTGGATTCCGGGGAGTGGGCTGTGAGCAAGCAGAATTCGACCGCATCGGTTGTCATCGTCGGCGGTGGCCTGGAAGGCGCCGCCACCGCGTGGGCCCTCGGTCAGCGCGGCGTCACCGACGTCGTCGTCTGCGAACGCGACACCGTCGGCGGTGGTATGACCGGCAAGTCGTCGGGCATCGTCCGCTGCCACTACGGGGTGGGCTCGCTGGCGGCGATGGCGGCCTACGGCCTCGAGGTCTTCGAGAAGGCCGAGGAGATCTTCGGCACCGACATGGGTTTCCGTCAGACCGGTTATGTGGTGGGTGTCGGTGAGGCGAATGCGGAGAACATGCGCAAAAGCCTTGCGGCCCAGCGCGAGGTGGGAGTCCAGACGGAGGAGATCGATGCCTCCGAGGTCGCGCGGATGTGGCCGGCCGCCGACCTCGAGCCCTTCGCCGCCTTCGGGTGGGAGGCGCGCGGCGGTTATGGCGACGCCTATCAGACCGCGCAGGCCTTCGCTGCTGCGGCACGCGCGACCGGGATCAGGATCCGCCAGGGCACCGCGGTGACCGAGCTCGTCGTCGACGGGGACCGGGTCACCGGCGTCCGCCTAGCGGACGGGTCGACGATCTCCGCCGACACCGTCGTCGTCGCCACGGGCGTGTGGACCAAGCCGTTCCTCGCCCGACACGGCGTCGACGTCCCGATCTCGGTGCACCGCGAGCAGATCATGATGATCCACCCGGGTGAGGATCTCGGTGAGGTCCCGGTGTTCTCCGACCTGGTGTCGCTGCAGTACGTCCGCCCGGATGTCCGCGGCGAGATCCTGTTCGGCAACAGCGATCTCAAGGAACTCGAGATCGCGGACCCGGACAACTACAGCAACCAGGTCACCGGGGAGTTCATCGACCTGACGGTCGAGAAGGTCGGCACCCGGTTCCCCGGGTTCACCGAGCCGACGATCACCACCAGTTACGCCGGCTGTTACGACGTCACGCCGGACTGGAACCCGATCATCTCCCGCGGACCGCTCGACGGTCTGGTGCTCGCCTGCGGTTTCAGCGGCCACGGGTTCAAGATCTCGCCGGCGGTCGGGCGCCTCGTGGCCGACCTGGTCACCGAAGGGCGCAGCTCGGATCCGCGTATCCCGGAGTCGGACTTCCGGTTCACGCGGTTCGCCGAGGGCGACCTGCTCAAGACCAGGTTCCCGTACGTGGGGGCAGGGGAGATGCGCTGAGCGTCCAGTGACGGGCGGCGGTGACCGACGGGAAGGACGCGGAACGTGTGTCAACTGACAGTGAACGGCCTCGCGCATTATGGTGACGAGGTGACCGACGACGATTTGATCCGGAACCAGTCTGGTATCGCCCGGGAACGCCCGGTGGACCAGTCGGTCGAGGAACTGGAGCTGGAAACCGCGATCGCGCACAACGTGCGACGGCTCCGACGTCAGCAGGGACTGTCGGTGGGGGACATGGCCGCTCGCGTCGGCATCTCCAAGGCGATGCTCTCGAAGATCGAGAACGCGCAGACGTCCTGCAGCCTGAGCACCCTCGCCCGTCTCGCCCGGGGCTTCGACGTGTCGGTGACGTCGTTGTTCCGCGGCGCGGAGATGGAGCGGTCTGCCGTCTTCGTGAAGTCGGGCGAGGGTTCGGCGATCATCCGAGAGGGGTCACGTGAGGGCCACGAGTACGAGTTGCTCGGTTCTCTTCGCGGAGAACACAAGCGACTCGAGTGTCTGCTCGTGACCCTCACCGAGAAGTCGGTGACCCAGCCGCTGTTCCAGCACGCCGGTACCGAATTCCTGTACATGCTCGAAGGCGTGATGGACTACGCGCACAGCCGCTCGGTCTACCGGATGCGCCCGGGCGACGCCCTGCAGCTCGACGGCGAGGGCGCGCACGGTCCGGTCGAGCTGGTCGAACTGCCCGTGCGGTTCCTCTCGGTCATCGCCTTCCCGGATTCCGCGGTCTGACAACGAGATCGAGAAAACGCCCGGGGGACCATCAGGGGTCCCCGGGGCGATCTCGTCGTCGATCGCTTTTCGACCGGCGTGCGGCCTGCGGAAGGCCTGTCGGAAGAGCGGCCATCGGAAGAGCGGCCATCGGAAGAGCTCAGTACTCCTCGGCGCCGATCAGTGCGGCGTCCTCGGCGACGACGTGCTTCTTGGTCTTCACCAGCGCGACGGCACCCAGCGCGACGACGCAGTAGCCGACGGCGAACCACCACGGGGCGACCTCGCCGAACCACTCGGCCAGGTAGGAGACCAGCACCGCGGCGACCGCGGCTCCTGCCCACCGCAGGAAGCTGAACCCGGCGCTGGACACCGAACGCGGGGTATCGGTTCCGCCGGACGCCATCGCGAGATCGGTGAACAGGGTGTTGAGGATGCCCGACGGGAGACCCGACAGCACGACGGCGAGGCCGATCAGCCACACCTCGTCGGTGAGGGTGCCGATGCCGGCGAGGGCCATGACGATGCCGTAGCCGGTGATCGCGGTGAGCACGCCGCCCTTCTGGCCGACCATCCGGGCCAGGGGAGTGGCGAAGAAGACCCCGGCGACGGCGGTCAGCAGACCCCAGCCGAAGAAGATCATGCCGGCGTGGATCGGGCGCAGTCCCATGGCGATCGGAGCCCAGGCGATGACCGTGAACAGCGCGCCCGTGTAGAAAGCCGACCCGATGCCCGCGATGGTCAGGGTGCGGTTCTCGAGCGCCTTGAGCGGGTCGACGATGCGCACCGGGGTGCGGGTGGCGCGCGGGGCGTCGGCGGGCAGCATGATCGCGCACAGGATGGCGCCGATGAGCATCAGCAGTGCGGTGCCGCCGAACGGTGCGCGCCAGGTCCACTCACCGAGGGTCGCGCCGAGCAGGGGGCCGACGGCGAGGCCGATTCCGAGCGCGGCCTCGTACATCATGATCGCGCCGTGCCGGCTGCCCCTGGCCGACGAGACGATGAACGCGAGAGCCGTTGCCAGGAACAGGGCGTTGCCGAGACCCCACAGGACACGCAGCGCGATGAGCTGGTCGATGTTGCTCGCGAACACCGAGACGCCGGCGGCGAGCACGATGCACGCGAGGCCGACGGTGAGGGTGCGCTTCGGGCCGAACCGGTACGCGGACCAGCCGGTCACGAGCATCGCCACACACTGGACGCCGACGTACACGCCGAACAGCAGGGTGAGCTTGTTCGCGGGAGCGTTGAGCGCCTCGGCGATGCTGTGCAGGATCGGGTCGACGAGGCCGATGCCCATGAACGCGATGGTGGCCGCGAAGGCGGTGATCCACACGGCACGTGGTTGCTGGCGGAACATGGCGAGCATCGAGGAGGGCTCGTCGTGCGCGGCCTGTGGTGCGGCCGACGCGGGTGTGCGGTCGGTGACGGTCATGGGAAAGAGGTCCTCTGGGTCGGGGCTGTCTTGACAGGGCGGCAGACCGGGACGCGACGTCCGGTCAGTGCTCGATCGCGGCGGTGGACTCCGCGGGTTGTGCGAGGTGCGCCGGACGTTGGTCGAGTACGTCGCGAAGGGCTCGGAGTGCGGGAGCCGCCGCCGCGAGCGTCCGCAGATGCTCGTCGCTCAGGCTCGCCAGCGCGTCCGTCAGTGCCACATCACGGCTGAGGCGAATCCGTTCGACCACCTCGCGGCCGTGATCGGTGAGACCGACCAGGACGGCCCGACGATCCCCGGGATCGGGTCGTCGTTCGACGAAGTCGTGCTTGGTGAGTCCGTCGACCACCGAGGTCGCGGTGGGCATCCGGATGGATTCCCGCTCCGCGAGTTCACCCATGCGCATCGGGCCGTGATCGGCGAGCACGCTGAGCGCCGATGTCTGCGCGGCCGTCAGTTCGACGACCGGTGTCCGACGTCGCAGGGAGAGGTAGAGCCGCGTGATCGTAGGCCGGAGGGCTGAGGCGAGCTGCGCGGGATCGATGTCGGACACGCTTAGAAACTCTAATACTTAGAAGCTCGAAGTAAAACCTGTGCGTCTGTGAGATCGCCGACACAGGACCCCACCACAACGCAAAATCGCGACTTCCCGCCAGATGCGCGCCCTGGAAGGTGCGCTTTTCTGCAGGAAGTCGCGACTTTGACGACGCGGGCGGCCGCTGCCGGGGCGCTCAGACGCCGATCGCCTTGCCGTCCTCGCGCCAGACGGCCACGACGGCGGGGCGGGGTCGGGAGTTCCCGCCGTCGGGCCAGTGTGAGGCCGGGTTGTCGGCGGAGTGGTCGTCGAGCTCACCCGGGTGCTGGACCGCGACGAGGACGCGGTCGCCGGAGATGACCGGTCCGCACGTCTCCGCGCCGACCGGGACGGTCAGGAACTGCTTGGTCTCGCCGCGACGGTCGCCCTCGACGGCGACCGCGAACAACCCGTCGTTGGAGCCGAGCGCGTTGCCGTCGGTGGAGATCCAGAGGTTTCCGTGCGGATCGAAAGCGAGGTTGTCGGGGCACGAGATGGGGCTGACCCGGGTCTTGTCGAACCCGCCGTAGTAGGTGTCCGCGGCGGCCGGGTCGCCGCACACCAGCAGCAACTCCCAGGTGAACTCGGTGCCGGTGTGGTCGTCGGTGATCTCGATGACCTGGCCGCTCTTGTTCTCGGTGCGTGGGTTCACCGCGTCGATGCCGGGCTTGCCGTCGGTGCCGCGGTCGCTGTTGTTGGTGAGTGCGCAGTACACCTTGCCGGTCGTCGGGTTCGGTTCGATGTCCTCGGGCCGATCCATCTTGGTGGCCCCGACGGCGTCGGCGGCGAGGCGCGTGAACACCGCGACCTCCGCGGGGGACATCCCGGGCACGTGCGATCGCGCCGAGCCGTCGGCTTCGGTGGTCAACAGCGGCTTCCACGAACCCCTTCCGGCGAATCGACCCGACGCGGGAAGCCGGCCCGAGCCGTCGGGGGAGTCCCCGTAGAAGGTCGCGACGTACAGCGTACCCTCGTCGAGGATGCGCAGGTTGTGCTCCCGCGCGGTCTTCGACAGGCCGCTCTTGATCCGGCGGCTGGATACGAATTTGTAGATGTACTCGAACTTTTCGTCGTCTCCGCTGTAGGCGACCACGGTGCCCTCGTCGGGGCCGCTGTCGACGACGTGGATGTTCGCCGACTCGTGCTTGCAGCGGCCCAGCGAACTGTGTTTGACCGGAACTGCTTTCGGATCATGCGGATCGACCTCGACGATGTAGCCGAAGCGGTTGGCCTCGTTGGGCTCGACGGCCAGGTCGAAACGCTTGTCGAAGCGGCCCCAGTGGTGTTCGTCGCTGTCGTCGTCGAAGGAGTAGCGGGCGAGGCGCTCGGCGGCCTTCTGGTCGGTCACCTTGCTCGCGTTGGCGAAGTAGTTGTTGAAGTTCTCCTCCCCGGAGAGCATCGTGCCCCACGGGGTCAGGCCGCCGGAGCAGTTGGCGAACGTTCCGAGGACGGTCGTGCCGGCCGGGTCGGCGGAGGTCCTGACGAACTCGCTGCCGGCGGCCGGGCCGGTCAGGCGGAACGGACTCGATGCGGTGAGCCTCTGGTTACGTGGTCCGACAACCGGTTTCAGTGCACCCGAGCCGCGCGCCGCCTCCACTTCGACGACCGCGATGCCCACCGCGGCCATGGCGATGCGCGCCTGCTGCTCGGTGGGTTCGCCCTCCCGGTACCCGGTGAACATGAACGGTTCGGTGGGGTATTCGAGGTTGGCGACCAGATAGAAATGGCCCGGCACGCCGTCGACGGGGATGAGCCCGGCGAAGTCGTTGTTGAAGCCGAACTGTCCGGCCTGCGCCTCGGGCGTCTGATTCGCGACATCGAACTCGGGTGCCCCCGGCAGCACCGGATCGCCCCAGCGGATCACGACCTGCTGGCGGTATCCCTCCGGGATGACCAGGGCGTCCTCGGTGTTCGGCGTGACGGCGGTGAACTTCATGCCGGGCAGCGCGTCGCCGGGGGAGGGAGCGGTCGACGACCATCCGAGTTCCGACGCCTCGCCGTCCCCACACGCGGCCGATGCCGTGATGGCCCCGAGCGCCAGCACGGTTCCGGCGGAGGACTTGAGCACGCTCCGACGAGACACCTGCGAGCGCACCACTTCACGGAAGTATGCGTTGTCACTGGAGTTCCCGGGGACGGTCCGGCATGCGTCGCCGCACTTGTAGCGGCAGGTCACATGAGCGCGGGACGACCGGCCGGCCCGGCCGTCGGAGGTGAAGAGCGGCAACTGGATTCGCACCCGACAGACGTTAGGGGTGCGAAGCGAACCGCGCTGTACCCAGAGGTGAACGGAAACCCAACGACGGGTGCGAATCCGGTGCGCCGGCGCCGGATCGATACCTACCGAACAACGATCCGAGGCCGCCCCGGACAAGAGTCATCGTCGGTATCGGGGGAGCCGACGAGGCCGAGTCGCCGTGAGTCCGACCTCAGAACCGGCCGCCGGTCCCGATGCGTCCCGACGACCCGGAGCCACCGAATGAACCCGGACTGCGTCCACCGGAGCTGAATCCGCCGCCGAAGCCGCCGGGGTGGCCGCCACCGCGGTACCCGCTGCGACCACCGCTGATGGTGCCGCGCAGGAAGCTGTCGACGAGGATGCCGCCGAGTACCGCGCCGGCCGTGGATGTGCCGCTCGACCGCGGCTGCTGCGACTGCTGCCAACTCACGACGTCGCCCTGGGCGGCCATCAACGCCCGGTCGGCGAGTGCCCCGGCCTGTCGGGCCGTCGACGTCGCCGCGATCGGGTCCGACGCCGCGGTCTGCTGCGCGGACGCCAGCAGGCGCTGGGCCTCGGCCAGTCGGGTACGCGCGGTCGACTGGACGGCGCCACGCCGGGTACCGATGAAGTCCGACGCCGCGGTGACCTTGGCGTTCGCGGACTCGAGCGCTGCGTTCAGCACCTGGGCGCGACGGGTGCGTTCGGCGGCCGTGCTGCGCGCGGCGGCGAGCGCCTCGTCGAGGTCGGCATCCGCGTCCACGAGCGCGGTGAACGTGCCCAGCGGATCGGTCTCGAAGTCGCTGCGCGCGGCCTCGAGCGCGGTTCGTGCCGCCTCGACCGCCGTGGCCAGCGCAGGTCCGCCGTCGGCGGTGAGCGATGCCGCCTCGGTCAGCTCGGCGTCGACCTCCTCCATCAGTGCCGGCATCCGGGACCGCGCGACCGCGATGTTGGCGTCGGCGTGGTCGATCGCGTCGAGCAGTGTGGTGGCCTGCTCGATCGACCCCTCCGCCGACCGGATCGCCGCGACCGCAGGACCCTGCTGGCCGACCGGGGCGGCGACGGCCGCGCGACCCTGATCGGCGGTCGCCTCGGCGAAGTCGATCTGCTGCTTGGCGAGATCGACGTTGTCCAGGATCGAGCGCAGCGTCTGCTCGCCGTGCTTCTCGATCAGGTCGGCGAGCTTCTTCTCTGCCGGTTCCAGGCGCGCCCGCAGCGCGATGAGCTGCCGGGTGATCGAGTCGAACCGCGTCCCGGCGTCGATCAGCAGATTGCGCATGGCGTCGAACGACTCGACCTGGTCGTCCAGGGCGGTGTCGGCGTCGGTGCACGAGGTGATGATCTGCAGCAACATCGAACGTCGCTCGTCGTCGGTCTCCGGGATGTCGTCGTCGAGCCGCTGACGGATCGTGAACGATTGCGCAAGCGCCTGTTTCGCCCGTTCGACGACCTCGGTGAACGGTGCGGTCTCGACCGGGCCGAACTCGTCGCGGGCCAGGCGTAGTTCTTCCTCGCTGGTCCGGATCGCGTTGTCGAGATCGGTCAGCACCTCCCGCGACCACGGGTCGAGGACGTCGAGCGGCTGTTCGGCGAGCTGATCGACGGTCAGCTCCTGTTCGCGCAGGGTCTCGACGCCCTCTGCGATGCGGCGCTGCTTGCGACGACGCGTGTAGAGGTAGGCGCCGCCACCGCCGACGATCACCGCACCTCCGACCACGCCGGCCGTGATGATGCCGGTGTTACCGGGTTCGAGCGCCCGGGACAACCCGTTCGCCGCGGCGAGACCTGCGCCGGCCCAGTTGCCATCCTTGAGCTGGGGGACGACGTCGTTTCGTGCGACGTCATCGAGGGTCGACGGTTCGAGCCCGCCGATGCTGTCCGGCGCGGTCAACCGGTAGGCGCGGTCCTCGGTGGCGATGGCCAGCAGGGCGTCGTGATCCCCGAGCTCGCTCAGGGCGATGGTCCGGTCCGCCCACTTCTCGCTCGTGAAGCCGTCGAAGGTGCGCACGTACACGACCCACAGCTGGATGTCGTGCTCGTTGTAGAGCTTGTCGATGGCCTCCTCGAGCTCCGCCCGCTGTTCGGGCGTGATCACCTCGGCCGGGTCGACCACATAGGCGGGCAGGCGGGCGGGCGGTTCCGCGGCCGCGGCGCCCGGGCCGACCAGGCACATCAGAAACCCGAGTAGGAGGCCGAGCAGGGGGCCGAGGACCCCGCGACCCGCTCGGATGTCGCGTGCGAGAACGTGCGTCGACTCCCCCGACGGGGTCGGTACCCGATGCATGGTCACAAATCTAGTCAGCCGCCGCATTCGGGTGAGTGTATGGCCGTCGCGGGTTCGCATCCGGTCCGGCACGCTCAGTTCCGGGTGTCGCGCCAGCGGCAGAGCGCCTCGAGTCCCGTCAGGTCGTAATCGGGCCCGGTCACGCCGACCGTCAGCAGCGAGACGCCCTCGTCGGCCAGCGCCTCCGCGTCGCGCAGCAGTTGGTCGACGTCCCCGGAGAACTGCACACCCGACGACCGTTCGATGGTCTCCGGGTCGCGACCCACGGCGGCGCAGTGCTCGGCGAGCACCTTCGACTTGTGGCGGTAGGACTCCACGTCGTTGAAGCCGTGCCAGATGTCGCCGTGCTCGGCGATGTAGCGCAGCGTCTTCTTCTCGCCGCTGCCGCCGATGAGGATCGGGATCTGCCGGGTGGGGGCGGGGTTCAGTTTGGCCAGCCGCGACCTGATCCGCGGGAGCGCCGCCCCGAAGTCGTTCAGGCGCGACCCGACCGTGCCGAAGTCGTATCCGTACTCGTCGTAGTCCTTCTGGAACCAGCCGGCGCCGACGCCCAGGATCAGCCGTCCTCCGCTGATGTGGTCGACGGTGCGGGCCATGTCGGCGAGCAGCTCCGGATTGCGGTAGGAGTTGCAGGTCACCAGGGCGCCGATCTCCACGCGTGAGGTCTGTTCGGCCCACGCTCCGAGCATGGTCCAGCACTCGAAGTGGGCGCCCTCGGGATCGCCGTACAGGGGATAGAAGTGATCCCAGTTGAAGGCGATGTCGACACCCACGTCCTCGGCGCGGCGGACCGCATCCCGGATCAGGCCGTACTCGGGAGCATGCTGGGGCTGGATCTGGACACCGATGCGAATGGGAAAGGCCATGGGCACCAGTCTGCCTCTTCGGGACGTCGACGTCGATGGGATCGGGCTGTCCAACCCTGAGTGGACCCCGGAGTGCGCAGCGGGCCTTGTCAGGGGTGGTAACACTGACCTCGTGACACCCCGACCGGCCGCGCCGCCCCTCGACGAACTCCGCCGTCGCACCAGCTCCAAGTGGACGACCCATCCCGACGACGTGTTGCCCCTGTTCATCGCGGAGATGGACTATCAGCTCGCACCCGTGGTCGCCGAGGCGATCATCGACCGGGTCCGCGCGTCGGATGTCGGTTACGCCGGCGACTCCGGCCGGGTGGGAACGGTTTTCGCGGACTTCGCGGCGCGTCGCTGGAACTGGGAGCTCGATCCGGCCGATGTCACCCTCACCACCGACGTGGGCGTCGTCATCGTCGAGACCCTGCGCGCGGCGATCGCGCCCGGCGACGGGGTCATCCTGATGCCGCCGGTGTATCCGCCGTTCTTCGATCTCATCCCCGAGGCGGGTGGCACCGTCGTCGAGGTCCCCCTGCTCGACGTCCCGCGGTGGCGCATGGATCTCGACGGCATCGAGGCCGCATTGGAGGCGGGCGCCCGCGCGGTCCTGCTGTGCAGTCCCCACAATCCGGTCGGACTCGTCCACGACGCCGCGGACCTCGCCCGTCTCGCCGACCTCGCCGCTGCTCACGGCGCGATCGTCGTCAGCGACGAGATCCACGCGCCGCTCGTCCATCCGGGAGTCCGCTTCGTCCCTTTCCTCGCCGTCGGCGACACCGCCCGGAACGTCGGCGTCGCCGCGCAATCGGCCAGCAAGGCGTTCAACCTCGCCGGGGCCAAGTGCGCCCTGACGGTCGCGACATCGGAACGCACGCGGGCGATCGTCGCGCGACAGCCCGAGGAGGTCCACTACCGCACCTCCATTCTCGGTCGCGCGGCCACCGAGGCCGCGTTCGCCGCCGGTGAGGAGTGGCTCGACGCCACGCTCGAGGTGATCGGGGAGAGCTTCGATCTCCTCGAAGCACTGCTTGCGCGGCATCTTCCGACAGTCGGATTCACCCGTCCGCAGGCGTCGTACCTCGCGTGGCTCGACTTCCGCGACACCGGTCTCGGCAACAACCCGGGACTCGCGATCCTCGACCGCGGCAAGGTCGCCCTGCACTATGGGCCGGCATTCGGTGCGCCCGGTAGGGGTTTCGCCCGGCTCAACGTGGCGTGTGCGCCCGACGTGCTCACCGAGGCGATCGAACGGATCGCCTGCGTCGTAGACGGAACATCCGGCACCGCAACGTAATCCGTGCCACGTCGACCGTCGTCAGTCGTCGATGCCCGAGTCGAGCGAGTACATCGACAGCGCGGTGAAGACGGTGAGGCGTCGTTCCGGGTCGGAGACGATCGGTCCGATTATGGACTCAATCCGGGAGATCTTGGCCCGCAGCGTGTTCGGATGCACGAACAAACGGCGAGCGGACTCGGAGATATTGCAGTCCGTGGCCCGCAGCGCGCGCAGGATTCGCCGCTGCTCCAGGCTCTCCGGGGTGTTGTCGGCCACCGACCGCAGGGTGTCCGCGACGAACGACCGCCGGGCGTGCTCGGGAAGTTGATACAGCAAGGCGAGCACGCCCAGTTCGCTGTGCCGGGTGATCCGGTTGATCGCGCCGATGCGGCGGCCCACCGCGACCGCGCGGCCGGCCTGCCGGAACGAACCCGCGTATCCGCGTGGCTCGGTGACCGGATCGCCGGCGCCGGCGGCGAGCGGCACGTGCACGGCACGGCAGACGGCCCGGAGCATCGCGTCGAGGTCGACGTCGATGGAGACCGGGGTGACGACCATGCCGTCCTTGATCACCGCCACCGCCTGCGGATCGTGGCGCCGGACCACGAGCGCCACGTCCTCCCGCAGCCGCTGAAGGCCGGGTAGGTCGACCGAGACGTTGAACGGCTCGATCGCCACGAACACCACCGGGCGGTCGGGGAACAGCGACAGTCGCCGGCTCCGCCGGATGCTCTGCTCGCGCTGCGCGAGGTCCTCGCCGAGGATCTGCTTGAGGACCCGTGTCGCCTCGTCGATCCGTTCGTCGACCGGCGATGCCCAGCGCGCCCGGGTGTGCAGCGCCAGCAGGGGTCGGACGAGGTCGACCATCAGGCGTTGTCGTTCGTTCAGCGCGTCGATGTCCAGGACGGTGAGCGACGCGCCCTGACCGAGTGCGACGGTGACCCCCTCCGTGGTGCGGCCCCGCGATCCCGACAGCCGGATCCGAACGGGCGCACCGGCGAACCCGGTCAACACCGCCTCCAGCGCGGCGACGTCGTCGGCTACGGCGAGCACGGCGGTCGCGAGGCCGCCGAGCCCGGAATCCCTCGTCGCGGGCCCGGGGGCCTCCGGTGCCGAGCAGTCCTCCCGTCGCGGGGTGCCCCCGGCGCGCTCGATGACGTGTGCGAACGAGGCTTCGGCGTGCCGATCCCACAGGAGGACGACTCCCTGGGATCCCAATAGCTCGACCACCTTCGTCGGCGGGTTGACCGGCCGTCCGGGAGTGACGACGACGGCCGCGGGTTTACGGCGGAGGACCGGCGCCAGCAGCGTGTCGAGCGCGGGGAGCGGGCCATCCGGCCGCTGCGGGCGCCACGGCACCGCGATCAGCGTCGTCGCGAAGCTCTCTCCCGGCGCCGGTTCGTCGCGCGCCGACCATTCGGCGAGGTCGTCGCTGTCGCGGAGGTCGACGAAGCGCGTCACGGTCGCGTCGGTGTCCACGCCGGTGGTGGCCACCACGACGCCGGTCGCGAGGGCGACGTCGGCAACGGTGACCGTCGGTGTCCCGGGATGCGCGGCGCGCGACGGTGCGTCCCCGATCGCCATGGAACGAACCTCCTCGGACGCCGAAATAGTGACCAATCGTGCACAGTAATCGCATGACGACGTTGCCGCCGATCGACATGTCCCAGGCCCGCGGGGCGGTGCCGAAGCAGCGAGCACGACAATTCGAGGTGCTCGACGCCGGGCTGACCACCACCGGCTACGTGCATCTCGTCGAACACGGCATCCCGGCCGATCTGGTCGGCGAACTGTTCGCGGTCACCCGCGAGTTCTTCGCGCTGTCGCCGGAGCAGAAGATCGCGGTCGCGCAGCCCGCGCCGGAGCAGGTGCGGGGGTGGTCGGGGGTGGGCGCCGAGGGCATCGCCTACTCGCTCGATGAGGAGTCACACGGAGACCTCAAGGAGAAGATGGACATCGGGCCGCTCGAGGGGGAGACGCCGGGCGACGGCCCGCTTGCGTTCCCCAACCTGTGGCCCGGGACCCCGGAACGGTTCCGGCCGCTGTGGGAGGAGTACTACCGCCACATGCGGGCGCTCGGCGCCGACCTGCTGTCACTCGCCGCGGAGGGGTTCGGCCTCGACCCCGGCTTCTTCGCGCCGATGTTCACCGACGAACTCAGCATGCTGCGGGCCCTGTACTTCCCGCCCCAGATCGAGCCGCCCATGCCGTACCAGTACCGGGCCGGTACGCATACCGACTACGGCGCGTTCACCGTCGTGAACGCCGAGTCCACGCCCGGTGGACTGCAGGTCTTCGACCGGCAGGGTGAGTGGATCGAGGTAAGCACCTCGCCGGGAAGTCTCGTCGTCATGGTCGGCGATCTGCTCGCCGAGTGGACCGCCGACCGGTGGCCCGCCACGGTGCACCGCACCGGCAACCCGCCTCGCTCGGTCGGCTTCGAGCGCTCCCGGCTGGCATTCGCCTACTATCAGCACCCCAGCGCAGACACCGCCGTCCGCGAGCTGCCCCCCTTCGCCACGGGCACAACCGACGGCACGGCGGACCTGCTGGCGGGGGACCACCTCGTCGAGAAGTACGTCCGCCAGACCACCTTCGGGCACGCCGGTCGCTGACCGGTCCCCGGGATTTGTTACGGCGTCGCGGCATTCGATGACCAACCGGTTATCGAATATTTCCGAAATGTTTCCGATGTGGATGGTGCACAGGCGAATACCTGCATGCGCGTGAAGTCCGAGGCTTACGCCCGGGCACGCCGATCTCGAAACTTGTTCGTGTCACCCACGATCCCCGTCTCGAGGAGGCAATCCCGTGACAGTAGTACCACTCATCGACATCTCCGCCCTCCGCGGCGACGACGACGAGGCCAAGAACGAGGTCGGGCGCCAGTTCGACCACGCCGGCCGTGAGATCGGCTTCATGCAGATCACGAACCACGGTGTGCCGGAGAAGATCATCGAGGCGATGTACCGGACCTCCGATGAATTCTTCGCCCTCCCCGACGAGGAGAAGCGACGCGTGGTGCAGCCGAGCAAGGACGCCGTGCGCGGCTACTCGTCGATCGGTGAGCAGGCACTGGCCTACAGTGACTCCGAGGGCGCTCCGCGCGACCTCCACGAGAAGTTCGACATCGGCCCGGTCGACGTGGATCGCTCGGATCCGTACTTCTCACCGGAGCGGTCCGGCCCGCACTTCCTGCCGAACGTCTGGCCGGAACGGCCCAGCGACATGGAGGCCGCCTGGACCGCGTACTACCGCGAGATGAACACCCTTGCGCGCCTGATCATGAGCGGATTCGCGCGCGGGCTCGGTCTGCCGCCGGACTACTTCGAGTCGATGATCGACCGCGACATCTCGATGCTGCGCGCCATCAACTACCCGCACATGGACACCCCGCCGCTGCCCGGGCAGATGCGCGCCGGCGCGCACACCGACTACGGCAGCCTGACCATCGTGCGCCAGGAGGAGGCGCCGGGCGGCCTGGAGGTCTTCACCCAGGACGGCGACTGGGAACCGGTGCCGGTCATCCCGGGCGCGTTCGTCGTGAACATCGGGGATCTCATGGCGCAGTGGACGAATGACGAGTGGATCTCCACCCGTCACCGGGTCCGCCCGCCGGCCCCCGACGCGAACGGCAACACCCGTCGCATGAGCCTGGTGTTCTTCCACCAGCCGAACTACGACGCGATGATCGAGTGCCTGCCCACCTGTCTGAAGGAGGGGGCGACGCCGCGCTACGAGCCGATCAGCTCTGGTGACCACCTGACCAGCAAGTTCGCGCGCACCATCGAGCTGGCGGCCGGATGACCCCCGCGGCCGCCGATGCCGGCGAGACCTTCGAGATCGAACTCGCGCACAGCGGCACCGTGCTCACGGTGCCGCCGGATCGGACAGCGTTGTCCGTTCTGCAGGATGCCCTGCCGCAGATCGACTTCAACTGTCTACGCGGTGAATGCGGGACCTGTGTGCAGAAGGTACTCGCCGGCACCATCGATCATCGCGACACCGTGCTGTCCCCGCGTGCGAAAGAAGCGGGCAAACGATTCATCCCGTGCGTGAGCCGGGCTCAAGGAAAGTTGGTACTCGACCTGTGACCGCACCGACGACACCGTATCTCTCCTTCGCCAGCGTGATGGCCGACGACATCGTCGGCCTCAGCGGGTTCTACGCCGATCTCCTCGATCTCGAGGAGGTGGTCTCGCTGCGGTCGGAGCACTTCCGCGGCCTCAAGATCGGCGACACGATCCTGGGTTTCAGCTCCCACCACGCGTATGAGCTGTTGAATCTCTCGCCGCCGCACAGCCGTGACGGCAACGTCTCCTTCCTCACCTTCGAACTCGCCGACGACGCCGCGGTCGACGTGATGACCGACCGCGCCGTCGCGGCGGGTGCGAAATGCGTTCGGTCACCGAACCGTACGTATTACGGAGCGTGGCAGTCGGTGTTGCTCGACCCGGAGGGCAACGCGTTCCGGCTAAACCATCTGACCATCGACTGATCTCCGGCGCGCGCCGCACGTGCGGCGCGCGCCGGGCGAACACTCCAAGAGGACGTCGACAAGGGGGTCGATGACCGCAACAGATCATCGGCACATGCCGAAACCCCACCCACTAAGGAAGTCTCATGTCATTCTTCGGATGGACCCGTGTTGACGGAAAGACCGTCGTGGCGCCACGCGAGCGGTTGTCGTGGCCCGGCACGATCGGCATCGGCCTGCAGCACGTCGTCGCGATGTTCGGCGCGACGTTCCTGGTGCCGGTCTTGACCGGTTTCCCGCCGGCCACCACACTGCTGTTCTCGGGTGTCGGCACGATCCTGTTCATGATCGTCACCCGGAACCAGCTGCCGAGCTACCTCGGTTCGAGCTTCGCGGTGATCGCCCCGGTCACGGCCGCCTCCGCCTCCCACGGACCGGGCGGTGCGCTCGGCGGTGTCGTGGTCCTCGGCGTCCTCGTGATGATCATCGGCGCGATCGTGCACTTCGTCGGCGTCGGCTGGATCGAGAGGTTGATGCCGCCGGTGGTCACCGGTTCGATCGTGGCGCTGGTCGGCTTCAACCTCGCGCCCACCGCGAAGTCGAACTTCGTGGCGGCCCCGGTCACCGCGTTCATCGTGCTGGTCCTGATGGTCGCCTCCCTGGTGTTCTTCCGTGGCATGCTCGGCCGGTTGGCGGTCTTCACCGCGGTCGTCATCGGCTACCTGATCGCCCTGGCGCGTGACGAGGTCGACACGTCCGGCATCGCGGAGGCGGGCTGGGTCGGTCTGCCCGACTTCACCACCCCCACCTTCCACCTCTCGGTCCTCCCGATGTTCATCCCCGTGGTGCTGGTCCTCGTCGTCGAGAACATCGGTCATGTCAAGTCGATCCGTGCGATGACCGGCATCGACACCGACCCGATGATCGGCCGCGCGCTCATCTCCGATGGCCTGGCCACCACGATCGCCGGTGCCGGCGGCGGTACCGCCACCACCACCTACGCGGAGAACATCGGCGTCATGGCGGCGACCAAGGTGTATTCCACGGCCGCCTACTGGGTCGCCGGCCTGGCCGCGATCCTGTTGGGCCTCTGCCCCAAGGTCGGTGCGACGATAGCGTCGATCCCACCCGGCGTCCTCGGTGGTGCCTGCGTCGCCCTCTATGGCCTCGTCGGCATCCTCGGAGTCCACATCTGGGTGATCAACAAGGTCGACTTCTCCCAGCCCATCAACCAGTTCACCGCGGCCATCGCCCTGGTGATCGGTATCGCGGACTTCACCTGGGCCATCGGCGATCTCAGCTTCGGCGGCATCGCGCTCGGCGCGATCGCGGCGGTCGTGGTCTACCACGCGATGAAGCTGATCGGCACCTGGCGCAAGACCATCGCGCCGCAGCCGGATCCCGAGGAGGCGAACCTGGCCATCGAACCCTCGATCGCAGGCTCCGGAACCGCCGACATCCCGGTGGCGACCGAGACGGGCACGAGCGCCGAGAAGAAGACCACCGCCGCCGGCGGCGAGTGAGACGCCGGACCGGGTGCGGGATCACCCGAATCCCCGTGGCCCACACCCGCACCCGGTCCCGACGCGCCCACCCATCCGCATGTCGGAGACGACATGCCCGGACAAGGAGAACGACATGACGACCCTCATCACCGGCGGTACGGTGGTGTCGGCGACCGGCCGCTCCCAGGTCGACGTCCTCATCGGCGGCGAGACGATCGCCGCCCTCATCGAGCCCGGAACCCAACCGTTCGGGACCGACCTGCGCGTCGTGGTCGACGAGGTCATCGACGCCACCGGCAAATACGTGATCCCCGGCGGCGTCGACGCGCACACCCACATGGAGATGCCGTTCGGCGGCACCACTGCCTCGGACACGTTCGAGACCGGAACGCGCGCAGCCGCTCTCGGCGGAACCACGACGATCGTCGACTTCGCCATCCAGACCCCGGGCCAGCGCGTGCAGGACACCCTGTGGGAGTGGCACGGAAAGGCCGCCGGCAACTGTGCCATCGACTACGGCTTCCACCAGATCATCGGCGACGTCGATGCCGAGTCGATCAAGGCGATGCGCGAACTCGTCGGCGAGGGCGTCACCAGCTTCAAGCTCTTCATGGCCTACCCGGGTGTGTACTACTCGACCGACGGTCAGATCCTGCGCGCGATGCAGCAGTCGGCCGAACTCGGATCGCTGATGATGATCCACGCCGAGAACGGCATCGCCATCGACGAACTCGTCGCCCAGCACCTCGAACGCGGCGAGACCAGCCCCTATTACCACGGCGTCTCGCGTCCCTGGCAACTCGAGGAGGAGGCGACGCATCGCGCGATCATGCTCGCCGACGTCGCCGGCACACCGCTCTACATCGTGCACGTGTCCGCCAAGCAGGCCCTCGAACAGATCGCCGAGGCCCGCGGCCGGGGCGCCAACGTCTTCGCCGAGACCTGCCCGCAGTACCTCTACCTGTCCCTCGAGGAGCACCTCGGCGCGCCGGGTTTCGAAGGCGCCAAGTGGGTGTGCTCCACGCCGCTGCGGTCCCGCGCGGAGGGGCACCAGGACGAACTGTGGAAGTACATCCGCACCAAGGACGTCACCGGTGTGTCCACCGACCACTGCCCGTTCTGCATGGCCGACCAGAAGGAGCTCGGCCGCGGTGACTTCTCCAGGATCCCCAACGGCATCGGCGGGGTGGAACACCGCATCGACCTCATCTACCAGGGTGTCGTCGACGGAAAGATCTCGCTGGAGCGCTGGGTCGAGGTCTGCGCCACCGAACCGGCGCGCATGTTCGGTATGTACCCGCGCAAGGGCGTGATCCAGCCGGGTGCCGACGCGGACGTGGTCATCTACGACCCGCAAGGCCACACCAGCATCGGGGTCGGCAAGACCCACCACATGAACATGGACCACTCGGCGTGGGAGGGCTTCGAGATCGACGGCGCCATAGACCGCGTCATCTCACGCGGCGTCACCGTCGTCGACAAGGGTTCCTACGTCGGCCAGAAGTCGCACGGCCGCTTCATCAAACGCGAGCTGTCGCAGAACCTCATCTAGGAGACACCACAATGGATTTCGGTATCGTCCTCCAGAACGACCCGCCCGCGTCCCGCGTGGTCGAACTCGCGGTGGCAGCGGAGAACCGGGGTTTCAGCCATGTGTGGACGTTCGACTCGCACATCCTGTGGCAGGAACCCAACGTCGTCTTCGGCCAGATCCTGGCCGCGACCCGCAACGTCATGGTCGGCCCGATGGTCACCAACCCACTGACCCGCGACGTCACGGTCACCGCATCGACCTTCGCGACCCTCAACTCTATGTTCGGCAACCGCACGGTGTGCGGCATAGGTCGCGGCGACTCCGCGGTCCGCGTGCTGTCCGGCAAGCCGTCGACGCTCGCCACGTTCCGTGAGTCGATCGAGGTGATCTCCGCACTCGGCAACGGCCGTGCCGCCGACGTCAACGGGGTGAAGGTGCAGTTCCCGTGGGCCTCGCGGTCCGTCCTCCCGGTGTACGGCGCGGGATACGGGCCGAAGGCACTGGATATCATCGGCCGCCACGCCGACGGCTTCATCCTTCAGCTCGCCGACCCGGCCATAGTCGAGTGGACGGTCTCGCGGGTCCGCCAGGCGGCGGCGGACGCCGGCCGTGACCCCGACCTCATCGAGATCATCGTCGCCGCACCGGCATATGTGGGCGACGACATCGAACATCAACGCAGCCAGTGCCGTTGGTTCGGTGGCATGGTCGGCAATCATGTCGCCGACCTGGTGGAGCGGTACGGCGGCGACGGGTCGGAGATCCCCGCGGCGCTCACCGACTACGTGCGCGCCCGACGCGGCTACGACTACAACGAGCACGGTCGGGCAGGCAATACCCACACCGACTTCGTGCCCGACGAGATCGTCGACCGCTTCTGCATCCTCGGCACCTGGAAGGACCACGTCGCGCGTCTGGAAGAACTGCGCGCCCTCGGCGTCGACCAGTTCGCCGTCTACCTGCAGCACGACGCCAAGGACGAGACGCTGGCCGCTTACGGCGACAAGATCATCCCCGAGCTCAACCCCGCGCCGCTCGCCCGGCTCTGACCACCGAGAGGACACGAGGTCATGACCACTCAGACCACCACCCGCGTCGCCACAGATCCCCGTCTCGACGACGCGTTCCTCCAGGACTTCGCCGTCCTGTCCGAGATCGGCCGCACCCCGGCCGGCGGCGTCGAGCGCCAGGCCGCCACAGCCGAGGATGGTCAGTCGCGACGATGGCTCGCGGACTGGCTCACCCGGCGCGGCTTCACGGTCCGTTACGACCGGATCGGCAACCAGTTCGGCCTCGTCGAGCTGGTTCCGGGCGCACCGTACGTGCTGGTCGGATCGCATATGGACAGCCAACCGCGCGGCGGCCGTTTCGACGGGGCCTACGGCGTGCTCGCCGCCGCCCATGCCTGTGAACGGCTGCGCGAGCACTACTCCGTCTCCGGCGGCGCCGTGTACAACCTGGCCGTCGTGAACTGGTTCAACGAGGAGGGCTCCCGCTTCAAGCCGTCGATGCAGGGCAGCGGCGTGTTCACCGGAAAGATCGCGCTGGACGACGCGCTCGCGACCCGGGATCCGGCGGGAATCACGGTTGCCGAGGCACTTTCGGAGCTCGGGATGCTCGGCGAGGAGGACGTCTTCGCGCTGACCGATCCGTCGTCGGCGCAGCGCCAGGTCGCGTCGTATGCCGAGATCCACATCGAACAGGGCCGCGAACTCGACAAGGCCGACCTCACGATGGGCATCGTCCCGTCGACCTGGGCGGCGAACAAGTACGAGATCGGTGTCGTCGGCGTGCAGGGCCACACCGGTGCGACCGCCATGGAGGACCGGCAGGATGCGCTGTACGCCGCGGCCCGGATCGTGGTGGCGCTGCGCGAGATCGCCGACCGGTACGGCGACGAACTGCATACCTCCTGCGGCCAGCTGAATGTCATCCCGAACTCACCGGTTGTCGTCGCCCGCGAGGTGCATATGCACCTTGACCTCCGGTCGTCGTCGGACGAGTTGCTGGAACGGGCGGACCAGGACCTGTCGCGGGTGTTCGCCGAGGTCGAGGTCACCGCCGATGTCAAGATCGAGAAGCGGTTCGCCCACCGATGGAAGGGGCACGTCTACCCGTCGGCCGGTGTCGCACTCGCCGAGGACGTCCTCGCCGACCTGGGGCTCGCCCACCTCAAGGTCCGCACGCGCGCGGGCCACGACTCGACCAACATGAAGGACCATGTGCCGACGGTGATGCTGTTCATCCCCAGCGTCGACGGCGTCTCCCACGCCGAGCACGAGTACACCACCGACGAGGACATGGTCACCGGCGTCAACGTCCTCACCGAGGTCGTCGCGCGGATGGCCGAAGGCGCGATCTGACCCGCACCCCGGCACCATCTGGTCGGCGCCCGCTCCGGAGGAACCGGCTACGCACGGGCTCCGCGGGTGACCTGGTATGAATTTCGGAGTGGGCGACAACCGGGCGGCCGAATGGGATGAGCGCTATGGCAATGCCGAGCGGCTGTGGACAGCCGACGTCAATCCGGCGCTGGTCGTCGAGACCGACGGGCTGACCCCGAGCACGGCACTCGACGTCGGTTCCGGTGAGGGCGCCGATGCGCGATGGCTGGCCCGGCGTGGCTGGCAGGTGACGGCCGTCGACATCTCCCAGGTGGCCATCGACCGCGCCCGGGAGCTCAGCGGCGACCTGCCGATCACGTGGGCGCGCGCCGACCTCGTCGACGACCCGGTACCCGGGAGTGACTTCGGGCTCGTTGCGCTGCACTACTTTCCGATCCCGGTCGGCAACCGCGACGTCGCGCGCAAGCTCGTCGACGCGGTCGGCCCGGGCGGCTCGCTGCTCGTCGTGGCCCATGCGCCCGAAGGTGTGCGCGCACACGGCTTCGACCCGGCCGACCTCGTCCAGCCCGCGGACTTCGCGGACCTGCTCGACGCGACCTGGCAGGTGGTCACCGACGAGACCCGCGCGCGGGGCAGGGCCACCGGTGGCGGACACCACACGCACGATGTCGTGTTCCGGGCGCGTCGCGCGCCTCGCTGATCCGCGACCGGCGGATCAGTCCAGGGCGGCGAGGACCGCATGCGCGACCTGCCGATGCCCCTTCGCGTTGGGATGAAGTCGTATCGCGCCGACGGGGTTCGAATAGGGTTCCATCCACCTCGTCGATCGCGACGTGCACGAGTCATGCCCCACGCTTCGCGTGTACGTGTCCACGAACTCCGCGCCTGCGTCCTGGGCCTGGCTTTCGAGCATCCGGTTCAGGTCGACCTCGAGGCGGTCGAGAAACGCGGTGTCCTCGGCCGAGAACGGATTGCGGCCTGGGCAATTCCCCTGCTCGGGATACACCGCGGGGTAACCGACGACAAGGATTCGGGCCGACGGCGCACGCTGTTTGATGCCGGCCATCACTCCGGCGATCTTGGGGCCGGTCAGCAGGATCTCGGCCGAGTACCGTCCGGCGGTGCGCACCTCACAGGGTGCGAGTGGGGAGCTGAGAGAACCTGTTTGGGAGCAGTCGGCGATACTTCCCGAGTACACGTTGCCGTCGTTGTAGCCGAGCTGCAGGGTCACCAGATCCGTCGAGGCGGACAAACCGGCGAACTGTGGTGGTTGACCGGAGGTCTGGCTCTCGGTCATGTGGCGGGTCTGCGCACCGCCGCAGGTCATGTCCGTGAGCGCGTAGCCCTGTTGTCGGGCCACCAGTCGGGGGGAGTTCTTCGACGAGCGCCCACAGCCCGTCGGTGAGTCGGCCGACGTCGGCGTGATTCCCACTCCCGCGGAAAAGGATGCGCCGAGGGCCACGTATTCCGCCGGTGCGTCGGCGGCGGAGACCGCGACGGTCCCGGTCGCCGTGAGCACGGTGGCCGACAGGGCGACGGCGAGCGTAAGTCGGGCTATGTGGCGGGGGATGGGCATGGGACGAGAGTGACCGCGTGTGAACGAGAGTGAACTCCGGGTGACCCAGTCGTGAGTGAACCGAGACGACCTCGACACCAGGAGGAGCCGAATCCTCGAACGCACACGATGTATTCGCCGAAACTCGTCGCGAAGGGGTGGGTCCATGCCTTACCGTGACGTTGGCGCAGGTCGGAGCATTCGCCCGATCACGTCTCCACGCTCGGACGGGGGTCTCATGGCGAAGAATTCGATGCGCGCATTCGGTGCGGCGCTGATTGCCGGTGGCGTCGTCGCCGGTGGGATGACCGGTGCGGGAGCGGCGTTCGCCGACACCGGTGGACTGAAACTCGAAGGTGTGTCCAACGGCGACTGCACCGCCACCATCAAGGTCACCAATCACACGAACTCCACGTATTTCCAACCGGATTGGTGGTTCGAACAGGAGAACGACCCGGAGATGGTCGACGCGACGAGCATCCCGCCGACCATGGAACCGCCGTGGCGCGAGGTGGCGGGCGTCCCGTGGCCGATCGCCCGGTGGGTGGGTGACCCTCCGCTGAGCTCGGGTCTCGCCCCCGGCGTCCCGAGCTGGGGCAACGGCGTTGCGTACAACCGGAACGCGCAGCCCGACGGTTTCGTCACCGAGAGAACGATCGATCTGAACACGGTGTCCGGGGCGCCGGCACCGTCGGAAAACGGGACCAAGACGATCTTCTTCCGGATCAAGACCGGCCCGCAGACCGCCGACCGGCTGCCGAATCCGCAGCAGCTGGTCGTCACCGGATGCCGGACGTCGAACGGCTCGCTGGACTTCGGTTCTCTCGACCTCGGGTTGCCGGGGCTCTAAGGCCGCACTCCGACGCGGCACCGCGTCATCGGCATACCGCGCCCTGTGACGCCGAGGTGACCAGCTTCGCGTACTTGGCCAGAACCCCGCGGGTATACCTCGGCGGCAGCGGCGTGAACTCCTGCGCCCGTGCGGCCAGTTCGTCGTCGTCGACGAGGAGGTCCAATCGCCCGTTCGCGACGTCGAGCCGGATGCGATCGCCGTTGCGCACCAAGGCGATCGGTCCACCGTCGACCGCTTCGGGCGCGATGTGTCCGACACACAGTCCGGTGGTGCCGCCGGAGAACCGGCCATCGGTCATCAGCAGCACATCCTTGCCGAGGCCCGCACCCTTGATGGCGCCGGTGATGGCCAGCATCTCCCGCATCCCCGGCCCACCCTTCGGGCCCTCGTAACGGATGACCACCACGTCGCCCGCGGCGATGGTGCCGTCCTCGAGGGCGTCCATTGCTGCCCGCTCGCGGTCGAAAACCCGTGCCACACCCTCGAACACATCCGAGTCGAAGCCGGCCGACTTCACCACCGCACCCTCGGGCGCGAGACTTCCCTTCGGTGAAGTCGTCGAGCGTCAGTTCCACCTCCGCCTCGTTGGCGATCGCGAGGAGATGCAGCACGGCGTTGGTGGAGCCGCCGAACGCCATGACCACCGCGATCGCGTTCTCGAAGGCCTCGCGGGTCATGATGTCGCGCGCGGTGATCCCACGTCGCAGCAGTTCGACGACGGCGATGCCGCTGCGCCGCGCGAACCCGTCGCGGCGCTTGTCCGGGGCCGGGGGAGCGGCGCTGCCGGGCAGGGACATCCCGAGCGCCTCGGCGGCGCTGGCCATCGTGTTCGCCGTGTACATGCCGCCGCAGGCGCCCTCACCGGGGCAGATGGCGCGCTCGATGGTGTCGACGTCTTCCCGGCTCATCAGTCCACGGGCACACGCACCCACCGCCTCGAAGGCATCGATGATGGTGACCTGCCGCTCCGAACCGTCCGACAGGGTCGCGTATCCCGGCAGCGTCGAGCCCGCGTAGAGGAACACCGACGCGAGGTCGAGGCGGGCCGCGGCCATCAGCATCCCGGGCAGCGACTTGTCGCACCCGGCCAGCAGGACCGAACCGTCGAGCCGTTCGGCGCTCATCACGGTCTCGACGCTGTCGGCGATCACCTCGCGCGAGACCAGCGAGAAGTGCATGCCCTCATGGCCCATCGAGATGCCGTCGGACACCGAGATCGTGCCGAACTCGAGCGGGTAGCCGGCGGCCTCGTGGACGCCGTCCTTGACGGCCTTCGCGAGGCGATCCAGCGACAGGTTGCAGGGGGTGATCTCGTTCCACGACGACCCGACCCCGATCTGCGGTTTCGTCCAGTCGTCGTCTCCCATGCCGACCGCGCGGAGCATGCCGCGCGCGGCGGCCCGTTCCAGTCCGTCGGTGACGTCACGACTGCGTGGTTTCATGTCGACCCCGCCGGTCGCGGTGTCGTCTGCTGGGCTGGTGCGCTCCGTCATGGGCCCCACGGTAGTGGTCCTCCGGCGGTGATCGACCCGGACGAGATCAGGTTGCGCTCGCACATCGGCGGAAACGCAACCCGATCTCGCCGGAGGGTCATGCGCGCAGTTCGCGCTTGAGCAGCTTGCCGCTCTGATTGCGGGGCAGCTCGTCGACGAATTTCACCAGCTTGGGCACCTTGAACGGCGCCAGGCGCTGCTTGACGTGGTCGATGATCTCGGCCTCGTCGGCCTGCGCCCCGTCACGCAGCACGACCACCGCGGTGATCGCCTCGATCCACTTCTCGTCCGGGGTGCCGATGACGGCGACCTCGGCGACGGCCTCATGGGTGTAGATCGCATCCTCGACCTCGCGCGACGCGACCAGGATGCCGCCGGTGTTGATGACGTCCTTGATGCGGTCGACGACGGTGATGTACCCCTCCTCGTCGCGGGTCACCAGGTCGCCGGAGTGGAACCAGCCGCCGCGGAACGCCTCCTCGGTGGCCTCCGGGTTCTGCCAGTAACCCTGGCACAACTGCGGTGAGCGGTACAGGATCTCGCCCGGCTCGCCCGCCGGGACGTCGTTGCCCTCGGCGTCGACGACCCGGGCCTCCACGAAGAACACCGGACGTCCACACGATGCCGGGCGGGCGTCGTGCTCCTCGGGTCGGAGGACGGCCGCGAGCGGTCCGATCTCGGACTGGCCGAAGCAGTTGTAGAAACCGAGGTCCGGGTAGCGCTCGCGCAGGCGCTGCAGGACGGTGACCGGCATGATCGACGCACCGTATTGGGCCTTGCGCAGCGACGACAGGTCCCGCGTCTCGAGATCGGGGTGCGTGGACAGCGGCACCCACACGGTCGGCGCCAGGAACAACGACCCGATCCGGAACTCCTCGACGAGGCGCAGGATCTCGGGGATGTCCGGCGCCGGCATGAGCCGCACCGTGGCCCCGACCGCGAGGTGGGGGAGCATGAACACGTGCATGCCCGCCGAGTGGTACAGCGGCATGCAAATCAGCGGATTGTCGTCGGCGTCGAGGTCGAGCGCGATGATCGACGAGGTGTACTCGTGGATCAGGGCGCGGTGGGTCATCATGGCGCCCTTGGGTTTCGAGGTCGTGCCCGAGGTGTAGAGCAGCTGTACGAGGTCGGTGTCGTCGACGTCGGTCGCGAGCTCCGGGACGTCGCCGGTGCCGGCGACGGCGACCAGCGAGTCGTCGGCGTCGCGCAGCGGGATCACGACCTCGGCCGGCACGACGTCGATGACCTCGTCGAGGTTCGCGGCGAGGGCGGGATCGACGAGCACGGCGCGGGCCCCGGACTGTTCGAGCAGGTAGCTCAGTTCGCCGGCGCGCAGGGCGTAGTTGATCGGCACATGGACGAGGCCGGCGCGTGCCGCGGCGAGGTACCCGATGACGTACGCGTGGGAGTTGGTCCCGTAGCCGGCCACCCGGTCGCCCTTGGTGAGACCGAGGGACAACAGATACGCGGCGGCACGGGTCACGGCGTCGTCGAGCTCCCGATAGGTGAGGGCCTCATCGCCGAAGTGGAGGGCGATGCGGTTCGGGACTCTCGCGGCAGTGCGGCGCAGCACTCCGTCGACGGTGTTCGAGGTGGGGGTCATCACATCTCCAGGATGACTGTTGCCCCGCCGACGACGAAACGCACCCATTGCTCACGACACGAAACCGATGTGAGCGACGGGGTGTGCTGGGAAATCGAAGTGAAAGTCGGGCTTGCTCCGAGGCGAACGGTGGCCCCTCGGGCGCACCGGTACCACCAAGGCGGGCCCGACGAGTTATGGCCGCGTGATGAGGTCCCTGCACAGGAAGAACCTCGCGCCGTTCGCGATACGCAAAGCCTGAAGGTAGTCGATTTCGTACACGTCGCTCAGGTACAAGGCCAGGCCGCTCCTCGAGTTATCGACTTGGCTGTACTGGTCACATGCTTTGAACCCTGCAGCGAGGAGTTCTTCATCCGCCCCGTCGACGGACGTCCCCCACTGCGGGTTCGAACTGCGGCGAACGTATTCAAGGTAGCCAGTCTCCTGCTCGGAGAACCCATATTGGGGTGCGGAGCTGTCGCTTCTACCGTCGGTCGCAAAGACTACGACCACGACCAAGCAAACCGACACCAACGCGACGCTCGCGAGTATAGACAGAACGATGGCGTTTGTGCGTCCGGGCGAAGACTGAGGGATGACGGGTGGAGTGCCCAGAGAGGGAACGTCGTAGGGCCCATGCTGTGTCGGCTGGCCGGAGTTGGCTGATTCCGGTGCTGATTGCCAGGACCCGAGCCTTGCATGATCAGTCCTTCCTCTCGACGGCGCGCAATAGGCGCTCACTCGTCAGCCATACCGCGCTTCGTGCGCCGCATATCGATGTCCTACGCATAACGACATCTTGGGTCGCGATGGGGCAATTGATCGTACTGTGAGCTGATATCTGCCGCTGATCCGGTCCATATCGAGTTGAGTCCCCGATAGTGGTGTAACGCGGTCGCCGGCCTCGTCGTCGTAGACGTGGAGCGGCCACCGCGTGATCCTTCGAGTGAACCTTCCACAGCACTCTCGAACGGAGCATCACGATGACCGCACCTCACATTGTCGACCCTGCCGGCCTGCTTGGCGAGGCCCTGGCCGAGGCGTCTCCGGACCTGATGCGCAGCCTGCTGCAGACGGTGATCAACGCCCTGCTGTCCGCCGACGCCGACGCCGTCGTGGGCGCCGAGTGGGGCCAGCGCTCGACGTCCCGCACTGCGCAGCGCAACGGGTACCGGCACCGTGACCTGGACACCCGGGTCGGCACGATCGACGTCGCGATCCCGAAGCTGCGCACCCGGCACGTACTTCCCGGAGTGGCTGCTCGAGCGGCGCAAAGCGGGCCGAGTCCGCGCTGATCACCGTGGTCGCCTTCTGCTACCTCGCCGGCGTCAGCACCCGGCGGATGGACAAGCTGGTCAAGCAGTTGGGCATCAACGCCCTGCCGAAGTCGCAGGTGAGCCGGATGGCGACTGACCTTGACGAGCAGGTCGAGGCCTTCCGCCACCGCCCGCTCGACGAGGCCAGACCCTTCACGTTCGTCGCCGCCGACGCCCTGACGATGAAGGTCCGCGAGCACGGGCGCGTCGTCAACGCCGTGGTCCTGATCGCGACGGGCGTCAACGGCGACGGGCACCGCGAAGTCCTAGGCATGCGCGTGGCCACCAGCGAGACCGGGGCGGCATGGAACGAGTTCTTCGCCGACCTCGTGGCCCGCGGCCTGGCCGGGGTCCGGCTCGTCACCTCCGACGCGCACACCGGCCTGGTCGAGGCGATCGCGGCGAACCTGCCCGGCGCGACCTGGCAGCGGTGCCGCACCCACTACGCCGCGAACCTCATGAGCACCACGCCCAAGAGCATGTGGCCGGCGGTCAAGGCCATGCTCCACAGCGTCTACGACCAGCCCGACGCGAACGCGGTGCACGCCCAGTTCGACCGCCTGCTGGACTACGTGGCCGCCAAGCTCCCAGCGGTGGCCGAACACCTCGACACCGCCCGCGCCGACATCCTGGCCTTCACCGCCTTCCCGAAGGACGTGTGGACCCAGATCTGGTCCAACAACCCCTCCGAACGGCTGAACAAGGAGATCCGCCGCCGCACCGACGCCGTCGGCATCTTCCCCAACCACCAGGCCATCGTGCGCCTCGTCGGCGCCGTACTGGCCGAGCAGACCGACGAATGGGCCGAAGGCCGCCGCTACCTCGGCCTCGAAGTCCTGGCCCGATGCCGACTCACCACCGTGACCAATCCAGCGACGGAGGTGAGCACCGACCCCGTCCTCGAACTCAGCGCCTAACCCATCGAGAAGGATCACCGAGCGCTACACCACTACCTGGGACTTGACCCTCCGCGGAGTGCCGTTTCCGTCCAGACATGATGTTCACCGTCCTTCCAAACCCCAGGTCGGGGCAACAAAGACTCTAGAACCTGGTGGCCTCATCTACTGGGGACACGCCACCACCGTCCGCGCCGCGGAGACCAGCGCGTCCACGGTTGAGTGTTCTCCGTCTTCAGAGACAACGGCACCCAGCCACGGAGCGTGCCAGTCCATCGCTTGTATTCCTACCGCTGCGGGGGTGTCGGACGTGCGACGTTGCTGCCGACGTCGTGCACCAGCCACTGCCCGTCAACGAGCCGCAGGTCGTAGTGCAGTTCGTCCGCCATGATCGTGGCCGGTCTTCCGTCGTCGTTTCGGGTCGTTTTCCGGTCCGCGAACGGCGACGCCGCTCCGTCGGACACCTTGACATCGCGGATGTTCGTCGCCTCGACCCGGTAGCTGGCGGCGCTGATCGCCTCTCGACTGAGGTTGAGGTCTTCGTCGGTACCTTCATTGCTCTGCCGTTGCGGCGAGTCCGGGGTCAGAGTGTCGAGGATGTCCTGACGCGTCCCGTTGATTGCGCTGCCTCATGCCGCTCTACCGCAGCGATGACCTGGTTTTGAACCGTAGTGCTCGGCGAGGATTTACCCATCATTCAGCAGGTGTCTGTTTGACCGAAGCGTCGAAACTCACGGTTACAGAAGCTCCGTCCACGAGTCGCCGCACGGAGTCTTGGTCGTCGGTCACCAGCATGGGGATGGTTGTCAGATCGATCGGCGGAGTCTGCCAGCGCCCATCTGGGAGCGGGTCAGATGAGGTGATTACGAGGCCGGATGCACCGGCACGCCGAGCGGTTTCGTACTTTCGCTCGAAGGTGCAGCCACCGCGCGGCACGACAACCCACTGGCCCTTGACGTCTGAGCCGTTCTCGGTGCACCCGTCACCTAGTGCCGTAGACAGCCGTACATCAACCGCTTTGGCACCGATAGAAAACGGGAATGGCCTTAGCTGGACCGGCGCACCGTCCACCATGGCATCGACCGCGGAGGCCACATACTCATACTTCGTCGGAGCCGGTAGCGACGACGAAGGCGATGCGGCGCCGTTAGTGACCTCGCCAGCATCTGTCGAGCCGCCGCACCCAGCCAAGACTGTGGAGGCAACGAAGGAAACTGCTATCGACGTTTTCATGACAGTCGACTTACTCATGAACTCCCCTAGATCTCTCACGGATCCAACAGTTTCTAAGAAGCCGACCGTCTCCCTGCCCAGCTCCGTCTCGAGTGCGGCACGCCATCGTATGGCACCTGACTTTTCCGAAAAGACGAGTGGGTAGTGGTGCGGTTCGACCATTTCGAATGCCAGCACGTGATAGGCAGCAGCCTCCACATCCTCAGTCGGCAACTGTCTGAGGTCGCAAACAATGCCCACGGGCTGGTCGGGGTTCGCCAGAACTCGTGAGCGGAAAACGACGAAGAGAAGCGATCCGTGCGACCAGCAGGCAAGCAGAACGACATCCCGCGTGCTCGGCTCCGACACCACAGCACTACAGGCAACCGCAGCTGCCACCGGAGAGGCCTCATTGACCACTGTCGGCCCCCAGTATGCAGACAGGCCCTGCTCAATTGTGTCAGTTACGAAGCACGTCCACGGGGTGATGCTTGTGGGTGCATTGGGCAGCATACTCGGCTGGTGTCTTGTAGCCCAGCGCCGAGTGCCGGTGTCGGTGGTTGTGGTCGTCTTTGAAGTCCTCGATGACCACGCGGGCTTCGAGCAGGTTGGTCCAGTGGTTGCGGTTCAGGCATTCCTTCCGTAGCCGGTTGTTGAACGACGCGATGTGCCCGTTGTTCCACGGAGTGCCTGGTGGGATGTAGGAGATACCTACCTTCTTGTCGCATGATGCTCCGTTCGGGAGTGCTGTGGAAGGTTCACTCGAAGGATCACGCGGTGGCCGCTCCACGCCTACGACGACGAGGCCGGCGACCGCGTTAGACCACAATCGGGGACTCACCTCCGAGAAGGATCACCGAGCGCTACACCACTACCTGGGACTTGACCCCATATCGCTGCCCAGCTGGATGAGTTCCGGTGGAAGGTCGGCGGTACACCGAAGCTGACTGTGGCGCACGAGGTGCTCTCCCGTGTTCAGCTAGCTCGTGATCGTCTGGCGGCGACCGGACGCGGTGGCAGAGTCTTCTGGGCGGGTTTGAAGTCGCGGCGAGAATACTGATCGATCAGGCCTATCTTGCATTGGCATCCGAGATCGCAGTCGCCACGGCGTACTTGCCGGCGTTCAGCACGCCACGCTCCAACCATGACTTCGACCTGACGTCGACGTGAGTGTGACTACTGCACGTGTAACGCCACAAGCGCGTGCTCGCATCAGGTGTCGCGCTCCTAAGGAGATGACGGCAGCATACCTATCACTTGTCAAACTGCGTTTCTCATCGAGCAGTGCCTATATGAGGAGTCTCGCTGGCATCCCCCGTGTCTTCATCTCGGCCGGGTTGCTGTGCCTTCGCCGGCGTCACCACCCGGGGTAGCCACAACGCGACGAGCATCCCCGCGACCAGCAGGCTCACGGTCACCAGATAGGTGTCGGCGACCGCGCTCGCGAGGTCGGGGGCCGCCGCGACCCGTTCCTCCGGCGTGAGCCGCTGCGCGGCGGTCATGCCCTGGCCGCCGAGCACCGCCGACCGGGAGTTGAAGAGTGCGGTGAGGATCGCGGCGATCAGGGCCGCGCCGATCGCGCTCGCGAACTGGTTGCCGGTCGTGAGGATCGTCGATGCCGAGCCGGTGACCGGGCCGTCGACGCCGCGCAGTGCCGCGGTCATCAGTGGCATGAAGGTCGAACCGATCCCGATGCCCATGACCACGCCGATCGCGATCAGCACGCCGTACGGGGTGTCGTGGTCGAGGACGAGCGTCATCGACGACATCGCGACGATGGTTGCCGTGACGCCGAACCAGACGACGCGCCGCGGATCGGTCCGGTCGACGAGTCGGCTCGCGACCTGAGTCACCAGGCCGGTGGTCAGCGCCTGGGCGATCATGATCGTCCCGGCGGTCGTGGCGCTGTCACCGCGCACGGCCTGAATGTAGATCGGACCGACCATCATCGACCCGAAGTACGCGCCCGCGATCAGCAGCATGGCACCCGATCCGGTTGCAAGTGAACGCTTTCGGAGCAATCGCAGGTCGAGTAGCGGCTGCGACGACCGCAGGGTGCGGATGATGAACGCGACCAGCAGGACGAGTCCGACGCCCGCGGGGACGAGGACCTTCGGGGCGAACGGATCGCCCGCGTCCCCGGCCTGCGAGAGTCCGTAGACCAGCAACGCGCCGCCCGGCGCCAGGCAGGCGAGCGAGACCCAGTCCAAGGTCTCGGCCCGCGTGCCCTCCGACGACGGGAACAGCCTGGTCGCCGCGGTGATCGCGACCGCGCCGATCGGCACGTTGATCAGGAACAGCGAGCGCCAACCGACGTTGTCGACGAGCAGCCCGCCGACGGTCGGGCCGAGCACCGGGCCGATGAGCAACGGCAGACCCAACCACGCCATCAGCTGACCGCGATTCCGTTCGTCGACCAGGCTCAGCGCGATCGTCATGCCCACCGGCTGCAGGAATCCGGCGCCGAGGCCCTGCACCCCGCGAAAGACGATGAGGCTCTCGATGTTCCATGCGAGACCCGCGAGCGCCGAGCCTGCGACGAACAGGGCGAGCGCGGTGATGTAGACGCGCTTCGCGCCGAATCGCCGGATCATCCAGGCCGAGGTCGGCATGACCGCGACCAGGGCCAGCGTGTACGCGGTGGTGACCCACTGGACCGTGGAGAGCGGGGTGTCGAAGGTCGACGCCAGGCGAGGGATGGCGACGATCGTGACCGTGACGTCCAGCATCGACATCAGCGTGCCGAGGGCGAGGACGGTGGCGACCTTCTTCGCGAGTGTGTCCATGTCAGGCGACTCCTCGATCTGCGGCGCCGCGGGCGGGGGTCAGCACCCCGGCCCACCACAGCAGTTCGTCCATCGCGAGGCGGGCCGAGTCGGCGGTGGCCTCGTCGAGCACGAGTCGGCCGTCGACGATGCGATCCCACGGACCGTGGAGGACGACACCGTTTCGCGTTCCCACCGCCGAGAGCTCGGCAAACACCGCCCGCAGGTGCTCGACGGCCCGAAGGCCGCCGGAGACGCCTCCGTACGAGACGAACATGACCGGCTTGTGGCGCCACTGTGGCCCGTGGTCGTCGATCAAAACCTTGAGGTGCCCGGGGTAGGAGTGGTTGTACTCGGGCGTCACGACGACGAATCCGTCGGCGCGGGAGAGCGTCTCGGCCGTGTCCGGGTCGGGGAGCCGGGCCACGTCGAGGACCTCGAAGTCGGCCGACGCCCCGACTCGGCCGAGGAACCAGTCGGCGACGACCGGTCCGATGCGGCCCTCGCGAACGCTGGCGATGATGACGACGATGTGCGGTGGTTGTTCGGTCATGGACACCAGGGTTCAAGTTAAAGTTCACTTGAAGTCAAGCATCTTTGTCAGTTTCTGGGTGTCGGGCAGTCGTGCGAACATATGTTCTATGAAGATCGAGCGGCGGGAACGTCAGGATGCGACCATCCTGCACGCCGACCTCGACTCCTTCTACGCCTCCGTCGAGCAGCGCGACGATCCCACACTGCGGGGACGTCCGGTCCTCGTCGGCGGCGGCATCGTGCTCGCGGCCAGCTACGAGGCGAAGGCCAGGGGAGTGCGCTCGCCGATGCCCGGTCACGAGGCACGACGTCTCTGTCCCGACGCCGTGGTGGTCCGGCCGCGATTCGACGCCTACATGGAGGCCAGCCGCGAGGTCTTCGACATCTTTCACGACACGACGCCCGTGGTCGAGGGGATCTCCGTCGACGAGGCGTTCCTCGACGTGGGCGGCCTCGGGCGCCTCAGCGGCTCCCCGCACGACATCGCGGCGATGATCCGCCGCCGCGTGCGCGACGAGGTCGGCCTGCCGATCACCGTCGGCGGCGCCCGCAGCAAGTTCCTCGCCAAGGTCGCCAGCGCGGTGGGCAAACCGGACGGATTGCTGATCGTCGCCCCGGGCGCCGAACTGTCCTTCCTGCATCCGCTTCCGGTGCGCCGTCTGTGGGGCGTCGGACCCGTCACCGAGTCCAGACTCCACGACGCCGGGGTCGAGACCGTGGGAGACCTCGCCGCCCTCGGTCAGCGGGCGCTGTGCTCCATCGTGGGTTCCGGCGCGGGGCGGCACCTGTTCGCGCTGTCGCTGGCGCAGGACCCGCGTCGCGTCGAGACCGGCAAGCGGCGCAGCTCCATCGGTTCGCAACGCGCCCTGGGGCGCCGGCCCAAGTCGGAGGCCGACCTCGAGGCGACCGTCGTGGCCATCGCCGAACGTCTCGGCAAACGCCTGCGAGGAGCGGAGAGGGTCTGCCGCACAGTGGTTCTCCGGCTCCGGTTCGACGACTTCACCCACGCGACCAGGTCCCGCACGCTGCCCGAATCGACCGACCGGACCGACGTCGTCATGGCGTCGGCACGGGGTCTGCTCGCCGACGCCATGCCGATCATCCGGGAACGCGGCTGCACGCTCATCGGGTTGTCGCTGACCAACCTCGACGACCACCACAGCGTCCAGCTGACGCTTCCGCTCGATACCGACACCGACAGCGGCACCGGCGCGGGGCGCATGGCGAGCGGGACGGAGATCGCGGCCGAACAACTCGACGCCGCGATGGACCGGCTGCGGGACCGGTTCGGACGTGATTCGGTCACCCGTGCGGTCCTCATCGGCCGTGACCACGGCGACGACGCCCCGATGCTCCCCGACTAGGGATTTCGTAGCGAAAAGCGGTGCCATATCCCCTTGTTTGCTACGGATCGCCGGGCGAGCGAAAAGCGCAAAACGATTCTTATGCGCTCGAGCGTGACCGGCTGCCCCGACACTGCTGGTGTGACCACTGGAGTGTGGTCGTCCTCACATCCCCAGCAGAAACGAGCTCCCGGGAGGTGGGGAACGCGGCACCGACGGCCCGGCGCCATCTGGCCAATCTCGTCGCCGCGGGCCGGCTGCGCATGTCGCTGCAGTACGGGACCACCGGGCGCCCTCGGCAGGAGTACCGGCTTCGGCGAATCGCGACCCGAGAATCCCGCGGGCGCGGTACGTGCCGGCTGTCGCGCATTAGAGTGTCAACCCATGACGCAAGTAGACGCCACCAATCCCGACCTGGTGACCGTCGGGGTGCCGACGCACTGGTACAACCTCGCGGCCGAGCTCGACACCCCGATCCCGCCCCATCTGCATCCCGGCACCAAGGAGCCGGTGGGTCCCGACGATCTGGCCGCGCTGTTCCCCAGCGGCCTCATCGCGCAGGAGGTGTCGGCCGAGCCGTACATCGAGATCCCGGAGCCGGTCCGGGAGATCTACAAGATCTGGCGGCCGTCGCCGCTGATCCGCGCTCGCAAATTCGAGCAGGCGCTGAACACCAAGGCGCGCATCTACGTCAAGTACGAGGGCGTCAGCCCCGTGGGCAGCCACAAGACGAATTCGGCTGTCGCGCAGGCGTACTACAACAGCGTCGACGGGGTCACCAAGCTGACGACCGAGACCGGCGCGGGCCAGTGGGGTAGTGCGCTCGCCTTCGCCGGTGCACAGTTCGGCATCGACGTCGAGGTGTGGCAGGTCCGCGCGTCGTACGATTCGAAGCCCTACCGCGGCCACCTGATCCGCACCTACGGCGGCACGATCCATCCGAGTCCGTCCGACCTGACCGAGTCGGGCCGCGCGATGCTCGCCAAGGACCCGAACACCACGGGCAGCCTCGGCATGGCGGTCAGCGAGGCGGTCGAGGTCGCGGCCTCCGACCCGGACACCCGCTACGCGCTCGGAAGTGTGCTCAACCACGTGGTGCTGCACCAGAGCGTCATCGGACAGGAGGCCGTCGAGCAGCTCAACGCCGTCGAACCCGGTGGTGCGGACGTCGTCTTCGGTTGCGCCGGCGGAGGTTCGAACCTCGCGGGACTCTCGTTCCCGTTCCTGCGCGAGAAGATCTGCGGCCGCTCCAACCCGCGCATCGTCGCCGCCGAGCCGGCCGCCTGCCCGTCGATCACCCAGGGTGAGTACCGCTACGACCACGGTGATGTCGCGGGTCTGACGCCGCTGCTCAAGATGCACACGCTCGGAATGGATTTCGTTCCCGACCCGATCCACGCCGGTGGCCTGCGCTACCACGGCATGGCGCCGGCGCTGAGCCACACCGTGGAGCTGGGGCTGGTTGAGGCGACCGCGATCACGCAGAAGGACGCGTTCGCCGCCGGCGTGACGTTCGCCCGCACCCAGGGCATAGTCCCGGCGCCGGAGTCGACCCACGCCATCGCCGCGTGTGCCGCACACGTCGCCGACAGCGACAAGGAGCAGGTCGTCGTCATCGGTCTGTCGGGCCACGGCCAGCTCGACCTGCCGGCCTACGCCGAGTTCCTCGACGGCAAGCTCTGATGTCCCCGGCGATGCGGACGGTCGGTGTCGACCTGTCCGCATCGCCGGACAAGACCGCGGTCGCGGTCCTCGACTGGTCGGACGACCGCGCCGAGCTCGTCCAACTGGTCGTCGGCGCCGACGACGCCACGATCCGGCGCCTCGTCGTCGGCGCGACGCGCATCGGTATCGACTCACCCTTCGGTTGGCCTGACGACTTCGTGGATTTCGTTGTCGCCCATCAGCGTGGTGGATTGCCGGCGGGTCGTGGTCTCGACGAGATCAGCCGTCGGCGTCCTCTCGCGCTGCGGCGCACCGACCTGTGGATCGCCGAGCACGGCTTCGGCCGTCCGCTCAGTGTGTCGGCCGATCAGATCGCACACGTCGCGTTCCGCTGCGCCGGTCTCCTCGCCGACCTCGGCGTCGACGATCGCGTCGACGGCTGGGCGGTGGAGGCGTACCCGGCGGGCGCACTGAAACGTTGGGGGTTGACCTCGCGCGGTTACAAGCGCTCGGCGAACCGGGCCGTGCTCGCGGGCCTCGTCGATGCCCTGGGTTCGGCCGCGCCCTGGCTGGTCCTCGGCGAGCGCGAAGAACTGGTGCGGTCCGACGACGATGCCTTCGATGCTGTCATCACGGCGCTGATCGCGCGGGCCGCGGAGTTGGGGCAGACGATGCTGCCGTCATCGCCAGAGCGGGAAACGGCCCTGCGGGAGGGCTGGATTCACGTCCCGGGTTGCGAGTTGGGCCTGCTGCTGGGTGACCGGTGAGAACCGCGCTCACCCCAGCGACTTCCGCATCAGCACCCGCGGGAAACCGTCCAGCACCGACGTCGTGTCCGCGGCCTTGACGAATCCGTGCTTCTCGAACAGCGCCCGGGTTCCGACATACGCCATGGTGAGATCGACCTTCTGCCCACGGTTGTCGACGGGGTAGGCCTCCAGGACAGGCGCGCCCTTCGACCGTGCGAACTCGACCGCGCCCTCCACCAGCGCATGTGAGATGCCCTTCTTGCGGTGACCGGGCCGGACCCGGATGCACCACACGCACCACACCGGGAGATCGTCGACGTGCAGGATCTTGCGGTTGCGGGCGAACGTCGTGTCTGCACGGGGTGACACCGCCGCCCAGCCCACGACCTCATCGGTCTCCCCACTTGTGTCGTACGCGAGAACTCCGAGCGGGATCCCGCTGTCGCACAACTGTTTGACGAACTCGCCGCGCTGCTCGCGCTGCAGCTGCCGGTTCTGCTTGCTCGGTATCCGATAGCTGAGACACCAGCAGACGTTGGAGGTCGGCTTCTTGGGGCCGACCATCGTCGCGATGTCCTCGAAGACGGTGGCGGGACGGACGTCGATCGTCATGCACCCACTGTCGCGAGCCGCCTCCGGAGTTGCAAGGGCCAGAACCGGTCCGCGTTCAGCGGTTCGTCCCCGATCCGTACACCGTGCGATACCAGACGGCGGTGAGGATCTCGATGGCCGTTTCGTCGTCGGGAATCGACCCGGCGACGCCGCCCCGGACGGCGAGCCACGACCAGCACGAGGATTCGAGCATGTTCACCAGTACCGTCGCGAGCGGTTCGAGGGGAAGGCCGACCGCGTGCCCGGCGCGCTCGGCGCCATGGAGTCCGGCCAGCACCTGCTTGATCCCGGCGGCGCGCTGGGCGTGCCAGCGCTCCCGGAAGTCGTCGTCGAGCATCGACATCTGGAACAGGCCGATGATCTCCGGCAGGTACTTCTTGTAGGTCGTCCAGTACGCGGTGACGGCCTGCCGGACACCGTCTTCGGGATCGGCGTTCCGGCTCGCGAACGACGCCTCGACGACCTCGTTGCTGAACTGGTCGAGAAGCGCCTCGAGCAGCTGATCCTTGTTGTCGTAATAGTTGTAGAACGACCCGGTCGACCGGCCCGCGGCCGCGGCGATGTCGGAGATCTTGGTGTTCAGATAGCCCTTCTCGGCGAAGCAGCGTCGGGCTGCCTCGAGGAATGCGGCCTCCGTTTGACGTCCCTTGTTCGTCGGCGGCACCGCGCACTCTCCTTCCGCGGGACGGTTCACTTCATCGAATCACGCTGCTGCACCCGGTGGGCGTGAGGCATGCCGACAATTGTGGCCCTTGTCATAATCTGAACCTGAATCTAGCATCAGAAAAGTCGCGCGGGAATCGCCGGGGGGAGGGTGTCCGCGCAGGGAATCGCCTGTTCGTCCTCCCCGACCACATGCCAGGAGTGGAACCATGGAATCGTTCATCCAGCACCGGAAGGGCCGCACGCCGCGGCAGGTCCACCGAGACGTCGAGGACCTCAAGGACGACGAGCTCGGCCGGTACGGATTCACCGGACGCACCGCGCACCTCTACCGGCGCAACGATCCGACCCGGTTCCGCGCCGTCGGGACCCACACCGGCGTCGACAAGTTCGTCACCGAGCTCACCCCGACCGACCAGATCGACCCCGCGGGTGAGCCGCTGCTGATGTTCTACAACGACGACTGCCGCATCTCGCTGAGCCGGCGGGGTGAGGCGGCACCGTTCTGGTTCCGGCCCGTCGACGGCGACGAGCTGTTCTTCGTGCACGAGGGCACCGGATACTTCGAGACCGAGTTCGGCCGGCTGCCCTATCGCCCGGGCGACTACCTCTACATCCCGAAGGGGTGTACCTACCGTCAGGTGCCCGACAACCGGTCGCTGCTGCTGATCATCGAGGCGGTGGAGGAGTTCCGGGTGCCCGAGGCGGGTGTCCTCGGACGGTTCTTCCCGTTCGACTCCTCGCTGGTCGTCGTGCCGGAGGCCGAGGTCTTCGAGGGCGACGGGCGCGACGAGTACGAGGTCCGGTTCCGGCAGCGCGACGGACAGACCACGCTGTACTACCCGTTCCATCCGCTCGACGTCGAGGGGTGGCGAGGTGACCTGTTCCCGTTCACCTTCAACCTCGACGACTACGACGTCATCACGTCCGAGTCGGTGCACCTCCCACCGACCGTGCACCTGTTCATGCAGGCGACGGGTGTCTACGTGATGAATTTCCTGCCGCGTCCGGCCGAGAGCCGCAAGGGCGCCGAGCGGTTGCCGTGGTACCACCGCAACACCGATTTCGACGAGATCGCGTTCTTCCACGGCGGCAAGCTGTTCGGCGTCGACATGCCGCCCGGCTTCATCTCCCATGCGCCGCAGGGTCTGCATCACGGGATCCCCGAGCGGGCCCGCGAACGGTCGCGGCGCAAGTTCGACGAGTTCGACCGCGTCGAATGGAAGGTCATCGCGATCGACACCCGTCGTCGTCTCATCCCGACCCCCGTCATGACCTCCGGCGCGGGGTCCGCGGCCGCCGAGGTCCCGGAAGGAGCCCGCGCATGACGGCCACGCTGCCGCGTCACGAGTACGAACGCATCCCATACCTCGTCGTCTTCGACGACACGTCGGCCTACAAGGACACCTACGGCGGGGTCACCGAGAGCGTCGTGCTCGAGAGCTACCTGCTCAAACCCGTCGGCGTGCCGTCGAAGAACGTCATCATCTTCATGCACCCGATCGGTGGCGGCGCCTATCTGCCGATGACGAACGCGCTCGCGCGGGCGGGCCACCATGTCATCTACTGCAACAGCCGGTATCGCGGCGTCGACAGCGCGTTGATCATGGAGAAGGTCGTCCAGGATCTCGGCGCGTGCGTGAAGGACGCCAAGGAACGGCTCGGCTACGAGAAGGTGATCCTGGCCGGCTGGAGCGGCGGCGGAGCGTTGTCGTTGTTCTATCAGCAGCAGGCGCAGCACGCGACGATCACCGAGACCCCGGCGGGGGAGCCGCCGGACCTCACCCGGCTCGACCTGCCCGCCGCCGACGGAATGATGCTGCTCGCCGCGCACGTGTCGCGGCACGGAACGCTCACCGAGTGGATGGATCCGTCGATCCTCGACGAGAACGACCCGGACAAGCGCGATCCCGAACTCGACCTCTACAACCCGGCGAACCCGAATCAGCCCCCGTACACCGCGGAGTTCCTGGAGCGGTACCGCGCCGCGCAGATCGACCGCAACCGGCGCATCACCGCGTGGGTGAAGGAGCAGCTGGCCGACCTCCGCGGTCGCGGTGAACCGCTGATGGAGCGTGGCTTCATCGTGCACGGGACCATGGCCGATCCACGGTGGCTGGACCTCTCCGTCGATCCCAGCGATCGCGAACTCGGGTGTTACCTCGGCGATCCGCGCATCGTCAACATGGGCCCGGTCGGTCTCGCCCGGTTCTCGACGCTGCGGAGTTGGTTGTCGCAGTGGAGCTATGACGACGCCAACGGCGACGGACCGCGCTGCGCAGCGGATCTCGAGGTACCGACGCTCGTCATCGGCAACTCGGCCGATAACGCGTGCACACCCAGCCACACCAAGCGGCTGTACGACGCGGTGGGCCATCCGGACAAGACGATGCACACGATCGTCGGTGCGACGCACTACTACTCGGGCCGCGACCAGATCCCCAAGCTCAAGGAGGCGGTCGGGATCATCACCGAATGGCTCGGCGAGCGCGGCTGGGCGAACTGAGCCCGGCCGGACGGCGCCCCTGAGACACGCCCCTGAAAAAGCGCCCCTGAGAACGACCCTCATCAGCGAAGCCGGCGACACGGTGTCGATCGCGAGGCTGTCGAGGGAGGATCGATCCCAGGGGTGCTGTTCGGCGCGGGCGGCGGCGCGGATGCCTAGCCCAGCAGCTTCTTCTGCACCTTCCCCATCGCGTTCCGCGGCAGCTCGTCGACGAACCGGATCTCGCGCGGGCGCTTGTGGTTCGACAGCTCACCCGCGACGAACTCGATGAGCTCGGTGTCGGCGACCCGGTCACCGACCACGTATGCGACGATCCGCTGGCCGAGGTAGTCGTCGGGCACACCGATGACCGCGACCTCTCGTACCGCCGGGTGGGCGAGCAGCACCGTCTCGATCTCGCCCGCACCGATACGGAATCCGCCGGACTTGATGAGGTCGGTGGCGCGTCGGCCGACGATGCGGTGCATGCCGGACGGGTCGATCACCGCGACGTCGCCGGTGGCGAAGAAGCCGTCCTCGAGCCAGGATTCGGCGGTGGCCTCGGGCCGGTTGAGGTAGCCCGACGACATCATCGGACCCCGCACGTGGAGGTCGCCGACGCTCTCCCCGTCGTGGGGGACGTCCTCGTCGCCCTCCCGGAGCCGGGTCTCGACGCCGGCCAGCGGCAATCCGACCCAACCGGGGCGACGTTCGCCGTCGACGCGGGTGCTGACGGTGATGAGCGTCTCGGTCATGCCGTAGCGCTCGACGATCTCGTGGCCGGTCAGGTCGCGGATCCGCGCGAAGACCGGCACGGGCAGCGGTGCGCTGCCCGATACCAGCATGCGGGCGGACGAGAGCGCCCGTGCCGCGTCGGGATCGTCGGCGACGCGGCTCCACACGGTCGGCACCCCGAAGTACATCGACGCACCGGCCTCGGCGGCTGCGGCGTACCCGGGTGCGGTCGGCTTCACGGTGTGGATCAACCGGCCGCCGCGGCGCAGCGGCCCGAGCACGCCGAGGATGAGACCGTGCACGTGGAACAGCGGAAGGCCGTGCGCGAGCGTGTCGTCGGCGGTCCACAGCCAGGCGTCGGCGAGGGCGTCGAGTCCCTCGGCGATCGCCTGTCGGCTGATCGGCACGCCCTTGGGGAGTCCGGTGGTGCCCGACGTGTACAGGATCAGGGCGGTCGAGTCGGCCTGCGCTTCCGGGTGACGGTGCCACGACTTCGCATAGCGCCGGACCGGCACGACGGGCAGCGTCGGTTCCGAGGGTGCCTGCCCCAGCCAGGCCTGGGCGCCGGAGTCGGACAGGATGTGTCCGAGTTCGCGGGGACCGGAATCGGGCGGTACCGGGACGACGGGCACACCGGCGATCAGTCCGCCGACGACCGCGAGGACCGTCTCGACCGTGGGTTGTGCCAGCACCGCGACGGTTCGGGCGCCCGCGATCCGTTCGGCGACGGCGGTCGCGGCTCCAACGAGATCCTCGCGTGACAGGTGGTCGTCGCCGATGCGGACGACTTCGGGGTCATCCGGGGCTGTGGGGGTCAACGTCGGCAACAGCACTCTCCCAGAGTGCCACGAACCGGGCGGTCTGCCGTGGAGGGTGGTCTCCGGCGCGCTCCTCAGCGGTTGTGCGCGAGATGCTCTGCGCGCTCTTTGATCCCGCGGAGCATCTTGCGTTCCATGACCAGCGAACCCGGTTCCATCGGGATCATGCCCAGCCGCTTGCCGAGGCTCCGCAACCGAAATCGGTTGCGGCTGATGAGCCGGGTGTCGGCGCCGTGGGGCACCAAGGTGAACGACCACAGCCAGTCGCCGTCGCCGCTGAGGGTGGCGAATGCCCGGTTGGGTTCTGCGACCACGATCTTCGGCGCGTCCGGGGCATCGCCGATCGTGTCGCCGACCTCCGGCTGCCGGAAGTCCTCGAGTATGCGGTCAGTGCTGTGCATGTCGAGCCCGAGGAGATCCTCCACCCAGTCGTAGGTGTACGCGCCGCCTCGTGGCGACGGACCGATCTGCACGATCCACGGGTAGATCGCCTCGGGCGGCGCGCCGATGGTGATCGCCCGCGTGGCGATGCCGTCGGCGTCGGGCAGGTGCTCGTCGCCGGGCAGCGTCGCGGTCACCTCGTCGACCGTGGCGCCCCAGGTCATCACCCACGGCCGTACGAACGACCGGTACGTCTCGGCGGCGGCCGCCACGACGGCCAGGCCGGCGGCGAGGGTCAGCGAGCGGTGCTCCATTCGATGCTCCGGTCGGTCGCAGGGGTCAGAGGGCTCGGTGACACGGGCTGCGTGCTCCGGTGCCACACTGCCCGACGCCAGAGCCGGGGCAGGGGCGCCGAGATCTCGACCGCCCCCGGGCACCGCGATCACGGCTGCAGGAAGACCTGCAACACCGCCAACTGTACGGCGATCCACGTGACGAGCGAGGCTCCGCCGAGCACCCTGCCGAGAACGCCCCGCCGCGGAGGAACCGGCAGAGCGTGACCGCGAGCGCGGCCGGCGACGGCGGGACGCCGATCAGGAGGATCAAGAGCATCCCCGGACCGTCCACGGGTCGAAGGGCGTGTGCTGCAACCTCCCGGGCAATCGCCGATGGTCGTCGTGAAGCGCCGGGCCACCGTCGACGGCCTGGTAGGCGATGAGCAGATCGACGACGAGAGCTGCGGCCGACTGGGTGCGTCCGCTGTCGTCAGCGGTGGTGATCGGGCGCCGGAGGCGGGAGGTGACGGCATGACCTTGGTCTTCGCCGTTCACGACGCCGAGTCGTGGGTATCGGGTCACCACCGGGCTCTGGGACCGGAGCCTTGCGGACGTGTCAATAGGTCAGGGCCGCACCCACCCGTCCGCCATGAACTCGAGGAGCAACTGTGCCTTGTTCCCGATCGGGCGACCGGCCTCCTCGTAGCGTCGGACCACGCGCCGGTAGTGCTCCCGCACCGTGCTCTCCGCGATCCGATGGATCTGCGAGGTCTCCCGGAGAGTGGCACCGAGTGTGTACGTCTGCAGGATCTCGCGTTCCCGCTCGGTCACCCGAACCCGGTTGGCGGGCGCGACCGCGGTCGCGTGCTCGGGCGGGCCGGCGATCTTCGCCAGCGTTTGTTTGAGCGCGGCCTCGGCGCCGTGCCCGCGAGGCGAGATCCGGATGTGATCCCGCCCGACGAGGCCGTCGCCGAGGAAGATGACGCGGGTGCTCCGCAGCAGCGGCGCTCGTCTGACCAGGTTGAGGACTCCCGTGGACCGGACGATCAGAACGGCCGGGTTGCGCAGAGAGGGGAGCTGCGCAGGTTCGGCCAGGGCGGCGCTGTAACCGCAACCCTCGACGAGGGCCACGAGCGCGGCGTCGTAGAGATCGCCTTCGGCCACGATGGCAACGAGTCGCCGCGCCGACGCCGCGGTGGTCGGCACGGTCGAGGCCGCCCGCGTGAGCGAGGTCAGACGCGGCGGTACCGTTCTGCCGGGTGGTTCATGTGGGCGTTGGAGTTCATCGAGGGGCGCTGACATCGATACGGTCCTCCTGTCGACACGGTTCGTCATGAAACCGGCCTCGGACATCGCCATGGGGCCGATCGACTCATGCCCCGAAGCCGTGATCGACCTTTCTCGCGATCAGAACAGACGTTTCCGGCGGAGTTGCCTCCTGCAAAACACCTGCTTTCTCTAGGGTTGCGAACTTGTCCCGCCAAGTCACGATTTTTACGACCTGATTGATAAGGAATTGACCTCTATTACGCCTGTTTGACCGAATTGCGTGCGCGATCGCGCACGAAAGGCTCAACTCAGGCAAAATCATGCTCGTGCCGAACCGTCTACGGGTGCTGGTCGCGTCGCCGCTCGGCCACGTCGTGCAAGCACCGCTGCAGTCCGCCCTCGAACCCGCGCTCGTCGCCGTCGCCACCGACGAGGACGAATTCATCCACAATGTCGCCGGCAACTTCCGGTTCGACGTGGTCGTCGCCGACCTCATCTGGAACAAGCCCGAGATGGAATGGCGGTTCGACGGCCTCGATGCGATCGACGTCCTCGACAAGCACGACCGACATGCCCCCGTCATCCTCGCCACCCAGGGTCACGGCATGGAGCAGGATCACCTCGACGAAGCGCGGTTGCGCGACGAGGTGGTCGGCGTCATCTCGAAGTCCGAGGGGTTCACCGCCCTGGTGAACGCGGTGCGGGCCGCCGCCCTCGGACAGACGATCGCCGACAGGGCCCCGGCGCCGCGTCGCATGCCGCTCTACAAGCTGCTGACCGGACAGCGCGGACACACCGCGGGCCGACTGGCCGGGGCGATCGCGTCCGGCAACGCCTCCGACGGTGCAAGTCTGGCGCGGGCGGCGAAGGTCTCGCCCAACACGGCCAACAAGGTCACCAGCCACTACCTGGGACCGCTCATCGAGGCGCGCGGCGAGCAGCCCATCGATTCGCCGATGACGCAGGCAGCGGTCTACCGGTGGTGCGGACTCCATGCGCGCTACCTGGTCAGCTGGTGCAGGCGGCACGGGCATACCGACGTCCTGGCGCCGATGCCCTGACCGTCGCGGCGCCTCAGGTCTGCGCGATCGGAACCGGGCACCGGTCGCGGAACCACTCGAGGATCTCGACACCGGCACGCGCGCCGGTCTGCTCGGTGACCGTTAGTCCGGGCGCTGTCCAGCCGAGGGCCTCGAGTTCGCCGTGGCGGGGCCTGATCGCGTGGTCGGCGTACCGCAGCAGGTCGGCGTCCAGCCGGCCGTCGCCGGCGGCGTAGAGCTCTGCGTCCGCCGCGAGGACCTCGTCGTCGATCAGTCGTCGACGCACCTCCGCCACCGCCGACGACTTCGTGAGCGACCGTGGGGTCGCGTAGATCTTGCGGCCCTGCTGCGACGCGGTCCAGCCGCGGGCGGAACACCACTCCTGCCAGTCGGACAGGAACGACGCCGGCTGCCCATCCGGTTCGACGACCAGGTAGCAGAACAGGTCGTCGGCGGTCCGCAGCGACCGCACCCACGAATCGTCCACGCGGCCGCGGAGTGCCGAGAGCACCTCGTCGAGATCCGCTCCCGACGCCCGCACCTCGCGTTCGACGCCGCGTCGCCAGTCGGGGTCGTCCTCACCGTCGACGAGGATGCGTCCGCCGTTGCTGGCGACCGCGTACCGGAACCGCGCGGGCAGCGCGATCCGCCGGTACTGCTCGGGCGTTCGCGTGGTCGTCGGAACCACCGGCACCTCGTCGGCGAGCCGGGTGAGGAGTTCGACGCCGGTGGTCGTCATGTACGACAACGGCCCACCGCGGTAGATCTCGACGCACACGACGTCGAGGTCCGCGAACTGCTCGGCGCCCATCGCCGCCTCGGAGAAGATCAGCGTGCGGTCGAGGTCGGTGGCGATCAGGGCGCTCCCGCGCTCGGTGGTGATCTGGGCGCTCCCGCGCTCGGTGGTGATCTGGGCGCTCCCGCGCTCGGTGGACGCCCCGCTCCCGTGGGGCGAGACCGGGGCGCCGTCGCTCATGCGTCCTCCTTGATCAACCCGACGCATGAGTACGCGAGACCGGGTGACACCTCCACCGGGACGTCGCGTTCGGCCGCGAGGAGTCGGATGTGACGATGCTCGGGCAGATCGTCGGCGCGCACCAGGACCCGCCACGGCACCCGCCGCAGCAGGACGCGCGTGGTCTCGCCGACGCCGGGCTTGACGAGGTTGACCGACGACAGTCCGTACTCGAGCCGGATCTGTTCCACCGACCTCCAGCCCGCCCACGTCGGGGTCCGGCTCGCCGGCGTCATCGCGGCCAGCGCCGCCCGGACGCGGTCGGCGACGACGGAGAATTCGGCGCTCACCGTGTCGAGCAACTCCCCGGAGACGTCGAACCCGGCGAGGTGCCGATAGCACTTGGCGCCGTGGAACTCGCCCGGGCCGATGTGGTCGGCGTTGAGGACCGTCCGCGACACCAGCCCCGAGACGGTGGAGTTCAGGCACGCGGACGCGATGAGGAAGTCGTCGCGGGTGCCGTACAGCGTGGTGCACGATCCCGGGTCGGCGAGCACGGCGAGCTCGTCGGCGAGGCGGGGGCGATCGGGGAGTCGTGCGTATTCGGTGAGGGCGGCGGTGAGCTCGCGCTGGATGGCGCCCTTGCCGGTCCAGCCGTCGACGAAGACGATCGACTCGGCGGGATGCCGGTCGACGATGTGATCGAGTGCGACCGTGTCGATTCCGCGGTCACGCACGATCGAGATCGTGTAATGCCGGGGAGCGATGCCGTGCATCGTCTCCATCCAGCGCCGGATGAGGATGCCCACCGGCGTGCCGGCGCGGGCGAGCGACACCAGTGTCGGCGAGGAATGACGTTCCGCGAGAATGAGTTCCGCGACGACTCCGACTGCCTCGGCGAGCCGCCGAGCCGATGAGCGCAGCGTGTCGTGGAACAGCCGCTGATACTCGGTGCCCGGCTGGTACTCGATCGGCAGCGACTCGGCGTAATGCGCCTGCCCGGACTGGATTCGACGCTCGCGCTCGCGGAGATCGCCTTCGAGGGCGACGTCGGAAAGGTCCTTCAGCAACCACGTGACCTCATCGGGTGCATACGATCCGAACCCGGGGCCCCGCAGCGGCGGGGTCAGTGCCTCGGTGCGGCCGGTCATCGCGAGACCTCCTGTTGTCCATCGGGTTCCGGTATGACCCGCTGCGGGGTCGCGGGCAGGATCGCCAGGGTGACCGGGTGCCCGGCGGCGGTCAGGACGTCGAGCAGCCCGCCCTGCGCGCGCAGGTCATCGGTGTCGGCCGGGGTGTCGACGACGAGCACCACCTGGGGATCCGGCAGGGCATCCGACGCCACGTTGTAGATATAGCGCGGCGTGTCGGGATCGGATTCGGGTGAACGGAACCGGAATCCGCGGCGCAGCGGGTACCCGGGCACGTCGTGGACCTGGGCCGGTGACCGGGTGGTGGTCTGATACCCGGTGGTGAATCCGCGCCGCTCGATGGCCTCGGCGATGCACAGCGGCGCGTACATGAGTTCCTCGTGACCGATCACGACGACGGGCCGGGCCGGGTCGAGGCGCGCGGCGACGAGCTCGGCCGCGGCGTCGGTCGCGCGGTGGAAGGACTCCGAGTCCTCGCGGAGGAATCCGTGTCGCCCGCCGTCGGGGACGGAGATCGGCCAGTCGACCGCGATCGTCGTCACCCCACCGCGTTCCGGGGCGACCGGGTTGAGATCGGCGGACCGCAGTTCCCACACGTCGTCGAGCAGCGCGGGCGGCAGGGACACCGATCCCTGGGCCAGTGAGACGTGGTCCACCTCGACGCCGAGTTCGGCCGCGATCTTGTCGCAGTGTGCCCGTTGGTCGGCGGTGCGCATGTCCACCAGGGACGCCACGACGAAGCGGGTGCGGGGTCGAGTGGCGACGATGGTCTCGATAGCGCCGAGTGCGGTGATACCGGTGGAGATCTCGTCGTCGACCAGGATCAGCGTCTCCTCGGGTGTGCGGGCGTCGAGGAATGCGGGATCGCTCGGCTGCAGCAGATGCGTGGTGGCGTGCGAGTGGCCTTCCTCGAAGGTGCCCGATACGACCACGCCGGGCAGGTGCCGGCGGGTGGAGTGGAGATAGCGCGATGCGGAGATCGCCTCGGCCACGCAGTGTCCGAGGCCGGTGGCGGTCTCGGCGAACCCGAATACGACCGCGTCACGGGCGGCCGCGGCGCCGATGCGGTCCACGATCGCGGTCCCCAGGTCGTCGGCGGCCCCGCGCACCCGGCGCGGAGGTGTCGGGATGTGCTTACCGAGCACCGTCGACACGAGCAGGTGTGCGCGGCGGCGGTTGCGGCGCAACCCGAGCACGACGAGGTCGCGCAGCGAGTGGCCGGCGTACCCGTCGCCGTCGGGGGTCACCTCGACACCGAAACGCTCGGTGACCCAGTCGAGTTCACGTTCGGCCGGGGTGGTGGTGTCGGTCACCGGGCCACCGGGCCCGGGGCGGCGAGCGCGGTCAGCAGGTCGACGAAGGTGACCCCCTGCCGGGTGACGCCGAACGCGGCGGCGCGATCCATGACGCGAAGCGCCCAGTTGCGATGTGGCTTCAACTCGTTCATCTTGTTGCGATACGACGATGCCCGCACCCCACCCGTCTCGGCGGCGAGAATGTCGAGCGCATCGTGATACTCCTCGTGGGTGACCGCCGACAGCGCGTGGACCGCTGCGACGTGGGCCGGGTGGATGACGGTCTTGCCGTGGATCCCGTTGGCGCGGTCGAGGGTGATCTCGCGCAACAGCCCGTCCATGTCCCGGCTGACCAGTTGCTGGCGGAAGTACGCCGCGTCGTTCTCGCGGAAAGGAGTGTGGCGCAACGTCGGCTGGAAGAGCCGCTCATGGTCGGCGAAGTACTCCCACACCGGGCCGGTCACGATGAACCCCGACTCGTCGCAGCGGCCGAGATGGTTGACGATGCCGGCGATGACGTCGGCGGCGACCCGGACGTCGTAGATGGTGAGATCGCGGTCACGACGGATACCGAAGAACCCGCAGATGTCGGTCGCGCCGATCCGCACGGCGAGCACGTTCGAGCGGTACGCGGCCAGATGTGCGGTGATCGCCGCGAGTTCCTCGTCGCGGGTCTCGCGATGGACCACCGACGCGGACTCGAGCACCGGCATCACCCAGAGGTGTTGTCCGAGCAGCGCGCTGGCCCGCCTCACCGCGTCGAGGGCGTCGTGGGCGTTGGCGGAGTTGAACTTCGGGATCACGAAACCGGTGAGAGCCCGTGGGTCGTCGAGTGCCGAGGCGATCGTGAGGATGCGATCGGCCGAACGCGGCCGGACGAACAGCAGCATCGGGTGGCCGGGGTCGGCGGCGATGTCGCGGAGTGCGTCGACCGCATGACCGATGGCGTCGGCCTCCTCGTGGTCGGCCACGGCGTCCTCGAGATCGATCACCATCGAGATCACGCCCTCGGCGCGCCGCTTGCGGATCACGGCGGCGAGATCGGGACGCGTGGCGGGGACGTAGAGAGTTGCGCCCAGGGCGATCGCCAAACGCTGTGCGGGCCACGCCCGATCGATCGGTTCCGGTGCCCGGCAGAACAGGGACTCCACGACGCCGGGTCCCAGGTGGTCGAAATGTCGGATTGTTCCGGGTTCGAGTCCGGTGTCGTCTCGTGCGGTGATCGTCATCGTGCCGTCACCTGTCCTCTCATCCGGGAGATGATCTCAGCGATCCGGTCGTCAACTGCGCGCAACTGGGTGAGGTAACCCCAGTAGTCGGGGTGGACGCGATCGAGGTCCCCCCTTGCACGCTCGATCCGGTCGGCCTGAGCATCGAGGACAGAGCCCCATTCGTCAACCAGAGAGTGGTTCACCGCGAACAGTTGCGCGTCGCGCAGCCGGAAACGGACCTGTCGTTCGGCCTCCTGCGGGTCCGAGCGCACCTCGCGGAGCACCCGCACTCGCTCGAACACCGCGTTGACCGCATCCTCGGCCACCGAGAGGTCGTCGCGAGCCGCGTCGGCCCGTTCGATCGCCTGGTCGGGGGCGTCGGCCAGCATCGCGCGCGCCGCCGCGAGTGCGTCGTCGGCGTGGGCGAGTCGCTCGTCGACGACCGCCTCGGTGCGCTCGAGATCGGCCGAACAGTCCGCGCTGAACTCGCGTCGGAGGACCGAGAGCAACTCTGGCACCTGGGCGCGGCGGGTCGATATCGCGCTGCGTCGAGTATCCACCGACCGGATGACCTGACGGGCTCGTTCGGCGTAGTTCGGGGCCTCGGCGAGCACCCGCTCGAGGGCCGTCGCCGCCGTGATCACCGCGGCCGATGCGGAACGCCGCTCGCCGATCCCGGTGGCCTGCTCGAAGTGATGCAGCGCCCGGCTCAGCGCATCGGTGGCCTCTGTCACCGTCCGCAGTCGACCGAATGACGGCCCGGCGTTCTCGAGGGCGGTCATCGCCCGGTTCGCCGCGACCCTGGCCTCGTACTCCTGGGCCGCAGCGGCCTGCACCGCGCGGCGGGCGCGCCGGAGGGCGTCGTCGTGGGTGTCGGCGAAGCGGCGCATCGACGCGGTGACGCCGCGCAGCGCCTGCGTGACACGCTCGAAGTCCTGCTCACGGATGCGCGCGCCCTCGGTCGGCGACGCCAGCCGGAGATAGTCGGCGGTCACCCGCGCATGCTCCTCCCGCAGCGTCGACCACGCCCCGCGCAACGGGGTCTGCGGGTCGAGGGCGGCGGCGGCGCCGACGGCCGGATCGATGTCGGCGATGACGGACTCGGACTCGAGGAAGGCCGATGTCATTTGTTCCGAGGATGCAGGCGGCGCGGAATTCGTGCGTGAATCGTTGCCGAACCAACGACGTACGAAGTTTCCGGGCACGCTCCGATGCTATCGGCTGATTTCATCCGCGTCCGTGGCCGCATCCGCCGCCTCGTGGCGGTGGGGAGGCCGGGACGTTGGGTGTGCGGACGTGCGTCGTCGGGCGTACGAGGGGCGGTCGAGAGGCGACCTCCCCGGCGAGAGAGGCACGTCGAATGCAATTGGTACAACGCTCCAAACGTGTGGTCGAGGCGAGGCTGAACAACACCGCGGTTCGTGCGTTGAGCGGATCGATGGTCGCCTACGAGGGGCAGGTCGCGTTCAAGTCGGCCGGCTTCGGTGGAGGCGACGGGGTGCTCGCCGGCCTGAAACAGCGGGCGACCGGTGAGGGCCTGTCGCTCATGGAGGCGTCGGGCACCGGTGTCGTCTACTTCGCGCACGACGCCGCGGAGACCACGATCATCGAACTGAACAACGAGACGCTGCAGGTCGAGTCCGAGCAGCTGATGGTGCTCAACGGGAACCTGCAGACCAACGTCACCTTCGCAGGCCTGCGCGGTGCGTCGTCGGGTCAGGGGTTGTTCACGACGACGGTCACCGGGCACGGACAGGTGGCGCTCATCTCCAACGGTGGGCCGCTCATCCACCTCGAGGTGTCACCGCAGTACCCGCTCGTGGTCGATCCGGACGCCTTCGTCTGTGCGCGTGGGCAATTGAGCCAGTCGTTCGTGACCGACGTGTCCTGGCGGTCGGTGATCGGCCAGGGCAGCGGCGAGGCATTCTCGCTGCGCTGGGACGGTACCGGCGTCGTGTCGATCCAGCCGGCCGAGCGGTGAGGGCGAGGTAGATCGATGTTCACCAAGGTCAACAGCAAGGTCGTCTCCGTCGACATCGGCCGCACCGGCCCCGTGGTCGCCCGCAAGGGCGCGATGCTCTTCTACAAGGGCGAGGTCCTCTTCCAGCCGCATCAGATCGCCGGCGGCGGGATGGGCGGCGGAATGCCGGGCATGGGGGCGATCGGAGGCATGGCCGGCCGCATGCTCGCCGGCGAACACGAGTCGACGATGATCGCGCAAGGCAACGGCGAGGTGCACTACGGCTACCGCGGTATCGAGGTCCACATCGTCGATCTCGGCCAGGTCGGCGGCACCATCCGCGTGGAGGCCTCGCGGCTCCTCGCCTACGGCGCGAACCTGCAGGCATCGGTGGTCTCGGTGGCCTCGCAGGGAGGCGGCGGAGGCGGAGGCGGCGGTGGCCTGTTCGGCGCGCTGCGTTCCGCGGCGGCGGGCGTCGTCACCGGACAGGGCATGTTCACCACCCAACTCTCCGGTCCCGGACAGGTCGTGATCCTCGGACACGGTGGGGTCTTCGAGCTCGAGGTGTCGCCGCAGAAGCCGCCGGTGACCGTCGATCCGCAGGCCTTCGTCGGCGCGTCCGGCCAGGTCACCACCACTCTGAGATCGACCGTCAGCTGGCGCAACGTCGGCCGAACCGGCGGCGAGGCAATGCAATTGGAATGCGCCGGCCTGGGAGTCGTGTACGTGCAGGCATCGGAGGAGAAGCTGTGAGCCAACTCAACACCGTGTGGAGTCCGATGAATCTGCCGTCGGACGACAACGTTCCCGACAACAACTACTCGTTCTGCATCGACCTGAATCCCGCGCAGCCGTGGTTCATGTCCAAGGGCGCGATGATCGCCTACTACGGGCAGATGCAGTTCACCGCGCTGACGCACGGTCTGCAAGGACAGCTGCTGCAGATGGTGGCCCAGCAGTTCTCGGCGCCGCTGTACCTCGGGGACTACGTCGTCGCCGAAGGCCAGGGAAAGCTGATCATCGGCGACCGCGGCTACGACATCAACGCCTACGACCTCGAGGACGGCAACCTCACCATTCGGGCCGCGAACCTCCTTGCGTTCCAGCCGCAGTTGTCGCTCAACCAGTCCATCGTGCCGGGCTTCCTCACCATCATCGGAACCGGCAAGTTCCTGGCGTCGTCGAACGGGCCCGTGATGTTCGTCGAACCGCCGGTGCGGGTGGACCCCGAAGCCCTCGTCGGGTGGGCCGACTGCCCGTCGCCGAGCCACCACTACGACCAGGCATGGGTGAACAGTTTCATCGCCGCGGCCGGGATGCGGCTGGGCATCAACTCCGGTGAGGAACGCCAGTTCGACTTCACCGGCTCCGGAACCGTTCTCGTCCAGTCGAGCGAGAAGGTCCGCGACGACTCGACGGTGGTTCGCACCATCCAGGGGCAGCTGCCCGGTCTGTCGACGTCGGGTCTGCAGCAGATCAACCAGCAGATCACCCAGCAACTGACGCAGCATCAGGGCTAGGGCCACAGGTGCAGCTGTCGTGCGTTCCCGCGGGGCTGTTTCCTTTCCGTGTGCGCCGGCAGACAAGCGGGAGGGAAACACTCCTGCGGGAGCATCTGCTTCGGGAGGGCTCGCTTCGCTCGCACCACACGAGAAAGGGCCGGCGGGTGGAAACCCGCCGGCCCTTCGAGACCTCGCGAACCGTCAGACCTTCGCGGTCTCGGCCGCCGCTTGGCGCTTGCGCCGCACGATGCTCGACAGCAACGCCGCGACGATGAGCACCAGGCCGATGAGGCCGGTGATGATCTCGGGGACGTGGGTGCCGATCGAGTACAGCAGGATCAGCGCGAGAGCGCCGATGGCCCAGTGGGCGCCGTGCTCGAGGTATTCGTACTCCGACAGCGTGCCCTTGCGTACCAGGTACACGGTGAGCGAGCGGACGAACATCGCGCCGATCAGGCCGAGGCCCAGCGCGATGAGGATCGGGTCCGCGGTGATGGCGAACGCGCCGATGACGCCGTCGAAGGAGAACGACGCGTCGAGGACCTCGAGGTAGAGGAACAGGAAGAAGCCCGCCTTGCCGGTGGCCTTCACCAGGTCGCTCGGACCGGAACGACCATTGGACTTCTCGACCGCCTGCTCGCTCTCGGAGGCGTGTTCGAGTTCCTCGACCTCGTCTTCGATCTCGACGTTGAAGAACTCGCCGAGGCCGTTGACCAGAATGTAGGTGATCATGCCGAGCGAACCGGCGATCATCACGGTGGACCGCTCGTGGTCCGGAGCGATGAACGTCGCGGTGAGCACCAGCAGACCGATGGCGATGACGACCTCGAGCATCTCGACCTTGCCGATGCGCTCGAGCGGCCGCTCGATCCACGTCAGCCAGGTGAGTTCCTTCTCCTCGAAGAGGAAGCCGAGGAACAGCATCAGCAGGAACATGCCGCCGAATGCCGCGATCTGCGGATGCGCGTCGGTGATGATCGTCTCGTAGCTCGGCGAGCCGTCGGCGAAGTACGCGGCATCGCCCGGAGGCGGGTTGAGTGCGAGGTCGAGCGCCTCCACCGGGTTGAGACCCGATGCGAGCCAAACGATGACGAGGGGGAAGACCAGGCGCATGCCGAAGACGGCGATCACGATGCCGACCGTCAGGAAGATCTTCTGCCAGAAGTCACTCATCCGGCGGAGGACCGTGGCGTTGATGACCGCGTTGTCGAAGGACAGGGTGACCTCGAAGACGCCGAGGATGGCGGTGAGGATCAGCGCCTCGACGCCGCCATAGAGGAAGGCGACGACGAGCGCCGCGATCGTCACGACGAACGAGAGGCCGAAAATTCTTGCTACCACGTGATTGTGGCCTTTCTGGAGGAGCAGATGGACCGGCCGACAGCGTCGTCGGGAAGATCGATGACACGCGGATGCCGCACCCGTCGTGACGACGGGTGCGGCATCCGTGCAGCGTGCTGTCGTTCAGTCAGTGTCGGCGAGTGTCAGACGTTCACGCCGAAGTCACGGGCGATACCCGCGAGCCCGGAGGCATATCCCTGGCCGACGGCGCGGAACTTCCACTCGGCGCCATGGCGGTAGACCTCTCCGAAGACCATCGCGGTCTCGGTGGAGGCGTCCTCGGACAAGTCGTAGCGTGCGATCTCCGAGCCGTTGGCGCGGTTCACGACGCGGATGAACGCGTTGCGCACCTGGCCGAACGACTGGCCACGGGCGTCGGCGTCGTAGATCGAGACCGGGAAGACGATGGTGTCGATCTCCGGCGGAACCGACGCCAGGTCGACGTTGATGACCTCGTCGTCGCCCTCGCCCTCGCCGGTCAGGTTGTCGCCGGTGTGCTCGATCGAGCCGTCCGGCGAACGCAGGTTGTTGAAGAAGACGAAATGCTGGTCGGACAGGACCTTCTTGTTGGCCCCGAGCGCGATGGCGCTGGCATCGAGGTCGAAGTCCGCGCCGGTGGTCGTGCGAACGTCCCAGCCGAGGCCGACCGCGATGGCGGTGAGTCCCGGTGCCTCCTTGGTCAGCGAGACATTTCCGCCCTTGCTCAGGCTCACGCCCATGGTTTTGCGCCTTTCTGTTGGTACGTGGTCTGCGATGCCGTCCGATTCGCCGGGATTACCGCGCGTTCGACAGCGATCGACAACACTCTATGTGACGGGGGTGTCACGGTCACTGCTTCAGACGGATGACCTGCGGGTTCGGGTTCGGGGGCTGCGATCGGCGGCGACATTTCTGCGCGCCGGAACCGCGCGGAGCGCGCTGCAGACCCCGCTGTCGGGTCCCGGCCGGCCGAGGTGGATCCGGCCGAGGTGGATCCGGCCGAGGTGGATCCGGCCGAGGTGGATCCGGCTGTGGGCACCGGTCTGTGGGCATCGGTCTGTGGGCATGGGCCGTGGGCATCGGGCTGCGGGCGTCGAGGGGGCCGGTGTGGGCGTCCGTGGTTCGTCGGTCGGTCGGCGGATCCGAATCCGCCGCGAGTGTGCAAGCCTGTGAGCTGACCGGGTGTCACCTCGGAGACCGAACGCCCCGATCGCTGCCGGGATCCGGCATCACAGCCGGCAACAGAAAGCGCACTCGTCGATCATGTCCGCCACCATGGCAGGTCGCCGTCTGGACGCATCTGACGGAACTCCTGCACACCTGCCCCGCTCACCCGCTCGGCGACCTGATCCCGCTCGACGCGGTCTTCGGCATCTGGCTGGAGAACCGCTACGACCCGCAGGCGGCGGTGCACCTGCTCTCCGAGGATGAGTACCGGGCGCTGTTCTACTTCGACCTGCTGCGCCGAGTGGTGCGCGTGGTCGAGTACGACAACACCGTCACCGGCCACCTCCACGCAATCCAGCCCGATCCCAGGGCTCCGCGGTGCGCCCTACGGCCGCGGATCGACCCCGACAACCGTTTCGTCCTCTGGTCGCACAGCTGGGGCGGCGCCGACGATCATCGGGTGGGCCTTTACCTGACCTCGGTGTCCATGCCGTCCGACGACCCGGCGGCCATCGCGCGGACCGAGGCCTACATCGCCTACGGCGCCCGGGTCCTCACTCGGTTCAGGGCTCTGGTCGATGCGCACTTCAACAGCTACGAGGGCCTTCATCTGAACACCTCGGGCATCTGGACACCTCGGGTGCGGCGCACGGGTTCTCGATGACGCCGGCGGTCCTCAGCGCACCATCCCGGTGAGCTGATACGTCTCCGGCGGCTTGACCACCGACGAGTACAACGACACCCGCGTGAACGCCCCCTTCTTCGGCGCGAACAGCCAGATTGCCACCGGATAGACGGCGTATCTGCCCGCGGCGCAGTCCGGGATGCAGAGGTTGCGGTGCTCGGTGCCGTAGCCCGCGGCGAAGGCGTCGGTCCAGGCGACCCACCGGATGTCCTTCACGATGACGCCGGCGTCGGCGCAGAAGATCGAGGAGAGTGTCCGTGGTTGGACGTGCTTCGAGCCGTCGCACCCGGCGACGAAGGTCACCGCCGGGGTCGGTTCCGGAGCGGCGGCGGCGGTTCCGACGCCGCTCGTGCCCAGCAGGGTCAGCACGGCCGCGATCGCCGCGGACAGGAGGATTCGGTGGCTGTTCCGGCGCATGTCGCCTCCGATGTGCTCTCGAACGGGATCGGACGTGCAGAAACCCTCGTCGATCAAGCATTCTCGGCCACAGATCCCGGTGATGGCGGCGGATTCGGGAAATGACGGGGGAGAAGACGACGAAACCCCGCCCGGTCGTACGACCGGACGGGGTTTCGAATGCTGTTCAGGCAGTCATGTCGAGGATCAGGCCCCGATGATGAACTCCTCGAGCTGAGCGCGCGCGACGTCGTCGGCGAGCTGCTTCGGCGGGGACTTCATCAGGTAGGCCGACGCCGGGATGATCGGGCCGCCGATGCCGCGGTCCTTGGCGATCTTCGCCGCGCGGATGGCGTCGATGATGATGCCGGCCGAGTTCGGGGAGTCCCAGACCTCGAGCTTGTACTCCAGGTTCAGCGGCACGTCGCCGAAGGCGCGACCCTCGAGGCGGACGTAGGCCCACTTGCGGTCGTCGAGCCACGCGACGTGGTCCGACGGGCCGATGTGGACGTTCTTGTCCTCGACCTTGCCGGCGAGCGCGCCGGTCAGGTTCGAGGTCACGGCCTGGGTCTTGGAGATCTTCTTGGACTCCAGGCGCTCACGCTCGAGCATGTTCTTGAAGTCCATGTTGCCGCCGACGTTCAGCTGGTAGGTGCGGTCCAGGGTGACACCGCGATCCTCGAACAGCTTGGCCATGACGCGGTGGGTGATGGTCGCGCCGACCTGGCTCTTGATGTCGTCGCCGACGATCGGGACACCGGCGTCGACGAACTTCTGGGCCCACTCGGGGTCGGAGGCGATGAAGACCGGCAGGGCGTTGACGAAGGCGACGCCCGCGTCGATCGCGCACTGCGCGTAGAACTTGTCGGCCTGCTCCGAGCCCACCGGCAGGTAGCTGACGAGGACGTCGACCTCGGCGTCCTTCAGGGCCTGGACGACGTCGACACCCTGGCCGTCGGCCTCGGTGATGGTCTCGAGGTAGTACTTGCCGAGACCGTCGAGGGTGTGGCCACGCTGAACGGTGACACCGGTCGGCGGCACGTCGGCGATCTTGATGGTGTTGTTCTCGCTCGCGAAGATCGCGTCGGACAGATCGAAGCCGACCTTCTTGGCGTCGACGTCGAACGCGGCGACGAACTCGACGTCGCGAACGTGGTACGGGCCGAACTTCACATGCATCAGACCCGGCACGGTGGAGTTCTCGTCGGCGTCCTTGTAGTACTGCACGCCTTGCACCAAGGATGAAGCGCAGTTTCCTACGCCCACAATGGCAACGCGCACCTTATTGGGCTCACCCATGGTCGGGCTCTCCTTCTTGTCGCGGCATCGCAGTCGTTCGCTGCGCCACCGGTGTTTTCACTTGCTCGGCAGTTCCGAGCCGTTTCCATTCCGGCTCGGCGTCGAGCTCGGTTCTTCGAAATCGTCATCGGCTGATCCGGTGTCGGTGTCCGACGCCGGATCGTCGTGTGACAGTTCGGTTCCGACGTTCTCGCCCTCGGTGCTGTCAAGGGTGAGGTCGTCGGAGTCGAACGGGCTGAAAGTCCCCTTCTCCTGCCGGGAGCTCTCCGCTGCGATCAGTTCGTTGAGCCAGCGGACCTCCCGTTCACTGGACTCGAGGCTGAGCTGATGCAGCTGACGGGTGTAGCGGTCGACCGAACGGTTGGACCGTCGCAGGATCTCCCGCAACCCCTCTCGGCGTTCCTCGACCTGCCGACGGCGTCCCTCGAGGATGCGCATGCGCGCGACCGCGGGGGTTCGGCTGAAGAACGCCAGATGAACACCGAATCCGTCGTCGGTGTAGTTCTGCGGACCGGTGTCGGCCACGAGTTCGGCGAACCGCTCGCGACCGGCATCGGTGAGTTGGTACACGCGACGACCGCGTCGAACCTTGGCGCCCGACGGGGCGTCCGCTTCGACGATCAGACCGTCGGCCTGCATCCGGCGCAGGGTCGGATACAGCGAACCGTAGGAGAAGGCACGGAAGGCCCCGAGGAGACCGGTGAGCCGCTTGCGCAGCTCGTATCCGTGCATGGGGGATTCGAGGAGCAGGCCGAGAATCGCCAACTCGAGCATGCGTCACCCCCTCCGGTCCGTGTCCTGATGGTGTCTCGGGGCGTTCTGACGGTTCGACATCTCGCTCCGATGTGTTCGCCAATGTATCGCACCGATATAACCGTGTCCACGAAGGGTCGGCCGGAGAAGGTACCGCCCCGATGCGGCGGTCGGGCACGACCCCGGATCTCCCGGCCCGACCGACCCGTCGCGCCGACGACAAAGCCGTGACCACGTACGCTTGAAACCGTGCAACGCCAGATCGTCGACTACGCCCTCCAGCGGCGTGCTCGGTTGTCCGCGGTCCATTCCGGCCGGACAGCCGTCGCCGACGTCTGCGATGCGAGTCCGTACCTTCTGCGTGCGGCGAAATTCCATGGCCGGCCCAGCGACACGATGTGCCCGATCTGCCGCAAGGAGCAGGTCACGCTCGTCTCCTGGGTGTTCGGCGAACGTCTCGGCCAGGTGAGCGGCTCGGCCCGCACCAACGAGGAGATCGCCCGGCTGGCGACCACTGCCGAGGAGTTCTCGGTGCACGTCGTCGAGGTGTGCCGTACGTGCAGTTGGAACCATCTGGTGCAGTCATACGTTGCCGGACTGCCGCCGCGGTCCACTCGGCGTTCGCGGCGAGTGGCCAAGTAGCAGTGCGCCCACCTGCGGTTTTCCCGCCGGTGCCGCGCGTGCTGTCAGAGTGGAACGGCCAAGAGGCTTTGGAGAAGGTGGCCGCGGCCTCCCGGTGCGACGCATCGGGGGCGCGGTAGGAAAGGTGGACGATGAGCGAGGTACGCGGTTCTTCGCCCACGCCGCGCGGGACGGGTGCACGCCCCGGCGGTGGTAGAAGCAACGGACGCGGCCGGAACTCGGCGGCCGCCGAGTCGGCGCAGCGGCAGAAGCGGTTCGCCTGGGCGCTGGGCGCTGTCGGGGCCATCGTGCCGGCGATCGTGCTGGTGCTGATCGTCGCGTTCGCCTGGACCTACATGACCGCCGACATCCCCGAACCGGAGGTCACCCAAAAGGCGACCATCGTCGACACCTCGGGACGGACGATCGCCGAGGTCGCGCAGCCCGATGGCAACCGGCAGGTGGTGCCCTACGACGAGATCCCCGAGGTGATGATCCAGGCGATCGTCGCCGCCGAGGACCGCGAGTTCTGGACCAACAACGGCTTCTCGCCGCGCGGCCTGTCGCGCGCGGTGATAGGCCAGATCACCGGCAACTCCTCCGCCGGCGGCGGTTCGACGATCACCCAGCAGTACGTGAAGAACGCGATCGTCGGTGACGAACGCAGCTTCACCCGCAAGTTCAAGGAACTCGCGATCGCCGCGAAGATGAACGAGCGGCACGGCTGGACCAAGGAGAAGATCCTCGAGGCATATCTCAACACCATCTACTTCGGTCGTGGCGCCTACGGCATCGCGGTGGCCACGCAGAAGTACTTCAACAAGTCGATCACCGATCCTGCGCGCGCCAAGAAGAACCCGCTGACCTTCGAAGAGGCCGCGTTGCTCGCCGGTGTCATCCGTGCGCCGTCGTACTACGACCCCGAGACCAACCGCGAGGCCACCGAGGCCCGCTGGCGGTACGTGCTCGACGGCATGGTCGCGACCGGTGCCATCACCAAGCAGCAGGCGGCCGAGGCGACATTCCCCAAGACCATCAAGCCGCGCGAGTCGAACAGCGGCTTCACGCCCGGACCCAACGGTCTGATCAAGCGCCGGGTCCTCGAGGAGCTCAACTCGATCGGCATCACCGAGCGGCAGATCCAGACCGGCGGTCTCAAGATCACCACCACGATCGATCCGCAGGTGCAGAACGCCGTCGTCCAGGCGGCCTGCCGGAAGAACAAGATCTACAAGTGCCCCAACGGCAAGCTCAACGGCGAGCCGGAGGACCTGATCGCGTCGGTGGTGTCCATCGACCCGCAGACCGGCGGGGTGCGCGGCTACTACGGCGGAGACGACGCCGAGGGCTGGGATCTCGCGCAGGCCGGCCTGCAGACCGGTTCGTCGTTCAAGGTGTTCGCGCTCGTCGCGGCCCTCGAGCAGGACATCCCGTTGTCGAAGGTGTACAGCTCGGCGCCGTTCGAGGCGACCGGCGGCCTCACCGTCGAGAACTCCGACGGCGAGAGCTGCGGGTCGTGCAACCTCGCGACGGCCATGAAGATGTCGCTGAACACCGTGTACTACCGCCTGATGATGGATCTCGAGCACGGCGCCCGCGACGTCGCCGACGCGGCGCACCGGGCGGGTGTGGCCGAGTCCTTCGGCAACATCGAGAAGACCCTGCAGGAGCCGAACGGCGAACCCGAGGGCGGTGTCGTCCTGGGCCAGTACCAGTCCCGGGTCATCGACATGGCCTCGGCCTACGCGACGCTCGCCGCGTCGGGTGTCTACCACGAGCCCTACTTCGTGCAGAAGGTCGTCGACGCCGAGGGCCAGGTGCTCTTCGAGCGCAAGCCCGAGGGCAAGCGGGTCTTCCCGGCCAAGGTCGCCGACAACGTGACCGCCGCGCTCGAGCCGATCGCGGCGTACTCCAACGGCAATTCGCTGTACGACCCGAATCTCGGGGCACGGCCGTCGGCCGCCAAGACCGGCACCGTCCAGCTCGGTGACACCGGCCAGAACAAGGACGCCTGGATGGTCGGTTACACGCCGCAGCTGTCCACCGCGGTCTGGGTCGGCACCAATGACGGCACTGCGCTGAAGAACTACAACGGAGCCTCGATCTACGGCTCCGGTCTGCCCGCTTCGATCTGGAAGGCGGCCATGGACGCCGCCCTGGAGGGCAAGGAGATCAAAGAGTTCCCCGAGCCCGAGGCGATCGGCGGCCAGGCCGGTGTCCCGTACGAGGCGCCGGTGACCACCTATGCACCGTCGACCCAGAACCGGACCCCGTCGTTGCCGACCTTCGACATCCCCGATCAGGGCAACGACGGCAACCTGACGCTCGCGCCGGGCGTCACCATCCCGATTCCGGGTGCCCCGCGCGGCGGCAACAACGGTGGCGGCAACAACGGTGGCGGCGGAAACGGTGGCGGCGGAAACGGCCCCGGAAACAACGGTGGCGGCGGAAACGGCGGCGGTGGTGCAGGCGGCGGCGCCGGCGGTGGAGCCGGTGGCGGCACAGGAGGCACCGGTGCCGGTGCCGAGGGCGGCGGCGGAGGCGTCCCTGAACCGCCGTTCCGCTGACCACGCGACTCCGGCCGACGCCGATCCCGCCTGGGACAGCCCCACCTCGCCGGCGGCCGACGACCGCGTCGACGTCGAACGCGTCCTGCCGACGCGTACCGATCCCGTCGTGCGCGAGGCGAGTTCGATCGTGGGTGGACCCGTCGGCCGGCACGCCGTCATCGGTCGTGGCCGTCACCTGACACCCCTGCGGGTGCTGTTCGCCCTCGCCCTGTGTGGGCTCGCGCTCGGCTGGTTCGGCAAGGCGGGGTGCCTGCAACAGACCCCGGTCACGAACCCCGATCCCGCGGGGCCGTCGCTACGCCTCGACTGGGACGACCAGCGGCAGTTCACCAACCTCTGCTACAGCGACGTCATCAGCCTGTACGGCGCCGAACGGCTCAACATCGGCGCCCTCCCGTACCGCGACTTCTGGTTCCAGGAGGATGCGAACGGGGAGACCATCAAGCGTTACATGGAGTATCCGGTGCTCACCGGCATGTTCATGTACGGCGCCGCACAGATCACCCGCGGGTGGGTGTGGGCCACCGAGAACTGGGGCGTGCCCGGCGCCCTCGACGTGGTGCTCTTCTTCACCGTCGTCGCGCTCGGCCTGACGTTGTTCTGGCTCGTCACGATCTGGGCGACGGCGCTGACGGCGCGGACCCGGATCTGGACGGTGTGGCTTGCGGCGCTGTCCCCGTTGGTCTTCGTGCACGCGTTCACCAACTTCGACGCCATCGCAACCGCCGCGGTGGCCGTTGCATTGCTCGCCTGGTCGCGTCAGCGTCCCTGGGTCGCAGGGGTCTGCATCGGCATCGGGGCAGCGGCCAAGCTGTATCCGGCGTTGCTGCTGATCGTCCTCGGTGCGCTGTGTCTGCGCAGCGGCCGGGTCCGCGAGTTCGGGGCGACCGCCGCCGCGGCCGTCATCGCCTGGCTGCTGGTCAACCTGCCGATCCTCATCCCGTACCCGAGCGGCTGGTGGGAGTTCTTCCGCTTCAACGCCGACCGCTCCGCCGACGCCGACACGATCTATCGCATCCTCGCCGACACGCTCGGTTTCACATGGAACATCAATCACCTGAACGCGCTGTCGGTGGGACTGACGGTCCTGGTCCTCGCGGGTGTCGCAGCCGTCGGCGTGTGTGCCCCGCACCGGCCGCGGGTGGCGCAGCTGGCGTTCCTCGCAGTGGCCGGCTTCCTCCTCGTGAACAAGGTGTGGAGTCCGCAGTACTCGCTGTGGCTGGTTCCCCTGGCCGTGCTCGCCGTCCCGCACACCCGGCTGCTGCTGACGTGGATGACGATCGACGCCCTGATCTGGATCCCGCGCATGAGCCTGTTCCTCGATGCGGATCGTCGATGGCTTCCGGAGCAGTGGTTCACCGCCGCGGTGGTGATCCGTGGCCTCCTGGTCATCCTGCTCTGCGCGGTGATCATCTGGGAGGTCTGGCACCCGCAGGACGATCCGGTGCGGCGCGGCAATCACGGCCGCCGGTACGACGATCCCGCCGGCGGTGTGCTCGACGGAGCCCCGGACAGACTCCGGATCTCGTTGCGGCGCAGCAGGCTCGACGACCGGGCGCACGACGCCCCCGGGACGGTTCCGGCCGCCGGTCCGGGACCTGGCCTCGGGGTCTGATCCGCACCGTCGAACCCGAGCCCACGGTGCTGTCGCGGACCGGACCGAACCGGACGGTGTCCTGCTGCGCCCAAAGGACCATGAACCCCATCCGCCTTCCCGTTCCCGAAGACCTCAGACCCTCGAGGGGCGAGGCCGGCGGGATAGGTCCCGGGTCCGACGAGGTGCTGGTCCGCCGGCGCGATCTCGGCCATATCGAGGTTTGGCCACCCCATCCGTGGGTATCGCCGGTTCATGGGTGAGCCTGGCGAGAACATTCCGGACAGCACCGCCGAGGCGGTCGGCAAGGTGGGCGAGGCGCTCGAGTACGTCGAACGTGCCCGCGGGCATCTCTACAGCTTCCATCAGCTCATCGGTCACGCGGACCTGCTGCTGGGTGAGGCCGTCGACGCCCTGCGTGAAGACGGACACGCCGGGATCGCCGACGCGCTCGAGACCGAGATGGTCGGGCGCAACGTGCTCGACGGGCGGTGGACCTTCCAGGTCATGGAGGAGTTCGACGACACCTATTGGCATCCGTTCCGGGTGCACACCGACCGGGTGCGCAATGAACTCACCGCGGGCATCCGTCATCTGCACGAGGCGCGGATGAAAGAGGAACGACGCACCCACGGCCACCCGGATCACACTGCGGAACCACCGGGCAAAGAAGGTGGATCAGGCGGACATCCGCTGTAGCAGTTTTGTTTTCGCGGCCGGCCACTCGTCATCGGTCATGGCATAGAGGGCGGTGGTGCGCCAGCCGTCGCCGAAGCGGCGGTGCTTGCGCAGGAGCCCTTCGAACCGTGCGCCGAGCTTCTCGATCGCGGCCCGCGACTGCGCGTTGAGTTCGTGGGTGTGCCAGGTCAGCCGGACGGCCCCGCACTCCTCGAAGGCGTGTCGCATGAGCAGGAACTTGGCGGTGGGATTGACGGTGGTGCCCTGAACGCGTTCGGCGTAGAACGTGTACCCGATGCACGCGCTGAGGTTGGCCCGGTCGATCTCGTAGAAACTGGTCGACCCGACGAGGTGCCCGTCGGTGTTGTCGACGACCGCGAACGCCACCCGGGACTCCGGGTCGGCGAGGGCCGTTGTGATGAAGCGCTCGGCCGCCCCGAGGTCGGTGGGTGTGCCCGACGTCCACCGGAACCGCGCCGGGTCCTCGACCACCCGGGCCAGTGCCGGCGCGTCGTCGAGGTCGAGGGGACGCAACGTCACCCGCTCCCCGACCAGAGGTCCGGTGCCCAGCCAGGAGCTCATGTCAGGCCCTCTCGGCGGTCGACAGGTGCGGTTCGGAGGGCGACGCAGAACCCGGACGGGTGCCGTCCTCGCGCGGCGGTCTCGATGCCGGCGGTTCGCGCAGCGGGGTACTGGCGAACGTCGCGATCAGGTACGCCAGCAGTGCGGCGTGCACCCAGACCGACCCCGCGACACCGGTGAGAATCCACCAGGGGAGCGGATCACCGGCGTCACGGATCGGGAAGAGCCGGAAGATCGTCAGGTCCAGGGCGACGTCGGTGACCAGATACGCCACGATCACCTGCCAGCGGACCCGCATGAGTACGAAGAAGGGGAGCAGCCACAACGTGTACTGCGGCGAGTGCACCTTGTGGAAGAGCATGAAGCCCGCGAGCATCGCGCCGCTGACACCGATCCAGGGAAAGACACCGTCGCGCTGATACAGCCGCCACCCGAGGTACATCGCGACCGCGAACGACGCCAGGATCAGCAGCGGGGAGAGGACCCCCACCACCGAGTGGTAGGTGTCGGTGGTCCCGGTGAGATACCGCAGCCCCCAGTACCAGATCGAGTTGGTGTCGACGTCGGCCTTGCGGCGGCCCTGGAACGACAGCGCGGCTTTCCATCCCTCGAAGCCGAGCGCCATGAACGGCAGCTGGATCGCGACGACGGTGACCACGGCGGCGCCCGCCACCCATGCCGCGCCGACCCAGTCCAGACCGCGTCGCGCGACGTTCCGAACACCTCCGACGCCGCCGGTCAGCACGTAGGCGGCCAACGGCAGCACGAAGATCCCCGGATAGAGCTTGAGACAGAACCCGATCGCGAGCAGGACGGCGGCGATCACCGCGGCGCTCCGCAGCGGGAGTCGTGGCCGTCCGGTGACGGGATCCACCGATCCTCCCCACACCATCACCGCGATCGCGCCGACCGCGGTCGCGACCACCGGCAGCTCCCAGTTGTGGAAGGAGTACAGCACCAGCGGGGGAGTGGCCGCCCACAGCAACGCCCACCATCGCACCAGCAGCGCGAGCATGACCGTGATCGCGAATCCGAACGGCGCCAGCAACAGTGCGGACCGGGTGAAGAACTCGGTGTCGGTGTGCGCGCCGATCGCACCGAGGTACATGAACAGCCCGGACAGCACCGGGTATTCGACGACACCGCCGAAGAGCGTGCCGTCCGGGGCTATCCCGCCGTGGATGTACGGGAAGACGTGGTTGTTGATGTCGCGGCCCAGCCACAGGTACATGACGTCCGAGTAGCAGGGGATGAGGCCGCCGTCACCGGCCGGCCAGTTGCCGCTGCGACCCCGGTCGTCGAACGGGGCGCCGCCACAGGCCGCCTTCGCCTGATAGCCCAGGAACATCGTGACGGCGGTCGCCAGCAGCGTCACCAGCACGATCACCGCTGTTTCGCCGCGGCCCGACAGGACACTGATGCGCCGGGACGTGGTGGTCAGCGGCTCCGACATGGCCAACAGCGTAGGTCGTCGCCGCGCGTCGTCGCAGCGGTGCCCGTCACGAGAACCGTGGTCGGTTCCGGTTCCCCGAACTACGCTGGGCCGATGAACGTGCTCACCGTGGCCGGCATCGTGCCGGGGCCGCGGCACAGCGTCGACGCGACCGTCGTCGCCGGTGGCGCGCATGGGCCCGTCGCCGGTGGCGCGCATGGGCCCGTCGCCGGGCACGAACGGCCGGTGCGTGTGCACCACTACCAGGGGATCGTCACCCTCGAGCGCAACCGGACGTTCCGCGGGCTGGTCCGGCTCACCGACGTCACCCCGGTGACCTTCTTCGTCCCCGACAGCCTCGACCACCGCGAGGAGCCGCGGTCGGTGCACACGGAGGTCGGCATCCGGCACTACGTGAGCAGCGCGAACGTCGGTGCGGTCGGCATCGGACCGACCTGGGCGACCACCGCCGTCGTACCGGATCCGCGCGGCGGGGACGGCCGATGGCTGCAGACGCAGATGCACCTCCACGGCCACGGGGTGGAGACCCTGGAGCTCAACTATCGGATCGAGGTCGTGACCAACCGCTGAGTGTGGGCCGGTGACCTGGCGTTTCGGAGAAAACGCCCTGGTCATGTATCTTTGACAGGTTGCCGACGCAGGCGACCCTCCTGCCACGGACAGTCCGTGGCCGACCTAGCCCATAGGAGGTGATGTGGTCTTATGCGTCACTACGAACTGATGGTCATTCTCGATCCGAATCTGGACGAGCGCACCGTCGCACCCTCTCTCGATACCTTCCTCAACGTTGTTCGCCAGGATGGCGGCAAGGTGGATGGCGTCGACATCTGGGGCAAGCGCCGCCTTGCTTACGAGATCGCCAAGCACAGCGAGGGCATCTACGCGGTCATCGACATCAGCGCCGAGCCCGCCACGGTCACCGAGCTCGACCGTCAGCTGAAGCTGAACGAGTCGGTGCTGCGCACCAAGGTCCTGCGGAAGTAGTCCACAGGGATTCTTGAACGTCTGAAGACGTCGGTGCCGGGTTCTAGGGTTGACCTCGAATCCGGTGCATGTCGATCAGCGAGTGCCCACCAACGACCCGAGGGGAAACACACATGGCAGGCGACACGGTCATCACCGTCATCGGCAATCTGACCGCCGATCCGGAACTCCGGTTCACGCCGTCCGGAGCTGCGGTTGCCAACTTCACGGTGGCTTCCACTCCGCGTACGTTCGATCGTCAGACCAATGAGTGGAAGGACGGCGAAGCGCTGTTCCTCCGCTGCAACATCTGGCGCGACGCCGCGGAGAACGTGACCGAGAGCCTGACCAAGGGAACCCGGGTCATCGTGCAGGGACGGCTCAAGCAGCGGTCCTACGAGACCAAAGAAGGCGAACGTCGCACGGTCGTGGAACTCGAGGTCGACGAGATCGGTCCCTCGTTGCGTTATGCCACCGCCAAGGTCAATCGGGCCTCGCGCGGCGGTGGCGGCGGCGGATTCGGAGCGGGCGGCGGCGGTGGCCGTGCCGGTTCCGGCCAGCCGGTGGCCGACGATCCGTGGGGCAGCGCACCTGCCAGCACCGGCGGATCGTTCGGTGGCGGGGACGACGAACCACCATTCTGAAAACTCCCGGGCTCGGGCACGGACGTGGCTGACCCCGAAAGCAAGACTGGAGCAATACACACATGGCAAAGGCAAAGGCCAGCCGGAAGCCTCGCGTCGAGAAGGTCACCAAGACCAAGGCGTGCAGCTTCTGCAAGGACAAGAAGGCCGTCATCGACTACAAGGACACCGCGCTTCTGCGTCGCTTCCTGTCCGACCGCGGCAAGATCCGTTCGCGCCGCGTCACCGGCAACTGCGTGCAGCACCAGCGTGACATCGCGGTGGCCGTGAAGAACTCGCGTGAGGTGGCCCTGCTGCCCTTCACCTCGACCAGCCGATAAGCGGAAAGGATCAGTTGACATGAAGCTCATCCTCACCGCCGCCGTGGAGAACCTCGGCGAGGCCGGCGACATCGTCGTGGTCAAGGACGGCTACGGCCGCAACTACCTGCTGCCCCGCGGCCTGGCCATCAAGGCCACCCGCGGCGCCGAGAAGCAGGTCGAGGGCATCCGCCGTGCGCAGGAGGCCCGCGAGGTCCGCGGTCTCGAGCACGCCAACGAGCTCAAGCAGGCCATCGAGGGCCTGGAGAAGGTCTCGCTGGACGTCAAGACCCACGACTCGGGCAAGCTGTTCGGCTCGGTGACCGCGGCGGACGTCGCCGGTGCCATCAAGTCGGCCGGTGGCCCGGTCGTCGACAAGCGCAACGTCGTTCTGCCGAAGGGACACATCAAGTCCACCGGCAGCTACCCGGTTGTCGTGAACCTGCACCCGCAGGTCTCCGCGACCGTGCAGCTGGACGTCGTCGCCGCGAGCTGACGCACCGCATCAGACGAATCAGGGCCGGGTGGAAGAGATTCCACCCGGCCCTGTCGTATCCGAAGCGTCGTATCCGAGACGCTGTATCCGAAGCGCGGATTCCCGGTCCGGTCCATCACCGCGAGATACGGTGACGGACGACTATGTTCGGCCGGCCCGGTGGGTCTGGTCGGGTCGTGAGATGTTCCCGCTCGCCACGGCCCGGTACGGCCTCGGAACCATCCCGTCGGGGTGACGTGCACTCTTCTCCCGTTGCAGCAGTGCATCTTCCGTCGTCCGACACGGGGATGCGACTCGTGTGGCCGCGTACGCGCTCGGCGCCTCGCGCAGTTCGGCGCCATCCGGCCGCTGCGCCTACGACCCCGGGCTTCTGAGAGCCCACACCTACTTCGGCGCCGGTGGATTGGCGGGGAGCTGGTTCCAGTACTGCAACCGCGGCGGAAGATATCGCGGCGCCGGGTTCGGGCTGTGTGCGACGGCGTTGTTGCCCGGGCCGAGCGTGTCCCACGACGGGAAGAAGAACTTGTGCCACGCCGGTGTGAAGATCAGCGCCCGTTCGCCGGTGCGGCAGGCCACCGTGTCGCGGCGCGGGACGGTACAGGTGACCCCGGCGATCGTGACGCGCTTGCCGACGCCGAGCACCGGCGGCCGGAAACCCGTCCGGGATCCCCAGTGGTATGTCTGGTCCGGCATCACCCACCACGGGCCCTGCTGGTCGCCCGCGATGGCCGCGCCCGACGCCCCGCGCGGAGCGGTCGCGGGATGGCCCTTACAGCCGACGTAACGGTAGGCCTGGCCGATCTGGCACATCCACCGGCCGGTGGTGAAGAACGACCGGCCGTTGTCGCCGTAGGCCAGTGAACGGAAGATCGTGGGCTCGACCGGCTGATACCGCGACAGGTCGAACTCGACGGGCAGCGTCGGTCCGGGCGGGGTGGCCTCGGCGGCAGGTGCTGCCACGGCGATGCCTCCCGCCGTCACGAGTGCGGCGAACACGCCGACGGCCCGACGGATGACCCTGCTTTGCAACCCCAACCTCGACACGTTCGACATTGCACCACACCGATGCGGCGCCCGTCGGCGATCCGGCGACAAGTCGGGCGACCCGAGAGTGCGTCGCGCCGCCTCGACCAGCCGTAATGCGAATCACTCAAAGAGTTCACCCAATGATCCACCACAGCTGGTTGCGCAGGAGGGTGCAACACGCCGATGGCGCGACGCGCCGATGCGCATCAAAGACTTTTCAGTTTGTCGATTGTGGAAATCCCTCAGGCTTCTGAACTGGGAAAACGGGTCATGTCACACCCGAATTCCCAAGGTTTTCCACAAGGGCTGCACAAACGTTCCCCCGCTCACTCACACCCCGTCCACAAGTCTTCCCCAGATTCATCAACAGGTTGGTTTGAGTCGTCGGGGCCGACGCCCTAGTGTCACGGCTCAGCGTCTCCGTCCGTCTCGGCGCACGCGACTCCCCAGGGATTGTCGGTGCGCCCCGATAGGAAAGAGACAGACATGCATGACGTCGACACCGGGGACTCGCGAGGCGGCCAGCCGGGGCCGACACCACAGAGGTCGTCTCCATCCCTTGGCCGGGGATGGATCGAGCGTTGCGAGAGGTTAGACACGCGTGGCTGTTGTGGATGACCGCGGGCGCGGCCCCGCCGCCGGAGACCGGGACAAGAGGGGCCGAGGACGAGGCGACGAGGCCCTCCCCACCGAGGACTTCGGGCGCCAGCCCCCACAGGATCTCGCCGCCGAACAGTCCGTGCTCGGCGGCATGCTCCTGTCCAAGGACGCCATCGCCGACGTGGTGGAGAAGATCCGCACGCAGGACTTCTACCGTCCTGCGCACCAGGCCATCTTCGAGGCGATCCTCAACCTGTACAGCAAGGGCGAACCCGCCGACGCGGTGACCGTCGCCGCCGAACTCGAACGCGCCGGGGAGCTCAAGCGCGTCGGTGGCGCGCCGTACCTGCACACCCTCATCTCGACGGTGCCGACCGCCGCCAACGCCGGCTTCTACGCCGAGATCGTCGCCGAGAAGGCGATCCTGCGCCGCCTCGTGGAGGCCGGCACCCGCATCGTCCAGTACGGTTACGCCGGCAGCGACGGTCAGGACGTCGCCGAGGTCGTCGACCGTGCCCAGGCCGAGGTCTACGAGGTGACCGAACGCCGGCAGGCAGAGGACTACGTGCCCCTCGAGGAACTCCTGCAGCCGACGATGGACGAGATCGACTCCATCGCCTCGCGCGGCGGCATCTCGCTCGGTGTGCCCACCGGCTTCGCCGACTTCGACAAGCTGACCAACGGCCTGCATCCCGGCCAGATGATCATCGTGGCCGCGCGACCCGGCGTCGGCAAGGCGCTCGCACTCGACACACCGCTGCCCACTCCGACCGGCTGGACCACCATGGGCAAGGTCGCCGTCGGAGACGAACTGCTCGACGCGCACGGCCGGCCCACCAAGGTGGTCGCCGCCACCGAGGTGATGACCGACCGGCCGTGCTACGAGGTCGAGTTCAACGACGGCGCGGTCCTCGTCGCCGACGAGGAGCACCAGTGGGTCGCCGAGATCGACGGTGAGCGTCAGCTCGTCACCACCGGGGGCCTGCGCGCCCACGTGGGCTGCGCGGTCATCCGCAACACCAAGCCACTCGACCTGCCCCGAAAGCGATTCGCCTACGGCCCGTACACCGTGGCGGCACTCGCCGGGATGGCATTCGACGATCCCGAGATCGGGATGCGCATCGACGCCGAAGGGCCTGTCGACGTCATGACGCTGATGGCCGACCTCGGCGGCCGCATCCCGTACGAGTACCTGCGCGGTTCGGTCGCGCAGCGGCGCGCGCTGCTCGCCGGCATCCTCGACGCCCGCGCCACCGTCGACGACGACGGTTGGATCACCGTTCCCGCCGCGACCCGCCACATGACGGCCGTGATCGCCGATCTGGTCGCCGGTCTCGGGTTCAACTACAAGCGGTCCGCGACCGGCTGGCTGCGCGTCGACGCCGACGAAGACGTCTTCACCGTCCATCACAAAGCGGTGCGGCACAAGGAACTCCGCCGCAAGGCCGGGGTCCGCCGAGTGGTCGCGGTGCGGCCGGTCGACTCGGTGCCGGTGCGGTGCGTGCAGGTCGACAACCCCGAGCACATGTACCTCGCCGGCGAGGCCATGGTCCCCACCCACAACTCGACGCTGGCCATGGACTTCCTGCGGTCGGCGGCCATCCACCACGGCCTCACCGCCGCCATGTTCTCGCTCGAGATGAGCAAGACCGAGATCGTCATGCGCCTGCTGTCGGCGGAGGCGAAGGTCAAGCTCGCCGACATGCGTGCCGGCACCATGAGCGACGACGACTGGACTCGACTCGCCCGACGCATGGGCGAGATCTCCGACGCGCCGTTCTTCATCGACGACTCGCCGAACCTGACGATGATGGAGATCCGCGCCAAGGCGCGTCGCCTCAAGCAGAAGCACGACCTGAGAGTCCTTGCGGTGGACTACATGCAGCTGATGACGTCGGGCAAGAAGGTCGAGTCCCGTCAGCAAGAGGTCTCGGAGTTCTCGCGTCAGCTCAAGCTGCTGGCCAAGGAGCTCGAGATCCCGGTGATCGCGATCAGCCAGCTGAACCGTGGGCCCGAGCAGCGCACCGACAAGAAGCCGCAGGTGTCGGATCTCCGTGAGTCGGGTTCGCTGGAGCAAGACGCCGACATGGTCATCCTGCTGCACCGTCCCGACTCCATCGAGCGCGACGACCCACGTGCCGGCGAGGCCGACATCATCGTCGGTAAGCACCGTAACGGCCCCACGGCGACGATCACCGTCGCGCACCAGCTGCATCTCAGCCGGTTCGTGGACATGGCGCGGGGTTGATCCGTTCGGACGAACGATCTGTGTCTCCGGTCACAGATCGATGGTTTAAGATTGCAAATATTCTTCACCCTGTGCTGAAGTGATCACCGTCGACGCGAGGCGTCGGCGCTGATCGTTCGGGGGGATGAATCGTGTCGAGGCGCGCTCTGTGTGGAAGTGCCGCGGTGAGCGGTGTGATCACTGCCGGGGTCGCGGTCGTGATGGCAGCGGCGGCACCGTCCGCCGGTGCGGGCACCGAGGGATCTCTGTTGTGCTCGCCACCGGCGATCGCGGCCGGAAAGGCGTGGGCCGACGCATGGAGCGCCACGGACCTCGCCGCCGCGGGCAACGGTTCCTCGGAGCCATCCGTGCCGACCTGTGGCAAGCGACCCACCATGACTCCGCCGACGGTCACGGTCGATCCTGCGGCTCTCGACTGATCCGAATCCGTGATTCCGGGTCGGTTGCACGTTCAACGGGTGAACACATGCACAAGAAGGCAATCCACGTCCTGGCCGCTGTCGGGGTCGCCGCCGCCATCGGGACGGGCGCATCGGTGGCCGGGGCCGGAACCGCGTCCGCCACGCCGTTGATCACCTGTGCGGGCGCGATCTGCACCAACCACGGAGACACCTGGGGCATCGGGTACGGGAATCATCGGTGCCCCAACGGCTTGACCTATCCGTCGATCGCCGTCGTCCCGCCGCACGGGACGGCAGCTGTGCTCCCGGCCAACTGCGGTCCGGTGAGCCCGCAGTACTGACCGGTTCGACTCACCATTCATCTGTCGGGGGGAATACACGATGAAGCGCTGGAGACTCTTGGCAGTCCTGACTGCGACCGCCGGTCTGGTCGCGTCGCCTGCCGTGACCGCTGATGCCGCCGTGCCGAAGGTACGGGCCGGCATGGAGATCAATGTCGAGGAGACGCTGATCACCGCGTCGAGTTGCACATTGGGAGCCGTTGTCTCCCAGAGGAAGGCGCTCACCGCAGGCCACTGCGGCAAGGTCGGACAGGTGGTGTACGACCGGGCCGGGGTTCCGATCGGAAAGATCACCGCCAACGAGAGCGCCCGCAAGCTCGACATCGCCGTCATCACCCTCGCACCGCGTGTCTCGACGAAGCCGGATGTGGTGGACTTCGACGCTGTTCTCCAAGCCGGACAACCGATCTCGAAGTACGGGATCACGACCGGTCGCGGCACCGGGCAGATCGTCGATCCCCGGCCCGAGCTGATCACCTCGCACGGCTTCTCCCTCGCGCCGCACTTCTTCCTGGAACAGGCCACCCACTCGGTGAAGACCACGCTGCGATCCCAGGGCGGTGACAGTGGTGCAGGTGTCCGCGACGCCGACGGCCGAGTGGTCGGGATCCTGTCGTCGGGCGACGACAAGTACACCTTCTTCGCGCCGGTCTCCCGGCTGCCGCAACGACTGCGCTAGACGAGTAGGTCCCTCAGACCCGTTGCACGACAACCGCAGCGCCCAACCCCAACCCGCCGGGGATGACAAGCAGTGCGAATTCTCCGTCGATCCTCGCGAGGTGGTCGAGCGCATTCACCAGGATCGTGCCGCCGGCGGCACCCAACGGGTGTCCGGTGGCCACCGATCCGCCACACGGGTTGACGCGCTCGGGGTCGAGCCCGAGTTCTCGTTCCACCAGCAGCGGTGACACCGCGAACGATTCGTTGGCCTCGACGACGTCGAGTTCGGCGGAGGTGATGCCGGCTCGCTCGAGCGCATCCCGGGCGGCATCCACGCCTGCCGTCAGTCGGGGTGAACGGACGGCTGCCTGGGTGGCGGAGAGAATGCGGCCGATCGGGCGTTTCCCGACGGTCGCCGCCACGGCCGCCGATCCGAGGACGGCGGCCGATGCGCCGTCGGCGATCTGGGGTGCGGTGCCGATCGTGTGGAGACCGCCCTCGGGGCGTCGCGAGTCCGGGATCTGGCGGGCGACCAGCTCCCACGACGGGTCGTCGGCGAACAGCGTTGTCAGCCCGGCGAAGTCATCCATCGTGGCAGTGGGGCGAGCACCTTCGTCGCGGTGGAGCAACACCTCGTCGCCGGAGGTGATCGGGATGATCGATGACGATGCCGGTGTGGCGGCAGAACGCTGGTGCGAGCGGACCGCGTAGGCGTCGAGATCGGTGCGTGTCAAACCGGCATCCGCCGCGGTGAGATCGGCTGCGACGCCGATCGTCACGTACCCGGTCGCCCTCTGCAGTTCGCCTTCGAACGCGAAGGCGGGTTTGTCGAACAGCATCGGCACCCGCGACATCGACTCGACGCCACCGGCGATGACCAGGTCGTGCATCCCCGACGCGATCTTCGCCGCGGCAGTGCCGATCGCATCGAGACCCGAGCAGCACAACCGGGAGACCACCCCGCCGGGTACGGTGTCCGGCCACCCGGCCCACAGCGCGGCCGCACGCGCGACGTCACCGCCCTGTTCGCCGGCCGCCGTGCTCGTGCCGATGATCATGTCCTCGACACGGCGGGGATCGATCCCGCGGTCCCGGAGGGCACGCAGGAGGGTGGCCAACAACTCGTACGCGGGGACGTCGGCGAGGGTGCCGCCGGTGCGTCGTACTCGGCCCTTGGGTGTGCGTACGGCGTCGTAGATCAGAACGTCTGAGGTGAACTGAGACAAGGGGATACGCCTCGGGTCAGAGGCCGACCGCGGCGGCCGGGTCCTCGGCGTCGCGCCAGCGGCGCAACTCCTCACCCGATGCCCACGTCGAGTGGGTGCCGCTCGAGATGCGTTCCGGCAGCTGCAGTTTGCACACCGGGCCGTCGGACACGCGAGCGGCGTCGAAGACGAGGCAGTACGACGCGTCCTCGTTCATGTCCGTGGTCAGGGTGACCAGGTATCCGTCGTCCTCCGAGGTGCTGCCGACGCGAGGTGCCATCGAGGTCTCGCTGCCGTACACGCCCTCGCCGAAGGAGACCTGCTCTTCACGCCCGGTCTCGAGATCGTGCTTGACCAGGCCGTCGAACAGGAACCAGCCCGGCTTGCCCGTCGCGGCGTAGACGTAGCGGTGGCGGCGGCCGCCCAGCGAGCCGTTGATCATGCCGAACTCGGTGATCTGCTCGCTCAGCGGCTCTTCCTTCACTACACCGGTGCTCAGGTTGAAGCGCCAACGGTGCAGCCGGGTCTGCAGGTTGTCGAGCGCGAGGTAGGAGAACACCTTCTCCTCGAACGTCTTCGCCTTGCGCTGCGGTTCGGGTTCGCCCTGATAGAAGCCGTCCATGACGATCTCTTCGCCGTCCTCGTAGGCGTTGACGAAGTGCAGGACGTAGGTCGGGTCGGCCTCGAACCACTTGATCTCTGACGTCTGCCCGCGCCGGGGGATCACCGCGAATCGCGAGGGGATGTCGCGGAAGAAGCGAGGTGCGTGGATGCCGTGCTCGAGGCCGGTCGGATCCCAGAACATCGGCAGGTCGTTGAGGATGGCGTAGTTCTCGGTGAACGCCATGTCGTGCGGAAGACGCGGACCGGGCAACGGGATGTCGACGTAGTGGGCGAGGTCGTTGTTCTCGTCCACGACGCCGTACTTCATGTACGGCGCCTCCTTGCTGTAGTTGAAGAACAGCAGCTCCCCGGTCGCCTCGTCGACCTTGGTGTGCGCCGATACGCCCCAGTGATACGGAAACCTGCCGTTCCAGTCTTCCTTGCCCAGCGTCTCGGCCGTGTAGGGGTTGAGGCGGTAGAGGTCGCCGCACTGCCAGAAACTGGTGAGGGCGGTGCCGCGGTGCACGATGACATCGGTGCTCGATGCGTCCTTCATCCGGCGCCGGGAGCCCCATCCGTCCTCGCGGATCGCCCAGTCGGGCATCTCCATCATCCCGGCCCACAGGGCGTGGCCGGCCTCGTTCTCGGCGAGGAGGCCGTCGGTGCGCACGAACCGGTTGCGGTAGAACGCTTTTCCGTCGCGGAAGCCGACGACGTGGATCATGCTGTCGCCGTCGAACGGGTGGTAGTTCTTGATCGCCGGATGCAGCGGGTTCTCGGTGTTGCGCAGGTAGACACCGTCGAGGTCGGTGGGTATCTCCCCCGCGACGACGGTCAGGTCGTCGGCCTTCCACTCGGTGGTCTGCGGACGCCACGGCCCGGTGCGGTAGGGATGGTCGTCGTCGGCGGGCAGCGTCGACAGAAGTCGGCCAACGATCTCGACATCCATGATCTTCGTGCACCTCTCCTCGGGTTTCCGCGATCACGCCCGAACAGGGTCCGGCCGCGACTGCGTGAATCTACAATTAACAGAGTGACTACCTCGGTCGCGTCCTGTCAAGGGATCGCGGGATCTGGATTCGACCCCTCGTGACGTCTATGCTCCGTTAACTGTAGTTGGACCCAGAACGGTCACGATGCTGTGGAAAGTGGTGCCTCATGGATTCCGGACCCGTGTGGATCATCGGCGGATATCAGTCGGATTTCGCGCGAAACCTCACCAAGGAGGGCGGGGATCTGAGCACCCTGACCGCCGAGGTCACGTCGTCGACACTCGCGGCCGCCGGCGTCTCGGCGGATGAGGTCGGTGTCGTCCACGTCGCCAATGCGTTCGGGCAGGTGTACACCGGCCAGGGCCATCTCGGCGCGATGCCCGCGTCGACCGTCCCCGAGCTGTGGGGCGTCCCGGCCGGTCGCCACGAAGGCGCCTGCGCGTCGGGATCGCTGGCAGTCCTCGCCGCCATGGCCGACCTCGAGTCGGGCCGATACGGCTGCGCACTCGTCCTCGGCGTCGAGCTGGAGAAGAACGTCCCCGGCGACGTCGGCACCCAGAACATGTTGGGCGCGGCCTGGATCGGCCGTGAAGGGCAGGACGCGAAGTACATCTGGCCCTACATGTTCAGCCGGATCGCGGAGGAGTACGACAAGCGCTACGGCGTCGATCCGCGCCATCTCTGGAGCATCGCCGAGCTGAACATCCGGAACGCACGCAACAATCCGAACGCCCAGACGCGCATGTGGGACTTCGGTCCGGAGTCGTTCACCGACGACCCGGTGGCGAACCCGATCGTCGAGGGTCGTCTGCACAAGGCCGACTGCGGGCTCCTCACCGACGGCGGTGCCGGCGTGGTGCTGGTGTCGGATCGGTTCCTGTCCGAGCATCCGGAGCTGCGACAGCGGCCGATCTCACGCATCGAGGGGTGGGGCCATCGCACGGCGGGGCTCCTCCTGGAGGAGAAGCTGGAGCGCAGCACCGGCGAAGCCCTGATGTTTCCCCACGTCACCAGGGCGATTCAGGACGCGTTCGCCCGGGCCGGCGTCGGCGACGTCGACGATCTCGACCTGATCGAGACGCACGACTGTTTCACGGCGAGCGAGTACATGGCGATCGACCACTTCGGGATCACCCCGCCCGGCGAGAGCTGGCGCGCGATCGAGTCGGGAGAACTGGAGATCGGCGGGCGCATCCCGGTCAATCCCAGCGGCGGCCTCCTCGGTGGCGGACATCCGGTGGGGGCCACCGGAATCCGGATGCTGCTCGACTGCCACAAACAGGTCACCGGGACCGCGGGCGGATATCAGGTCGAGGGCGCACGCCGTGCCGCGACACTGAACATCGGCGGCAGCACCACCACGACCGTGAGTCTTGTCGTCGGAGCCGCGTGACGCGTTGACGCCGCGGGGCACCGATAGAGTGATCCGACGTGGCACATCGCGCGACGTACACCGAGCTGGAGCCGGGAGGCGACAACGCGATCGCGGTCACGCTGGGCGCGCTCGGAGACGAGTGGAATCTGTGGATTCTGCGCTACGCGATCGCGGGCTGCCGCCGCTACGGGGACTGGATGGAACAGGGCCCGATCTCCAACTCGGTGCTGTCGGGCAGGCTCGCCCGGCTCACCGACCTGGGTCTGTTCGAGAAGGTCCGATACTCCGAGCGGCCCGTGCGCCATGAATACGTGCTCACCCGGCGCGGTGTCTCCGTCTGGCCGATCCTGCTGGGCATGTGGGCGTGGGAGGCGTCCTGGGCGCCCGTTTCCGACGCCCCGCTCCCGGGTATGCGACACAGCGGATGTGGGAGGTACTTCTCTCCTGTCCTCGTCTGCGGATCGTGCGGCGGCGAGATCACACGGCGCGACGTAGCCGCCTGTCTGGGCCCCAGTGGTGACTGGTCACGCAGCGTGCCCGCGTCGATCGGTCGCCGCAGGTCGTCGAGCGTGGTGAAACCGTCGCAACTCCTGCCGCACACGATGGAGTTGCTCGGCAACCGGTGGTCGGCGGCGATGCTCGGTGCATTGCTGTTGGGTGCCACCAGATTCGGTGAACTCGCCGAACGGACCGGGGCCCCGCCGGCGATGGTGGCCGACCGGCTCCGCCGGTTCACCGAACTCGGCGTGATCACCACCGAGCCGGTACGGACCCGACCCGACTGGGTGGCCTACCGGCTCACCGACAAGGGCGAGGCGTTCTTCCCGGTCGTCGTGCTCATGATCGCCTGGGGGCAACGATGGTTCCGCGCACCGGAGGGCCCCGCCATCGTGTTCACGCATCGGGAGTGTGGACAGCGCTTCGAGCCGCGGCTGATCTGCAGTGAGTGCGGGCAGGCGTTGCACGCATCCGAGGTACTGGTGGAGGACGAGGCGCTCGGACATCGGTGGTAACCCCGAGTCGATCCCTGAGGGGCGGAGCCGCGGAAGGGGGTTGATCTCGGTTTCCTCCCCGATGTGACGATGCGCGACCTCTCCCTAGCGTCGAGGTATGACTACGATCGACACCGGGCCGAGTGAGACGGTCTCCACCCCGGCCACCGCCACGGACGACGCGCCGAGGGAATGGAATACATTTCGCAGGATCGCCTTTCGCCTCCTGTTCGTCTACTCGGCCCTGTTCTGCCTGGTCCTGTCGCAGATCACCTTCGTCTACGCCGGTGTGGTGGCGAGCGTGCTACCGGAGCGGATGGCCCTGTGGCAGTTGGGGTTGCTCTCCCCGGTCATCGAGTGGGTCGGGCGGGCCGTCTTCGGCGTCGACGCGGTTCTGCGGAACACCGGTAGCGGGGACCAGACCGCGTTCTGGGTGCTCTGGTTCCTCATCGTGACGGTGGCGCTGATCGTGACGGTCGTCTGGTCGGCGGTGGACCGACGCCGCCGCGACCACACACGGCTGTGGGCCTGGACCCTACTGGGACTGCGGTTCGCGCTGGGCGGGCAGATGCTGGCCTACGGTTTCGCCAAGGTCATCCCGGTGCAGATGGCGCAGCCTCCTCTGGCCACCCTCCTGGAACCGTTTGGCGAGTTCAGCCCGGCGTCGGTGCTGTGGATGCAGGTCGGGTCCTCCCCGGTCTACGAGATGGTCCTCGGAGGCGTCGAGGTCCTCGGCGGGATCTTGTTGTTCTGCTCGCGGACGGCGGTTCTCGGGGCGCTCGTCGGTTTCGCCGCGATGACCCAGGTGCTGATCCTCAACCTGACCTTCGACATTCCGGTGAAGATCCTGTCACTGCATCTGGTGATCTTCGCGGCGATCCTGCTCGCGCCGTACGCGAGAGGGCTGTTGGACCTCTTCGTCTTCGGGCGCGCATCTCGTCCGCTCCGCATGCCGCCGCTGTTCGTCCGCGCCGATCTGAATCGACGCGCGAGGTGGGTGGTGCCGGCCGTGGGACTCTGGGTCGCGTTCGGTGCCGCATACGGGAGTTGGACCGATTACCACGACTACGGCGATGGTGCACCGAAGCCGGCACTGTACGGGATCTGGTCGGTCGGGGACCATCGCGTGGACGGGCGCTCGCTTCCACCACTGACGACCGATGAACAGCGTTGGCAGCGCGTGGTGTTCGATACGAACGGGGCCGTCACGCTCCAGATGATGAATGGTGAGCTGATTCCCGTGGAGGCCCGGCTCGGCGATGACAGGATGACCATCCTCTGCCCGGATGCAGACCTCCGGGTGGAGCGGATCGACCCCGACACCCTCGTCTTCACGGGTGTCGTGGACGGGGCAGCGACCGCGATGACCGCCCACCGCCTCGACCACGACGCGATGACACTGCGCAGCAGGGGATTCCACTGGATTCAGGAGGAACCGTACTTCCGGTAGGGTCGGCTCGCCCCCGGTAGGGGCGACACGTCGGGCGCGTCGGGCGGCCAACTGGTGCCGGTCCGGCACCGGCGCGGTCGGTTCCGCGCGCCGACGATTCGCGTCAGAGCAGCAGGAACCACACGAACCGCACTCCGATCGGGCCGAAGCCGAATACCGCCGTCGCGATCAGCCATCGTCGGGCCAGCCGATCGGCGTCGGCCGGTTCGCGTCCGCGCCGCAGGTAGAACCACGCGGCGGAGATCGCGCAGAGCGACGCGATGATGCCGCAGCCCGACATCAGGGTGAGCATCACCGCGTTCACCATGATCGCCGGCCGCCCCGGGTCTCACGTGTCACGTCGGCGCGGCGACCTCGATCGGGGCCACCGCGTCGAAGCGACGTCCGCCGGTGGATGCCCAGAACCCTCACATCACCTGGGTGAGCTGTCCCGGCGGGCGATCCTCGTCGGCCGCCAGCGCGAGCACCTCGTTGAAACCGGCGATGAGGCATTCGGCCCACAATTCCTGCTCGGTCACCGCTGCTCCGTCGGAATTGATCCCGAGACAGGCGATCCCGTTGTGGGTGATCATCGTCGCCATCATCGCGCAGCCGGGCAGCGGGCCGAACGGGAACATCCGTTCCACCTTCGCCCCGGCGACGTAGGTGTCCCAGGGGATGCCGGGGACGTTGGACGCCTGGAGATCGTTCATGCTCGTCGCGCCGCTGAACCGCATCAGCACCGAGCCGGGCAGCCACGCCATCACCGAGCCGAGGGTGTTGAAGATGTCGACGGCGGGCTCGTGCCGTGCCTGCCGAACCTGTTCGCGGATGGTGAGCACCCGCTCGAAGGGGTCGGCGATGCCGACCGGGCCGGCCAGCCGCCCGACGGCGATGCGGTTGCCCCCGGCCGGGTCCTCGGGACGGCGCACCGAGATGGGGATGGCCACCGGGATCGCTTCGACCGGACAGTTCATCTTCTCGTGGTAGTACCGGAATCCGCCGATCAATCCGGCGAGATAGACGTCGTTCACCGACGACCGGGCCGCGGTCGCGGCCGCCTTCAGGTCCGGGAACGGGACCTCGAAAGCGGAGAACCGCCACGACACGCTGCGGTTCGCGAGCAGGGGAGAACCGGGTGGGCTGACCAGCCCGGCCACGCGGGGCACCGATCGGCCGTAGCGCAGGGCACTGCTCAGCGCCTCCCGCGGGTTCCGCAGTGAGCGAATTCCTTTCAGGGTGAGATCGACGCGATGTGGCACCTGCCGGATCTCCTCCCCGATCTGGCGGCGCAGCAGGTCGATCGGCGTGATGTTCACCGGGTCGGGGCTCGGCGGCTGAGGCTTCTTCGGGTTGTGCTCCCGGGTCGGCGAATGCAGCTGCGCCAGCCCGATGATCGCGCCCAGGCCATCGGTCAGGGCGTGATGCGCCTTGAGGAAATACGCGGCCTTCCCGTCGGGAAGACCCTCGATCAGGTATCCCTCCCACGGCGGGCGGGCGGCGTCGAGCGCGGTCATCGCGAGTTGTTCACAGGTGGTGAGCAACTCGCGCATGCTGCCGTCCCCGCCGAGCCGGATACGCCGCAGGTGGTAATGCAGGTCGAAATCGGGATCGACTGCCCAACTGGGTGTTCCGGTGCCGAACGGGGAGTCGACGACGCGCTGCCGGAACCGTGGCGCCATCCGGCTGGCCCACTCGTGTGCGGCCACGAGGCGATCCCAGTCCGGATCACAGTCGTAGATCTCCAGCATGCAGATCGTGCCCCGCATCCGACGGTCGGTGTCCCCGCGCCACATGATGGTGTCGACCGGGGACATGTGCGGGTCGCGCGCCCAGTCGAGTGGCTCGTCCACGCCCTGCGTGAGGCCGGCGTCGTTGCTCATCGTGTTGTCTCCTCCGGTGGGCGGCGCAGCGACCTGACCGAGTCGTCGACGAAGGACTCCAACGGCCAGTCGGCGAGCGCCGTGACATACATCTGCCGAACCTCTTCGGCACGCTTGCCGATCTCCTCGACCGTCCAGTTGCTGGTGTCGATGGGCGGCAACACCATCACCTCGACGGTCCCGGGGCGAATCAGTTGCGCACCGCGCCACATCAATTCGCCGGTGTTGCGCAGCACGACCGGCACGACCGGCACCCCCGCCTGCATCGCGATGTGGAACGGACCCTTCTTGAACTCGCCGACCCGCGGCGTCGGCGACCTGGTGCCCTCCGGCGCGATGACCAGCGACATGCCGTTGCCGAGGGCGTCGACTGCGGGCGCCAATTGTTCGATCGCCTTGTCCCGGTCGGCACGGTCGATGAACACCAGGCCGGCCTGCTTGAGGATCTCCCCGAGCACCGGTACCCGTTCCACCTCCTTTTTCGCGACGCCGGTGGCCTCGCCGCGGATGAGGTGGATCATCACCGGCAGGTCGAGTTTCGACTGATGGTTGAACAGGAACACGCACGGCCGGTCGGAGAAGAGGTACTCACCGCCGTCGAGTACCTGCACGTGGACGCCCGCCAGCGACAACCCGACGTCGTTGCCCGTGGGCAGTGCTTCGACGAGGGCGTGCGGGTCGCGCCGGAGGATGCCGGTGGCGACGCCCGCGGCAGCCGAGGCGAGGAACGATCCGTAGAACGCGCCGGTCCGGGCCAGCATCCCGAGGCGGTTGTGGGTGGGGTTCTTGAGGTCGATGATCGGCCAGCCGCGGGCCTCGGCCTCCGCGCGCAGGACCCGGCGCGGCGAGATGGCCGCGGGGTGGCCGACGGCCTCGAGGTAGGGGATGTCCTCGTTGCCGTCGCTGTAGGCGAACGACGCGTCGAGGTCGATGTCGTGTTCACGAGCGAGTTGTCGTACGGCGGCGGCCTTTCCGGGTCCCCAGAGGGGGCGTCCCTTGATGTTGCCGGTGACCACGCCGTCGACCACCTCGACGTCGGTGGCCAGCGCGAAGTCGGCGCCTATCTCCCGGGCGATGGGTTCGATCTGGAACCGGGTGGCCGACGACGCGATCACGATCGTGTGCCCCATCTGCCGATGTGCCCGCAGGATCTGCCACATCTGGGGCCGCAGCTTGGCGGCGGTCTCGTGCTTGAACAGGTACTCGCCGAATTCGATGAGCTCCGCGTAGGTCTTGCCGGCGAACGTCGGCCTGGTTGCGGCGAGCACCTCCGCATAGTCCTGCTCGGACATCACCCCGCGCAAACCGATCAGCAGGAACTCGGCGAGCTCGCCGAGGCCGAACTCCATGCTGCGCAACCGGGCGCGCATGATCGCGGCCGCGGAGAACCCCTCGATGAGTGTTCCGTCGTAGTCGAAGAGCGCGGCCACCTTCTTGCCTGTCGGCGCGGACCGGATGGCCCGCATGCGATCGGTGAAGGCGCTCATGGTTTGTCCTCCTCGGCACCGGCACCGGCACCGGCACCGGCACCCACGCCGATGCCCTCGACGCCGACGGGCTGGATGTCCTCGATCGCCGCGATCCGGGCGAGCCGGTCGCGCATGAGTTCGACCTCGTCGAGCCAGTTCTGCCGGGCGACACGGAGATCGACGACCCCCTCGCCATGGATGAGACCGCGGTTGTCGGCGAGACGGTATCCGCCGTCGTAGAGATCCTTGGACACCGAATCCTTGCTCCGCAGAACGCCTTGCAGCGCGAGCTGCCGCCCGAGACCGAGGCAGTCGGCGATGAAGTCGTCCTTCTCCCGGGCGGTGTTGCCGAGTTCGACGAGCTTGGTCGCGACGACCAGCTGGGCGTCGAAGAACGGCTGCAGCGTGCGACGAGCGAACAGTGCGCCGGTGTGACTGTGGAGGACCTCGTACGTCCATTCCCGTGTGGGGGTGACCTCACGCCAGCCGGGTGCCAGGAGGTCGAGTTCTATGCCGAGCCGGTGGAGGAATTCCTGTTTGGGCGGGAAGAAGAACTCGAACTTGAGCAGGTCCCGGATACGGAGCGCCTCGCGCTGGGCGGCGGCGAGAAGACCCTCGTCGGGTGCGGGCGGGGTGCTGCCGACGTGCTGGCTGCGGATCGGTGTGCTGCCCTCCTTGACCTCGCCCTCGGCCAGGGCGAGCATCCCCATCTCGACGATGGCTCGGCCGACGAAGTGATGCAGGGCGCCGTTGCGGTAGTACGCGGCCACCGCCCGGTTCTCCGGCACGATCCACCACACCGGTTCCGATCCGCCCTCGTACCCGGCGACGACCCCGTTGCCGGCGAGGACCCGCAGGGTCTGGATCAGGCCGACACCCCGGCACAGCGCCGGATCGGGCCCGGGCAGACCGCGCTTGTCGATGTAGTCGAGCAGCGGCGCGAGCACCGCCTCGATCTCGGGGAGCGTGTACGCCCGGTCCTGGGCGCCGAGGCCGGCGAATCCCACCAGCGACGTCGCGGTGATCGGGGTGGCCGAGTTGATCTCGTCCATCACCCGGAAGGCGACCTTCTCCAGTTGCGAGCTCCCCTCGCCGGCCTCGGCCAGTGTATTCCTCAGCGAGAGCGGGGTGCCGAAGCGCACCCGCGCCTCGCCGAGGTAGTTGCGCTGGGCCCTCGCATACCGCAGCAGCCAGCCCACGCTCTCGGGCTTCTTGACCCCGCCGGCGTCCTCGGCGGCGATCGCCCCGACCTCGTGCAGCTGGTCGTACACGATCGACGTTGGCACGATCGTCACGTCCACGCCGTCGAGTTGCTGCAATGCGTCGACGACGTACCGGAGCAGGCCGAGCATCGGCCGACGCAACTTGCCGGTCCGGCTGCGTCCGCCCTCGATGTACCACTCGAGGTTGAATCGCTTCTCGATGATGTAGGCGAGGTAGGAGCGCATCGCGAACTTGTAGACGGGGTCGGACCCGAACTTGCGGCGGATGAAGATCATCCCGGCGCGCCGGGCGACCGGGCCGACCGGCCAGAACGACAGGTTGTTGCCGCCCAGGACCAGATTCGGTGGAAAGTCGTTGCTGCGCAGTACCTTCGCCAGGATCAGCGGATCGACGTACGAACGGTGCGACGGCAGGAAGATCAGACCGGTCTTCTTGTTCAGTTTCCGCAGGGAATTGAGGGTTTCGACATCGACGGTGATGTTCCAGGCGCGGTCGTGGAGCCGGTCGAACGTCGCGGAGAAGATGTCGTTCATGACCCGGCTCTGGGTGGCGACGAAGCCGGACAGCTTGTCGATGGCCTCGGCGATGACGGCGTCGGTGGGACGTCCGAGTTCGGCGGCGAGTTTGGCCGCGCCGGTCCGGAATCGGGCCGAACTGCTGATCTGTTCGGCGACGAGCTTGGGCACCTTGTAGCGGTCGCCGATGATCTGACGCTCGGCACGCTCGGCCGTGAGCGATGCCTGCAAGCGGACGAAGTCGTCGAACGACGAGCCCTCGGCCTGCTCCCGCTCGTACCGCTCACGCAACCGGGCGACCGTGGCCGGTTCGCCCGCGACCACGCGCAGCGCGTCCGGCCGGCGCCTCCGGATCAGGGGCTGCATCGGTCCGAGCGGACGCCGGGGGTTCGAGAGCACCAGCAGATCGCCCAGCGTGACCCGGCGTTCGCCCTGGCGGACCGCGGGCAGCCACACCGGCCGCACCGGGACCAGGAGCGTCTCCGGGGCCAGCGCCTCGAAGTCGACGTCCAGGCCGTGACGCACCTCGGCGTCCGGGTAGGCCTCCGCGGCCCACTCGGTCACCGCGTTTATCTCGCACGACGTGCGGGCCTTGGTCAGAACCAGAACCGGGTCGCTCACCCTGCATCACCCTCCACGTCTTCTCGACGTCGAACCTCCGGCCCGGGGCCGGACGCTCGACCCCGGGCACGGAACCCTCGGCCCCATTGTGACGTGGCTTACATCGGTGGTGCTGCCTTTTGGCACGATGCGCCGTGCGCCGAGCGGTGCCTTCACCGCTGTCGGGGGCCGCGGTTAGGCTGGCGGGGTCTTCGGGGGAGGGAATGGTGACGATGCGTCTTCGTGTGCTGCTGTCCATCGGCATCTCGCTGGTTGCGCTCGGCGTGCCCGTCGCCGTTGCCGGTGCCACGCCCACGACGGTGCGGTCCGGCATGGAGATCGGCATCGACGACACGCTCTTGACCACCAACAACTGCACGCTCGGTGCGGTGATCTCGCGGACGAAGGCGTTGACCGCCGGTCACTGTGGTGCGGTGGGCCGTCCGGTACGCGACCGCCACGGCACCCGCATCGGGACCGTGACCGCCAACCGTGTCGCCCGCGACCTCGACATCGCGGTGATCCGTCTGGCGCCGCGGGCCGTCATCCGCGTCGACGACGTCAACTGGAATCCGCGGTTCTTCCGTGGGCAGCCGGTCACCAAGGTCGGCGTCGCCACCGGGTTCGGCAAGGGGAAGGTGACCGACCCGTCGCTCGTGAAGCGGACGTCCGCCGGGTTCTCTCTCGCACCGCCGTTCGTCACGGTCCACGACTCGTATTCGATTCAGACGTCGCTGCATTCGCAACTGGGCGACAGCGGCGCCGGCGTGCGCGACACACGCGGACAGGTGGTCGGGATCCTCTCGTCGGGGACCGCCGACGGCACCATTGTCGTGCCGCTGTCGAAGGTGCCGCGCTCGCTGCGCTGATGGGTGAGATCTGTTGGCGCGGAGTTGGGTTCGCGAGTATCTCGAGAAACGACGAAGCGCCGCATCCGATCTGGCCGGACGCGACGCTTCGTGAAGTCAGATGTGCTTAGAGCGCGCTGACGTTGGTTGCCTGGGGACCCTTCTGGCCCTGCTCCACGTCGAACTCGACGCGCTGGTTCTCTTCGAGGTTGCGGAAACCGCTACCGTTGATCGAGGAGTAGTGGACGAAAACATCGGCGCCCTGGTCGTCGGGTGCGATGAAGCCGAAGCCCTTTTCGCCGTTGAACCACTTGACGGTTCCCTGTGCCATACTGCTGTACTTCTTTCTTCAGTGAACAGCCACCAAGACCGATGGCTGCTCGGCCAGTGTGTCACAGAAAACCCGCCCTGGGAAACGGTACGGCCGAATTGGTCGTTGACGTGGGACGATCCGGAGCCGGATCGGGCGCTCCCAGGGCGGGTTCGCTGTCGTGACGGGTCGTGATCGGGCGATCAGACCCCGATCGTGTCCGACCTCGGCGGTCGGACCGTCCGGTCGGGGTGCGCGGTGGCACCACCGCGCCACAGCAGCGTCACGGCGATCAGGCCGACGACGCACGGCACGAGCTGCATCCACCCGACCGCCGGGGCCAGCCCGACCTCGCCGGAGGTGTCCCGGATGAAGACCAGGGTGGCGGTCACCAGGACGGCGGCGCCGAAGGTCGGCGACACGACGATCCGGGCGTGGCGGGTACCGCGGCGGACCAGCCAGGCGCTGGTCAGCCAGGCGGCGACACCCACGGCACCCAGGATTGCGAGGATGCTCAGGTAGGCGGTCACGGCGGTGTCGATCTCTGCGGCCGTATAGTCCGGATAGCCGTGGCGGACGTGCTCGGCGAGCGTGTCACGCATCCCGAAGGGGATGATCGCGACCAGGGCGGTGAGCGCGGCGCCGACGTACATCAGGCCCACTGCCGTCCGTGTGTTCGCGGATCGGTTCATTTCTTCTCACTCCTCTCGTCGGACTCCAGGCTGGGTGCGTCGGCGCTCGGCGGCATTTGCGTCCCGCGGGGGATCACGGTCAGTGCGACCAGGACGGCGACGACCAGCAGGGCTGCCGCTCCGCTGAGGCCGAGGCCGTATCCCGCATTCGCGCCGGAGATGGTGGGGTCGTGTCCGGCCCGGCCGGCGGCGAGCGTGCCGAGGGCCGCCAGGCCGAGTGCGGCACCGATCTGCCGCGAACTGTTGAGCAGCGCCGATGCGGTGCCGCTCTCCTCGGCGCCGACCCCGGCCGTTGCGACGGAGACCACTGGCGCCAGGGCGAGTCCGAATCCGACACCGGTCACGACGGCCGGTCCCAGGATGTCGGTGAGGAACGAGCCGTCGACGGAGATCCGTCCGAACCAGGCCAGGCCGATCGCGGTGAGACCGCCGCCCATGATCATGAGCGTGCGGGGCGCGTATCTGTAACCGAGTCGTACCGCGAGCACCGACCCGACGATGACGCCCAGCGCCAGCGGGAGGAACTCGAGGCCCGTGACGGCGGGCCCCTCTCCCAGCACGCGCTGCGCGTAGAGGGAGGCGAAGTAGAAGGCTGATGCCATCGCCCCGCCCAGCAGCAGGTTGAAGATGTTGGCCCCGGCCACCGAGCGATGGGTGAAGATGCCCAACCGCAGCAACGGTTCGTTCCGCGTCGTCCTCTCGACCAGGACGAACCCGGCGAGCAGGACGGCTGCCGCGGTCAGGGTGACGACGGTGCTCGTCGACGCCCATCCGACGGCGTCGGTCCGCACGATGCCGTAGACCAGCGACATCATGCCCGCGGTCGCCAGGAGCGCACCCGCCACATCGGGCCGTCCGTGTGAACGCAGCCGGCGGTCGGCGGGGATGCCCGCGGCGACGGTGAGCGCGATCGCGGCGATCGGCACGTTCACGAACATCACCCACCGCCAGCCGGCGAACTCCGTCAACACGCCTCCGATCACCACTCCGAAGGCCCCGCCGGCGGCGTTCATGGCGCTCCAGATGCCGAACGCCCTCACGCGTTCGCGGCCCGACGGGAAGGTCGTGGACAACAGGGCCAGGGCCGCCGGGGCCATCGCGGCCGCGCCGGCGCCCTGCAGGCCCCGTGCCACCACCAGCTGCTCCGGGTTCACCGCGAAACCGCCAGCCAGCGAGGCGATCCCGAAAACGGCCAAGCCGGTCGACAGGACGCGGCGGTGTCCGAACCGGTCGGCGAGTTTGCCGCCGAGAAGCAGCAGTCCTCCGAAGGTGAGGGCGTAGGCATGGATGACCCAGGTGGCGCCGACCGTGTCGAATCCGAGGCCGTCGGCGATCCGGGGGAGGCCGACGTTGACGACCGAGAGGTCGAGCGAGACCAGAAACTGCGTCACGGCGGCGGCCGCGAGGACGAGTTGCGAACGAGCGAGGGTGTGCGAGTACTTTTCGAACATGTTCCGAAAGTAAGAACATGCAGGTCGGGAGTCAACCCCCAATTTTGTGGGCACGCGGCTCGGGGTTTGTCCCCAGGACGCAGAAGCCCAGGACGCAGAATGGAGGGCGTGACCCGATCGAGCTCCACTCCCGGCCGGACCGGACGGCCCCCGGTGACGTCACGCGCGCAGATCCTCGCCGCGGCGCGCGAGATCATCGACGAGCACGGGTGGGAGAAGCTCACCATCCGGCGTCTGGCCGCCGCGCTCGGCATCGGTCCGACGACGCTGTACCACCACGTCCGCGACAAGGACGACCTGCTGATCCAGTTGCTGAACGACCATGCGGACGCCACCATGCCGGTGTCGCTTCCGGACGCTCCTCGGGATCGGATCATCCAGTCGGCGTTGGCTATTCGAGAATCGTTGAGTTCCTGGCCATGGGCGGCCGAGATCCTCACGACCGACGGGTTCCTGGGCCGGCTGGGCGAGTCCTCGCTGGAGATGGTCGAGGCGATCGTCGGGGCCGCCGTCGATCACGGATGCACGACGGAACAGGCTGTCGTCGTGTTCCGCAGCATCTGGTATCTCACGGTCGGCGAGATCCTGGTCCGTGCGCGCTCTGATCCGCGACGCGCCACCGATCCCGAACTCCGGCAAGGGTTTCTGAGCACGGCGACGCCGGACCGCTTTCCGCGCCTCGCCGAGGTCGGCGAGGACTGGCCGGTCATCTCGGCTCGCGACACCTACCCGTGGGCGCTCGAGGCGCTCGTCGACGGATTGCTGGCACGCGCCGAGCGCGAACGGTGACCGTCGACCACCTGCCCCCGTTGGATCCGCCCACCACGGCGCGCTGCCCGGTGGGCGGCCCGCCCCGCTGTTCGCAGGTGCGCGGAATAACCGACCGGTCCCGCGGCTTGAACTGGGACGTGGTCGTCGCCGGTTGGAGGCCGCCCCGGTCCGCCGCGGAATCGGGGCGGAATCGGGTGGGGCCCGATCGGCGCGCGACGTCGAGGCACCGCCTCGTCTCATCCCGACGAAAGGACAGATCGCGTATGACAGTCCCGAACATCACCTTGAACAATGGCGTCTCGATCCCGCAGCTGGGTTTCGGCGTGTGGCAGGTGCCGCCGGAGGACACGCGTGCCGCGGTGGCAACGGCGCTGGAGGTCGGGTACCGCCACATCGACACCGCGGAGATGTACGGCAACGAGAAGGGCGTCGGGGAGGCGATCCGGGAGTCGGGGTTGAGCCGCGACGAGGTGTTCATCACCTCGAAGCTCAACAACGGTTTCCACGCCTACGACGACGCGTTGAAGGCGCTGGACCAGACGAACGCCGATCTGGGTGTGGAGCAGGTGGACCTGTTCTTGATCCACTGGCCGCTGCCGGGTGTGGGTGATTTCGTCGAGACGTGGAAGGCGCTGGAGAAGGCATACGCCGACGGCAAGGCTCGGGCGATCGGTGTGTCGAACTTCCAGCAGGCGCATCTGGAGCGGTTGCTGGACGTGACCGATATCGTGCCGGCGGTCAACCAGATCGAGGTGCATCCGTACTTCTCGCAGAATGCGTTGCGGGCGTTCAACTCTCAGCATGGAATCGTAACCGAGGCATGGTCGCCCCTGGCCCAGGGCAGGATCGTCGACGACCCGGTGATCACGAAGATCGCCGAGTCCAAGGGGCGCACGCCGGCGCAGGTGACGCTGCGGTGGCACATCCAGCGTGGCGACGTCGTGTTCCCGAAGTCCGTGACGCGGGCGCGGGTGGAGGAGAACTTCGCGGTGTTCGACTTCGAATTGTCCGACGACGAGGTCGCGGCGATCGATGCGGTGAACCGTGACGAGCGTATCGGCCCGGACCCGGACACCTTCAACTGGATCCCGTGAGCGGTTGGAGATCCTGACAGTCGGGCGGGCCACCGGAACCGGTGGCCCGCCCGACTGTCGGTCAGTGCTTGGTCAGCATCGCCCGCATCTGGGTGAACCGGAACAGCGCCGGTTCACCGATGACGCCCTGATGGCGACTGATCACCTCTCCGACGAACTCGCGGGTCTCGTCATCGGAGAGCCGGGAGGTCCAGGCCGGTGAACCCACCCTGAACCAGTCGGCGAAGTCACCGACCGCGCTCCAGCGCGCGCTCGATCATCCGCCGCGAGGCGTCGACGCCGACCACCGAACCCTGCGGAAGGCGCTCGGCCAGCAGCATCGTGATGAACCCGTCGCCGCACCCGACGTCGAGCAGGCGTTCGTCGCCGTTCAGTTCGAGGCCGGCGATCGACTCGGTGGCCACCATCCGCTGCAGCCCGCTGACCTCGGCATACTTCGCACCATCCCAGTCGACCATCGCATCTCCCGCCATCGGAGGTCCGGGTTCCATGGTCCTCGCTGGAACGACCGTGGGGACGGGATCGGTGGATTCCACACGGGCGGGTCGCGCGGGGGACCTCGCGGCCCGGCGCTCGTGCGCCGCGCGGCTCAGCCGACGACGTCGACGACGGAGCGGTACCGCTCGTACACCTCCGGGGCCGGGTCGGCGGTCAGCTTCCGGCGCGCGACGTCCCAGTCCGGCAGCTCACCAGTGAGAGCCCATGCGGCCTGGCGGGCCGCGCCGAGGGCGACGTGCTCGCCGTCGGCCGGGACGTCGACCCCGCCACCGAGCATCGCCGGCGCGATCGCCCGCACCGCAGGCGACTTCGAACCACCACCGGTGAGCAGGATCCGATCGACCGTGATGCCCTGCGCCTCGATCTTCTCCCGGCAGAACACCAGGGACGCGATCAGCCCCTCGACCGCGGCTCGCGCGACCGATGCCGGGGTGAGGTTGGCCGCGGTGATCCCGGTCAGTGTCCCGGTCGCGTCGGGGAGATTCGGGGAGCGCTCACCGGCGAAGTACGGAATCAGCGTCAGACCGTTCGCCCCGGGAGGAGCGGCGAGCGCGAGATGGGCGAACTCCTCGAGGTCGACTCCGAGCATCCGCGCCGTCGACGCCAGCACCGGCGCACCGTTCAGCGTGCACACCAGCGGGAGATGCCGGCCCGTGGCGTCGGCGAACCCCGCGACGAGTCCCTCCGGGTCGGCGGGCGCGGAGTCGGAGACGGCGCACACGACGCCGGAGGTGCCCAGGGACACCACGGCCTCGCCGGGACGCACATGCAGCCCGAGGGCCGCTGCCGCGTTGTCACCGGCACCTGCGCCGACGACCACACCGGACGGCGTGACGCCGGACCGTTGGCCAGGCCCGACGATGCGTGGCACCACCGGTCGACGGCCGCGGAACGCGAGTTCGAGCAGGTCGGGTCGATACTCTTCCGACGGCGCGCTGAAGTATCCGGTCCCCGACGCATCGCTGCGATCGGTCGTCAACTCGGAGATGTCGGTACTGCCGCGCAGGCGCCAGGTGAGCCAGTCATGGGGCAGGCACACCGCGGAGGTGGCGTCGGCGGCCTCGGGTTCGTGGTCCGCGAGCCAGCGGAGCTTGGCGGCGGTGATGGCCGCGACCGGGACCACACCGACCGCCTTCGCCCACCGGTCCGATCCGCCCAGGTCGTCGACCAGATCCGCGGCGCTCGATGCCGAACGGACGTCGTTCCACAGCAACGCTTCTCGTACGACCTGCCCGTCGGCGCCCAGGCACACCATCCCGTGCTGCTGCCCTGCCACCGACGCCGCGGCCACATCGTCGAGTCCGCCGGCCCGGGACACGGCGTCGCGCAACGCCTCCCACCACCGCTCGGGATTCACCTCGGTGCCGGGCGGATGGGGTGAACTCGCCGAGCGGACGACCTCACCCGTCCCCGCGTCGCAGACGACGACCTTGCAGGACTGCGTGGACGAGTCGATTCCGGCGACCAGGGTCATGACAGCAATTCTGTCAGCGTGGCGCGTGCGCCCTTGGTGCGAAGCGCATCCAGCGCGGCGAGATACGGCGTGGTGAAGCCCTCCTGCTCGGCCAGATCCCCGAACAGTTCACGATCGGCGACGAATGCCAGCGGGTCGGTGCGTGACCGCCGGGCCCGTGGAACGAGATCCGCCGCTCGTGAGTCCACGACCTCGATCGGTTCGCCCTGTTCGTCGACACCCTCGGCATACCGCGTCCAACTGGCCACCACTGCGGCGGCCAACTCGCTGCGCCGCCCGTCGGCGAGACGCTCCCGGATCACCGGCACCAACCACTTGGGGATTCGGTCGGAGGAGTCCTGGCACAGCCGGGCGATGGTGTCGCCGATCGCCGGGTTGGCGAACCGCTGCAGCAGGGTCTCGATGTAGACGTCCACGTCGACGCCGGGCAGTTGCCGCAGGGTGGTCTTGCCTTCTTCGGTCATGTAGCGGCGCAGGAGATTCTGCAGATCGGGGTCCGATGCCGCGTCGTGCACGTACCGGTGGCCGAGGAGATACCCGAAATAGCAGAGCGCCTGATGGCCCGCGTTCAGCAACCGCAGCTTCATCAGCTCGTAGGGCGTCACGTCGTCGACGACCTGCACGCCCACGGTCTCCAGAGCCGGGCGGCCCATCGCGAAGTCGTCCTCGAGAACCCATTGCGTGAACGGCTCCGCGACCACCGGCCGGGCGTCGACGACGCCCGTGCGTGCGGTCACCTCGTCGGTGAGTTCGGGCGGGGTCGCGGGCGTGATGCGGTCGACCATCGAGTTCGGGAAACGGGTGTTGGCCTCGATCCACTGCGCTAGTTCGGGGTCCCGCAGGTGTGCGTAGGCCAGGAAGGTTGACCGTGCCATGTGGCCGTTGCCCTGGATGTTGTCGCAGGACATCACCGTGAACGATCCGATCCCGCGGTCGCGGCGACGGGCGAGCGCCTCGGTGACCAGACCGAACACCGTTCGGGGCGGCTCGGTCCCGGCCAGGTCCGCGACGATGTCGGGGTTCGCGGCGTCGAACTCGCCGGTGGCGGGGGAGAAGTTGTAACCGCCCTCCGTGACCGTGAGCGAGACGATGCGGATGGCCGGGTCGGCCAGCCGTTCCAGGACCTTCTCGGGATCGTCCGGCGCGTAGAGATATTCGACGATGGAACCGATCACCGAGGTCTCGGCCGCCCCACCGGGATGTTTGAGCGTGAGGGTGAACAACCCGTCCTGGGGCGCGAGCGCATCACGCATCGCCGTGTCGGCGGGACGCACACCGACCCCGCAGATGCCCCACCCACGGGCCGACGGGTCGGCGGCGAGGAGCCGGTCGAGGTACATCGCCTGGTGTGCGCGGTGGAAGGCGCCGACGCCGAAGTGGACGATTCCCGGTGTGACGGCGTCACGGTCGTAGGCGGGAACCGCGGCGTCGTGGACCATGTCCAGGGTCGCGGCGGTCAGGGGAGGGGTCGGCGTCGAGCTCATCGGTGAGCTGCTCCTGTCGTGTCGAGTCGTGTGGTGTCGTCCCAGCGTCGAACAGCCGGGTGGACAACCGATTTGATGGTTCCCGGCATCCGGTCGGCGTCGAGGGCGTCGGCGAGCTCGTCGAGGCCGAACCGCGCGGTGACCATCGCGTCCAGGTCGACCGCGCCGGCGGAGACGAGTGCCAGCGCGGTGGGCCAGGTGTTGGCATAGCGGAACACGCCGGTCAGCACCAGTTCGCGGTTCTGGATGAGGTTCGCCGGGAGTTCCATCGTGTCGGCGCCCATGCCCACCAAGACGATCCGCCCACCCGGGCGGACCGCGTCCATCCCCGCCCGGACCGCGGCGGCGACTCCACTGGCATCGATGAAGGCGTCCACCGGATCGATCGGGTCCTCTGGGGAAACAGCTTGCGTGGCACCGAATTCCAGCGCGCGCCGACGGCGGGTGTCGTCGGGCTCGCTGACGATGATGCGGGTGAGACCCGAAGCCCGGGCGACCTGGGCGATCATCAGCCCGATCGGACCGGCCCCGGTGATCAGCATCGAGTCGCCCGCCGACACCGCCGCCTTGCGGACCGACGCGATCCCGACCGACAGCGGCTCGAGCAGCGCGGCCGCCTCGTCGGACACCTCAGGCGGCACCGGATGGGCGAAGTCCGCACCGATGGTCACGAACTCGGCGAACGCCCCGTCGACGGGCGGGGTCGCGAAGAACCGCATGTGCGGACACAGGTGGTAGTCCCCGCGTTTCGACTCCGCCGACGTCGGGTCGGGGCGTTGCGGCTCGATGGAGACGCGCTCGCCGACGCGGTCGGCCGCGACACCCTCGCCCACCGCGACGATGACGCCGGACGCCTCGTGGCCGAGGATCAGCGGCCGGTCTACGACGTACTCGCCGATGCGACCGTGGCGGACGTAGTGGACGTCGGAGCCGCACACGCCGACCGCGCGCACCGCAACCAGGACGTCGCCGGGACCCGGCCTCGGTGACCTGCGGGTTTCGATCCTGAGCGACAGATCCGGGTGGAGAACCCCGGCGCGCATGCGTTGTGGCGGCTCAGGGGTGGAGGTGAGGGGTGTTGCGTGGGTCACACAGTGGATGCTAGCTTACTGAGCATATTCACCGCTAGTGAGCAGATGCTCACACGAGACGACGGGGGTGGGCCTGGATGGCACCTCGCAAACCGGCGGTCGACTCCGCCGACGATCAGCAGACCGCGACCGCGCGTCCGTCCGGGAGAGCCGGCGCCGACACCGGTCAGGACCTGCGACTCCTCGTCCGCGCGGCCACCATGTACCACCTCGAGGGCCTCACCCAGGCCGAGATCGCGGCCCGGCTCGGCGTCTCCCGTCCCACCGCGGGCCGGCTCGTCGCCCGTGCCCGCGCCCAGGGCCTGGTGCAGGTGACGGTGTCGGCGCCGCCGCACCTGTCCGCCTCGATCCACACCGACCTCGAACGACGGGTGGAGGAGGCATTCGGCCTCGACGAGGTGCTGGTCATCGACGAGGTGGCCGACGGATCGACCACCGGCAACGCCGCGCTCGGCCGCGCCGGGGCATCGGTGCTGACACGCCGTATCCAACCCTCCGACACCTTCGGCTTCACCTGGGGGCCCGAACAGGTCGCCGTCGCCGATGCCCTGGGCGCCAGCTCGTCATGTGAGCGGGTGGTGCAGATGGACGGTTCGATGACCTCCGTCGAGTACCACACCGGAGTCGACCACGCGCTCGCGCGATTCTCCGAGCGTCTCCACGCACGCCCGCTGCGGCTCGTCGCCCCGCTCTACGTCGACCCCGAGACCGTGGCCGCGGTCAATCGCGATTCGATTCTGTCGCAGGCGCTCTCAGCTGCTCGCGGCGCGCAGGTGATGTTGTTCGGCGTCGGGTCGGTCTCGACGTCGACGACCCTCTTCGAGGGGGCGTTCATCGACGCGATCGTGCTCGACGAACTCCTCGAACTGGGCGCGGTCGGGGAGATCGGCGGCCGGTTCTACGACGCCGACGGCAACCCGGTGGCGTCGAGCCTCGTCGACCGGACCATCTCGGTCCCGCTCGACGCGGTGCGCGGATGTCCCACGTCGATCCTCGTCTCCGGTGGCGAGCACCGGCGCGAGTCGATTCTCGGCGCCCTCCGCGGCGGCTACGCCACCATCCTCGTCACCGATGTTGCGACCGCGGAATGGCTTGTGTTGCAGAAGAAAGGCGAACAATGAAGTTCTCCCGACGCAGCGTCCTCGGCGTCCTCGTGGCGACGGTGGCGCTGGTGGTGGCCGGTTGTTCCGGGGCCGGATCGCTCACCGGCGGAGGCGGGCGCGAGATCACCGTCGCGATGGTCTCCAACTCGCAGATGCAGGATGCAGTGGCCCTGTCCGACCAGTTCGAACAGCAGAACCCCGGCGTCAGCGTGAAGTTCGTGACCCTCTCGGAGAACGAGGCGCGCGCCAAGATCACCGCATCGGTCGCCACCGGCGGCGGCGAGTTCGACGTCGTGATGATCAGTAACTACGAGACCCCGATGTGGGGTGAGTACGGCTGGTTGGTCGACCTCGGCCCCTACATGGCGGCCGACCCCGACTACGACGCCGACGACTTCATACCCACCCTGAAAACGGCGCTGTCCCACGACGGATCGATGTACTCGGCCCCGTTCTACGGCGAGTCGTCGTTCCTGATGTACAACAAGAGGCTCTTCGCCGAGGCCGGGGTCTCCCTTCCGCCGAATCCCACCTGGCCCGAGGTCGCCGAGGCGGCCGCGAAACTCGACAGCGACCGTGTCGCCGGGATCTGCCTGCGCGGCAAGCCCGGCTGGGGTGAGGTCCTCGCGCCGTTGAACACCGTGATCAACGCCTACGGCGGCCGCTGGTACGACGAGGACTGGAACGCGCGGCTCGACAGTCCGGAAGTGAAGGCGGCGGTGCAGTTCTACGTCGACACCGTACGCAGGTATGGCGAGGCCGGGGCGTCGTCGTCGGGCTTCCAGGAATGTGGAAACCTGCTGTCGCAGGGCAGGGTTGCGATGTGGTACGACGCCACCTCCGCGGTGTCGGTGCTCGAGAGCCCGGAGACCTCGACGATCGCCGGCGACGTCGGATATCTCCCCGCGCCCAGCATGGCCAAGAAGGACAACGGCTGGCTGTACACCTGGTCGCTCGGCATCCCCAGCAGCAGCGAACATCCCGACGAGGCATGGGCGTTCATCCGGTGGATGACGGGTAAGGAGTACATCCGATATGTCGCCGAGAAACTCGGCCCCAGCCACGTGCCGCCGGGCAGCCGGATGTCGACCTACGAGTTGCCGGCCTACCGCGAACTCGCCGAACCGTTCGCCGAACAGACGCTGGCGTCCATGCAGGCTGCGAACCAGTTGGAACCGACGCTGAGGCCGGTCCCCTACACCGGCGTCCAGTTCCTCGCGATCCCCGAGTTCCAGGATCTCGGAACCCGTGTCAGCCAGCAGATCTCGGCTGCCATCGCCGGACAGATCAGCGTCGACGACGCACTGGCCCAGGCGCAGGAGTACGCCGAGGTCGTCGGCAAGTCCTACCAGAGGGAGCATTGATCATGGCGACTGCAGCCCCGCCGCGGGCCCCCGAGGAACCCGCCGGTCAGGAACCGCTGACCTCGTCGCGCGACCACATCTCACGCGCCGAGGGGTGGCGCCGCCGCGGACCACTCCTGCCCGCGCTGATCTTCATGATCGTGGTGACGCAGGTTCCGTTTCTGTTCACGCTGTACTACTCGACGCAGTCGTGGAACCTGGTCCGTCCGGACTCCCGCTCGTTCGTCGGCCTCGACAACTACGTGGCGGTCTTCCGGGACAACCAGTTCTGGCGCGTCACCGCGAACACCGTCCTGCTGATCGTCGGCACGGTCCTGGTCTCGATCGTCCTCGGGTTGCTCTTCGCGCTGCTGCTCGATCGGAAGTTCCTGGGCCGCGGCGTGGTTCGCACCTTGCTGATCACCCCGTTCCTGGTGACGCCGGTCGCCGCGGCGCTGCTGTGGAAGACGAGCCTGCTGTCGCCGACCAACGGTCTGGTCAACTGGGCGCTCGGCCCATTCGGGGTGGAGATCGACTGGTTGTCGGAGTTCCCGCTGATGAGCGTCATGGCCGAACTGGTCTGGCAGTGGACGCCGTTCATGATGCTGCTGATACTGGCCGGCCTGCAGTCGATGCCGCGTGATGTCCAGGAGGCCGCCCGCGTGGACGGCGCCACCAACTTCCGGTTGTTCCGCGAACTGACGCTGCCGCACCTGCGCCGCTTCATCGAACTGGGCGCGGTGCTCGGCGCGATCTATCTGGTCAACACCTTCGACGCCGTGTACATGATGACCTCCGGCGGGCCGGGCGTTTCCAGTTCCAACCTCTCGTACTACATCTACCAGCGCGCCTTCCTCGGCTTCGACATCGGTCAGGCCGCGGCGATGGGCGTCGTCACCGTGATCGGCACGATCGTCGTCGCCTCGCTGGCGCTCCGACTGATCTTCAAGTCGTTCACCGGAACAGAGGAGCCGGCCTGATGACCACCGACACCCGCCCGACCGCGTCCGTGGAGACGAGCCCGGAAGGTCTGTCTCACACAGAGATCCGTCGACGCAGGCATCCACGGCAAGCGGCTTTGACCGTGTTCACCTGGATCCTCGCCATCGGGTTCTTCTTCCCGGTCCTGTGGATGGTGCTGACCGCGTTCAAACAGGAGTCCGATGCGGCGACCAACCCGCCGACGTTCGTCTTCACCCCGACGCTGCAACAGTTCCGTGACGTCTTCGACGCGGGAATCGCGACACCACTGCTCAATTCGGTGTTCGCGACCGTGGTCTCGACGATTCTCGTCCTGCTGCTCGGTGTTCCGGCTGCGTTCGCGTTGTCGTTGCGGCCGGTCCGCAAGACCAGGGACGCGCTCTTCTTCTTCATCAGCACCAAGATGCTGCCGATCGTCGCCGCGATCATCCCGCTGTACGTGATCGTCGGCGAGATCGGGATGCTCGACAACATCTGGACGCTGGTGATCCTCTACACCGCCATGAACCTGCCGATCGCGGTGTGGATGATGCGCTCGTTCTTCCTCGAGGTTCCAGGCGAACTGCTCGAGGCGGCGAGCATCGACGGTGCGAGCCTGTGGACATCGGTCCGCGAGGTGATCCTCCCGCTGGTGTCACCGGGAATCGCCGCCACCGCGCTGATCTGTGTGATCTTCTCGTGGAACGAGTTCTTCTTCGCCGTCAACATGACCGCGGTCAACGCCCAGACCATGCCGGTGTTCCTGACCGGGTTCATGTCGGGGCAGGGCCTGTACTGGGCGCAGCTGTCGGCGGCCTCGGTCCTCGCCGCGCTACCGGTCGTCATCTGCGGCTGGATCGCCCAGAACAAACTCGTCCGAGGATTGTCGTTCGGCGCCATCAAATGACCCACCGGCATCCGTTCTTCTCCTGACCCACCACCACGACCTCCGGAGCAAACCATGGCATCCATCACCTACGACAAGGCCTGCTGCGTCTACCCCGGCGCCGACAAGCTGGCCGTCGACTCCCTCGACCTGGACATCAACGACGGCGAGTTCGTCGTCCTCGTCGGACCCTCGGGTTCGGGCAAGTCCACCGCATTGCGTATGCTCGCCGGTCTCGAGGAGATCGATTCCGGACAGATCCGCATCGGTGGCGAGAACATGGTCGGAGTGCCGCCCAAGGACCGCGACATCGCCATGGTCTTCCAGAACTATGCGCTCTATCCCAACAAGACCGTCGGGGAGAACATGGGTTTCGCGCTCAAGATGCGCGGCATTCCCCTCGACGAGCGCAAGCGGAAGGTCGCCGAGGCCGCCAAGCTGCTCGATCTCACCGACTTCCTCGACCGCAAGCCCGCCAAGCTGTCCGGCGGCCAGCGGCAGCGCGTCGCGATGGGTCGTGCGATCGTCCGGGAGCCGCGCGTGTTCTGCATGGACGAGCCGCTGTCCAACCTCGACGCCAAGCTGCGTGTGCAGACCCGCACCCAGATCGCGGCGCTGCAGCGTCGGCTCGGTACGACGACCGTCTACGTCACCCACGACCAGGTCGAGGCGATGACCATGGGTGACCGGGTCGCCGTTCTCAAGAACGGCGTCCTGCAGCAGTTCTCGTCGCCCACCGAGCTGTACGACCGTCCGGTCAACGCCTTCGTCGCCGGATTCATCGGATCGCCGGGGATGAACCTCTTCACCGCACCGGTCTCCGACGGCGAGATCACCGTCTCCGGGGCACGGGTCGATCTCGACGCGGAATCGCAGGCAGCACTGCGCCGTTCGGGTCTGTCGTCGGTCACCGTCGGCATCCGGCCCGAACACCTGGCCCTCGCCGACGACGGTACCGGCATCGACGCCGAGGTCGCCCTCCTGGAGGAGCTGGGTAGCGAGACCTACATCTACGCCAACCTCGCCGACCCGTCGGTGCGCAACCTCGACGCCGAGCCGATGGTCATGGTCGCGCGGTCCTCGGAGCGGTCCCCGGCCAAACGCGGCGAGGGGATCCGACTGAAGCAGGCCGATCGGGCCGTGCACCTGTTCCACCCCGAGACGGGCGAGCGACTGGTGTGACCCACCCCGGTGTTCACGTCCCTCGGCGCAGCGGGCACCCTCGGACACTGTGACGACTTGGGAACTGCTGGCCGTTCTGCTGGCCGGCGTGGGAGCGGGCGCGATCAACGCGGTCGTCGGCAGCGGCACACTGATCACCTTCCCGACGCTGGTGTCGTTCGGGATTCCGCCGGTCACGGCCACCATCTCCAACGCGATCGGCCTGGTTGCGGGAGGCGTGTCGGGAACCTGGGGGTACCGGCGGGAGCTCGAGGGCCAGTGGCCGCAACTGCGGTGGCAGATCCCCGCGTCGTTCGTGGGCGCGATCGTCGGATGCTGGCTGCTGCTGCATCTGCCGGAGCGGGTCTTCGAGATGGTCGTACCGGTGCTGCTGGTCGCCGCGCTGATACTCGTCGTCGCCCAACCGCGCATCTCGGCGTGGGTGGCGCGCCGGTCGACCGGCCCCGTGCACCCGGAGCGTGAGCACCTCACCCCGCTGCGCATCACGGCGATGATCGCCGGCACCTTCGCCGTGGGCATCTACGGCGGCTACTTCACCGCCGCCCAGGGCATCATGCTGATCGCCGTTCTCGGAGTGGTCGTGCCCGACCACATCCAGCGCATGAACGCGGCGAAGAACCTGCTCTCGCTCGTGGTGAACGTCGTCGCCGCGGTCACCTACACGCTCGTCGCGTTCGATCGGATCAACTGGGCAGCGGCCGGGGTCATCGCCCTCGGGTCGCTGGCCGGCGGGATGATCGGCGCGCGGTACGGGCGACGCCTGTCGCCGGGCGCGTTGCGCGGGGTGATCGTCGTGGTCGGATTGATCGGGTTGTGGCGTCTGGTGGGCTGACCGAGGTCAGTGCGCCTCGACCTCGGCGGCGGCCTCGTTCTTCTTCGCCCGCTTGGGCAGGAAGTGCAGCAGCGCCACGAGGATCGCGCCGACGCCCAGGCCGACGAGAGCCGACACCACCGTCCCGGCGGTCCAGGACAGGAACCCGCCGAAGCCACCGTGGACCAGTTCGGCGAACCAGTGCTCGAGGTGGTGCAACTGATCCGCGGGCCAGTGGAATCCGGCCTCGCCGACGTTGGCGATCAGGATGTGGCCACCGACCCACAGCATGGCGGCGATCCCTACGACGGTGAGCACTGCCATGATCTTCGGCATCGCGCTGACCAGGCCTCGGCCCACGGTCTGGCTGAACCCGGATTCACGCCGGGCCAGGGCCAGACCGACGTCGTCCATCTTCACGATCAGCGCGACCACGCCGTAGACCAGCGCGGTGATGAAGAACGCGACGATGATCAGCACCGCCAGCCGTGTCCAGAACGGTTCGTCCTCCACCGAGGACAGCGAGATGACCATGATCTCGGCGGACAGGATGAGGTCGGTGCGGATCGCGCCCCTGACCATCGTCTTCTCGAACTCGGGACCGGCCCGCTCGGGGCCGGACTCCTCGTGGTGGTCGGTGATCGCCTCCCACACCTTCTCCGCGCCCTCGTAGGAGAGGAACAGGCCGCCTGCGATCAGCAGGTACGGCAGCGCGTCGGGCAGGAACTCGCTGAGGACCATCGCGATCGGAAGGATGATCAGCAGCTTGTTGCGGATCGAGCCGAACGCGATCTTGCGGACGATCGGAAGCTCGCGATCCGGGGTGAACCCGTCGACGTAGCGCGGGGTGACGGCGGTGTCGTCGACGACGACGCCCGCGGCCTTGACACTGGCCTTGCCCGCGGCGGCGCCGATGTCGTCGAGCGACGCGGCGGCGGCGCGGGTGAGCGTCGCGATGTCGTCGAGCAGGGCGACGAGACCACCTGCCACGGGGACCTCCAGGTTCGGGGTTGAGTCCGGCGTTCCGGACTGCGTCAGAAGAACAGTATGCCCAAGACGTCACCGGTCGGCCCGTGCGCGCCGTCGTCACCGCGGATATGGCCCGACCCGGTCCGAAAACCGGCGCTATTCACCGGCAGGGGCCGTCGACCTGCGGTTTCGAATCCGTCCGGCGGCGAAATCTGTCTGCCACGCGCGGTTTTCCGCCACGTCACGGCCGGGGTGTCGAATGACGGACACGTGGCCACGCGATATGCAGCGCTCGCGCATCGGGTGTCGGGCCACGACGCGCATGGTCGTCGAGGACGAGGAGAGCAGATGAACGCCATCGAGAACGCCATCGATGCACTTCGTGCGGGTCGGCCGGTCCTGGTGACCGACGCCGCCGATCGCGAGAACGAGGGCGATGTCATCCTGGCCGCCGACCGCGTGACCACCGAATGGACCGCATGGACGGTCCGGAACACCTCCGGGCTGCTCTGCGCACCGATGACGGCCGAACGGGCGGACATGCTCGAACTGCCCGCCATGGTCTCCCACAACGAAGACCCGAAGGCCACCGCCTACACGGTGACCGTAGACGCGGCAGAGGGGGTCACCACCGGTATCTCCGCCGCCGATCGGGCCCACACGCTTCGTATGCTGGCCGCGGCCGCCTCCGGTCCGCGCGACTTCACCCGGCCCGGGCACGTGCTCCCGCTCCGCGCCCGCCCCGGCGGTGTCCTCGAGCGTCCCGGTCACACGGAGGCCGCCGTGGACCTGTGCACGCTCGCCGACATCGCCCCGGTGGGCGTGATCGCGGAGCTCGTCGCCGAGGACGGGTCGATGATGCGGTATCCGCAGGTCGCCGCGCTGGGTTCACGCATGGGGCTGCCGGTGCTGACCATCGAGGAACTCGTCAACCACCGGCGCATGCACGATGCCGATCGTTGGGCCGTCGCGCCCCGCGTCCGGCGCGGCGCCGAGACGGTGCTGCCGACCCCGGCCGGCGAACTCCGGGCGATCGGCTACCGCGACACGGAGACCGGTGCCGAACACGTAGCCCTCATCAGCGACGGCATCTTTGGGGACGGCCTGCGCCGGCCCGCCCCGCTGGTCCGGATCCACTCCGAATGTCTGACGGGAGAGGCGTTCTCGTCACAGCGCTGCGAGTGCGGACCCCAGCTCGACGCCGCGCTGGAGCGGATCGGCCATGAAGGCGGCGTCGTCGTGTACCTGCGCGGTCACGAGGGCCGCGGCATCGGGTTGCTGAAGAAGCTCGCCGCCTACCGGCTGCAGGATCAAGGCCTCGACACCGTGGAGGCCAACCTCGAACTCGACGAACCGGTCGACGGCCGAGAATACGGGGCGGCCGCGGCCATTCTCGCCGACCTCGGCATCGAACGCGCGCGCGTGCTGACCAACAACCCCGACAAGGTCCGCGGACTGACCGACGCGGGAATCTCCATCGCGCAGCGGGTTCCGCTGGTCGTCGGCGTCCAGTCCGCGAACGTCCGTTACCTCGACACCAAGCGTCGCCGACTCGGCCACCTTTTCGACAACATGGTCGACGGCGGGAGCACGGTGGCTTCGATCTGAGCCCTCGCAAAACGCGGGTTGAGCCCGGATCGCATGGTACTCGCCGATCTTGGCCGAGAGGGCCGCGGCCGCGTCCTCGCAAAACGCGGGCTGAGCCCGGATCGCATGGTACAGAGCGCGATCCTGAGCCCAACCCGCGATTTCGCGTGCGTGCGGGTGCCCCGGCCGGCGGCCGTCAGGCGGGGATCGCGTCGGGCGACTCGGGCAGTATCTGGCCGCCGTCGACGGCGATCGCCTGCCCGGTGATGTAACCGGCCTCCCTGGTGGCCAGGAACGCCGCGAGATGGCCGATGTCCTCGGGAGTCCCGAGGGCCTTCATCGGGATCGCCCGGGTCATGCCCGCGATGTAGTCCTCACCCATCTGCACCAGGCCCTCGGTCAGCACGTTGCCGGGCATGATCGCGTTGACGGTGATCTTCTGCGCCGCGAGTTCGATCGCCGCCGTGCGCATGAACCCGAGCTGGGCGGCCTTCGACGCCCCGTAGTGTGACCAGTTGGGGAAGCCCGTGACGGGGCCGGTGATCGACGAGGTGATGATCACCCGTCCGCTACCGGAGGCGGTGAGGCCGGGCAGGCACGCCTGCACCGTGAAGATCGTGCCCTTGACGTTGACGTCGAGGACCTCGGAGAGCTGCGCATCGGTCATCGACGGCAACGAGGCCTCCGGGAAGATGCCGGCGTTGGCGCAGACGACGTCGATGACGCCGAATGCGTCCACGGCCGCCGCGGCCATCGCGTCGCACGACTCCCGGTTGCTGACATCGGTCTGGACGCCGATGATCTTGCCCCCGCCGAGCGCGTCCAGGTCCGCGACGCACGACTCGATCTCGGCAGCGGAGCGGGCGGCGATCGCCACGTTGCAGCCGGCCCGCGCGAACACCCCGGCGATCCCGCGGCCGATGCCCTTGGTGGCACCGGTGACGATCACGGATCGTCCGGACAGATCGAACAGGGTCATGATGCTCCTCGTGATGCTCGTGGCGTGATGTTCGTGGATTCGGTCGAGGCGGCGTGCGCCGGTCGCCGTCGGCGGATCAGGCGGCGGTCGTCCGGGTGGAGGCGCCGCGCAACCAGTCCGGGTCGTCGAGGTAGCGCCGGGCGAGAACGGCTGTGCCGGGGGCGAACCCGGAACCCAATTCGAGTGCCGCGTCGGACTCCGCGTGCGATGCCACCCAGGCGGTGAGCTGGATGCGACGCAGCAGGACGAAGGTCGGGATCATCTCCCGGTGCTCGTCGGGCAGCGGACGGACCGCGGTGTACCCGCGCAGCCATTCGGCGACCATCTGCTCGGCGTCGGGCGAGTCCTCGATGAACGACAGCGCCGACCCGAGGTCTGCGAGATGCCAGGACCAACCGCAGTCGTCGAAATCGATGACGGTGACGACGGGCAGATCCGCGTCCGGATCGATCATGAGGTTGGCCAGCCGCAGGTCGGCGTGGACGAGGCCGAACCGGTCGGGGCCGGTGCCGAAGCGGTGGAGGCGCTCGGTGATGACGTCGGCGGCCGCGGCGATGTCGGCGCGGTCCCGATCGGTCAGGCCGGGCGCCTCACGCCACTGGCCCCACCGGGCCCGCGGACCGAGGATCGCGTCGACATCCCAGGTGAACCGCGTGAAGTCAGGTGGCGGGCACCAGGACACGCTGTGTTCGTGTAGGTGTGCGGTGACGGTTCCGATGGTGGAGAAGTCCACCTTGTCCGGTGCCTCCTCGGCGTTGCAGCCGGGCACCACCGTGACGGCGTCCACCAGCAGGGAGCGGCCGTCGACGGCCACCTCGACGACATCCGATCCGTCGAGGGCGGAGATCGGGGTCGGGGTCGACACGGGGGTCTCGGAGCCCAGCGCGGACATCCAGCGCAACTCGGAGCGCACGGCGTCGAGCGAGTGGTATCCGGGACGGTGGACGCGCAGGACCAGCTGCCGACCCGCGTCCTCGGCCAGGTACGTCGCGTTCTCGGACAGGCTCAGCAGACGCAGGGACGTCGTCGGGGCGAGCCCGTAGCAGGGTAGCGCGGTCTCCGCGAACGAGCGGTGGTCTGCAGGCAATCCGGGCACCGGCACAGTGTCGCCCCCGGCGGGCCGCACCGAGCGGCGAGACCAGGATCGTTTACCTGCAATTTGCGAACATCCGGCCGGTGCAACACGGAGGTAACACCGCGTGTGACGCCGATCCCACAGGTGTTGACCCAGAGGAGGTTTCGACCCGCGGCGATCTCGTGGCGAGCGATCAGAGCCGGCCGAGCAGCTCGGCCTTCTCCGTGGCGAACCCGTCGTCGGTGAGGATCCCGCGGCGGTGCAGATCGGCCGGTGATTCGATGGCGGCGACGATGGACGTCGGGTCCGGTGTCGAGTGGTTGTGGACGGGCGCCGGCACCGGTTCGGCGGTCGGCGGCGTGCTCTGGCATCCCGCCGCGCATCCACTGCCCGGAGCCACCGGGTTCGGGGATGTCGAACTGTGCCATCGTGCCGCCGCCGGTGTTCACGGCGAACAGCATCGCCAGCACGGCCTCGCGGGAGATCTCGTGGCGCGACGAGAGGTCGGCGATGGCGGATTCGGCTTCGGGGGTGACCGATACGTTCATGGCTGAGGTCCTTCGTCGAGGCGTGCTCGACACGCTGCACACGCCAGGCGACGCGTGGTCCGCGGTCGGTTCGTGGTCGCGCAGTGGACGTGGCACGGGGGGATGCGCGGACGCACGGGAGATCGGCGCATCACCCCCGGGTCCGGGGGATCGGTCAGGCCGACAGGCGGGCGAAGGACGAACGGTGGAAGACGATCGGCTGCTTGGAATGGTCGTTGGCCAGACCGAGGACCCGGAGCACGACGATCTCGTGGTCGCCGGCGACGTGTGCGCTCTCGATCGAGCACTCGAAGTGCACCGGGGCGTCCTCGAGAAGCAGTGCGCCGCTCGGCAACACGGTGATGTCCACGCCCTCGAAGCGCTTGGTCTTGTCCTTCGAGGACAGCTGGCGGATCACCTCGGTGTGTGTTTCACCGAGGACCGAGATCCCGAGCGTCGGCAGCTCGCGGAGGATCGGCCAGGTGGTCGAGGTCTGCTGGACCGCGAACATGACGAGCGGTGGTTCCTGGGACACGCCGACGGCGAACGACGACGCGACGATGACGGTCGGTTCGTCACCGGCGATGCCGGCCAGGGCCACGACGCCGGTGGGGAAGGCACCGAATGCCTTGCGCAACTCGGCGTTGTCGATCTCGGTGGTCGGGATGAGTCCGGTCATCACTCGCCCGCCTTGACGGTCGACGCAACCGAGGCGAGGACCACCGATCCCCAGCGGTCGATCCACGGCTGGAATGCCTCGGTGTCGTCGTACAGCTTGTCGACAACGTAGAGACCCGCGGCCGGGACCGTCGCGCCGAGTTCCACGAGCACGGGCTTCAACAGCAGGTCCGGTGCCATGTAGTGGGCCGGTCCGGCGCCGAGCATCAGCGGGATGGCCGTGACGTCCTGGAGGCCGTCACTGGTGGAGAACTGATCGAGGAAGAGCTTCAGCAGACCGGTGTAGGTCGCCTTGAAGGTCGGCGAGGCGACGACGACGAGGTCGCTGCCGGCGACCGTCTCGACGGCCGAGGCGACGGCGGGGTCACCCCAGCCGAGCAGTCCCGGACCGAGATCGACGACGTCCACGACGTGATCGGGCTCCTTGCCGGTGAGGGTCGACGCCAGCAGGCTCGCGGCGCTCAGGGTCCTCGATGCAGGCTTCGGATTGCCTGCCACAACGGAAACGATCACGATGTTCCCCTTCGGTTGTCGCGGTGGTGGATTCATCTGCAGCGTGCGTATGCGACATTGCCGAACGGTCAAGCGAGTATTTCACCCAGATTGCGCCACAGTTCCCACCCGATCGGTGCCGGTATCGGGGCCGCGGGACCCGGTGAACGCCGATTCTTCCGTTGACGGAATGGAATTCGGTTCCGGACACCAGGTCAGGTCGGAGTGGTCGACCTGGGATTCGAACCGCACCAGATCTGCGCGGAACCGGTCGAAGACGATCTCCAGCGGGTTTCCGTCGGCAGTGGTGTAGAGGATCTCGCGGGACAGAAGCGTCTCTCCCGTACGCACATTCAGCAGCCGTGCGGTCCGCTCGTCGGCGCGTTCGGCGCCGATGGACACCGCGGCGCCGCCCGGGGCCACGCCGAAGAACTCGGCAAGAGTGCGGGCCATCGACATCGGCTTGTCCCGAAGCAGATTGGGATCGGCGTTGAAGCGGGGGGAGAAATAGGCACTGCGCATCCCGATGGTCTCGCCGCGCGCGATGAACGAGTTCTCGACGAGCCGGACCACATCGTCATCGATCTTCAACCGCGCGCGGATGAGCGGGAAGGTGGGGACGATGCACTGGTCGGTTACCTGGATGTGTACCTGTTCACCACCCGTCACGGCGATGTCGTCAAGTGCCACACCCAGATCCCGGCGATTTACGCGCGTTCCGACACGCGGGCGACGGATCACGACGCCCATCTCGCTGAGCTCGTTCAACGCCGCGCGCACCGACCCGCGACTCGAGTTGAACATGATCATGAGGTCCTCTTCGACCAGTTGCGCGTCGATGTCGATGGTGCCGTTGCGGATCGACGCGAGGATGAGGTCGCGGACGCGGCGGGCGGACACCTGGCGACCCCGCGCGGAGCCTCCGCGAGACCGGGGATGATGGCTGGGTGGCGTCATGATCCTGTGTTCCGATCGTGAAGAAGTGGGTTGAACGGCCGATATGTGGTGAGTCTAAGGACTCTTGTGCCACCGGTCGCGGCGAGTAGCGCGCGTCACATTCGGCGCAAAAACGCCGCCAACGAGTTCTGTCGACCTCTTGACCTGCACGGATTCGAGTCCCGCCGCGTTTGTGAACCCGCGCAATTGTTCAGTCACGCTGCGACGCGGGAATTGAAACAAATCCCCCACAGGATCGGCAGCAACAAATTGACCGACCCTGATGGGAGGAGTCGAGTGACCGTCGATATACGAGTCGACACGGGCGTCGCCGATCCGCATCTCGTGACCTCACCCGCCGACGGCGGCACGGGGACAAAGGCATTCGGCGTGCAGTCCATGCTGTCCCGCTTGTCGGAATGGGCATGGGTGGGCCGCGCCGCCGGCCGGGCCATCGTCAACTTCCTCATCTTCGTGGTGGCGGCCTTCTTCCTCGTCCAGTTGATCCCCGGCGACCCGCTGGTGTCCTCGTCCGGTGGACGGCTGACCGGAGAGGCACTGGACAAGGCCCGAGAGTCGTACGGGCTCAACGGGACTCTGATCTCGCAGTTCTGGTCGTATCTGACCTCGTTGTTCGGCTTCGACCTCGGTGAGTCGATCGCCACCGGCCGCCCCGTCGCGGAGGACATGGCCACCCGCATCCCCGCCACGCTCGAACTGATCGGCACGGGCCTGTTCTTCGCCTGCCTGGTGGCCCTGCCGATGTCGTACTTCGTCGTGACGCATCCGACCAACCGTTTCTCGAAAGTGCTGCGGTCCTATGCGAGTTCGGCCGGCGCGATCCCCGAGTACGTCGTCGGCATCCTGTTCCTGTTCGTATTCTTCGCCACCCTGGCCTGGGTGCCGGCGCCGTCCGGTCGACTCGACCCGATCCTGATGCCGCCGCCGGAGGTCACCGGGTTCCCGATCCTCGACGCCTTCATCGCCGGGGACACCGAGGCGGCCACCTCCTACATCTCCCACCTGATCCTTCCGGTGGCCGTGATGGTCGTCTCGCACACGGCGATCCTGGTGAAGTCGCTCATCCTTGCCCTCGACACCGAGATCGACGATCCCGCAACTCGATTCCGCATCGCATCGGGTGCGCCGCGGCGAGTGGTGATCCTGAGCGTGTACCGCCGGGCGTTACCGTCGGCGGTGGCGATGCTGGGCATGATCTTCGGCCTGCTCCTCGGCGGCGCCGTCGTCCTGGAATCGCTGTTCGGCCTCGGGGGCCTCGGCCAGTACGCGGTCGACGCGGTCCGTGCCTCCGACGTGTTCGCCCTCCGTTCGTTCCTGGTGGTCATCGCAGGCCTCTGCCTGATCGTCTACTTCCTCACCGAGGTGGCCACCGGTCTGCTCGACTCCCGCCGCCGCGACTCGCGAAACCAGGAGGTCTGACATGGTCATGCCACCGCTCACCAACACGACGGCCCCGGCATCGGCCGACGCCGCCTCGCCGTCGGCCGGGAAGTCCGCCGGCCTGCGCGACTACGCCGCACTGATCCCCTTCGGGCTCCTGCTGTTGCTGGCGATCGTCGGGCCGGTGGTGGCGCCGGAACCGGCCACGGAAGTGGTCGGCACACCGTCGACCGCGCCCTCCGGGGACCACTGGTTCGGCACCGACTCCAACGGCTTCGACGTGTTCTCACGGACCCTCACCGCGTTCCGCCTGGACATCCTGATCGCCATCGCGGTGACCCTGCTGGCCACGGCCGTCGGGATGGCCATCGGCGCGGTCGCCGGTATGTACGGCTCCAAGGGCGGCCTGCTCGGCCTGATCGCCGGCGCGCTGGGGCGCACCATCGATCTCGTGCAGGCGCTGCCGGTGATGATCGGCGGTCTGGTGATCGTCTCCTTCTTCGGCCGCAACGAGGTCGTGGTGGCGATCGCCCTGGCCCTGGTGCTCATGCCCTTCCAGGGGCGCCTGATGCGCACCGAGGTCCTTGCGACACGCAACGACGGGTATGTGACGGCGGCCCGGATGAGCGGTGAGTCCGAGATGAGAATCCTGCTCCGCCACGTGATCCCGAATTCGTGCGCGCCGGTCCTCGAGAACGCCTCGGCGATCTTCGGCATGGCGATCATCTTCTGCGCCGGGCTCGGCTTCCTGGGCGTCGGCATTCCGCTCCCGACCGCGGAGTGGGGCAACATGCTCGCCGACGGCGCCGCGGACGCCGCCGTCGGCCGCTGGTGGCCCGCCCTCTTCCCGGTGCTCGCCCTCGCCTACTCGGTGTGGGCCGCATCCTGGGTCACCACCTTCATCTCCCGCCGCCGGCGGGCCTGACGCCACCCGATCGTCAAGTCCCCTCGTGGGAACCCCCTCGTGGGAACCCCTTCGTGCAAACAACGTGTAGAAACGGAGTCCTCGATACCCATGAAGTTCCAAAAAAAGAGACTGTCGGCCCTGGTGAGCGGCACCGCCCTCACCCTCGCCGCCGCGCTGACCCTGAGCGCGTGCGGCGGCGGTTCGTCCAGTGACTCCGCCGAGGGCGGTGTGGTCATCGTGACCGCCGCCCAGCCGCCGAGCTTCAGCTACGAGAGCACCCCCACCGGCTACGAGGCCGCGGAATTCTGGCTCAACACCGGCGCCACCCTGATCCGCAACCCCTATGTCGAGGGAACCGACGGACTCGCGGCCCACCAAGAGCTGTTCAAGTTCGAACCGGTCCTCGCCAGGAGCTACGACGTGAGCCCAGACGGCAAGGTCTTCACCTTCGAGCTCAACACCGACGCCAAGAGCGCCTCGGGCAACGCGCTCGACGCCGACGACGTGATCTTCTCGTTCAAGCGCAAGTTCGAGGTCGACACCAGCATCGTGGCGTTCGTCAGCGCCCCGGTGATCACCTCGCCCGACCAGGTCAAGAAGATCGACGACGACACCGTCACGATCACCATCGACGACCCGGCGCACGGCTTCACCCTGCTGTCGCTGCTGTCGAACCAGCCCTACACCATCTATGACTCCGACGTGCTGAAGGCGCACGCGACCCCCGACGACCCCTACGGCGTCGAACATTCGAAGACCAACGCCGACTACGGCTTCGGCGCCTACAAGCTGGTGAGCTACACGCCCGGACAGCAGATGGTCTACGAAGCGAATCCCGGCTACGCCCTCGGTGAGCCGCAGGTGAAGAAGATCGTGCAGCGTGTGGTCGCCGACGCCGGCCAGCGGTCGAATCTCGTGAAGAGCGGCGACGCCGACATCGCCACCCAGCTGCGCCCGGCCGACCAGGTGGCCCTGCGCGACGCCGGACAGGCCCAGATCTTCGACGTCCCGAGCAACGCCTACGTCTACGTCCCGCTGACCACCACCAAGGCACCGTTCGACAACGTCGACGTCCGTCGTGCGTTCGCCCACGCGGTGCCCTACGAGGCGATCATGAAGGACGTCTACAAGGGACGTCTCGGCCCGATCTCGTCGATCCTGAACGACACCCTGCCGGGTTACAACGGCAATGGCCTCGAGCCCAACACGTTCGACCCGCAGAAGTCGCTGGAGATCCTGAAGAGCGCCGGCGTCAGCACCCCGGTCAGGTTCGAGCTGACCATCAACAACGCCGTTCCGGACCTGAAGGAGTCCGCAGTCCAGATCCAGACAGCGGCCCGTGCAGCAGGTTTCGAGATCACGCTCAACGAGGTGAACTCCGCGGTGTTCCAGGAGGGTCTGGCCGCCAAGACCTTCCAGGCGTCGATGGGCCGTGACTACGCGGTCGTGCAGTCCCCGCCGTACGTCCTGTCGCTCTTCTACACCCCCGGCTCGCCGATCAACTGGCCCGACTTCGACTACGCGCCGCTGAACAACGCGATCGCCGCCGGGAATGCCTCCGGTGAGCCGCTCACCCCGGCCGCCTGGGCGAAGTGGAACGAGGCCGAGCGCATCCTGCAGGATCAGATGCCGACCGTCTACATCGGATACGTTCAGCCGCTCAACGCCTTCCGCAACGGACTCGGCGGCTACGTGTTCCGTACCGACAGTGTCATCGACTACTCGGTGCTGCAGCCATGACCACGCTGACCGAATCCGCCGCACCCGAGGCGCAGAGCACGCGTGAGGGATCGTCCCCGGTCCTCGAGGTCGTCGATCTGACCATCCGTTACGGCGGCGTGGAGCGGATCCACCCGACCTCGTTCACGATCGGCAAGTGCGAGCGGGTCGCCATCGTCGGCGAATCCGGTTCGGGAAAGTCCAGCATCGCCAACGCACTCGGCGGATTCATCCCGCCGGGTGTGGGCGAGGTGGCGGTGACGACGATGTCGCTGTCGGGACGGTCTCTGCTCGACCTGCCGGCCAAGCGGATTCCCGACCGCCGTCCCGGCATCTCGATGATCTTCCAGGACGCGATGAGCTCGCTCGATCCGATCTGGTCGGTCGGCAGCCAGCTCATGGCGGTACTCCCGAAGGACAAATACGGTTCCCGCAAGGAACGCACGGCCGCGGCCGAGGAGCGTCTCGAGCAGGTCGGGATCATCGATCCGGGACGGGTGATGTCGTCGGTGCCCGGTCAGCTCTCCGGCGGTATGCGCCAGCGCGTGATGATGGCCATCGCGTTGGCGTCCGAGCCCGAGTTGCTGATCGCCGACGAGCCGACTAGCGCGCTCGACGCGTCGCTGGCCGTGTCGGTGATGGAACTGATGACCGGTCTGACCGTCGCCAACGGGGCGTCGCTGGTGTTCATCACCCACGACATCGCGCTCGCCCGCAGGTTCTCGGACAAGGTGCTCGTCATGCAGAAGGGCGAGATCGTCGAGACGGTCGCCGCGCGCGACCTCGATCACGCGCGGCACCCGTACACCCGCGGTCTGCTGCAGTGCATGCCGACGCTGAGTTCGGCCCAGCTCGACCGTCTCCCGACCCTGGACACGGTCATGACCGAGGAGCCCGCGGCATGAGCACCATCATCGAGGTCGTCGACGTTCACAAGCAATACGGCCGCAAGGTGACCGCAGTGGGTGGGGTGACCACCAAGCTCGAGAGCGGTCGGTCGGTCGGCATCGTCGGCGAATCCGGCTCGGGCAAGTCCACTCTCGGGAAGATGATCGTCGGGCTCACCGCTCCGACATCGGGTCAGGTCCTGGTCGACGGCCGAGACCTCACCCGGTTGCTGGAGCGGCGTCCCGGGCGTCTCGAGTACCGCCGCAAGGTGCAGCTCGTGGCCCAGGACACCACGACGACCTTCGATCCGCGCCGGATCGTCCGGGAGGCGATTCGGAGGCCGGCACAGATCCTCGGCGGGATGGACGCGAAGGCGGCCGATGACGCCGTCGACTCGATCGTCGCCGATCTCGGCATCGCCCCGGAGCTGGTCGATCGGTATCCGCACCAGCTCTCCGGCGGTCAGCGGCAACGGCTCTCGATCGCACGCGCCCTGGTCGTGCACCCGGACATCCTGGTCTGTGACGAGGCGGTCAGTGCTCTCGACGTCTCCGCCCAGGCCGTGGTGCTCAACCTCCTGAAGGACTACGTCAAGACGCATTCCCTCGGGCTGGTGTTCATCTCGCACGGTCTGCCCGCGACCGCGTTCATCACCGACGACCTGTTGGTGATGAACCGGGGCAAGGTCGTCGAGTCGGGGGAGACCATGTCCATCCTCAACGCGCCGTCGAACGACTACACGCAGACCCTCGTCGGTGCCTACCAGGCCATGGAAGCAGTGGCCTGATCCTTCCAGATCGGCGGTACCAACTGCCGCACAACAGATCTCGCGGCGAGCGCTCCTCCCCGCAGACATTCACGACAGGAGATTCACATGTTCCATATGGGTTGGTTCCTCGGCGACGGCTTCGGCATTCATCCCTGGAGCCCGACGAACGGCGACGGTCCGTGGACCGGCACCAACCACCTCGACTGGATGAAGCCCGACATCCACGTCGACATGGCCAAGAGCCTCGAGCGTGCCGGCTTCGACTACATCCTCATCGAGGACACCTCGATGGTCGAGGATTCCTACAAGAACTCCGCGGAGACCTCGCTGCGCCGCGGATTCATGGCGCCGAAGAACGATCCGCTGCCGCTGGTCCCGCTGATGACCCAGCAGACCAAGCACATCGGCATCATCCCGACCGTCTCGACGATCCAGTACCCGCCGTACCTCGCCGCCCGGGCGTTCACCACGCTCGACCATCTGACCGAGGGGCGTGTGGGCATGAACGTGGTCACCAGCGTCACCGACCGTGTCGCCCAGAACTTCGGCTACGAACGGCATCTCGAGCATGACGAGCGCTACGAGATGGCGATGGAGTGGATCGACGTCGTCAAACAACTCCAGAACTCTTGGCAGGAAGGCGCGGTCATCGCCGACCCGATCGCGGGTGTCTATGCCGACCACACCAAGGTCAATCCGATCGAGTTCGTCGGCAAGTACTTCAAGTGCCGCGGCCCGCTGAACACCATCCCCGGCCCGCAGCGCGAGGTTCCGGTGTGCTCGGCCGGCAGCTCGGAGCTGGGGCGTGTGCTCGCCGCGAACTACGACGACACCCAGATCGCCATCGTCAAGGACGCGGCAGCGGCCAAGGCCTACCGCGAGAACATCCGGGAGCGGGCCGCGGCGGCAGGTCGCAACCCCGACCACATCAAGATCCTGTTCATCGCCACCCCGACGATCGCCGCAACCGACGAAGAAGCCCAGGCCGCGTACAAGGCGGCCCAGGAGTTCCGCAAGACCGACAAGGCGATCGAGTACAACCTGTGGAACATGTCGTATACCTCGGGAGGCCGCATCGACTTCGGTGCGATCGACCCCGACACCAAGGTGCGCGACATCGACCTCAGCAAGCAGAACGGCGAGTACACCTCGATCGCCGGACTGTTCGAGGGCCGCGAGGACGAGACCCTTCGTGAGGTGGTCGCCTCGAGCTTCCAGGTCAAGGACATGGGCCTCGTCGGCTCGCCCGCGACCGTCGCGGCCAAGATGGGCGAGATCATGGAGGAGGCCGGCGGTGACGGCTTCCTGTTCTACCTGCCCACCACCCGCATGAACCTGGCCATCGTCTCCGACGGCCTGGCTCCGGAGCTGCGCCGTCGCGGCCTCATCCGCGAGGAGTACACCGGCTCGACCCTGAAGGAGAACCTGCGCGCCTTCTGATCTCCACGGTTTCCGCGTGAGAGACGCTGTGCCCCCGCACACCTCGGTGTGTGGGGGCACGGCCGTGCGCAGGATTGGGCAGCAACTGCTTTCGGCAGTGGAGAATCTCGCGGTGGTCGAGACCCTCGCGGAGACGACTGCTACTTCGTTCGCGCTGCCGCCCGCGCATGCGGCACCATCCGGATCGCCTTCGGCAACCGCGGGATGACGAGTCTCGACTGAATGGCGATGAGCCGGAACAGCAACCGGCGTCCCGGTCCCCAGTCGATGGCGAGCAGTTCGCGTAGTTCCGGTGTCAGCAGCCCGGCCGTCACCGCGGCGACGACACGTCCCGCCACGGGTCGGACGGTCAGGTTCCAGATGAACGGGATGCGCAACACCGGGATGTGGGGCGGCGGCTTGGGTGAGGTCGCGACCGCGAACACGCGATCGGTCATGTCGGAGCGCTCGAGCCGGGTGCGCGTCATCTCGTCGAACCAGGTGCAGAACGCCGCCCAATCGGCGGGCATGTCCTGCTCGCGCACGCCGTACATCCGCCCGACGCGGCGCATCTCCTGGTAGAACCGTTCGACCTCGCCCGGCTTCCATCCGCGGCCGAGTTCCTTCTGCTGGGTGTAGACGCCGTGCACGAGGCTTGCGTGAACCCAGTGGAACGCTTCCGGATTCAGCGAGCTCCACCGAGTGCCATCGGGATTTCTGCCCTTGATGTCGCGGTGGCGCTCACGGAGCCGGCGAGCGGTGTCGAGGGCGTCCTGCCGACCATAGACGACGCCCATGATCATGTTCAGCGTGCGCTCGGCGCGACCATATGGATCGGTCTCGAAGACCGAGAACTCCCGGACACCGGCGGCGACCACCGGATGCGCGACGTCGATGAGCAGACGTCGTGGTGCGCCGAGGACGAACGTGAGGTCACCGAAGACGTTCCACGCCACGGAATCCGGGCCGAGGGGCTCGATCTCCGCGTCGGGTGCCGGACCCTCGACGGGCGTCGTGTCTGCTGTCATCGTCCTTCACTCATCCCGGGATAGAAGGGATCGACCTGGAAACAGGGTACGGGCGTCGCCTCGGCAGGTGTCAACGCATTCCTGACATGCCGCCACGTGCGCTCGCTGAAGTTGATCGACAGGTGCTCGGACAGGTCGACCGGGCAGTCGTCCTGGAGCAGGATGTTGGTCACGTTGTCGCCCTCCAGGAAACCGTTGGTGAACGGTGTGGCGATCTCGTCGTACTTGGTGACGATCGTCGTGTAGTGCGGGCCGGGCTTGGTGTCGCCGTTGCCGTAGACCTTGCGAACCAGGTCCGAGTACTGCGCCTGCTGGGCGAATGCCGGGAAGAGTGCCTTGAAGATCTCGTAGCCGACGGGTCCGAACGGAGGGAGGAAGTATCGGACGTAGGTGAGCATGTCGCCGGTCGAACCGTGGTTGCCGGGAGCGATGCCGATGAGCTTGTCGACCTTCTTGTCGCCGCCGAGGAAGTCGATGTAATAGTGCGGCAGCAGGCCGCCGCCCTGCGACCAGCCGACCAGGTCGACCTTCTCGGCGCCGGTCCGGCGCAGGATGCGGTCGATCTGACGCGAGATCTCACGGCCCGAACGCTCGATGTCGGCGAGACCCTGGATCGGGAACGTCGGGATCGGAGTGATGTTGCCGTAGTTGAAGGTGAAAACGCAGTATCCGTGGTTGGCGAGGTACGGCGCGCCCGCGTTGTAAGCCCACTGGGTGGTGGCCGTGGCGTTGAGCAACACGACCGGGTTGGGCCGCTTCTTCGTGAGCTTGCACGACGGGTCGTTGGCACCCGGTGGCGCCCAGCTCGGATCCACGGTCTGCTGCAGCGCGCCCGGGATGGCCGATCGGAAGTCCCAGGACACCGGGTATGTCTTCGTGGGCGCCGCCGCTGCCGCGCCGGTGGAGACCACTCCGCTCGCGGCCACCACCGTGCACGTCACCGCCGCGGCCACCATCGTCGTCAACCTTCGAAAACCGAGCATGTTCCTCCGCCTCGTATATCTGATGACGGATGTTGTCAGACATGTCCCCGTTTGGCAACGGATTCGTGACGATCAGACCGCCCATGGGGGATGTCGCTGGCAATGTGAACGACATGAATGACCGAAATATGTTGGCGGAGCGCCATTTCGAGCGAATCGGACAGAACGCCTGGGCGGCGCCCTAGTCTGGCGAGTACATCGGCACCGGGCGACCCGCGGTTCCGGGCCGGTAGCGCAGTGTGCCGTACCCGGTTGGCGCGACGTGCGGCCCCGGCCGCGGAAGGTGGATTCACATGGTCTCGGTGCCCTCGGCAGTCGGAACGGTGGTCGAATCGGTCCAGGACGCGGTCGGCGCGCTCAAGGTGCTCGTGCGCTCCGGCCTGCTCAACCCGACGAATCCCAAGGAGACCCTCACCACGGTCAAGCGCGCCAAGACCATCGGGCCGTGCGGATCGGTCGTCGCGCATGGCGCCGAGGAGTATCCCGACGCCGGTGCGATCGCGGACGAGAAGGGCGAGCTCACCTACGGGGAACTCGACGCCCACGCGAACGCGCTCGCCAACCACCTCCTGGCCTCCGGGATCGAGCGCGGCTCGGTGATCGGCGTGATCGCCCGGGACCATCGAGGGCTTCTGACCACGATGAGCGCGGCGGGCAAGGCCGGGCTCCGGCTGGCGATGATGAACACGGGCTTCGGCAAGACCCAGTTCGTCGAGGTCGCCGAGCGTGAGAAGGTCACCGCGATGCTCTACGACGAGGAGTTCGGAGACCTCGCCGACGCCCTGCCCCCGGCGATCCTGCGCATCGTCACCTGGGTCGAGGGAAAGCGTCCGATCCCGGACGGGGTGCGCACCCTCGAGGACATCACGGCCACCGGTGACACGTCGACGCCGGACGAACCCGATGAATGGGCTGGCCTGGTGATCCTCACCAGCGGTACCACCGGTCTTCCCAAGGGCGCGCAGCGCACCAGGCTCTCCCCGTTCTCCAGTGCGCTGATCGTCGATCGCATCCCGGTCCCCCGGCGCGGGTCGGCGGTGATCGTCTCGCCGATCTTCCACTCCACCGGCTTTGCGCTGTGGGGCGTCGCCGCCGCGCTCGGGAACAAGGCCGTCGTCATGCGGAGGTTCGATCCGGAGAAGACCCTGGCCGCGCTCGCCGAGCATCGGGCGGAGATGCTGGTGGCGGTGCCGACGATGCTGCACCGCATCCTCGCCCTCGGCCCCGAGACCATCGCGAAGTACGACACCTCCGCGTTGCGGGTCATCGTCATCGCGGGATCAGCGCTCTCACCGACTCTTTCGGAGGCGGTGCAGGACGCCTTCGGGGATGTGCTCTACAACCTCTACGGCTCCACCGAGGTCGCCATCGCCTCGGTCGCGACCCCGAAGGAACTGCGACTGGCCCCGGGCACCGTCGGCCGTCCCCCGGTCACCAGCCGGCTGGCCCTGTTCGACGACGAGGGCCACCGCATCCACGGAACCAACGTCCGCGGAAGGCTTTTCGTCCGCAACGGGGCACCGTTCGAGGGGTACACCGACGGCCGGAACAAGGAGATCATCGACGGTTACATGTCGACCGGCGACATGGCGCGCTTCGACGAGCACGGTCTGCTGCACATCGACGGCCGCGACGACGACATGATCGTCTCCGGCGGCGAGAACGTCTACCCGCTCGAGGTCGAGAACCTGCTCGCCGAGCATCCCGACATCGACGACGTCGCGGTGATCGGCGTCGACGACGACGAGTTCGGAAAGCGGCTGCGCGCCTTCATCGTCGCGGCACCGCACGCGAATCCGACCCCGGAGGACATCAAGGCCCACGTCAAGGCGCATCTTGCCCGCTACAAGGTTCCGCGCGACGTGGTCTTCGTCGACGAGCTGCCGCGCAATCCCACGGGCAAGCTGGTGCGGAGACTGTTGCCGACCGGTCCTCTGTGAGTCCGTCAGCCCACGCGCTTGAGCTGCTGGACCACCAGATGCAGTGCGGCCGTGGTGGTCAGTGAGCGGACCCGTTCACGGTCGCCCGGGAAACGGCGGGTGACCGTGTGGGTGGGTCGGCCCTCGATCGAGACGCCGAAGCACACGGTGCCGACCGGCTTGGTCTCGGTGCCGCCGCCGGGGCCCGCGATGCCCGTGGTCGAGACCGCGACGTCGGTCTTCAACCGGCGTCGCGCGCCCTCGGCCATCGCCGCGGCAACCTGCTCACTGACCGCGCCGTGCTCGGCGATCATCTCGGCCGGAACGTCGATGAGATCTGACTTGGCGTCGTTGGAGTAGGACACGACACCACCCATGACGTAGGCCGACGAGCCGGGCCGGTCGGTGAGACGCGCGGCGACGAGCCCACCCGTGCACGACTCGGCGGTCGCGATCGTCCGACCGTCCAGGATCTCCACCAGCTGGTCATCGATGGTCGAGCCGTCGGTCGAGAAGATCTGGCGCGCATGGTGTTCGGTCAGTACGTCGAGCAGCTGCCGGTACACGTCCGCGTCGTCGGAGGCGAAACGGGTCACCATGTCGAGTTCGCCGCGTCGGAGACACGTCGTGATCTCGAGTCGGTCGAAATCGGGGATCCGTGTCTCGGCGATGCGCAGCGTCTCCGCGAGCCGGGCCTCGTGCAGGCCGTAGGCGCGAACGGTCTCCTGCTCCAGGTCGTCGGCGCGGGAGAGGATCTCGCCGACCGCTGGGGAGACGACCGCCGACGGCCACATCGCCTGCAGCTCGCCGGGCGGGCCGGGCAGGATGACGATGGTCGGGATCGGGGCGTCGCCGGTCGTGGCGGGGATGACCACACCGGCCGCGGTGCCGGTCGGCGGGAGGCTCGACGCCCCGACCGGGACCATCGCCTGCTTGCGGATGCCGGTCCGCGTCGGGCCCTCGTCGATGTCGGGGGCGTCCGGCCGCCATCGCCGGATGATTCCGGCGATGTGTTCCTCGAGATCGGGGTCGAGCCGCAGCTCGCGGCCGCAGAAGGCGGCGACCGTCGCGACGGTGAGGTCGTCTGCGGTGGGGCCGAGGCCGCCACTGGTGACGATGAGGTCGACACCCTGGTCGGTGAGGAAGCGCAGCTGGGCCGTCAGATCGGCCGGGCGGTCGCCGCAGATCGTGATGTGGGCGACGTCGACGCCCAGCGTCAGGAGCTGCTCGGACAACCACGGTCCGTTCTGGTCGGAGATCCTCCCGGTCAGCACCTCGGTCCCCGTCACGACGATTCCTGCACGCACACTCACGGAGTCGAGCCTAGTCAACCGGGGCGCGTGCGGCGTCCGCTCCCTGAGCGAGAACGCAGCGTGATCCCTCCGGCGGGCCGAGGGGCCGCCCTCAGGCCTTCTCCTCCTTGGCCTTCTCCTGCATCGACGTCCGCGCCGGGTTGCCCTGGTCGACCTTCTTCGGGTCCGACTCGTTCTTCATCTCGATCACCCCGGACTTGATGCGGGCCCCGATGTTCGGATCGACGTTGTGCCAGTACTCGAAGGCGCGTTCCAGCACCGGGTCGGAGACGCCGTTGAGCAGGTGGCCGACCACGTTGTCCACGAACCGGTCTCGCGCCGCGTCGTCGAACACCTCGCGGACCAGCGTGCCGGCCTGCCGCCAGTCGTCGTCCTCGGGGTGGTCGACGTACGCGCTGCGCAGGATCTCGCCGTTGGCGGCCCACTGTGGCTCTCCCTGACCGGGATACAGTGCCGCCGGACCACCCTTGGAGTTGGGGGCGTATACCGGGTCGGTGACGTTGTGGATGCGCATCGCGCCGTCCTTGGAGTACGAGTGGACCTCGTTGATCGGCGCGTTCACCGGGATCTGCTTGTAGTTGCCGCCGAGGCGGGCACGGTGGGCGTCGGCATAGGAGAACACTCGTGCCAAGAGCATCCGGTCGGGACTGAAGCCGATGCCCGGGACCACGTTGTTCGGCTCGAAGGCGAGCTGCTCGATCTGCGTGTGGTGGTCGACCGGGTTGGTGTGCAGCGTCATCCGGCCGACCTCGATCAACGGGTAGTCGCCGTGCGGCCACACCTTGGTCAGATCGAACGGGTTGAAGCGGTAGTCCGGCGCGTCGTCGAACGGCATCAGCTGCACCTTGAGCGTCCAACTCGGGTGATTGCCCGACGCGATGTTCTCGAAGAGGTCGCGCGTGTGGAAGTCGGTGTCGGCCGCGGCCATCTGATCGGCCTCGTGCTGGGTGAGGTGTTCGACGCCCTGGTCGGACTTGAAATGGTATTTGACCCAGTGCTTCACGCCCTCGGCGTTGACCCACAGGTAGGTGTGGGAGCTGTAGCCGTTCATGTGCCGCCACGTCTTCGGGATCCCGCGGTCACCCATCAGCCACGTGACCTGGTGTGCGGATTCCGGCGAGAGCGTCCAGAAGTCCCACTGCATGTCGTGATCGCGAAGATTGTTGTCCTGGCGGCGTTTCTGCGAACGGATGAAGTGCTGGAACTTCATCGGGTCCTTGACGAAGAAGATCGGCGTGTTGTTGCCGACCATGTCGTAGATGCCCTCGGTCGTGTAGAACTTCAGCGCGAATCCGCGCGGGTCGCGCCAGGTGTCCGGGCTCCCACGCTCGCCGGCCACCGTCGAGAACCGCGCCGCCATCTCGGTTTTCACGCCGGGCTGGAAGAGCGCCGCACAGGTGTGGGCCGAGACGTCCGCAGTGGTCTCGAACGTTCCGAAGGCCCCGCTGCCCTTGGCGTGCGGCTGCCGCTCGGGAATCCGTTCGCGGTTGAATTGGGCCATCTGCTCGATCAGGTAGTGATCGTGCAGCACGATGGGCCCTCCGGGGCCGACGGTCAGGGAATGTTCGTCACTCCCGGCCGGTGCTCCCGAGTCCCGGGTCGTGTACAGCGAATCGTCCGACATGTCGCCTCCGCGAGGTCAGGTATCCGTTGGCGCGACACGTCGTGCCGGGAACATCCCTCACCGCGCGTCGAGCATGGAATGCGCGGCCCGAGGGCTGCAGGCCGGCGTTGCCGATCCTACCGTGCTGACGTGTCGGGCCAGGTCAGACGATTCGAGATCGTCCGGTCACCTCGACCCCGAACTCGCGCAGCACCGACTCGGTATGCGCGCCGAGCGCGGGTACCGGCCCCATGGCCAGTTCGACGTCGTCGAAGGTCATCGGCGGGAGCACCGCCTGGATCGGACCCGCCTCGGTGTCGACCTCTCGCCACCGGTCGCGTTCGCCGAGTTGCGGATGGGCGACGACGCCCGCCAGGTCGCGGATCTCCGCGGCGGGCACACCGGCTTCGGCGAGCCTGCGGTCGAGCTCGGCGGTGGTGAAGTGCTTGGTCTCGGCGGCGATGGCGGCGTCGACCTCGGCCCGCCGGGACACCCGGTCGATGTTGGTGCGATAACGGGGATCGTCGGCGAGGTCCGGGCGGTCGAGCACGGTGCGGGTGAGGGTGTCCCAGCCCCGGTCGTTCTGCACGCCGATCAGGATGTGGCCGTCGGCGGTGGGGTACTTGTCGTACGGCACGATCGCCGCGTGGCCCACGCCGACGCGCTCGATCTGCTTGCCGCCGTAGAGCCGCATGTACATCGCATGGCCCATCCACTCGACCGTCGCGTCGAACATCGACACCGCCACCCGCGCCCCGACCCCGGTCCGCTCTCGCCGGAACAGGGCGGACAACACCGACGTGAGGGCGTACATCCCGGCGGCGATGTCGGATGACGGGATACCGGTCTTGGTCATCTCGTCGGGCGTGCCCGTGACCGAGATCAGGCCGGTCTCGGCCTGCACGAGCATGTCGTAGGCCTTGCGATCGCGGAACGGTCCCGAGTCGCCGTACCCGGACATGTCGACGACGACGAGTTCGGGGTGGTCGGCGCGGAGTTCGTCGGCTCCGAGACCGAGTCGCGCCGCGGCCCCGGGTGCGAGGTTCTGCAGGAATACGTCGGCGCCGGCGATCAGCTTCTTGATCGCCGCGATGCCCGCATCGCTCTTGAGATCGAGCTCGACCGATTCCTTGCCGCGGTTGAGCCAGACGAAATGGGTTCCGGCCCTGCCGCGTACCGCGGAGTCGTACTGCCGCGCGAAGTCTCCTTCCCCGACCCGCTCGATCTTGATGACCCGGGCCCCGAGGTCGGCGAGGTGGCGGGTGGCCAAGGGCGCGGCGACGGCCTGCTCCAGGGCGATGACGGTGATGCCCTCGAGTGGCAGTGGAGCATTCGGGTGGTCCGATTTCACCGGCCAAGAATCACCCGGCACGTCCGGTTCGTCAACGGTTCCCGAATTAACTCGAACACTGCTGTACGAGTTCTGTTAGCCTGGACCCATCTGTTCGAGAGGTCGGCCCGGGAGGTACGTCGTGTCGGAGATGGGCGAGCGCATGCAGAGGGCGGATGCGCGGCGGAATGTGGAGGCGATCATCGACGCGGCGATCCGGGTGTTGGCCCGCGACCCGAAGGCGTCGGTGTCGGTGATCGCGAAGGAGGCGGGCGTCGGCCGCGTGACCCTGTACGGCCACTTCCCGAACCGGGCGGCGGTGCTCGCCGCCGCGGTGGACCGGGCGCTCGCCGAGACGACGGCCGCGATCACCGCGGCGCGCCTCCACGAGGGCGACCCGTTCGAGGCGTTGGCCCGGCTCGTCGACGCCTCGTGGTCGGTGGCGCACCGTCACGGAGCGCTGCTGGTCGCGGCCCAACGAGCCCTTCCCGCAGACGAATTGACGCTCGCACACGCCGAGCCGATGGCTGCGGCCGAGGCGCTGTTCGCCCGTGGGCAGCGCAGCGGGGTGTTCCGCGACGACATCTCGACCGGATGGCTGGTCTCGTTGCTGCACACCGTGACCCACGGTGCGTCGAGCGCGGTGCACGAGGGCGGGATCGACGCCGCAGACGCACCGAAACTGATCTTCGCGACGATGTCCGGGACGGTGACGCCGCCGGGCGCCGGGGTGCCGGTGCCCCCGGACCGTGCCGTGGGATCGATGCCGTGAGTGCGACCGGTCACCCGCGGTTGCGACGGGCGCTCGCAGCGGTCGCCTGGACCCTGCTGTCGATCGTGGCGGTGGCGGGCGTGTGGGTGGCCGTCGGACTGCCGTCGGCGAAGAGGGCGGCGGCGCAGGTGTATCCGGAACCGGCGGCGGTGCGCCCGGCCGATGTCGGGCTCGCCGCCCAGCGCGCGCCCGGGTTCCGGCCCGAGCGGCCGACGGTGGCGATCCTCCTCGCCGGGGGCGGGACCAACATCGCAGACACACTCGCGCCCTACGAGGTCTTCGCACGGTCCGGGATCGTCAACGTGTTCCTCGTCGCCGAGGAACCCGGGCCCATCACGCTCGGCGGTGGACTCACGGTTCTGCCGCAACGCACCTTCGCCGAGATCGAGGAGATGACCGGCGGCGCGCCCGAGGTCATCGTCGTCGCGCAGATGCACGGTGATCGGGACAGCGAGATGCGTTGGGTGGCAGACACTCTCGACAAGAACCCGGACACCCTGGTGATGAGCGTCTGCGTGGGCGCGGCCGACATCGCCGATGTCGGCATCCTCGGAGGTCGCCGCGCGACCACGCACTGGCTCAAGCTCGTCGGGTTGCGGCGCGAGCCCGGGGACACCGACTGGGTCGATGGCGTGCGGTTCGTCGAGGACGGGCCGACGATCACCGCGGCGGGCGTCCTGTCGGGCATCGATGCCGCGATGCGCGTCGTCGAACGGCTCGGAGGCGGCGACCAGCTGCCCCGGATCTCGCGGGAGATCCACTGGCGCGGATATGGTTCCGGGGCGGGTGTCGACATCGATCCGGCCGCGCTCGGGCCCGGTGACCTGCCGTTCGCGCTGAGCGCCGCGTTCCGTTGGGACCGCCCGCGCAACGGCGTGCTGTTGACCCCGGGGGTGGGCGAGATCGAGCTGGCATCCGCCTTCCGCCCGTACACCGAGCTCTCGTGGCTGGCGACGCTCACCGCGGTGTCACCGGACGGCGGGCCGGTGACGTCCCGGCACGGGGTGACCGTCATCCCGGCGTCCGATGTGGCAGGTGCCGGCGGGATCGACCGTCTCTTGGTGCCGGGCGCAGAGGCCGCCCGCACCGGGGTGGCCGCGGCCGTCGTCGGTGACGGTCCCGAACCGACGTACCTGCATCGGTCGGATCGGTTCGCGTTCGACCCGGTCCTCGATGACATCGCCGTCCACTACGACCGCGCCACCGCGTCGTGGGTGGCGAAGAGCCTGCAATATCCCGTGGACGTCCCGGCCGCCGGTCGCGATGGCGTGGCCCCCTGGCCGTGGGCGCAGACGGCGATCGCGGCCACCTTGGCGGCGGCCGCGATCGGTCTCGTTCAGCTGGTGCGCATCAGCGTCCGGGTGCTCCGGGACAGGCGCCGGTCGTCATGATCGACGATCGGACTCCGTGGAGGCCGGGGCGCCGGTGACGACCCGACGGGCGGGGCCGGCGTGGGCGCCCTCGGCGGCGGGCCCTGCGGCGGCGGTCGTTGCGTCGAGGGTCGTTGCGGCCGTAACCGCGGCCGGGGTGGGTCCGGCATCCCCCGACGCGGCGAGGGCGGCCTCGGCGCGGCGCTGGTCCTCGGCATTGAGGGTGTTCAGCGCGACCTCCTTGATGAACAGCACCGCCAGCGTGCCGACGAGCGCCATCACCATCGAGACCAGGAAGATCCGTGCGGTGCCGTCACCGTAGGCGCCGCGGACGATGGCCTCGATCGGTGCGGGCAGCTCGTTGAGGTTCGACAGACCCGCGCCGCCGGAACCGGTCTGGGTGATGCCGACCGCACGCAGCCCCTGCGCGATCAGATCGGCGACGTGGTTCGACAGCACCGCGCCCAGGATCGAGACGCCGGCTGCACCGCCGAGCGACCGGAAGAACGTGACGACCGACGTCGCCGCACCGAGATTGCGCGGGGCGATGGTGTTCTGGACGGCCAACACCAGGTTCTGCATGGTCATACCCATGCCGAGGCCGAGCGCGAACAGGTAGCACCCGAGCACCGCCATGTTGGTGTGGGAGTCGATGGTCGCGAGCAGGCCGAAGCCGAGGGCCATCACGATCGAGCCGGCGACCAGGTATGCCTTCCAGCGGCCGAACTTGGTGATCAGTCGCCCGGACACGGTGGCCGAGACGAGCGAGCCGATGACCATGGGGAGCGTCAGGAGGCCCGCTGCGGTCGGGGAGTAGCCACGGGCGATCTGGAAGTACTGGCCCAGGAACACGGCGCCGCCGAACAGTGCCACGCCGACCGCGATGCTCGCGATCGTCGCGAGGGTGGTGGTGCGGTCCTTGAACAGGTACAGCGGGATGATCGGGTCCTTCGCCCTGGACTCCACCCAGAGGGCGACGGCCAGCATCGCGAGGCCGAGGGCGATGAGGCCGAATGAGGTGGTCGAGGCCCAGTCGAAGTTCTTGCCGGCAAGCGTGACCCAGATCAGCAGGACGCTGACGCCGGCCGCGATGAGCAGGGCTCCCGCGTAGTCGATGTGGACCTCGCGACGGATCAGCGGCAGGTTCAACGTGCGCTGGACGACGATCATGGCGATGACCGCGAGCGGGACGCACACATAGAACGTCCACCGCCAGCCGAGCCAGCTCGTGTCGACGATGACGCCACCCAGCAGCGGGCCGGCGACGGTGGCCAGTGACATGACACCGGCGATCGCGCCCTGGTAGCGGCCGCGTTCCCGCGGGCTGAACATCGACGCGATGACGATCATGACCAGCGACTGCATACCGCCGAGTCCGAGACCCTGGACGACGCGGAATCCGATCAGCATCGGGACGGTGGTCGACAGACCCGCGAGCATCGAGCCGATGGTGAAGACGGCGAGCGACAGCTGGACGAGCAGCTTCTTGCTGAAGACGTCGGACAGCTTGCCCCAGATCGGGGTCGCGGCGGTCGATGCCAGCAACGTCGCGGTGACCACCCAGGTGTACTGATCCTGTGTTCCGTGTAGCTGGGTGATGATCGTCGGCAGCGCGTTCGACACGATCGTCGCCGACATGAGGGCGACGAACATGCCCAGCAGCAGGCCGATGAGCGCGTTGATGCGCTGGCGATGCGTCATCGGGGTGTCCGCGGGTTCGACGCGGGTCGGGGACGTTGTCATGCAGGCGGTTCCTCGGTCGTGTAGGGCGTCGTCGGTGAAACGGCGCGGTTCAGGCGGGCGCGCGGGTGGCGCGTCGACGTGGGCTCGGTCGACGTCGCGATCTCTGCGTGCCGGAGGGGTGATGAAAACGGGCACAGGGGACGCCCGTTTAGTTGAATACTGCAACTATAGGGCGCGAAAGGTGTAACGCGCAACGATCTGAGTTATTCCCCGCGATCCCGGGACGAGTGTGTCGTGCCTCTCAGGACTGGGCGTCCGTGCGCGAGGCGGGGTCGTCCGAGGCGGCTTCGCTGAGGCGATGCAGCAGGCGGGTGAGGGTGCGGATGTCCTCCGGGTCCCATTTCGCGAGCCGTGCGCGCCACTCGGTGACCGCGGAGGCGAGGACCGCGTCGACGCGTTCGCGGCCGTGCGGGGTCAGGGTCACGACGCGAGCGCGGGCGTCACGGGGATCGGGATGGCGCTCGGCGAGGCCGAGTCGTTCCACGGCGTCGATCTGCCGCGTGACCGTCGACTTCTCCATGCCCACGGCGCTGACCAGCTCGGACATCGGCATCGAGTTGTGGCGGGCGAGCACTGTGATGAGCGGATAGCAGGACGGATCGAGGCGTGGGTCTATCGCACGGGCGCGCAGGCGGGTCCGGATGCGGCCGCGCCGCCAGAAGTCGGTCAGCTCCGCCTCGAGGCCACTGATGGCGTCGGAGTCGATCGGGTCGCCCGGTGCGGCGGTGGTCGAGTCCGAGCTCATGATCGCGGGTCCTTTCGGAGGTGGTGCGACGCAGGGTCGCGGTCAGGGTACCGAGCGTGGTGGCCGAGCACACTCGGCACGTGTTCGATATGCCGGATTCCGCAGGTCTGGGCCGCACGGATCGGCGTCGCCGGGCGGTCCTCTGGTCTCTGTGACGTGCGACGGAGTTTTTGGGACCACCCGCCGTGATGGTGCACGATCGAATGGTGAGCACAACAACCGAACGCACCACCCCGTCCACCTGGCAGTACATCAAGTACGCCTACTGGGCCCCTCTCCCGAAGTCGATGACCGAGTGGGTCGAGAAGGATCTCACGGGTCCGGGTGCGTCGCTCCGCATGGTCGTGCGCTGGGCGATCCCCTGCATCATCATCCTCGCCCCGATGTGGCTCGTCCCGGCCGACTTCGGTGTCCGCTTCACGATGACGATGCCCATCCTGCTCGCCTACCTGTTCTTCTCGATCGCGCTCAACCGCGTCTACCGCCGTCACCGTCTCGCGCAGCACGGCCTCAACCCGGACCTGGTGAACCGTCTCGAGCGGGAGAAGAACGCCGACCTCTACGACGAGTACCACCGCAAGTACCGCGGTGAGGTGCGCCGGCCGCACTGAGTCCCACACCGCCCCGGTGGCTGCGGCACGCCGACTTCTGCGCTGCGAGCCGTCAAGGGTCCGGATCAGTACAGGTAGTCCTCGCCACTCGCACGAACCGTCACGTCCGAGAGGCTGATGCCCCACGGCTGGTCGATCACGTGTACCACTGCGTTCGCGAGGTCCTCCGGCGTGATGAGCCAGTACTGGATCGAGTCGACGTCGGTCAGGGCTTCGGGAAGCTCACCCCTGAGCATCTGGCCGACGTGCTCTTTGTACGACGCCGCGCGCTGGCCGACGATGCCGCGGATCGCGCGGTCGTTGACGATCCAGCTCGCGAGATTGGTGCCGGCGACCCCGGTCGGCTTGACCGTGGTGACCTTGATCTTGCCCTTGGCCTCGATTCGCAACGAGTCCGAGAGCATGGTCACGGCGGCCTTCGTCGCGCTGTACACGCCAGAACCCTCGAATCCGCCGTTGCCGTAGATCGACGCGATGTTCACGACGTGCCCGCGCCCCTGCGCGATCATCTGGTCGTAGACCGCGGAGATCCCGTTGACCACACCCTTGATGTTGATGTCGATCGCCCGGTGCCACCTCTCCCAGGCACGTTCGTGATCGGCGAAGAACGCCAGCGGCATGACCCCGGCGTTGTTGACGATGACGTCGATCGCGCCGAACCTGTCGACCGCGAGACGGGCACCGTCCTTCATCTGTCGCATGTCGGTCACGTCGGCCGCATGTGCGATCGCCGAACCACCGCTCGCCGCGATCCCGTCCACGACCATCTGCAGCGCATCGGCGTCGATGTCCACTCCGACGACGTGCGCACCCCGTGCGGCGCACTTCTCGGCGATGGTCTTGCCGAAACCGGCGGCCGCCCCGGTGATGATGATGGTCTTGTCCCGCAAGTGATCTGACATGCAACTCCCCCCCCGGCCGTAATCGGTCGGGCCATCGTAACAGCGGCGATCGTGCCCGACGGGTGCGCGTCGGTCCGGCCGTGATGTGCACCCCTCTGCGCACCGCGGCCGCTCACACACACCGGATCACTCGATCGCCGACGTCATGGGGCCTGAGGGTCCGGGCCCGTAGGAGAACGATTCAGTCATATGACTGAAGATCTGTCAAGGGCGCCGGCGGTCGAGTGTGGATTCGAGACCGAAAAGGCTTGTAGCCCTTGACACAGCCGCCTCGTATACCGAATCCTTCTCCGGGCGGCCGCGAGGTCCGGGGCCGCCCAGGTTCTCCCGCCCGCGGCGAGATCTGCCGTGGGCTCCCTCAGCACGTGCGTGCGGGAACCCTCCCGTGCGCCGACGACAGGAGATGCATGTCCGGGGCCCCAGCGACGAGACGAACCTTCCTCAAGGCCGCGGCCGTCACCGTCGCGGGCGCGGCGGCAACCTCCATCGGCGCCCCGGCGTCGGCGACGCCGTCACGGCGGGTGCGCAGCACGCGCGAGGAACACCGGGTGGTCGTCGTCGGCTCCGGTTTCGGCGGCGGGGTCGCCGCATTGCGGCTGGCGCAGGCAGGTGTCCCGGTGTTGTTGCTCGAACGCGGAAAGCGCTGGCCGACCGGGCCGAACGCGGAGACCTTCCCCCGGTCGTCGAAGCCCGACAAGCGGATGCTCTGGCACGAGTCCACGCCGAACCCGTTCGGCAGGCCACTCAGCGTGGAACCCTATGTGGGATTGTTCGAATCGGTTGCGGGCGTGAACATGACGGCGCTGTGCCCCGCCGGCCTCGGTGGCGGCTCGCTGGTGTACCAGGGAATGACCCTGCAGCCGAGCGAGGCGGTGTTCAACGAACACTTCCCCAACGCCCTCGACTGGCAGTTGATGAACCGCGTCCACTACCCGCGGGTCGCGAAGATGCTACAGGTGGCCGTCGCGCCGGACTCGCTGATCCGTGCGCCGCAGTACCTGGCTTCGCGCCAGTTCGCGAAACGTGTTCGGGCGGAGGGCCTTCCGCTGCAGAAGATCCCGATGCCCATCGACTGGAGCTACGCGGAGGCCGAACTCCGCGGCGAGATGAAACCGGCATACACCAACGGTGACGGCGCGATCGGCGTCAACAACGGCGGCAAGCACAGCATCGACGTCACCTACATCCGTCAGGCCGAGGCGACCGGACTCGTCACCGTGCGCACCCTGCATACCGTGAGGCAGGTTTCCCGGCGGAAGGACGGCAAGTGGTCACTAGACGTCGAACGGACCGACGAGACCGGAAAGGTGCTGGAGCACAAGGAGATCGTCGCCAAGGCGCTCATCCTGTCGGCGGGCAGCGTCAACACCACGAAGCTGTTGGTCAAAGCCCGGGAGGCCGGGACGATCACCGACCTGCCCGACGGCCTCGGACACGGTTGGGGAACCAACGCCGACCGCATCTACACCTGGACCAGTCCGAGCCTGGAATTCGGTGCGGTGCAAGGCGGTCCGGTTGTGTACGGCAGCCCCAACTGGAGCGACCCGAAGAGTGCGTTCACCGTCGTCCAGGCGTCGCTGCCGCCCCTGCCGGTCCGGGCCCGGACGACGATGCTCGTCGGCTTCGGGGTCAGTTCGGGACGCGGCGTGATCACCTACGATTCCGCTGCGGGGGACGCGATCCTGAAGTGGCCGCACGAGGGTGACTCGGAGATCCAGACCACACACATCGATCGCGCGGTCCGCAGGATCGCCGGTCCCGACGCGATCCTCGTCGATACCAATGCGACCTTCCCGTCGACCTGGCATTCGCTGGGTGGGGCGAACATGGGTGTCGTCTGCGACCTCGAGGGCCGGGTGAAGGGGCAGCGCGGTCTCTACGTGATCGACGGCGCCCTCATGCCCGGCACCACCGCGGCGTGCAATCCGTCGATGACCATCGCCGCGGTCGCCGAACGCGCGCTCGACCACATCGTCGCGAAGGACGTGGGGACGGTGATCTGACCGGTCGAGGCCCCTCGTCGCGCCTCAGGGCGAATCGGGGGTGACCGGCGCGAGCCACATCCCGGTGAGGGCGTCGACCACGATCTCACACTGGCGTTCCCACGGCGTCGGGGTGTGGGCGGGGTCCTCGGCGGCGCGCTCGATGTCGGCGAGGGTGTTGACGATGATGTGGCGCGTCATGTTGTTGCGGATCTCGAGCACGTCGTCGGGGAACGGGGGCAGCGCGCCGTAGAAGCCCTCGAGGATCGCGAGCAGTGGTGCGGACCCGCCCATCTGTTCGTAGAGCAGCGTGGTGGTCGACGGGTCGGCGGACACCTGCGCGAAGAACCGCGCGAAGTAGGTGGGGGAGGCGAGCCGGCCCAGGTACTCGATCTCGGGTCGGACCAGACACCGGACCCAGTCGCGGACCCCGGGGTCGGGCCCGATCTCGTCGAGCGCCTTCCGGCGCAACTCATCGAGCGGGGTGTTGTGGACCGTGAGCGCCGCCCGGATCAGGTCCGCCTTGCTGCCGAAGTGGTGCCCGACCGCGTAGTTGTTGCCCTGACCGGCGGCTTTGCTGATCTGCCTGCTCGACACCGCGGACACGCCGTGCAGGGCGATCAGCTTCTCCGCCGCGGTGATGAGTGCTTGCCGGGTGCGGGCGGACTGCTCCGTCTTCCCCTCGGTCATGGATAAATGATGCCCTACCGGCCGTCCCGTCCCGAGTACGGTTCGCCGACGCGTGGCATCGTCCCGGCGCGCGACCGTCGGCCGACCGATACGGCGGGGGGTGCGTGCGTGGCAGACCCGGCCGACCTATGGTGAAGCGACCGACACCTGTGACCCCGGCCCGTGGACACGACCCGCGAACCGGTCACGATCCGCGGGAGGGATCCTTCAATGGCGACGACGCCGACGGCTGCGAGAAGTCTGCCCGAACTGACGCTTCGAGGGATTCTCCTCGGTGGCGTCATCACTCTTGTCTTCACCGCCGCCAACGTGTACCTCGGTCTCAAGGTGGGCCTCACCTTCGCCACGGCCATCCCGGCGGCGGTCATCTCGATGAGCATCCTGCGCAACTTCGCGAACCACACCATCGTCGAGAACAACATCGTCCAGACCATCGCGTCCGCGGCCGGTACACTCTCGGCGATCATCTTCGTCATCCCCGGCCTGGTGATGATCGGCTGGTGGACGGGCTTCCCGTACTGGATCACCGTCGCGGTGTGTGCGATCGGCGGCATCCTCGGCGTGATGTACTCCATCCCGCTGCGGCGGGCCCTCGTCACCGGCTCGGATCTCCCGTATCCGGAAGGCGTTGCGGCAGCCGAGGTCCTGAAGGTCGGTGATTCCACCGGCGGGGCCCGGGAGAACAGGGCCGGCCTGCGCGCGATCATCGTCGGCTCCATCGCCTCGGCCGGATTCGCACTCCTGGCCAAGCTGAGGGTCCTCAGCGACGCCATCTCCGCCACGATCAAGGTCGGCGCGGGCGGCACCCTGTTCACCGCCGGACTGTCCATGTCCCTCATCGGAATCGGGCATCTCGTCGGCGTCACGGTGGGCATCGCGATGCTGATCGGGCTGGTCATCTCCTACGGCGTGCTGCTGCCGATCCAGAGCCAGAATGCCGGCGAACCGGGCGAAGCGCTCGGCGACATCGTGTCCGGGGTGTTCGCCAACGACGTGCGCCTCATCGGTGCAGGCGCCATCGCCATCGCCGCGATCTGGACCCTCATCAAGGTGATGGGTCCGATCGTCGGCGGCATCAAGGGCTCGCTGGCCTCCTCGCGGTCGCGACGCGATGGCGTGACCGTCGACATCACCGAGCGCGACATCCCGTTCAACATCGTCGGCGGCAGCATCCTCGTGCTGCTCATCCCGATCGGCCTGTTGCTGTGGGACTTCGTGCACAGCACCGTGCTCGAGGGCAGCGCCGCCGGGATCATCACGGTCAGCGTCGTGTTCGTGTTCGTGATCGGCCTGGCCGTCGCGGCGGTCTGCGGTTACATGGCCGGTCTGATCGGGTCGTCGAACTCGCCGATCTCCGGCGTCGGCATCCTCGTCGTGCTGATCGCGGCCATCCTCATCAAGGCCGTCTACGGGGCGACCGACGACTCGCACACCGATGCGCTCATCGCCTACACGCTGTTCACGGCGGCGATCGTGTTCGGTGTCGCGACCATCTCCAACGACAACCTGCAGGACCTCAAGACCGGTCAGCTGGTCGGCGCGACGCCGTGGAAGCAGCAGGTGGCGCTGGTGGTGGGCGTGCTGTTCGGTTCGGCGATCATCCCGCCGATCCTCGGCCTCATGTACGACGTCTTCGGTTTCGTCGGCGCGCCCGGCGCCGGTCCCGACGCGCTGGCCGCGCCGCAGGCGGGGCTGTTGTCGACGCTCGCGAAGGGCGTGCTCGGCGCCGACCTGAACTGGGGGCTGGTGGGGCTCGGCGCGCTGATCGGCGCCGTCGTCATCCTCGTCGACGAGCTCCTCGGCCGTGCCGGACGTTTCCGCATCCCGCCACTGGCCGTCGGCATGGGCATGTACCTGCCCATGTCGGTGACACTGATCATCCCGGTGGGCGCGTTCCTCGGGTACTTCTACGACAAGTGGGCCGAACGCTCGGGCGGTGCGGTCGAGCACAAGAAGCGCATGGGCGTCCTGCTCGCCACCGGTCTCATCGTCGGTGAGGCGCTGTTCGGCGTGGTGTACGCCGGCATCGTCGCGGCGACCGGAGACGACTCGGTGCTCGCCGTCGTCGGCGACGGCTTCGAGACATGGGCGCAGATCCTCGGCGTCATCGTGTTCGCCGCCGTGGTCGCGATCCTCTACAAGCGCACCACGAAGCTCGCCACCGAGAGCAGCGACCCCGAGCTCGAGACCGGGCACAAGGTCGACGGCCCGCCGGCCTGACCCGGTCTCGTCGGCCAACCGGCGCTCACCGGATCACCAAGTCGTGGCGGCACATTCGCCGATCGCGGTGTCCAGGATCTCCAGTCCGGTGCGGAGCTCGTCGTCGGAGGCGGTCAGCGGCGGCGCGATCCGGAAGATGCCGCCCATCCCGGGGAGCTGCACGACGTTCATGTGCAGGCCGAGTTCGAAGCATCGCGTCGTGATCGCGGCTCCCAGCCGGTCCGCACCCTGTTTGGTCTCCCGGTCGGTGACGAGCTCGATACCCTGCATGAGTCCGCGTCCGCGCACGTCGCCCACGCACTCGTGCCGACCCCGGATCTCCTCGAGGCCGTCGCGCAGGAGCGAACCCGCCCGCGCCGCACGGGCATCGAGACGGTCGCGCGCCAGCACGTCGAGGACGGTGAGGCCGACCGCCGCGACCAGCGGGTCGGAGACGTGGGTCGTGAAGAAGAGATATCCGCGGTCGTGGGCGGCCTGTTCGATCTCGGCGGAGGTGACGACCGCCGCCAGCGGCAGCCCCGCGCCGAGGGTCTTCGACAGGGTGAGGATGTCCGGGACGATGCCATCGCGTTCGAAGGCGTACCAGGAACCGGTGCGACACAACCCGGTCTGCGCCTCGTCGAGGATGAGCAGCATTCCGCGCTCCTCGCACTTGCGCTTGAGTGCCGCGAAATAGCCGGGCGGAGGGACGATCACGCCGCCGGAGGACAGGATCGGTTCGACGATGCAGGCGGCCAGCGAGCTGGTCGACTGGGCGTCGATGAGCTCGAAACCGAAGTCGAGCTGTCGCTGCCAGTCCAGGGTGCCGTCGGGATTCGTGAAATCCGGCCGGTACGGATTCGGGGTCGGCAGGGCGAAGTTGCCGGGCGCGACCGGGCCGTAGCCGGTGCGTCCGGCACTGTAGGTCGACGCCGCGGCGGCGTGCGTCATGCCGTGCCAGGAGCGGGCGAACGACACGATCTCGTGCTTCCCGGTGACCAGCTTGGCCATCCGGATCGCGGCCTCGTTGGATTCGGCGCCGGTGCTCAGCAGCAGCACCTTGTCCAGCGACTCGGGCAGGGTCTCGGTGAGCCGGGCCGCGAGTTCGACGACCGGTGGGGAGATCATGCCGCTGAACAGGTGGTCGAGCTCACCGATCTGGCGGGTCACCGTCGCGACGATGTCGGGATGGGAATGGCCGAGGATCGCCGACATCTGCCCTGAGGTGAAGTCGAGCAGGCGACGGCCTCCGGCGGTCTCCACCCAGCTTCCCGACGCCCGCACGATCGGCTCGGGCGAGAACTGGCCGCCGTACCGGATGAGGTGGCGGGTGTCGACGCCGGTGGCGGCGCGGTCGCGGGAGGGGGAGTCGGTGGTCATGACGACCACGGTACGAGCCGGGTCGTCGACCTCGCGCGTCGAGGTCGGCACCGCGCCGCATATCGTGTGCTCGGACGGCGGTTTCCGCGAACGAAAGGGAACACCATGGTGGATGACCGGAACCTGCGGCCGGTGGTCGACGACTACCTCGCGGGCGCAGCGCACTTGCTCGCCCTCATCGACGAGATCACCGACGAACAGTGGGAGGCACCGGGTCTCGGTGAGTGGACGGTCCGGTCGCTGGTCGGCCATACGACCCGCTCCCTGACGACCGTCGCAGACTATCTCGACCAGCCCGAACCGGAGGTCGACATCGACCGCGTCGGAAGCTATTACGCGAAGATCCAGGGACTCGCGTCGGCGCCGGAGGTCACCGCCCGCGGTGTTGCGGCCGGCGTCGAGCTCGGCGACGATCCCCTGGCCGAGGCGGCCGCGCGGCGGGATCGGGCCGCGGCCGCGCTCGACGGCATCGCCGACCGGCCGGTGGCCACCCCGTGGGGCGGCATCCTGTTGTCCGATTACCTGCCCACCCGGACCTTCGAGCTCGCGGTGCACGGCCTCGATATCGCACGGGCGATCGGCTCGTCGTCGCCCCTTCCGTCGGCGGTGCTCGCGTCGGCGCTGTCCACGGCCGCCGAGGCCGCGCGGATCACGGGGCAGGGCGAGCGGGCGCTGCTGGTGCTGACCGGGCGGGAGAACGGGCCGATCTCGGTGGTGTGACGCCGGCAGGCCGCGGAGGCCCCGACGGTGTCTCCCGTGGGGCCTTCGTGGCGATCGCGCGTGCTCTCCTGCCCCCCCCCGTGATCGGGAGATGGCGGCGCCGATGACTCAGTTCGGGACGCGGCTGTGTGCGAACACCGACACGAGCGCGGCGTTGAACGCCGGCAGGTCGTCGGGCCGCCGGCTGGTGATCAGCACGCTGTCGCCGCCGCGGCAGGTGACGACCTCCTCGTCGACCCAATTGCCGCCGGCGTTGATGACGTCGGTCTTCACGCTCGGGTAGGAGGTGAGCGTGCGGCCCCGCACCACGTCGGCCTCGATGAGCGTCCACGGCGCGTGACAGATCGCGGCGACCGGCTTGCCGGCCTCGAAGAAGCCGCGCACGAAGCGGACGGCGGGCGCCGAGACGCGCAGGAAATCCGGGTTCGCGACGCCACCGGGCAGGACGAGGGCGTCGAAGTCGGCGATCCGCGCGTCGGCGAGCGTCACATCGACCGGGAACGTGTCGGCGCGGTCGAGATGGTCGAAGGCCTGGATGGTGCCGGGTTCCAGCGATACGAGCACCGGCTTGCCGCCGCATGCCTCGACGGACTTCCACGGTTCGGTGAGTTCGACCTGTTCGGCGCCCTCCGCGGCGACCAGGAAGGCGACGGTGACGTCGTTGAGTTCTTCGGCCATGGCTGTCCTCCTCGTCGGCACCGGCACGTCGGTGGGTCGGCGCGACTGTCTGATATTCCTTCGACCTGATATTCCTTCGACGCGGTCTCGGTCGCGGATCCGTCGCGTACCCACGGGTGACCGCCCCCAATCATGTGGACCGGTTGCGGACCGTGTTGAATGGCTGCGTCACGTGCCCGGAGGCGTCCGGGAATTGATCCGATCGACGGGGGAGGAACGTCCACATGGGTGGTCTCGACGGTGTCGCGACGCTGATCCACCTGGCACGCGGCGGGGAGGTCGGCGAGACCCGCCCGACGCCGAACACCGTGCTCGTCGACGCGCCGCATCGGCAGTTGCGTCGCTACGGCACCGACGAGGAACTGACCTCGGCGCGGGCGGCGTCGACCCGCCCGGTGCTGCTGATCCCGCCGCTGGCGGTGTCGACGAACTGCTATGACCTGACGCCGGGCCTGAGTCTCGTCGAACATCTGCTGGCCACCGGCCGGGTGCCGTATGTCGTCGACTTCGGGGAGATGACCCGTGACGACCGGGACCTCGGGTTCGAGGACTTCTTCGGCGACATCGTGCCCGGCGCGATCGCCGGGACCATCACCGACTTCTACGGCGACGGCGATCAGGCCGGCAAGGTCGACCTGATCTCGTGGAGTCTCGGCGGGACCATCGCCTTCCTGACGATCGCGGCGAATCCCGGCCTTCCGGTCCGGTCGGTCACCGCGGTCGGGACACCCCTCGACTACGACCGGATCCCGCCGTACCCGCTGGTCAAGACATTGATGAAGCCGATCGGCACCGCGCCGGTGTCGCTGGCGTTGCGGGCGCTCGGCGGCATCCCGGCGCCGCTCGTGCAGGTCGCCTACCGCGGGACCGCCTGGCAGCGGGAGCTCAAGAAACCCGGCTACATCATCCGCAACGCCCACGACACCGAGGCGTTGACGCGGATGAAGGCCATCGACCGATTCCAGGAGACGATGCCGGGCTATCCGGGCAAGGCATCGCAGCAGATGTGGGAGAACTTCATCATGCGCGGCGAGCTCGCGCGTGGGGTTCTGCACTTCGACGACGTGACCGTCGAGCTCTCGAAGGTCGACGTGCCGGTGCAGCTCTTCGGCAGCCACCGGGACGCGATCGTGAGCTGGGAGGCAGCGCACCACGGCGTCGACCTGTTCACCGGGTCTCCGCACGTCGAATTCACCACCGTCGAGACGAGTCACCTCGGGCTCATCGCGGGGTCGGCGGCCGTCGAGGAGACGTGGCCGCGTATCGACGAGTTCCTGTCGGGTCTCGACTGAGCGCCGTCGAGACCCCGCCGGGCAGGAGCAGCCGGAGGATCGCAGGTTGACCGAAAGAATCGCGAGTTGGAGCTCGCGATTCCGAGGTGAACCGCGATTTCGCGGGTGCTCGGGTGCTCGGGTGCTCGGGTGCTCGGGTGGTCGGGTGGGGGATCAGGTGTTCCGGCCCCCGGGTCAGGGGGCGACGCTGAGCCAGTCGGCGAAACCGGACGGGTCGTGGCGGCCGAGCGCGCCGTGCTCGAACAGGCCCCACCCGGTGCGGGTCGTGCCGTCGGCCTCCCGGCACACCGCCTTACCGACGTGGTCGATGACGCCGAACGGGGTGCGCCCCACGATCTCCGGGCTGGTCATGTCGTAGGTGACGCGTTCGGTGAAGTCCTCGCCGCGCCACATGCCGTGCTGCCAGTCCGGATCGCCGCCGTAGCCGCCGCCGACGTGGATGGGCACGGCGAGCAGCGACTCCACCTCCAGCGTCACCGGCGATCCGTCCGACGCGGTCGCGGAGATCGTCGCACCCGTGGGGATCCGGGTGCCCGACGCGTAGTGGACGGAGATGCGCGGCCAGCCGAGCTGCTCGACGCGGCCGTCCTTCCAGACCCGCGAACAGTCGTTGAGGGTGCGGTAACCGTCGGGGTCCTCCTGCACGATGAGCACGACCTGGAAGTCGTCGAACGCCATCGGCACGTACAGCCACCACATGCCCTCGAACGGCGGATCCGCCGGGCGGCCGGCGGGTTCGGGTTCGCCCACGGGACGGATGCCCCACGATCGATCGCGGGTGCCCATCCAGGTCGACGGGTCGACGTCGATGGTCTCGCCGTCGACGGTGATGCTGCCCCGCCACGACCCGACCTGCGCGAAGCGCTGCGCGTCGAGCGTGACCTTTATGCCCTGGCGCATGAGGTGGGGTTGTTCGAGCAGCGGGTCGAACAGGCCCTCCCAGTGCAGGTCGAGCGCGATCCCCTCGGTCTCGGCAAGCGTGAGATGTAGTGTGCGCAAGGGCTCGTCGACCGCGAGTCGGTACCCGCCCACGTGCTGGTCGAGACGGTCGTCGTCGATGGCGTCGCTCAGGTGGACCGCCGTCTGCGTGTCCGCTCCGCCGGAGTCCCGGCGACGGATGAGGACGAAGGCATCCTTGACGCCGAGGTTGGGGTAGTAGCCGATACCGGTGATGAGGAAGACGTTCCCGCTGCGGTCGTGGGCGTTCAGATAGGCGCGGTCGTAGAAGTTGCGGTCCGAATTGCCCGGCCACGCGATCGGTTGCGGCAGTTGGTGAATCGGGTACTCGTCGAGGGGGCCGAGGCCGGTGCGGCTCATGTCAGGATTCCTCCAGCAGACGTTCGAGCAGGGGGCGGTGATAGAACAGGGTGCCGTCGACGTCGTCGGGGCGTTCCATCTCCCCGAAGTGGACTCGACGCGCCCCGGTGCGCATGAACACACAGCACCACTGGACCGCCGCGAACACGTGGAACCACCGCAGGTCGCCGAGCTCGACCCCGGTTCGGTCGAGATACGTTGCGCGGACGTCCTCCTCGCGCAGGAGATCGGGAAGTCCGGACAGGCCCGCCATCGAGGCGAGTTCCTGGAACACCTGGTGGGCGAAGATCGCCCACGCCACGTCGAGTTCACGCGGGCCGAGACGTGCCATCTCCCAATCGAGTACGGCGGTCGGCGCGGCGTCGACGAACATCATGTTGCCCAGCCGCGCGTCTCCCCAGGACAGCACCGACTCGGCGCGCGCCGCGTGGTCGGGGAAGTTCTCGGTGAGCCACGTCAGTGCGCGCTCGACGAGGGGCGAGGGGCCGATGCCCTCCACGGAGAGCTGGTACCAGTCCCGCAACCATGCGAGAAGTCTTGCCAGAACGGTGTTTCCGGGTGGCAGACCGTCGAGGAGGAAACCGAAGCGGTCGTGCGCGTCGGGGATCGCGTGCAGGTCGGCGATCACGTGGACCAGCGCGTCCTGCATGCGGCGGCGTTCCGCCGCGGAGGCATCGGCGAACCAGTTGTCGCCGAACGTGTACGGCATGACGTCGGGTGGCACGTCGCCGGCGTGCCGGTCCATGAGGAAGAACGGCGCGCCGAGCAGCGATCCCGTCTCCTCGAGGTGGTGCACCTGCGGCACGGGGACATCGGTGAGCTCGGCGACCAGACGCATCACCTCGAACTGGTGATCCATGCGGTACGTGCGGAAGACCGGCACGTCGCCGGCGGCCGGTGCCATGCGCATCACCCAATCCCGGGTGGGCGAGCCGGCCCAGGTTGCGGTGACGGGGATCGTCTCCGACGACATTCCGTTGGAGTCGACACCGGCCTCCACCGTCACCACGGGTATGGCGTCGGGCGTGTCCGGTTGGCCGGCCAGCCAGCCGGCGAGTGTCTGCGGGACCGAGGCGGTGTCCCGGCTGGAGCGCTGCAGATGGTCGATGTGTTCGACGGCGGGTTCGGTGGCCACGACAACCCCCAAGAGTTTCGCTACGGTGAGTAGCGTAATGACAGCAGATGTGGTGCGCTTCGCGCAGCGACTTCCGGAAAGTCGCGACGGATCGTGAGGGTGGGTCTCATGGATGCAGGTTCGGACGGCTCCGCCGTCGGTGCAGATCTGGAGGGCTCCGCCGGCGGTATCGATTCGGAGGGCTCCGCCGGCGGTATCGATTCGGAGGGCTCCGCCGGCGGTATCGATTCGGAGGGCTCCGCCCTCGGGGAATCGGAGGCGTTCGCCCTTGGTGCGGTCGAGATCGGCGCGGGCCGTCCTCGCGACGCGCGCATCGACGCGGCCGTCCTGGCGGCGGCGGCCGAGCTCGTCGTGAAGGTCGGATATCGCAAGCTGTCACTCGCCGCGATCGCCGAGCGCGCGGGCACCACCAAGACCGCGCTGTACCGGCGGTGGTCGGGCAAGACCGAACTCGTTCACGATCTGGTGTTCGCCCACATGACGCGGCTGCCCCCGTCGAGCGGCGAGGTCGCCGACGACCTGCGGGCGATGATCGAATCGGCCGGCGATCTGTTCGCCGGCCCGGTCGCCCGCGCGGCGCTGCCGGGTCTGATCGCCGACATGTCCGCCGACCCCGACCTCGCCGGGCGTGTGCACGCGGGTTTCGCGAACGTCTTCGACGCCGTGCGCGAACGACTCGTCGTGGCGGTCGAGCGCGGCGAGGTGCACCCCGACGTCGATCCCGACCGGCTCATCGAGGTCATCGGCGGTTCGGCGATGCTGCACGCGCTCATGCTCCGCGACGGCGAGTTCGACGACACCTGGGCGGACCGGCTGTCGGCGATCGTGATGCACGGCGTGTTGCGGTGAGGCGGCGAGACCGTCGTCACTCCCGGGCCGTAGCGCGCACATAGACTCGCAGAATGGCTACCCACGAACCCCGCCCCACCGACGAGATCGTCGAGCAGATCCTCTCCACCTACGACACGATCACCGTCGTCGGCGCCAGCGCCAATCCGGCCAAGGCCGCCAACGAGGTTCCGGCGCACATGAAGCACCTCGGTTGGCGCATCATCCCGGTCAACCCGACCGCCGACGAGATCGTCGGGGAGAAGGTCTACCGCTCGCTGGACGAGATCCCCGAACAGGTCGGCCTCGTCGACGTGTTCCGGCCCGGACCCGAATGCGCCGAGGTCGCGCGTGCCGCAGTCGAGGCGGGCGCGACCGCGCTGTGGCTGCAGCTCGGCATCACCTCGCCGGAAGCGCGCAAGATCGCCGAGGATGCCGGACTGCTCTACGTCGAGGACCGCTGTCTGATCATCGAGCAGCGACGCACCGGCATCGTGCCCGCGTGACGAGAGTGGGTGACCGGTGGAATTCTTCGATGAACTGACCCATCAACGACTTCCGCTGTTCCTGCTGTTCGCGTCCTTCGTCGTCACGTTCATCGTGACGCGCATGATCACCCGGCTCATCCGCGCCGGCAAGGGGCCGTTCCGCAACAACGTCTCCGGCGGGATCCACGTGCACCACATGGTGCCCGGGCTCGTGCTCACGATCGTCGGCGCGTTCATCTCGGTCGGCGTCAACGGCATCCAACCGGGTGCGTCGATCAGTGCCGTGATGATCGGCATCGGCGCGTCCCTGGTGCTCGACGAGTTCGCGCTGATCCTGCGTCTGCAAGACGTCTACTGGTCGCGCGAGGGCCAGCTGTCGGTGCAGGTGGTCGCGCTGACCGTGGCGGCGCTCGGCATGGTCATCCTCGGCTTCAATCCGTTCAACACCGAGACCGACGTCGAGTTCGGGCCGGTCGCCTTCGCGGTCACCGCGCCGATCAACATCGCCGCGGCGATCTTCTGCGTTGTCAAGGGCAAGTACTCGACGGCGATCGTCGGTGTCTTCGTCCCGATCTTCGCGTGGGCCGGGGCGATCCGGCTCGCCCGGCCGAAATCGACATGGGCGCGGCGCCGCTACTCGGAGGAGAAACTGGCCAAGGCCACGGCCCGCGCAGCCCGGTTCGACAAGCGCTGGGGCCGCTGGGGTCTGAGCATCGGGGACTGGATCGCCGGCAAGCCGATGGACGATCCCGCCGACACCGGGGCCACGGAGAAAGGCGGCGGGAGCGGGGAGGCGTTCACCGGCTGAGCCGGCTACGGGGCCGGCGCGGTCGAGTTCGCGACGGTCCCGGGCCGACCGGCGAGATCGAAGTGCTCCCGCACGATCCCGAGGAAACGCAGCGTGGCCGGCGACGGACCTCTTCGCCAGACGAATCCGAGCCGCGCATGCGTGTCGGCGTCACTGATCCGGAGTCCGACGACCCGCTCGTCGGCGGCCGCGATCGACTCGCTGAGGATTCCGGTTCCCAGCCCGCCACAAACCAATTCGAGGATCGCGTCGGGTGACGACGCCTCTATGGCGGGACGGATCGGTGTGCCCTGGGCCGATGCCGCCCGGTCGAAGACGGCCCGGATACCGGCGCCGGACGGAAGGCAGATCAGCGAGCGTTTCCGCAACTCGTCGAGGGTCACCTGCGATGCGGCACCGCCGATTCCGGCCGGCACCACCGCCACGACAGGCTCGTCGACGACCGTGAGTGAGTCGATGCCGCGCGGCAGTTCGTCGCCGTAGCCGGCAAGCGCGACGTCGAGGTCGCCCGCGAGCACCGAGGCGAGCAGCGCGTCCGACGGCGCCTCGCGCAGGCTCAGTCCGACCTTCGGGTGCGCCGCGCCGAATTCACCGAGTGCGGCGAACAGGGGCGTGATCGTGCATCCCTCGATCATCCCGACCGACAGGTTCCCGCGGACCAGTCCGCGGACGTCGGCGACGGCGCGCGACACCTCCTCGGCGGCCGCCAGCGCGGCGCGCGCCGCGGGTAACGCCGCCCGCCCGGCGTCGGTGAGCCGGACGGTGCGGCCCGATCGGTCGAACAGTGCTGCGCCGAGCTCTTTCTCGAGGCTTCGGACCTGGGCGCTGATGTTCGGCTGGGTGGTGTGCACGCGGCTCGCGGCCGCGGTGAAACCGCCCTCGTCGGCCACCGCCGCGCAGTACTCGAGCTGGCGCAACTCCATAACCATCAATGATAGTCAGTATCTGACACATCAGTTGGACTTATTCACTCGGGCGCGCGACGGTGGGATCGGAAACCCCACCGACCGAGAGGAGAAGGACATGCCCGAGTACGAGACCGCACGCACCCCGGAGGACCTGACCAGGTTGTTCGTCGAGTACTCCAACGCCGGTGATGCCGATGCGGTGGCATCGCTCTACCACGAGGACGCGGTCATGGCCTTCCCGCCGGGGCAGGTGACCCGCGGACGGCGGGCGATCCGCGACATGTGGGCAAAGGTCCTCGAACAGCGCCCGACCTTCGTGCCCGAACCGCCGCTGCCGACCCTGATGTTCGGAGACGATCTCGCCCTCACCTCGACGCCGCCCCGCGACGGTGCCGGTGCCCGCGCCCAGGTGGTGGCGCGCCGCCCCGATGGGTCGTGGGTCCGCATCATCGACCAGCCGGAATTCCAGACGCCCACGCGGTGAACTATCTGCCCGGCATTTCTGACACCGGATTCAGATCTCGTGCTAGCTTCGCTGTGGCGGGGATCACCGCGGGAGTCCAGCGGGCGAACCGAAGTCACCGTGAGCGAGAGGACGGGATCTGCGTGTCAGTGCCGGAAGCCCAGGAAGTGGCCGCACGGATCGCGGAGCGACTCGCGGCGCGGCGCGGCACCCCGGTGTCGGTCGACTCCGCGCGGCGACTTCCCGCGGGCGCCAGCCGCGCCACCTACGCGGCGTCCCTCGTCGACGGGTCCGGACGGACAGAGCCGATCGTCATCCGAGCCGTTCCGACCGCCACCGATGACGGCGGTCTCGCCGCCGAGGCGCAGGTATTGCGTGCCGCGGCCGATGCCGGCGTCCCGGTCCCCGAGATCCTCGACGCGGGATTCGGTAACTCGGGAATCGGCGACTCGGGCCTCGGTGAACCGGAGTCCGGCGAACCGGAGATCGACACGGGGGGCAGCGCACTCGGATTCCCCTATCTCGCCATGAATTTCATCTCCGGCGAGTCGATCCCCCGTCGTATTCTGCGCGACGACGGCCACGCCGTGGCACGGTCGCGATTCGTAGGGCAGTGCGGACGGATTCTGGCACGAGTGCACCAGATCGACCCGGCGAAGACGCCGGACCTGACCGAGCTCACCGATCCGATCGAGGGCCTGCGGCGGCTCTTCACCCGTGAGTTCGACGCCATGCCCGCCGGTCTCGTCCTGGCGGTGCAATGGCTGCGGGACAACCCGCCCGAACCGTCCCCCGCGCCATGTGTGGTGCACGGGGATTTCCGGCTCGGGAACCTGCTCGTCGACAACGAAGGCATTGCCGCCGTGCTGGATTGGGAACTCGTGCACATCGGCGACCCGATCGAGGACCTGGGTTGGCTGTGCGCCAAGGCATGGCGGTTCGGCGCGGCCGCACCCGTCGCGGGGATGGGAGAACGGGCCGCGCTCCTCGATGCGTACGCCGAGGTCGCGGGGTGGCGGCCGACCATCGAGACCCTGCGCTGGTGGGAGCTGTACGCCACGGTGAAGTGGGGGTTGATCTGCGCGGTGCAGGCCAACCGACACCTCGACGGCGTGGAACGTTCGGTCGAGCTCGCCGCAATCGGAAGGCGGAGTGCCGAACAGGAATTCGACGCCCTGCTCGATCTCGGGCTGGTGTCGCCGGAGGTGGTCGACGACCCGCTGGCCGCGGGGCTTCCCGCACCGGACGAGGAGCCCCACGGTGCGCCCGGTGCGGCGGAACTCCTCGAGGCGTTGGCCGAGTTCTTGCGCTCGGAGTCCGTCACCGCAGAGATGTCGCCGCAGATCCGGTTCCACACCCGGGTCGCGGGCAATGTCGTCGACATCGTGCGCCGTCAGGTGTTGCTCGGTCCGGCGCAGGCGGCCGAGAGCGCCGCCCGCCTCGCCGCGTTGGGCGTCGCCGATCAGAAGGCGCTGTGCGCGGCGCTGTGGTCCGGCGAACTCGACGGCACCGACCAGAAGGTGCGCGACGCGATCATCGCCGACGTGCGGGCCCGCCTCCTGGTGGCCAACCCGAAGTACTTCGCGGTTCCGCATCCCTGACCGACGCCGCCCACCGGCATCGGAGTTGCCGAGACCCCGCGAGACCGCCGCCCGCCAGACCGACACCGAGAAGAACCGTCCGGAGACAAGAGGATTCACCGTGGACTTCGCACTGCCCGACTCGCTCAAGGAATACCTCGACGAGCTCGACGCCTTCATCGAGGCCGAGATCAAGCCGCTCGAGCAGGCCGACGACAACATCCGGTTCTTCGACCATCGTCGTGAGGATTCACGGACCGACTGGGAGCGGGGCGGCCTGCCGAACGCCGAATGGGAGGCACTGCTGGCCGAGGCACGGCGTCGTGCCGACGCCGCCGGGCACTTCCGGTACCCGTTCCCCAAGGAGTACGGGGGACGCGACGGGTCGAATCTCGCGATGGCGGTCATCCGTGAGCACCTCGCGTCGAAAGGCCTCGGGCTGCACTGCGATCTGCAGAACGAACATGCCATCGTCGGCAACAACATCGGGTTGCTGCTGATGCTCGAATACGGGTCGTCCGAGCAGCAGGAGGAGTGGGTCGAGGGGCTGGCCGCCGGCACCAGGTTCTTCGCCTTCGGTATCACCGAACCCGACCACGGTTCGGACGCCACGTACATGGAGACCACCGCGGTCCGGGACGGCGACGACTGGATCATCAACGGCGAGAAGACCTGGAACACGGGTATCCACGCCGCGCACCGCGACATCATCTTCGCCCGCACCAGCGGTGAACCCGGTGATGCGAAGGGCATCACGGCCTTCCTCGTCGACCCGAAGTCGCCGGGCTTCACGGTCGAGGAATACCTGTGGACGTTCAACATGCCCACCGACCACGCCCACATCATGCTTCGTGACGTGCGGGTGCCGAACTCGGCCGTGTTCGGCGCGGAGGGCGCGGGACTGCAGGTGGTGCAGCACTTCTTCAACGAGAACCGCATCCGGCAGGCCGCGTCGAGCCTCGGCGCCGCCCAGTACTGCGTCAACCGGGCCGTCGAATACGCCAATGAGCGCGCCCCCTTCGGCAAGAGGCTGTCCACCAACCAGGCCATCCAGTTCCCGCTCGTCGACCTGCACACCCGCTGTGCGATGGTGCGGGCGCTGATCCGGGAAACCGCGTGGAAGATGGACACCTACGGGCCGTTCTCCGCGTCGGCGGAGGTGTCGATGTGCAACTACCAGGCCAACCGACTGTGCTGTGATGCCGCCGACCAGGCCATGCAGGTCTTCGGCGGCCGCGGGTACTCACGGCACGAGCCGTTCGAGCACATCTATCGCCACCACCGCCGCTACCGGATCACCGAAGGCGCGGACGAGATCCAGATGCGCCGTGTCGCCGGGTACCTGTTCGGTTTCATGTCGGGCAAGGCGCCCAAGGGCGTGCGCTCGTCCTGAGTAGGCTTGGCGGCATGCGAGATCATGTGCGAACCGCGTCGGACGAGGTGTGCCGGCCATGATCGCAGTCATCGTCATCGTCGTGACCGTGGTGGTCGCGCTGTTCATCCTGGCCGGGGCGGCGTGGTTCGCCTACGACTCCGACAAACGTGTGCGAGCCTTTGCGCGGTCGACCGATCTCATCCCCGGCAAGCCCGGTCGGGCGCCGGAGAGCTGGGCGACCGACAACACGCGAGAGGCATTGCTGCACCGCAGGATTCGGTATGCGATTGCCGATGTGCACGCCAATCCGGCGATCCCGCACTACGAGGAGCTCGTCGCGGCGCGGGATCGGCTCGACGACGCGGTGTTCGCGATCGACGACCGGCTGATCGAGGCGTCGCAGCTGACCGGCGACGCGGCCACCGAGGCGCTCGACGCCATCGAGGAGGCGATCAAGGTCCTCGAGGAGCTGCCCAAGAAGCTGTGGGAGGCGCCGAACGCCGAGCAACTCGCCGACATGGATCGCGTCGCACGGGTGCTCAACGGCCTCTGACCTCAGATCACCACCGGACGCGGCGGTGGATCGGGTTCGGGTGGCCCCGGCTGCGGATCGGGGGCCGGCGGCGGCGTGGGCACCGGGATGGGCGGCTCCGGCGGCGGTTCCGGGATGGGCTCGGGCGCCGGGACCGGCTCCGGAGGCGGAGGTGGCTGGGGCACCGGCTGGTTCATCGTCGGTTGGTCCATTCGGGTCCTCTCGACGTGCGCGTTCGTCAGGTTTCTCCGACGTCGTCCGGTGTCGACGCTACGCCCGTCGGCAGGGCCGGGCCACCGTCCGCCCGGCGCCTGGCTCAGGACTCGGCGAGATCGAGCAGGGACCGCACGGTGCGGAGGTTGCGCGCCGTGCCCTGCACACCGAGACCGCGCGCGATGGCCGAGGCGGTCAGCTTCGAGCGGCCCGCACCCGAGTGATAGCGGATGTGCAGGTCACGGCCGATGACGCGGTGGACGTCGGCGCCGAAATCCTGCTGTTCGAACGCGGCGACCCGGGACGGATCGGGCTCGGCGACGAGGAAATGGATGTAGGAGAACCTGTCGTCGACGACCTCGAACGGATGCGCCTCGAGCGCGGTGCGGACCTCGTCGGGTGACCGGCTGATCACCTCGCGGAAGTACCCGTAGCGGGTGGTGATGGCGGTTTCGAGGGCGCGGTCGAAATGATCCGGGTCGCCCGGCGGGGCGCAGACGAGATTGCCCGACGCGATGTAGGTGGAGACGTCGGTCGCGCCGAGTTCGGTGGCCATCTCCCGTAGTTCGGCCATCGGGAGTTTCGCGCCTCCGACGTTGACCGCGCGGATGAGGATGATCCGCCGACCGGGTCCGGTGCCCGAGCTCTTCTCCTCCGGATGCTTCCCGCCGGGGTTGTCGGTTCCGCTCATGTGTCCATGGTGCCGTGCCGGGTGGCGGGGTCAGGGTTTCGACAGATCCGTACGCACCAGCATGACGTTGTAGTCGTCCCACCGGGACACGACGAAGTACAGGTTCTTTCCGGTTGACCGGGGGTGGATATAGGGCGTGTACAGACCGTTCGACTGCGAGTTCGAGATGAGGACCCGCGGGTCGCCCCACGGGCCGACCGGGGTGGGCGCGGTCCGCATCATGATGTTCCCGGTCTGCTCGGTCAGCATCACGAACTTCTTCAGGTGGTCGTTGTAGGCCACCGACATCTCGCTGACCGGGCGGCCGACGATCGGCACCGCTGCGGCGGGGTTCGGCGACCACGCGCCCGGAGAACGGAAGTCACCGCCCCGGAAGTATCGATAGCGGTCGAGATTCAGGATGTCCGAAGGACGGAAGCGTGCCACGTACGCCGAGCCGCGTCGCCCGTTGGGGGTGCCGTACTGGTAGATCCAGTCTCCGCTGCGCAGGAAGGCACCCATCTGGAATCGACTGTGCCCGTTGGTGACCTGCGGTACGCCGGGCAGATCGAGGTCCAGGTTGGCGCGGATCGTGTCGGGGACCATCGTCCACGTCTGACCGTTGTCGTGCGACACCGCGATCGCCGAGAAGTTCGTGCGCCAGCGGCCCGGACCCTCCCACTCGTGGATTGACATGAAGCTCAGGTATTGGGTGCCGTTGATCGAGATGCCGCCGGTCGGGATGCGGCCGACCTCGATGTTGCGGACGCCGACCGCGTTGAACATCGGCTGCGCGTACCTCGGGTGGGCCGACGTCACCGACGCTCCGGACCGGACGACGCCGGGGACCGCGTCCGGGAACTCGATCGCCTTGTCCAGGTTCGAGTTCGCGTTGCTGCGCAGCATGGTGTTGTGCCGCCACACCATCTGACCCGCACATCTGCCCCACGTGTCGCCGAATGCCATCAGCACCTGGCCCGAACCGTTGTCCCACGGGACGCCGACGTCGGTGGAGGTGATCGAGAACCGCAGGTCGGTGCGAGCCGGGCTGCGCGGGCCGGTCACCCATGAGATCGCCGTCGTCGCGCCCTTCAGCTTCGGCAACGGGCCCTGGGGCTTCTTGCCGCCGGCGCGGTAGCTGCCGAAGTCGAGACTGCCCCAGCCCAGGCGGCTCGAGCTCTCACTGCCGGTGCTGCCGACGTCGCCGCCGGTGATGCCGGCTGCGTTGCAGACCGACGCCGCGGCGGGCGTCGCCACCACGGCTGTGGCCGACGCGGTCAGCGCGAAGGTCGCGCCGGCGACGACGAGGGCGCGACCGACACGAGACGTCAGGCGCGAACGTCTGCGTCGGGACATGCGTGTACCCCCTGGGCTACCTGCGGATGGTGCCAGTGTTGCAGAAGTCATCTCGGCGTGGGGAGTCGGTGACCGAAGCTATACCGCGGCGTTATCGGTGGCGTTGTCGGTCCGGTCGATACGCCCACCTCCGCGGGCGATTCGTCCACCCGGGCATCACCGGGCTCAGTGCCGGGTCGCCACCGCGAAGCTCCGCCGGAACGGGAGCAGGGTGCCCCACTCGCGGCGGGGATATGCCTCGGACAGCCGCTTCTTGAGCTCGGTCACGAACGGCTCGCGCTGCTTGGTGGGCAGAGCCTGCAGGTAGGGCCGCGCGCCGGTACCCGAGATCCAGTCGAAGACCGGGTCGTCACCGTCGAGCACATGCAGGTAGGTCGTCTCCCACGCGTTCACGCGGAAGCCCCGGTCGAAGAAGAACTCGAGGTAGACCTGTGCGTCGAGCCGGGGCAGGGGCCGGACGTCGGCGAGGAACTCCTTGTACGGCTCGGTGTCGGCGAGCTCGGACAGCGCGGTGCGGAACGGGGCGTCGTACCCGTTGGGCACCTGGACGGCGAACGCGCCGCCGTCGGAGAGATGACCGAGGAGCCGGTCGATGACGTCGAACTGGTCGGGTACCCACTGGAACATCGCGTTCGAGATCATCAGGTCGAACGTGCGGTGGGGCGTCCACTCGGTGACGTCGGCGACGTCGAAGTTCGCGTGCGGGTCGGTGTTGTCGCCGATGGCCCGGGCGATCATCGCGGCGGATTCGTCGATGCCGAGGATCTCGGCGTCGGGCCACTGCGCACGCAGGTGTTTGGTGAGGTGGCCCGGCCCGCAGCCCAGGTCGACGATGGTCGACGGGTTGATGGGGATCTGCGCGATGAGGTCCAGGAACGGTCTCGCACGGTCGTCGGCGAATTGCAGGTAGCGTGCCGGGTCCCAGACAGCCATGGCCTCCACCCTAGGGTGCAGGCGTGTGCGGTGTCACGGTCGCAACCGCGACACACGGGGGTCCGCGCACGCGGAATCGACCGTGCTCGTCGGCTTGGGGCGTCGGCGTGCCGCTGACGTAGGCTTCCCTGCGTGAGCGAACCGGTTGACCCTGCTGTTGAGAACTCGAATGGGGACGCCGTCGTGGAGATCTCCACCGACGGCGCGTGCCTCGGCAATCCCGGACCGGGTGGATGGGGCGCGGTGCTGCGCTACAAGGACAAGGAGAAGCGGATCTCCGGTTCCGATCCCGACACGACGAACAACAAGATGGAGCTGACGGCCGCGATCGAGGGGCTGGCAGCGCTGACCCGTCCGTCGCGCGTGATCATCTACACCGACTCGACCTACGTGCGCAACGGCATCACCAAGTGGGTGGCCGGCTGGCAGGCCAACGGTTGGAAGACCAAGGACAAGAAGCCGGTGAAGAACGCCGACCTGTGGCGCCGCCTCATCGAGGAGGAGAAGCGGCACCAGGTGGAGTGGCGCTGGGTCAAGGGCCACGCGGGAGACCACTTCAACGAGATCGCCGACGAGCTGGCGACCACCGCGGCGAGATCGGTCGCGTCGCGATGAGCGCCGTTCCCGTCGCGATCGCGCCGGAGCTCGACGAGCACCTGGTCGCGGCGGTGGAAGGGGCCGGCGGCAAGGTCGTCGGGCTCGACGAGGCGCGGGTGCTGGTGTGGATCGGCGTGCCCGCCGACTTCCCCGAGCTCGGTGACCACATCGAATGGGTCGCGCTGAAGTCCGCGGGCATCGAGGACTTCTTCGCCGCGGGCGTCCTCGACGACCGCCGGATCTGGACCAACGCGTCGGGCTTCTACGCCGAGAACGTCGCCGAGCACGCCCTGGCACTGCTGCTCGCCGGTCTACGGCAGATCAACACCGCGGTGGTGCGGCACTGGGACAAGGAACGGATCGACACGTCGGTGCGGACACTCCGCGGTGCGACGGTCGGGATCATCGGGGCCGGCGGCATCGGGGCATCGCTCGCCCCCCGGCTGAAGGCGTGCGGGGCGCGGGTCGTCGCGGTGAACCGGTCGGGACGCGAGGTGCCGGGCGCCGACGTCGTGCGCCGCTCGAGTGAGCTCGGCTCGCTGTGGGGTTCGTTCGACCACGTCGTGCTGGCCGCCCCGGCCACCGCGGAGACCCGGCACATGATCAATTCCGAAACCCTTGCGGCGCTGCCGGAGCACGCGTGGATCGTGAATGTCGCGCGTGGACCGCTGGTCGACGAGGAGGCGCTGCACCGGGCGCTGGTCGACGGCGTGATCGCCGGTGCGGCGCTCGACGTGACCGATCCCGAACCGCCGGCCGCGGACAATCCGCTGTGGTCGTTGCCGAACGTGATCATCACCCCGCACGTCGCCAACCCGGCGTCGGGGCTCACGCGGGAGTTCGCGCCGTGGCTCGCCGAGAACCTGCGTCGCTTCTCCGCGGGTGAGGAACTGTTGGCCCGGGTCGCTCCCGACCGCAACTACTGACCGGGACCGATTTCTAGAACACGTTCTCGTTTTCGGCGGGTTCGTGGCAAAGTCGGGGAGTGATTCTCGACAGATTCCGTATCGACGACCACGTCGCCGTCGTCACCGGTGCCGGTCGCGGGCTCGGCGCGGCGATCGCCGTCGCCTTCGCCGAGGCCGGGGCCGATGTGGTGATCGCGGCGCGCAGCGAATTCGATCTCGAGCAGGTGGCCGGACAGATCTCCGACGCCGGACGACGCGCCCACGTCGTCCCCGTGGACCTCGGCAACGCCGATGCCGCGGCCGCGCTCGCGCAGACCGCGGTCGAACAGTTCGGGCGCCTGGACGTCGTCGTGAACAACGTCGGCGGGGCGATGCCCCGGGCGCTGTTCGACACGACGCCGCAGCACCTGGTCGACGCGTTCTCCTTCAACGTGGCCAACGCGCATGCGCTGACCGTGGCCGGCGCGAAGCAGATGCTGGCGACGACGGGCGGGGGATCGGTCATCAACGTCACCTCCGCCGTCGGGCGCCTCCCGGGGCGCGCCTACGCGGCATATGGAACCGCGAAAGCCGCACTGGCGCACTACACGCGGATCGCCGCGATGGACCTCAACCCCAAGATCCGCGTGAACGGGATCGCCCCCGGCGCCATCCACACGTCGTCGCTCGAGATCGTCGCCGGCAACGACGAGATGCGGAGCGCGGTCGAGAAGGCCACCCCGATCCATCGGCTCGGTGAACCCCAGGACATCGCGGCCGCCGCACTCTACCTGGCGTCGCCGGCGGGTGCCTACGTGACGGGCAAGGTTCTCGAGGTCGACGGCGGGATCATCGCGCCGAACCTCGATCTGCCGATCCCGGATCTGTAGGGCCGGCGGCTACGGCCGGACGTTGCGGGCGGTCAGCTCGGGTGGGTCGGTGCCCGCCTCCGCGTCGTCGAGGATGGTCCACTCCGGAACACCGGCCACCCGCCCGGCGAGGTGTCGTGGTTGTCGCGCAACCACTCTCGCCACTCGCCGATGGACTCGACGACGTGCTTCGGCGCATCCGGGTCGGCCATCTTCTCCACCCTGAGCAGGCGTGCCCGACCTCGGTAGAGTTGGGTGAGTGAACAGCGTCCTCGATTTCGCCGCCGATTACTGGTGGTTGATCTTCCCCGTCGGTGGCGTCGTCGGTGGCTGGGCGGGTTCGGTCGCCAGATACAACGAGAAGCGGCGCAAGGACAAGATCGAGCTGGAGCGGATTCGGGCTGCGGCCCGGACCGAACAGCTGAAGCTGACGACCACGTCGGTCGCGCAGCTGCGCAAGACCTTGAAACAGCACGACGATCTGAACCGGCGGTGGTTCGCCTACGAACTCGATCTCGCGACGCTCATCGAGTATCCGCTGATGACCGACATGCGTGAGCCGCTCACGCTTGCTTTCCACCGTGCGCGGGTCCGGGCGGACGACCTGCGGCCCGAGGCGCCGGCGCCCGATGCGACGGACACGACGCTCTCGCCCGCGGAATTCGAGGAGTACCGCGAAGCGGTCGCGGAGTACGCCGCAGCGTTCGAGGCGGCCGAGCGTGAGGCGCGGCGTCGTAAGCAGGCGGCGTTCTCGCCGGTCGAACGCGAGGCCCTGGACCGGGCCCGCAAGCTGATCGGCGTCGCCTCGGACTCGGGTGCCACGCCGGCCGAGCGGCAGGCCGCCTACAAGAAGGCGCGCGCCGAGCTCGACGGTCTCATCGACGTGCCGCCGGCCGCGGCCGAGCGTCTGGAAGGTCAGATCGCCGGGGCGCTGGAGCGGGGCCACGGGGAGTGATCCGACGCCCCTCCGTCCGGTTGGGGTATGCGGTGTTGAGCAGGGGGGTAGAGCGCGAGTGCTGCCGGGGTACGTCGCGTAGGCCTCGCGAGCCCTGCCGGTCGCCTGCGCTGCTCGCACACCGGGCAGGGAGGCGGCGTGCGCTTCTCGTGCCGGGATGGCGAGTGGTTCGGGCGGTGAGGGGCTCAGCCCGCCTCGATCGCGCCCACGAACTGGCTCTGGTACAGCCGGTAGTATGCGCCGCGGGTGGCGAGGAGTTCGTCGTGGTTGCCCTGCTCGACGATGTGGCCGTCCTCCATCACGACGATCACGTCGGCGTCGCGCACCGTCGAAAGCCGGTGTGCGATCACGAAGCTCGTGCGGTCGGTGCGGAGGTTGGCCATCGCCTTCTGGATGAGCAGTTCGGTGCGGGTGTCGACCGAACTCGTGGCCTCGTCGAGGATGAGGATCGTCGGCTTGGCCAGGAACGCGCGCGCGATGGTGATGAGCTGGCGTTCGCCGGCGCTCACGCCGCCACCCTCCTCGTCGATGACGGTGTCGTAACCGTTCGGCAGCGTCCGCACGAAGTGGTCGACGTGGCTCATCCGGGCGGCTTCCATCACCTCCTCGCGGGAGGCGGTGGGGTCGCCGTAGGCGATGTTGTCGTAGATGGTCCCGCCGAACAACCACGAATCCTGCAGCACCATGCCGGTGCGCTCGCGCAGGTCGTCGCGGGTCATCTCCTTCGAGTTCACCCCGTCGAGGCGGATCTCGCCGGAGTCGACGTCGTAGAACCTCATGATGAGATTCACCAGCGTGGTCTTGCCGGCGCCGGTGGGACCGACGATCGCGACCATGTGTCCAGGCCGCGCGATGAGGTCGAGGTCCTCGATGAGCGGCTTGTCCTCGACGTATCGGAACGACACGTTCTCGAATTCGATGAGGCCGTTGTCGACGTCCGGCGTCTTCGGGTCGGCCGGGTCGGGGGTCTCCTCGTCGGCGTCGAGGATGTCGAAGATGCGCTCGGCCGACGCGACACCGCTCTGCATCAGGTTGATCATCGAGCCGATCTGGGTGAGCGGCTGGGTGAACTGACGCGAGTACTGGATGAACGCCTGCACCTCGCCGAGGCTCAGCGACCCGGACGCGACCCGCAGGCCGCCGACCACGGCGATCGCCACATAGTTCAGGTTCCCGAGGAACAGGATGGCGGGCATGATCGTCCCCGAGATGAACTGGGCCCGCCAACTCGACTGGTACAGCTTCTCGTTGCGCTCGTCGAAGGTGGTCTCGATCTCACGCTGGCGGCCGAACGCGGTCACCAGTTCGTGGCCCGTGAACGCCTCCTCCACCTGGGCGTTGAGCGCGCCCGTCGAGGCCCACTGTGCAGCGAAGTGCGGCTTGGAACGCTTCGCGATGACCGTCGTCGCGAGGATCGCGAGCGGGACGGTCGCGATCGCTATCAGGGCCAGCAGGGGGGAGATCAGCAGCATCATCACCAGCAGCGAGATCACGGTCAGCACCGAGTTCACGAACTGGGAGATGGTCTGCTGCATGCTCTGCGACAGGTTGTCGAGGTCGTTGGTGACGCGGCTGAGCAGCTCACCGCGCGGCATGGTGTCGTAGTACCGCAGCGGCAGGCGGTGGACCTTCTCCTCGACCCGGGCACGCAGATCGGCGATGGTCGCGACCACCACGATGTTGAGCAGGTAGGCCGCGAGCCAACCGAGGGCCGACGCGACGACGTAGATCAGCAACGTGATGAGCAGGACGCGTCCGACATCGCCGAAATCCACTCCGACGCCGGGGATCACGTCCATCGACGAGACCATGTCGGCGAAGGTGTCGTCGCCGCGCTCGCGGAGTGCGGCGACCGCCTCGTCCTTGGTCTGCCCGGCCGGGAGCATCCTGCCGATCACCCCGTCGAAGACGAGGTCGGTGGCGTGGCCGAGGATGCGTGGTGCGATGGCCAGCAGGATGACCGACCCGACGAGCGAGGCAAGGGTGACCGTCATCTGCCAGCGATAGGAACCGAGCTGGGCGACAAGGCGTTTGATCGACGGCCAGAACGAACGCGGTTTGGATTCCGGCCCGACGCCGGGCGCACCTGGGCGGGTCATGCGGTCTCCTCCACGGCGGCCTGGGACTCGGCGATCTCGGCGTAGGTCGGACAGGTCGCGAGCAGCTCGTCGTGCCGGCCGACGCCGACGATGCGGCCTTTGTCGAGGACGACGATCTGATCGGCGTCGACGATGGTCGAGATGCGTTGCGCCACCACGATCACGGCGGCCTCCCGGGTGGCCGGACGCAGCGCGGCACGCAGTTTGGCGTCGGTGGTGAGGTCGAGCGCGGAGAACGAGTCGTCGAACAGGTAGATCGCGGGCCTGCGGACGAGAGCACGGGCGATCGCGAGGCGCTGCCGCTGTCCGCCCGACACCGTCGTGCCGCCCTGCGCCACCTTGGTGTCCAGGCCGTCGGGCATCGCGGCGACGAACTCCTCGGCCTGTGCGATCCGCAGGGCCGCCCAGATCTCCTCGTCGGTGGCGTCGGACTTGCCGTGCAGGATGTTCGAGCGGATGGTGCCGGAGAACAGGTACGGGCGCTGCGGGACCAGACCGATCACGCCGCGCAACTCGTCGGGGTCGAGTCGTCGCACGTCGGTGCCGCCGACCTTCACCGCGCCGGCGGTGGCGTCGACGAGGCGGGGGACGAGACCCAGGAGCGTGGTCTTGCCCGAACCGGTCGACCCGACGACCGCCGTGGTGGTCCCGGGCGTGACGCGGAAGCTGATGCCCGCGAGCACGGGATCGTCGGCGCCGGGGTAGCGGAACTCGGCGTCGTCGAACTCCACCGTGCCCGGGTGCTCGGCGAACCCGATCGGCTCCGCAGGCGGATGCACCGACGTCTCGGTGTCGAGGACCTCCGTGATGCGTTCGGCGCAGACCGCCGCACGCGGCGCCATCATCGCCAAGAAGGACGCCATCATGACCGAGATCAGGATCTGCATGACGTAGGTGAGCAGCGCGGTGAGGGCGCCGATCTCGACCGTTCCCTCGGACACGGCGTGGCCGCCGAACCAGATCACCCCGACGATGGTCACGTTGGTGATCAGCATGACCGCGGGGAACACGATGGCCATGATCCGGCCGACCCGCAGCGAGGCGTCGGCGAGTTGGGCGTTGGCATGCGCGAACCGGCGTCGCTCGTGCTCCTCACGGACGAAGGCGCGGATCACCCGGATGCCGGTGATCTGTTCGCGCAGAACACGGTTCACCGCGTCGATACGCTCCTGCATCGAGCGGAAACCCGGGATCATCCGCGCGATGAGGATCGCCATCGTCACACCGAGGAACGGCACCGCGATCGCGATCACCCACCACAGCGCGGGCGCCTCGAGGATGCCCATGACGGTGCCGCCGATGCACATGATGGGCGCCATCACGAGGATTCCCGTGCCCATCACGATCAGCATCTGCACCTGCTGGACGTCGTTGGTGGTGCGGGTGATCAGCGACGGTGCGCCGAACGTGCCGACCTCGCGGGCGGAGAACGAGTTCACCCGGTGCAGGAGGTCGCCACGGATGTCGCGCCCGACGCCGAGCGCGGCGCGCGAGCCGAAGAACTGCGCCACGATCGTGACGGCGATCTGCACCAGCGCCACCAGCAGCATCCAGCCGCCGGTCCGCATGATGTAGTCGGTGTCCCCGGTGGCGACGCCGTTGTCGATGATGTCGGCGTTGAGGCTCGGCAGGTAGAGCATCGCCATGGTCGCCACGAACTGCAACACCACGACCAGCACGACGTTGACGCGATACCGCGGCAGGTATCGGCGGATGAGTTGGGTCAGCATGCGCGTGGGCCGACTGTCACTGCGATCACCCGAGACAGACTAGTTGCCCCGGCGAAGCGCGCGGTCGTGGCAGTCTGCCCGTCAATTGCCGATGAGCGCGACGGCGGCCTCGGCGGTGTGTGTGAGGAAGGTGAACGACTCCTGGAAGTAGAGGTTCACCACGTCGGCGTCGTGCGAGTCGTAGCCGATCGACACGTCCTGGCCGATGGTCAGTTCGAAGTCGCCGCCGCGGGTGCTCAGCACGAACGCGCCGCGGATCGCGGGCGCCCACACGATGTCGCCGGTCACCAGGCGCTGGATGTGATCGCGGATCGGGTAGCCGTGATTGGACGTCTCGTTGACCTGCGTGAACACCTCCGCCGACATGGCCACCGCGTACGGGCCGTCGATCGAGGCCAGCCGCAGGGTGGAGATGGCCTGGCTGACGGCCTCGGGGTAGTCGCGGACGTCGGCGGGCAGCTGGATCGGCGCGGCCGACGCCTCCGCGCGGATGCCGGTGATCGATGCGGCGGCGTACCCCTCGAAGATCGCGCGGTCCTCGGCGAGCGCGAGCTGGCGGGCGGCCTCGACGACCGGGTCCCAGTCGGCGTCCTTGGCGCCGCGGTCGACGTCGTCGATCGCCTCCCGGGAGACGGTGAACGGCACCTTCAGCTCGACGAGCGACTGCGTGCGGCGGATGTAGGCCTGGATGCCCTGGGCAGGGGAGTCGATCTTGCTGCGATGGCCGAGGGTGACGGACGCGGCGTCGACACCGAGCGGGCCGGTGACGTCGACGAGCCGGCGGCCCGCGATGTTCCGCTTGAAGGACCGGCTGGCCTCCTCCTCGATCTCGGCCCACGCCGCATCGGAGATGGGAGCGAGCTCGCGGTGCAGGTTGTTCATGGTGCCTCCTGATGCGTGGATCTGAGCGTGGGTCGGGCGATGGGTGTCTGGCGGAGGGACCCGATACCGAGGGAACCGTCGGACGGTCGCGGCCGGGCCTCCTCGGTCGGGGTCGCCTGCGCGCCGGGTGCGGGCGGCAGGTCTTCGAGGAAGTCGATGGTCGGGGTGAAGAACTGGGCGCCGGTCACGGCGGTGGTGAAGTCGAGCAGGCGGTCGTGATTGCCGGGCGGGTCGCCGATGAACATCTTCCGTAGCATCTCCTCGGTGACCTCGGGTCCTGCCGAGTAGGCGATGTAGAAGGTGCCCGCCTCGCCGCTGCCGGAGACGTCGCCGTAGGGCATGTTGTCGCGGACGACGTCGATCTCCTCGCCGTTCTCGTCCTCCACCTTGTTGAGGGCGATGTGCGAGTTCGACGGCTTCACGTCGTCGGCCATCTCGACGTTGTCGAGTTTGGTGCGGCCGATCGCGGCCTCCTGCTCGGCGGTGCTCAGCGCGTTCCACGCGGCCAGGTCGTGGACGTAGCGCTGGATCGCGACGTAACTGCCGCCGGCGAAGTCGGGGTCCTCGTCGCCGACGGTGATCGCGTCGACCGCGGCCTGCCCGACCGGGTTCTCGGTGCCGTCGACGAAGCCGATGAGGTCACGCAGGTCGAAGTAGCGGAACCCGTGTACCTCGTCGACGACGGTCACCGCGTCGCCGAGCGCGTCGGTGATCAGGCGGCCGAGTTCGAAGCAGAGGTCCATCTGGTCGGACTTGATGTGGACGAGCAGATCCGCCGGCGTCGCCGGGGCGGTGTGCACCTCGCCCACGTAGGGCACGAACGGGCGCAGCGACCGAGGGCGCGGGCCGCTGAACAACCGGTCCCAGGCGTCGGAGCCGATGGACACGATCCCCGCCAGCGCCGCCTCCGGGGCGCGCGAGGACACCGAGTTGTTCAGGCCCGGGATCTGCTCCAACACATCACGAACCGCGTCCTCGCCACCGTCGTTGATGGTGAGGACGAGAAAGATCGCCGACTTCGTCTTGCGGGTCAGGATCGTCTGGGGCACGGGCACGCCATCACCTTATCCGACGCGTGCAACCGGTGGGGTGACACATCGGGACTCAAAAAGTAGGTGAGGCAATCCTTTTCATCACCCGATCGGCAGTGGCATCCGGGGGACGCCCGCGCAGGGATCAGCTGCGTGCGACGGCCCTTCCCGCCGCACGGCCGGAGAATATGCACCCGCCCAGGAACGTACCCTCGAGCGCGTTGTAACCGTGTACGCCACCGCCGCCGAATCCGGCCACCTCGCCGGCGGCGAACAGGCCGTCGAAGGCCGTGCCGTCGGGATGCAGTACCTGCGAGTCGAGATTGGTCTCCAGTCCGCCGAGCGTCTTGCGGGTGAGGACATTGAGCCGCACCGCGATCAGCGGGCCGTGCGCGGGATCGAGGATCCGGTGCGGCTTGGCCACGCGAATGAGCTTGTCGCCGACGAACTGTCGCGCGTTGTTGATCGCCATCAGCTGCGCGTCCTTGGAGAACTTGTTGTCCACCTCGGCGTCACGGGCGGAGATGACGCGTTCGATGGCGGCGAGATCGAGTTCCGGACCGCGCGCGAGCTTGTTCATCCCGGCGACGAGCTCGGGGAGGTTGTCGGCCACGACGAAGTCGATGCCGTTGCGCAGGAAGGCCTCCACCGGGCCGGGCGCGCCCTTGGCGAGGCGGCTCTTCGCCATGAACCTCACGTCCTTGGAAGTGATGTCCGGGTTCTGCTCCGAACCCGATAGCATGAACTCCTTCTCGACGATGGTCTGCGTCAGGATGAACCACGAGTAGTCGTATCCCGTGGACAGGATCGCCTTCATCGTCGAGTTCGTGTCGAAGCCGGGGAAGTTCGGCGGCGCGAGCCGGTTGCCGTTGGCGTCGAGCCACAGCGACGACGGGCCGGGGATGATTCGGATCGCGTGATCCGGCCAGATCGGATCCCAGTTGTGGATTCCCTCGGTGTAGTGCCACATGCGATCGCGGTTGACGATGCTCGCACCGGCCTCCTCGCTGATCGCCAGCATGCGGCCGTCGACGTGCGCGGGCACGCCGGCGATCATCGTCTTCGGGGCCGGACCCAGCCGGTCCACCGGCCAGTTCTTGCGGATCAGGTCGAAGTTGTGTCCGATCCCGCCCGACGTGACGATCACCGCGCCGGCACGGATCTCGAAGTCGCCGACCACATCTCGGATCGACGCCTGGCCGCGCGGAAGATCGGTGGGCGCGAGCGTCGCGCCACGTACGCCCACGGCGGCACCGTTCTCGACGACCAGCTCGTCGACCCGATGCCGGAACCGGAACTCCACCAGTCCCTGCTTCTCGTATTCGAGGACCGGCTCGGCGAACACCCGCACCACCTCCGGGCCGGTGCCCCAGGTGAGGTGGAAACGTGGCACGGAATTGCCGTGACCGTCGGCGAAACCACCGCCGCGCTCGGCCCAGCCGACGACCGGTGTGATGCGCAGGCCGAGGTCGTGTAGGTACTGGCGCTTCTCGGTCGCCGCGAAGTCGACGTAGGCGCGGGCCCACTGCCGCGGCCAGTAGTCCTCGTCGTCGCGGTCGAAACCGGCCGAACCCATCCAGTCCTGCAGCGCGAGCTCGGCGGAGTCGTGGATGCCCAGCCGGCGCTGCTCCGGGGTGTCGACCATGAACAGCCCGCCCAGCGACCAGAAGGCCTGTCCGCCAAGGTTGTTGCGATTCTCCTGGTCGACGACGACCACGCGTCGGCCGGCCTTGGCGAGCTCGTGGGTTGCGACCAGACCGGCCAGCCCCGCCCCGACCACCACCGCATCGGCCACCTGCTTCGTCACGACAACTCCTCACCGCGTCGACCTGGTCCGGCTGTGAGGCCGGACACGTGAACCACCAGACGACATTAGCCCTGCGTCACAGCACGATGTCGGCGTACCTGTGGAACCACGGCACCGCTTCTTCGAGAGACGCCGCGAGTGCCAGCAGATCCCCGTCGGCGCCGAGCCGTCCCACGAACTGCACGCCCAGTGGAAGGCCGTCGGCGGTCCAGTGCAGCGGCACGCTGATGGCCGGGCGGCCGGTCAGGTTCGCCAGCTGCGTGTAGGGGACCCAGCCGAGGTTCTCCTCGATCAGCTGTTCGACGAGCCCCATCCGCGACATCACCCGCCCCACCCTCGCCTTGGCTGCGAGGCGTGCCGCCTGCTGCAGCAGCGGCGGCGTGGTCATGGACCCGATCGCCGGTGGAGGGGTCGCGAGCGTGGGGGTCATCAGCAGGTCGTGGGATCGGTGGAAGCGCTCGAGGGCGAGGACGTGGTCGTTGACCTCGTCGAGCGCCCGGAACAGTGGGACCACGCCCGCCGCGCGGCCGATCTCGGCGAGCGCGAGGGTGTCGGCCTCGAGGTCGGAGTCGCCGGCGCCGGTCCGTCGTCGTGCCTCGTCCACCTGGGCGGCCGCCTTGGCGAACCAGATCTCCAGGAAGTCGCGGGCGAGTCGGGCGTCGTCGTGCGGCGGCTCCACCTCTTCCACGTGGTGGCCCAGCTCGGCGAGCACGGTCGCGGCGTGTTCGACGGCGGCGACCGCCTCGGGATGCGGCGCCGGGTTGATGGCCGACCTGGTGGTGTAGCCGATCCGCAGCAGGCGCGGGGGTGTCTTGATGCGGGTGGAGAAGGTCTCGGTGTGCAGCGGGGTGGGGTAGGTGGCCGCCGCGGTCGGGCCGATGATCGCGTCGTAGAGAGCCGCGGCGTCGCGCACGGTGCGGGTCACCACGCCTTCGACGCCCATCCCGAAGAGCGGCTCGCCGACCTGCGGCCCGAAGGGCATCAGTCCCCGGGACGCCTTCAACCCGACCAGGCCGGTGCAGGCGGCCGGGATGCGGATCGAACCGCCGCCGTCGTTGGCGCCCGCGGCGGGCACGATCCCGGCGGCGACCGCGGCGGCGCTCCCGCCCGACGACCCGCCGGGGGTCACGCGGGGGTTCCACGGGTTGCGGGTAGGTCCCCACAGTGCGGACTCGGTGATCGCCTTCGCCCCGAACTCCGGGGTCGCGGTCTTGCCGAAGATCACCAGTCCCGCGTCGAGGAAACGCTCGACCACCGCCGCGTGGGAGGGCGAGACGAGTCTCCGGTAGGCGCGGCAGCCGCGGGTCGTCGGATACCCGCGGTAGTCCTGTGCCAGGTCCTTGATGAGGAACGGGACCCCGGCGAACGGCCCGTGCAGTTCGCCGGACGCCCGACGGTCGGCCTCGGCGTCCATCGGGATGACGATCGCGTTCAGCTTCGGGTTGACGGCGGCGGCGCGGGTGCGCGCGAGGTCGAGCAGTTCGGCCGGCGTCACGTCGCCGGACGCGACCAGCCCGGCCAGGGCCGTCGCGTCGCTGTGCAGGTACTCGCCCATGTCCACGCACCGAACCCTAGTGAGTGGGACCGCGGTGCGGAACGGTTCGGGCCCGGTGAGACCGGGTGGGGTATCACGGCGGGCACCCAATCCCGTAACGGCGGTATCGCGGGATTCCCGGGGCGTATGAGGCGGATGGGAGGTTCGGGTGTCCCGTTTGACTCATATGGGCTGTTCACGGTTTCACAGGTGTGATGCGCGCCACCGGAAAGTCGGATCACGGTCACCGGTCCGGCCTTTGCCGGGGCGTTATCGTGCCGTTACACTTCTCGACGACGGGTACCGCCCGCGTGGGGGATCAATACAATTCCCCTTCGTACCGACTCCCGTGCAGTTGCCGCGGTAGAGCTGATCGCGCTCTGTACGCAGGACGAAGTACCCGATTTCAGGCAAGACCCGAACAGCGGCCGTGAACAGGCCGTGCGGATCCACAAAGGAAAACTGACGAATGCTGACTCGCGCCCGTAAGCGCCTCGTCGCCGGACTCGCCGCTCTCGTGGCCGTGTCAGGCGCCACGTTGGTCGCCGCTCCGCCGGAGGCCTCTGCCGCCAACGGTTGCAATGTCGAGTATGTCCGCTCGAACGCCATGAACCGCTCGGTGCCGGTGTGCATCGTGAACGGCGGTGGCAGCGGACCGAAGCCGACGCTGTACCTCCTCGACGGTCTTCGCGCGCCGAACAACAACAGCGGCTGGCTGATCAACACCGACGTCGCCCGCTGGATGAACGGCAAGGGCGCGAACGTCGCGATCCCGTTCGGTGGCGGCGGCAGCTTCTACACCGACTGGGTCGCCCCGGACCCCAAGCTGGGCGTCAACAAGTGGGAGACCTTCCTGACCCGCGAGCTGCCGCGCTACATGGCTGCTCGCCACGGCAGCGACAACCGCCGCAACGGCATCGCCGGCCTGTCGATGTCGGGCACCTCGGCGCTGAACCTCGCTTCGCGCCACCCGGGCTTCTACCAGGCGGTCGCCTCGTACAGCGGCTACCCGACGGTCACCATGCCGGGCTTCACGCAGGGCATCATGGCGTCGGTCGCCGAGATGGGCGGCAACCCGTTCAACATGTGGGGCATCTACCCCGCCGGTGCCTGGTTCCAGAACGACCCGTTCCTGAGCGCCAACAACCTGGCGAACCACTACGTGTACGTCTCCTCGGGTAGCGGTGTCGGCTCCAAGTACGACTCGTCGGTCAACCCGACCAGCGCCAACTTCGACCCGGTCAAGTTCGCGCAGATGATCCCGCTCGAGGTCGCCGCCTCGACCAGCTCGCAGCTGTACATCGGCCGCCTCGCGCTCGTCCCGGGCGTCAAGCTCACCACCCGGATCACCCCGGACGGTGCGCACTGGTGGGACTACTGGCAGAACACCTTCAAGGAGTCGTGGAACAAGACCTTCCGCCCGGCCTTCTGGTGAACCGGGTGAGCGGTCTCGACGCTCTCTGAACACACACGGCAAGGGCCGGTGACCTTCGGGTCACCGGCCCTTGCCGTGTGTGGTGATCTGGCCTGCGTGCCCGCAGGCCGGTGTGGGCTCCCGGCAGGCACCGCACCGGCACGGTAGCCACTGCACACGGGATCGCGGTGGTTTCGTCGTCCCGGGGCGGGAGTGCAGGCGAGATGTTCGGGGCCGGGTACTCCCCTGGCGCGTGGCCGGGGCGCCCGCCTCGTGCGGCTGCCGGTCGGCGGACCCAGAAAGGGGAGCGTGGGACGGCCGCCCGGGGCCACACACGGGCATGGGGACCCGCAGGCTCGGAAAACACCGCGGGCGCACCCGGTCGGAAACCGGATGCGCCCGCGGCGGTCGCCTGTCGCCCGGACTACTCGGTCGGCGGCTTGCGGAAGGTGCGCGTCGCCGAGTCGTCGGCGGGCGGCTGGTCCTCGACCCTCGGGATCTGCTCGGTCGGACGCTCCCACGGGTTGGCGCTGGGTGCGGCCGGCGGGACGTCCTCCTTGGTCAGGCTGGTCGTCCGGGGCTCGAACGCGGACCGGTACCCGGCCGGGGCGGCGGTGTCCGCAGGCGGGACATCGGTACCGGGTCCCTCGGCCATCGCGGTGTCGTCACGACGACCGCGGAAGAACAGCAACGCTGCCAGGATCAGCAGGATCGCACCGACGATGCCGAGGATCAGCGGCGTCCAGAAGCCACCGACCTTCAGCAGGTTCAGGTAGTGCTTGGCCTTGTCGGACTGGTTGGCCACCGTCTCGTCGGTCCACTGGAAGGTGCCCTTCAGCGCGTCCATACGGAACTCGCGTACCGGTTCGGGGGTCGCATCGCTCTGGTCGGGCGACTTGAAGTACTGGTGCTGGTCCTCACGGCCGTCGACGATGGTGCCGGTGACCGGCTCGACCCACACGTGCCGGGTGGCCGAGGCGTAGCGGTGCATCGTGATCGGATCGTCCGGGCGGATGCCACGGCCGGTGATGCCCCACCACTTGGCGGGCATGGTCAGCATGGTGCCGAGTGCGGCCTCGCCCTGCGCGTTCGGCAGGTTCGACAGATCGGTCTCCGGGACGTCGCAGGCGAAGTGGTAGGTCTTCACACCGTCGATCGTCTCCTCGCCCTGGAACTTCGCCGCGCAGTCCTGGCGGGTGTTCAGGTCGTAGTACGCGTAGTCGCGCTTCTGGACGTCGAAGCCGAACTTGTACTGGAAGCCGGTGCGGTTGTCGATCGGAACCGACACGTCGTTGACGTTGCCGCCCTCGGGCACCGCCTCGAGCTGCAGCGAGCTGACGGCCCCGTTGGGGACCGAGGTCTTGCGATTCACGGAGACGCGGTCGATGGTCGCGGTGAGCAGACCGTCCGAACAGGTGCGGGTCTCGCCGGCCGCTGCGAAGCTCGGCTCGGTCTCCTGGCCGTCGGCGTCGCGGATGCGGTCGATGCGGACGGTCTGCGCCGACTGCACGGTCGCCTGGCGGCTGTCCGACGGCTCGACGATGACCGAGCGTCGCTGCTGGGTCAGGTGCGCCTCGAGCGTGCGGGCACGGTCCTCCGACACCGAGCAGCGGTCGAAGATCACCGCCGGGAACCGGTCACCCGCCGCCCCTTCCGGCGACACGGTCTCGGCATCGGAGGTGATGTCCAGGTCCAGTGGCACCACCTTCAGTTGCGGCACCAGATAAAGGGGTATGGCGATGGCGGCCGCGACGAACGCCGCGCCGAAGAATGCCAGCAGCGCCGGCACGAAACGTCTCATGTGTGACTCCTGTGAATCAGCAGCTAATCGCTCCCACCCTAGCTGGCATCAGGTGTCGAGTACTGGCCAGTACGTGCGACATGCCGAGACACGTCGCACGCACTCAGCTGAGCTGGGCCCGATCGGCGCGACGGTCGCGTTCGGCCTCCTTGAGGATGCCCGCCATGTAGGCGTAGATCTCCCTGTCCGACATGGCTTTCCATCGCGGAGCGAGGAGCTTCATGTATTTCTCGACGTAGAGGAGCTGTTTGCCCACGAGAACGAGCTCGCGTGGCAGTCGGGCGTCGTGGGCCTTGGCGACCGCGGCGAGCTGCCGGCCGAGATCGGTGTAGGACATCGATCCCAGATCAGTGGTGGACAGCGGGGTGGTGACCTTCTTGATGTCCTCGGCGCCCTTGGCCGTCGAGCCCGGCTTGTGGACGGCGCCGAGCAGGAAGATCGCCCGGCCCGCGGACTCGTAGTCGCCGCGGACGATGAGGTCGACGACGAGCTGGCGCAGGATGCGCCGGGTGCGCGGGGTGAACCGTCCGACGATGCCGAAGTCGAGCAGGACCAGCTTGCCCTCGTCGTCGACGAGGACGTTGCCCGCGTGCAGGTCGCCGTGGAAGAGGCCACCGTGGAAGGCGGAGTCGAGCAGCGACAGCAGGAGATTGCGGCACAGGGCGACGCCGTCGTGGCCGGCCTTGCGGACCGCCTTCACATCGTCGATGCGGATCGCATGGATGCGCTCCATGGTGAGCACCCGGGGCGTCGTGAGCTCGTCGTAGACGTGCGGGACGCGCACGCGATCGCCGAAGGGGCCGGGCTGTAGGCACTCGAACCACTCGCGCATGGTGTCGGCCTCGTTGCGGAAGTCGAGTTCGGCGTCGAGACCGCTGGCGAAATCCTCGACGACGTGCCGGGCGCTGAGCATCCGGCCGTACTCGCTCAGCTCGACGAGTCCGGCGAGCCGCTCGAGTATCGCGACATCGGGCGCGAGCCGATCGGCGATCCCGGGCCGCTGGATCTTGACCACGACCTCCTCGCCGGTGCGCAGGGTCGCGGTGTGGACCTGGGCGATCGACGCCGAGGCGATCGGCACGGGGTCGAACTCGGCGAACACATCTTCGGGGGTGCGGCCCAATTCGTCGGTGAACTGCTGTCGGATCCGGGCGGGATCCGCGGGCTTCACCCGGTCGAGGAGGGTCTCGAACTCCGACGACAGCGCCTCGGAGAAGACGCCGGGACTCGACGCGATGAGCTGTCCCAGCTTGACGTAGGTGGGACCGAGGTGCTCGAAGGTGTCGCGCAGTTCGTGTGCGGCGCGCGACGCACTGGGCGCGCGTCCGCGGAGGGCGTCGCCTGCTGTGTGGAGGACGAACCGGCCGAGGCCCGCGGCCGCGTGAGCCGTCGTCGCCCCGAATCGCGCGAGTTCGGCGAGGGGCGACACCGGATGCAGCTGCGCGCGTCGACCGTCGTCGACGGAGCTGTGGATAGTCACCGTCGGCCATTGTAACGATCGGCGCAATCCGTTCCGGCGTCCCGAGCGACGTGGTGTGACATCGGGTTCGTCCGATGGCGGCGGGCCGGTGGGCACCGGCAGACTTGAACAATGCGCGGACACGCATACGTCCGCGTGGATCCGCCCCCGGACGACCAGCCCCCGAAGGAGCCTCAATGCCCACCACGGTCAATGCCTACATCGCCACGGCAGCTGATCGGCCCCTCGAACCGACGACCATCGAACGGCGGGACCCGGGACCACACGACGTCGTCATCGACATCGCCTACGCCGGGATCTGCCACTCCGACATCCACACGGTCCGCAACGAGTGGGGTGGCACGCGCTACCCGGTGGTCCCCGGTCACGAGATCGCCGGAACCGTCTCCGCCGTCGGCGACGAGGTCACGAAGTACCGGGTCGGAGACCGGGTCGGTGTCGGCTGCTTCGTCGACTCCTGCCGCGAATGCGAACAGTGCCGACTCGGCGAGGAGCAGTACTGCGCCCGCGGGAACATCGGGACCTACAACGCGATCGGCCGCGACGGGAAGCCCACTCACGGTGGTTATTCGAAGGCGATCGTCGTCGACGAGAACTATGTCTGCCGAATCCCGGACAACCTGCCGCTGGACGTCGCGGCCCCGCTGCTGTGCGCCGGCATCACCCTCTACTCGCCGCTGCGGAACTGGGACGCGGGCCCCGGCAAGAAGGTCGCCATCATCGGGCTCGGCGGTCTCGGCCACGTCGGGGTGAAGATCGCGCACGCGCTCGGTGCCGAGGTCACCGTGCTGTCGCAGTCGCTGAAGAAGATGGAGGACGGCCTGCGCCTCGGCGCCGACCACTACTACGCGACGAGCGACCCGCAGACCTTCCGCGACCTGCGCGAACACTTCGACCTGATCCTGAACACGGTGTCGGCGAACCTCGACATGGGCAAGTATCTCAACCTGCTGAAGGTCGACGGGACGCTGGTCGAGCTCGGTCTGCCGGAGCATCCGATCGAGGTCCCGGGCGGTCCGCTGGTCTTCAAGCGCCGCAGTTTCGCCGGTTCGCTGATCGGTGGCATCGCACAGACCCAGGAGATGCTCGACTTCTGTGGTGAGCACGGCATCGGCGCCGAGATCGAGGTGATCTCCGCCGACCGGATCAACGAGGCCTACGACCGCGTGGTCGCCTCGGATGTGCGGTACCGCTTCGTGATCGACACGTCAACGCTCTGACGGCGGACTGCGCGGATCGTCGATCCGCGCAGGCGGGACGTGAGCCGCGCGGCAGCCCGTGGCGGGTTGCCGCGCCTTCGGTGTGCTCGCCGCCGAGCTCCGGATGGCGCCGGTGGGTCCTCAGACGATCATGATGATGAGTCCGACGATGATCACCACCATCGCGATGATGAGCAGGCCCACGCCGGCCAGCGCGCCGACGCCGCCGGCGGGAAAGCGTTTGGTCCGTTCGGGCTGGTCGTGGGAGAGGCCGGAGGTCTGCGGGGAGTCCGGTGGGGTGTCACCCGGCGCGACACCGCCACCGGGTTCGAGGTCGGGGGTCTGTGCGGGGGTCGGGTCCACCGACCGCGGTTGTTCGTGTGACATGGGCGACGGGTACCCACAGGTGCCGGGCACTACACGGCGCGGAGTGGTCTGTTGCGGCCTCGTCTCGGTGTTCGGGTGCGCCGTGTTTGGGTGCGTCGGCGTACGGGAAACCGTCCGAATCGGACCCCGAACAGATTGGTGGTGCATTCCGTAGATGCCCGAAGAGCCCGCAGCCAGCGAACCCGACGCAGGAGAGTTGCCGATCGAGCCGGCCGAGACCGGCTCGCCAGACCCGATGCCAGATGACGCGCGGCGCAAGGTCGACGAATTGGAGGAGAAGATCGTCGACGAACCGGCCGAGCGCGAACCCGCCGCGGAACCGTCGCACACCGAGGACGACGAGAGCGATCTGCGGACGCCGGCGACCGGGGACCCCGAGCCGCCGGACTGATGCACCCGACCGACCGCGCGGCGTCGGCCTCACCCGCGCGAGAAGACCTTCTCGCCCGGGGCGACGGTGCGGCGATCGCGGGTTTGCGCGTCGTCGCCGAACACGGCCTGCCCGAACGGCTCGTCGCCCGCGTGGAGAACCGTATTCGACGAATGGCGGAGCGCTCCGATCTCGAGTTCCGCGGCATCACCGTGACCCGCGAGGTGACCCTCCAGTCGACGCCGCGGGGTGACCTCGAAACCGTCTGGGGCGCACCGGACCCGGGTGATGAGATCGTCGTGTTCGTCACCGAGATGCCACGCCTGTACGCGTCCTCGTCGGACGCGGGTGCCGATTCCCGGAGAACCGGGGTGGCGCCCCGGCGAGCCCGCCACAGTGTGGTGGTGGCGGAGCTCGACCGCGAGGGCGGTGCCGCGGTGCTGTCGCTGCCCGCGTTCGGCCCCGTGCCGAGACGCCGCTTCCTGTCCGCGCTGTCGACGGTGGTCGACGCACTGCGCGAAGGTTCTGCGGTGCCCTCGGAGGGCCGTCGTGGCCTCACCGTGGTGGACGAGGACGGAACCGATCACGTTCTCGCGTCGGGACTTCGGAGCCGACTACGGCTCACCGGCGGAATGGTGCGCGGCAACCGCCCCTGGCGCCTGATCCCGACACTGACGGGGATGACCGCGGCGGCGGCGGCCGCGGCGTCGTTCGGCGTCTTCTTCTCCACCATCTGGTCGATGGCCAATGCGTTGAGCAGTTGGCGCCTCGCGGCCATCACGGTGCTGTCGATCGTGCTGGCATCGCTCTGGCTGATCGTGAACAACCGACTGTGGGAACGCCATACGACGACTCCGAGGACGCGTGCGCGGCTCTACAACACGGCGACGGTCTGCACGGTCGCGTTCAGTTGGATCGTGCTCTATGCACTGCTGGTCCTGGCGACCCTGCTCGCCGCGATGATCGTCATCGACGAGTCGTTCCTCAGTTCCCAGTTGGGATTCCCCGCCGAGTTCCGCAGCTATGTCCACCTGTCGTGGCTGGCCACGTCGATGGGTATCTTCGCGGGCGCACTCGGGTCCAGCGTGGACAGCCACGACGACGTCCTGCGTGCCACCTATGGTTACCGGGAACGACTGCGGCGCCAGGCATCCGAAGCGTCCGAGGATTCGGGCTGACGGCGGTGTGCGGGCCTGCCGCGTGTCCCGCACTCCCGCCGCCTGCGTCCCGTGGGCGCCGGCGGAGTGGGCAGGCCTCCGTCCTCAGCCCGCCTGCCGCTCCGCCAGCATCGCGAGGCGTCGCAGGCATTCGTCGAGCCGCGGCGACATCGCGGCCTGCTGGATGACCGGCGGGATCCACTTCAGCGGGGCGGTCTCGACGAACTCCTCCATGCCGATGAGCGACCCGTCGCCGTCCTTCTCGATGGTCATCCGGATGCGTGCGCGTCCGAACGGCCACGCCGCGGCCGACAGTTCGAGCAGACCGGCCTTCGACTCGACCGACTCGGTCTCGTCGTTCAACAGCGCAGGCCACAGACCCACGGAGTGGTGGATCTTCGAGCCCGCCTGGGGCCATTCGGGGTCGACGTCGCGGATGCGCGAGGCGCCGACCACCCAGGAGGCGTAGAGCCAGCCGTTCGACAACACCGACCAGACCTGGGCGGGGGTTGCGGATGTGTGACGTTCGACGCGGTTCATCGACGTTCTCCGTTCATTGGTGAGGGGACTTGGTGAGCAGATGAACAACCCTGCGGCGCAGGGCTCTTCGGGGGACGCCACGAACACCGTCGTGGCCGAGCGCGGCGCGGGCGGCATTGTTGCCGCAGGCCCCGTGGACGCCGCCTCCGGGATGGGCGCTCGCGCCGGCCAGATAGAGCCGGTCCACCGGGGTGATCGCCCCACCGAGACCGGGGGTCGGCCGAAACACCAGCTGTTGGAACAGCTGTGCCGTACCGCCGTTGACCGCCCCGCTCACGAGGTTCGCGTCGGCCTCCTCGAGGTCGCGAGGCGTCTGCACATGGCGGCCGACGATCATGTCGGAGACGCCCGGCGCGTGGGCTTCGAGCACCGCGTCCATCCTCGACGCCAGGTATCGGGCGGCCTCGTCGTCGGTGACGCCGCGTGGCAGGTGGCTGTAGGACCACGCGCTCTCGGTGCCGGACGGCGACCGACTCGGGTCGGCGACCGTCATCTGCCCGAACAGCAGGAACGGGTGATCGGGGATGTTGCCGGTCTCGATGTCCGCCGTCGAGTAGGCGATGGTGTGCGTGTCCGCACCGAGGTGAACCGTGCCGGCTCCACCCAGATTCTCACTGCGCCAGGGGATCTTACCGTCGATCGCGTAGTTGATCTTCACCACCGGGGTGTCCCAGGTGAAGGCATCCAGGTCCTCGAGGACGCGGGCGGGCACGTCGTCGGCGGCGAGGAGCCGCCGGTAGAGCGCGGGCGCCGACACGTCGGCGAGAACGGCCCGGCGTGCGGGCCACATGCGTCCACCGGAATCGACGACGCCGACGGCGCGGCCGCCGTTGGTCGTGATGCGTTCGACCGGGGTGTCGCAGTGCACCTGCACGCCCGCGTGCTCGGCGCGGCGCCGGAGTGCCCGTGCCAGTTCGCCGGCGCCGCCGACGGGAACCGGGTAGCCGGTGTCCTGGCCGAGCATCGTCAGCAGGTAGCCCATCACACCGCTGCCGGGGGCGTCGAGCGGGATGTCGGCGTGCAGCGCGTTGCCCAGGATCAGCAGCCGGGACTTCTCATGGCGGAACAGCTCCCGCACCATCCGGTCGGCCGGCAGCAGGAGGAACCGCGCGAGGCGCAGCGCGTCGGCGGTCCCGACCGACCGCAGCGCACCCGCGAGCGCGCGGACCGGGGGAAACGGTCCGAACAACGAGTTCAGCAGGATCGGGCGCAGGGTCTGCCACTGCTCGACGAGATCGAGCCAGGCCCTGCCGTCGCGGGGATCGAAGCGGGCCAACTGTGCGGCGGTGTCCGCCGGGTCGGGATGCACCACCGGGGCGTCGTCGTCGGAGGGGCCGGCGGGGTGCCCGAACGCGTATGGAGCGCGGCTCCATCGCAGTCCGTGGGCGGCGAGGTCGAGATCGTCGAAGACCGGGGACGCGACCGACAGCGGGTAGAACGCGCTGAACAGGTCGGTGACGTAGCCGGGGATGAGCTCCGCGCTCCTTATCGCGCCGCCGACCTGCGGCGCGGCTTCGAGCACGGTGACGTCCCAGCCTGCGTCGGCGAGCCGGATGGCGGCGATCAGGCCGTTGTGTCCGGCGCCGACGACGACTGCATCAGCCACGAGACCCCCTGTTCCGTGATGGACGGCCCGGGTTTCGGGTACGGGCCCGTTCGGCTCACGGTAATAAGGTCTACCCGTGACGGCCGTGCATAAACGCCGGATGCGAAGGTGTAGGTGAGCCGGGTCCGGGTAGTCCGACATGCGTGATGCTCCCGTTCGATCCCAGCGTGCCCTGGCACCCGCGACTGACCGATGATCGCATTCGACGTCTGTGTGACGGCCGGCCCGCCGTCGTCACCGGCGCGGGGTCGGGGATGGGACGCGCGTTGGCCCATCGTCTGTCGGCGGCCGGGGTGCGGGTGCTGGTGAGCGATGTCGACGACGGGGCGCTGGCCGAGACGGTGGGAGCCGCACCCGCGACGGGCGCTCCGCTCGTCGCCGACGACCTCGACGTCGCCGACGCCGACGCGATGTCCGCCTACGGCGACGAGGTGATCCGACGTCACGGGCCGCCTTCGGTCGTCGTCAACAACGCCGGGATCACCATGGTCGCGGGGGTTCTCGAAGAGGACGACGACTTCGCGCGCCGGATCATGGCGGTGAACCTCGGCGGCGTGGTGAACGGCACGAACACATTCCTTCCGCACCTCGAGAACGTGGGCGGCGGGCACATCGTCAACACCACCAGCGCGTTCGGGTTGCTGGGTGCTCCCGCGCAGTCGGCCTATTCGGCGTCGAAATCCGCCGCCCTCGGCTTCTCCGGGTCCGTCCAGAGATCGCTGCGGGGCGAGGGGTCGCCGGTCCGCGTGCACATCGTCTGTCCCGGGGCGGTGCACACCGCGATCGCCCGCCGCGCCCGGTACGTGAACCCGGCGGTGCGCGACTTCGTGACCCACGGCTTCGATCGTCGCCTTCCCGGTACGCGTCCGAGAGCTGCTGCGGCAGCGATCCTCTCGGGCGTGCTCGCCGACCGTGACCGCATCCTGGTCGGGGTGGACGCGCGCGCCCTCGATGTCGGGGTACGGGTGTTCGCGGATGCGCTTCAACGTCCGCTCGCGACGATCACCCGGCCGGTGTTCCGGCGGATGATCGGTACGTGACCGCCGCTCTACGACGGCAGGTTTCGCGTGGCGGGTCCCTCCAGCACCTCACCGGTGTGGCTGAACCGGGAACCGTGGAGCGGGCAATCCCACGACTGCTCGGCGTCGTTCCAACGCAACACCCCGTACAGGTGAGTGCACAGGGGTGCGACGGAGCGCGTCTGTCCGGCAACCGTGCACACGCCCTTCGGGGCGATGCCCGAATGCCCGACGCTCCCGTCACCCTCGGCGGGAGAGGAGTCTGTGGGCTTGAGGAGGCCGAGATAGCCGCCCGCCATGTAGGCGGCGACCTGCGCATTGGCCGAGGCGGCCGACATCAGCGAGCCCGCCCTGGTCACCTCGGACGCGCGCCATGGTCGCAGGCTCTTCGACCACGGCGGTTCCTTGCCGAGGATGCGGCCGGTCATCGACAACGCCGCGGCGACACCGTTGGTGAGCCCCCATTTGGCGAATCCCGTTGCCACCTGGACGCTTTCCATCGAGGGCAACAACTCGCCGACGTAGGGCAGCTCGTCGATGGTGGTGTAGTCCTGGGCGGACCATCGCGCGACCATACGGGCGGTGGGGAAGTGCTTCTGCGTCCACTCGATCATGTCGAGGGCGTGCTGCCGTTCGGACCTGGTCCGTCCGACCTCGTGCCCGAAGCCGCCGACCATCAGCAGCTCGCCGTCGTGGCCGGGGTGGGTCGCGGTGCGCAACGACACCGACGGGGTGTCGGCGCCGAGGTACATCTCGCGTGGGATCTCCTCGTCGACGGTGAACGCGGCCGCATAGGACCGCTGCGGATGCACACGGGCGAAGAAGGCGGCGCGGTCGAGGAATGGCACACCGGTGGCGAGTACAACCGAATTCGCCTGTACCTCACCCGAATCGGTCGTCAGCGTGTGAGGTGTTCCGTGACGGAGGCCCTGCACCCGGGTGCCTTCGTAGAGGTGTCCGCCATGAGCACGCAGATCGTCTGCGAGTGCACGCAGCACCACCATCGGATCGATCTGGGCCTGGCCGTCGAGGCGGATGGCGGTCTTGACGTCGAAGGGGAGCTCCGGACAGTCGACGTGTTCCACCGGGATGCCGAACCGACGGCTCGCCGCGAACTCCTCCTCGACCTTCTTCGCGCCCTGCGCGGTGGCCGCGAAGGTGAGGGCCGCGCGCTCGTCGACCTGCAGTCCGCGATGGGTGAGGTAATGGCGCAACCAGGCCTGTCCCTCCCGATTGGCCATGACGTAGTCCTCGACCGCGCCCTTCCCGTGACGGCTCGCTATCGACGACAACCGGGTCCCCTGCAGCAGCGACAACTTGCCGGTGGTGTGCCCGGTGGCGGCCGCGCCGATGTGGCGCGCCTCGAGGACGGCGACCTTCTGGCCGGCCCGGGCGAGCAGGAGCCCCGTCGTCAGCCCGGTGATGCCGCCACCGACGACGACCTGGTCATAGGCCTCGACGGTGCCGAACGGGGTCGTCTCCGGACGGACGTCGGGAAGACCGCCGGGGTCGGAATCGGAGGCAGGGTCGAACCATAGGGTCTTCATGCACCACGGGGTTGCCCCGATGCGACCTGCCCAAACATGTCGCGATCCGGCGCCTTCGATGTGGAGCGCACTGTCGACGCGGCCGAGCTGCCGGGTAAGGTTTTCGACTGAGAATCGAAAACACCTCGCCGGTGGTTGACGACGGTGTGACCGACGAGAGGCGGATGACCATGGCCCTGCCCGGACGCTCCGAGTCCGCGCCGCAGTCCGGCGTGCTCGCGAGTGCCGAGACCTCCCGTGCCGACCTGATCGTGGTCGGGGCCGGGGTCGCCGGACTCACGGCCGCACTCAGCGCAGCCGAAAGCGGTTTGTCGGTCGTCGTGATCAACAAGGGGCCGCGCTGGGTCCCCGAGCGCGGTGAGCAGCCGACCAGCACGTTCTACGCCCAGGGCGGTGTCGCGGTGGTGACGCCCGAGCGTCGGGTGGCGCGCGCCGACGACGCCGACTCGGTGGACCTGCACCTCGGCGACACCCTCGCCGCCGGCGCCGGGCTCACCGACGCACTCGCGTCACGGCCGATCCTCGCCGACGGTTGGGCCGCGGTCTCTGCGCTCATCGCCTGGGGTGCGGACTTCGACCGAGACGCCGCCGGCGAACTGCTCCGCACCCGCGAGGGCGGGCACTCGGTGCGTCGCATCATCCACGCCGGCGGCGATGCCACCGGCGCGGCGATCCAGCGTGCGTTGTACGACGCCGTGACGCGGTTCGCCTCGGGTCCGCACGACGGATCGATCCGGTTCCTCGACGACACGATCGTCACGCGGGTCCGGCTCACCGGCGGTCGCGCGGTCGGCGTCGACTACCTGCGTGACGGCCGGACGCGCATGCTGGCCGCCCCCACCGTCCTTCTCGCGACCGGTGGGGCAGGGCACCTCTACCCCGCGACGACGAACCCGGCCGGGGCCACCGGCGACGGCATCGCGCTCGCGCTGCGCGCCGGCGCGCTCGTCGCCGACCTGGAGTTCATCCAGTTCCACCCGACCATGCTGTACACGCCCGGCGTGCGTGGTCGTCGGACCCTCATCAGCGAGGCGGTCCGGGGGGAGGGCGGTCGACTCGTCGACGTCCACGACCGCAGTGTCACCGCAGGTGTGCACCCGATGGGCGATCTCGCACCGCGAGACGTCGTCGCGGACGCGGTGGAGGCGGCGATCGAGGCGAGCGGACATCCGTGCGTCTACCTCGACACCTCGACCGTTGCCGACTTCGAACGGCGCTTCCCGACCGTCAGCGCCGGGGTCCGCGCAGCCGGCCTGGACCCCGCCGACCAGCGCATCCCGGTCGTCCCCGGCGCCCACTACCTGTGCGGCGGCGTCGTCACCGACGACGAGGGCCGCACGGCCGTCGACGGACTGCTGGCCGCCGGCGAGGTGGCGCGCACCGGCCTACACGGCGCCAACCGCCTCGCGTCGAACAGCCTGCTCGAGGGGCTCGTGATGGGGCGTCGTGCCGCCCGGGTCGCGGTGGCGCGACGCGAACTGCCGACACCCACGGCGGGCGCCGAACCCGGCATCGCCGACGCCGTGCCGATCCTCGATCGAGACCTGTTGCAGGACACCATGTCACGACACGTCGCCCTCCGACGCTGCGCCGAGGGGCTCGCCGCTGCGGCAGAGGCCCTCGCGTCGGCTCCGCGGCGTGTTCCGTCGACGGTGCGCGAGGTCGAGGACGCAGCGCTGACGCTGACCGCGTCGGCGGTGATCGCCGCGGCCGGGCTCCGGACCGAGTCGCGGGGCTCCCACGTGCGCATCGACTTCCCGGCGACCGCAGAGACCGGCCGGTCGCAGGCATTCCGGCTCGTCGACGGCCTGGTGCACGCCGCGGAACCCGTGCTCGTCCGACCCGTGCGGTCCGCGTGTCACCGGCTCGCCGGAGAAAGCCGGTGCGCGCATTCGCGCGGGGACGCTACATTTGGCGCAAATGTCCCTACATCCTGAACCAGAAACCCCCGACGTCCCGCCCCTCGACACCGTGCCGGGACGTGAGGTCATCGACCTCGGGTACACCACCCTGCACGCGCTGACCTGGGGACCCGCCGACGGTCCCCTGGCGGTGTGCCTGCACGGCTTTCCCGACTCCGCCTGGACCTGGCGGTTCCTCGGTCCGGAGCTCGCCGCCACCGGCTACCGCGTCGTCGCACCGTTCACGCGGGGCTATGCCCCGTCGGACATCCCCGCCGACAAGGACTTTCACGTCGCGGCACTCGCGTACGACGCCAAGGAGATCCACCGTGTCCTCGGTGGCGGTCCCGACGCGGTGCTGATCGGGCACGACTGGGGCGCGCTCACCGCCAACGCGTTGGCGCACCGAGAGGACAACCCGTACTCGGCGGTCGTCTCGATGGCGGTGCCGCCGATCCCCGCGATCCGTCGTGCCGCCCTGGACGGCCTGGGTTCGGTGCGACTCGTCGCGCGGCAGGCCGTGATGAGTTGGTACATCGGGTTCAACCAGCTGCCGTGGCTACCCGAACGGGTCCTGGCGTGGCTGGTCCCCCTGCTGTGGCGGCGGTGGAGATTGAGACATCTCGGGGACCCGCGCCCCGACTACCGACTCGACATCGACCACGCACTCGCGTCGATGTCCACGCCCGCCCACCGCAGCGCGACGCTCGGCTACTACCGGGCGCTGCTGCGGCCCCGCGTCGCGCCCCGCTACCGGTCCTTCCGTAACGACTGGCTGGGCGAACCCCGTTGCCGCACCCTGTATCTGCACGGCGCCGACGACGGGTGCATGCAGTCGCGGCTCACCGACCACGTCCACGACCTGCTTCCGGCCGGCAGCGCGGCCGCCGTGGTCGCGCGCGCCGGGCACTTCCTCCACCTGGACCGTCCGGAGGAAGTGAACAAGACCATCGTGACGTTTCTCGCCCGGACTCGCGGAGACGAGGAGGGTGGCACCGGACCCTACTCCTTCGTAGACTGACGCCCGGGATCTTCGAGAGTGCCGGCGTTCGGAGGGGGACCGACACGGTATGTGCCGGGGGACGCGCCGAGATCGGCACGAATGCTTCAGACACAGAGAAGCCCTGGCGTGGCTGAACGGCGCGCGAAGTCAGTGGGAGCACTGCAGTACGAAGGGGAGTCCGAATGCACGGCGAAGGCTGCTGGTCGACGGTGGTGTGCCGGCCGACCGAACGCGCGGCGCTGGGACTGTCGGAGGACTCCGAGTGGTTGCTGCAATGCCGCCTGCCGATCGGCCACCGGGGCAATCACGCCACGGACGCCAGCACGCGACCGCGGCACGACCGGCGCCTCTGGCTCGAATGGAACGACTTCGACAACCGGGCCCAGTCCCTCATCGAACGCAATCCCTGCGCGGTGCCGTCGCCGGACGGCAACCGGTGCGTGTACTTCGCCGGTCACGGTGGCGCCCACTTCTTCGCCCCGTCGAACGGCCATGCGCCGTCGGTCATGACCGGCGCCGGGACCGGCAACCAGCACCGGCCCGCTCCGGCCGCGTCGACGCAGGTACCCCCCACACCCCCTGCGACCCGCCCCGCCGGCCCGCCGCAGCGCGCAGGGTCGCATCGCCTTCCCGATTCCCACCAGCCCGCCCCGCCGGCCGTGCCTCCGGCCCCGGAGACCCGGGAGGCGGCAGAGCCGGTCTATCGGGGTGGTCGTCGTGCCTCCAACGCCGAGGCGCCGGCGCCGGACGGTTCGCCGACGACCGAGGGCTACCAGGGGCGTCGTCATCGTCCCGAGGTGGCCGGGGTCGAGCAGACCGCAGACGGCGAGACGTCCGGCCGGCACGGCGGCGGACATGCCGCACCGGAACCGCCGGATCTCCCGGACGCCGCGAGCGCGGCGCAGCACGCGGTGTCCGATGTTCCCGGACAGCACACGGCGCCAGAGGCGCCAAGCCAGCACACGGCGCCGGAGGCGCCAAGCCAGCACACGGCGCCGGAGGCGCCAAGCCAGCACACGGCGCAGGATGCGCCCGGGCACCACTCGGCACCGGAGGTGCCGTCCGCCGGGAGCGGGACCGGGGCGGTCTCCCGGCCAACCATCGGCACCGCGGAACCGGGCACCGATTCCGGACTCCCGGATACCGCTCGACGTGCGGCGATCAGCGAGGCGCTCGGTGAGGTCGCCGCAGCACTGGCCAAGCTGGCCGCGGCGCTGCGCGCGTAGTCCCCCCATCCCGACGCCGGCGGGGTGCTCACCTCCTTGCCAGATACGGTAAGGGGGTACCCGTACTGTTGTGTGCGCGGCCAGGTGGTGGTATACCTGGTGCCGCATACCCCGCTGGGGTATATGGACGGCGGGAGGGACATGGAGCACCATCAGCACGGTTACATAGGCCGCAAGGACGATTACCTGAAGCGGCTGCGCCGGATCGAAGGCCAGGCGCGCGGGCTGCAACGGATGGTCGAAGAGGACTCGTACTGCATCGACATCCTCACCCAGGTGTCGGCGATGACCAAGGCGCTGCAGGCGGTCGGCCTCGGCCTGCTCGAAGAGCACCTGGCGCACTGCGTCGTGCATGCCGCGCAGGAGAGCGACGCCGCCGGCCAGGAGAAGGTCGACGAGGCGATGGCCGCGATCAGCCGCCTCGTGAAGTCCTGACGCACCCGGCGGTCGACACCACTGCGGCCGACACCACTGCGGCCGACACGACTACGGCCGACACGACGGCGCCGAGATCCGAACCGAGACGGACGAGAACAGAGGAGTACCCATGAGCACCACCAGCACCTACACCGTCACCGGCATGACCTGCGGTCACTGCGCCGCGTCGGTCCGCGAGGAGATCTCCGAGATCGCCGGCGTGACCGGTGTCGACGTGACCGTCGAGAGCGGTGCCGTCCGGGTCGTCTCCGACCGCGAGATCCCGCGGGCGGAGATCGAGAAGGCGGTCACCGAAGCGGGATATGCGCTGGCGTGACATGACCGGTCCGGCCAGGGCGCCGTTGTTGTACGTGCTCGCGCTGGTGGCGATCTTCGTGATCGCCTTCGGCGTGGGCCGCGCCTGGGGGCCCGAATCCGACCCGGTGACCCACGATGCGCCGTCGCACGGCGTCATCGATACGAGCGCTCCAGAGGTGAGCACCCCGGAGACGAGCACCCCGGAGACGAGCACCGAGGCCACGAGCGTCCCCCACGACCAGCACGGAGGTGAACACTGATGTCCGCGAGCCCCGAGGTGTCCTCGGGTGCCGGCCTGCAGTTCGTCGACCTCGACATCTCCGGCATGACCTGCGCGTCGTGCGCCAACCGCATCGAACGCAAGCTGAACAAGCTCGACGGCGTGACCGCCACGGTCAACTACGCGACCGAGCGCGCCCACGTCGAGGCACCCGCAGAGGTGGGCGCCGACGACCTCGTCGAGGTCATCAGGGCGGCGGGCTACGACGCGACGCCGGTCCGCACCGAGCCCGATGAGCAAGGTGACGGGAACGCGGAGGGCCCTGCCGAATCCTCCGACCCCGAACTCGACGCCCTGCGTCAGCGGCTCATCGTGTCGGCGGTGCTCAGCGTTCCGGTCATCGTCCTCGCGATGGTCCCGGCGTGGCAGTTCACCTACTGGCAGTGGCTCTCGCTGACGCTCGCCGCGCCGGTTGTCGTCTGGGGCGCCTATCCCTTCCACCGGGCCGCGTGGATCAACCTCCGCCATGGCGCCACCACGATGGACACGCTCGTGTCGGTCGGCACGCTCGCCGCGTTCGGCTGGTCGTTGTACGCGCTGTTCCTCGGCACCGCCGGAACACCGGGCCTCACACACGGATTCGATCTGCTGCCGCAGCGCACCGACGGGGCGTCCCACATCTATCTCGAGGCCGCGGCCGGCGTGACGACCTTCCTGCTCGCCGGTCGCTTCTTCGAAAAGCGCGCCAAGCGGCGTGCGGGAGATGCGCTGCGAGCGCTCATGGACCTCGGGGCCAAGGATGTGGCGGTCCGGAGGAATGGTGTCGAGACACGAATACCCATCGGCCGGTTGGCCGTCGGCGACGAGTTCGTCGTCCGTCCCGGCGAGAAGATCGCCACCGACGGTGTGGTGATCGAGGGGGCGTCCGCGGTCGACGCGTCGATGGTGTCCGGGGAATCGGTCCCGGTCGAGGTGGCCGTGGGCGACTCCGTCATCGGTGCGACGGTCAACACCAGCGGACTGCTCGTCGTCCGGGCGACCGCCGTCGGGTCGGACACGGCGCTCGCCCAGATGGCGCGCATGGTGGCCGCCGCGCAGGAGGGCAAGGCCGACGCACAGCGACTCGCGGACCGGATCTCCGCGGTCTTCGTGCCCACGGTGATCGCCATCGCCGTTGCGACACTGGGCTTCTGGCTCGGTTCGGGATCCGCGGGCGGGGTCACCGGTGGTGATGTCACCTTTGCGTTCACCGCTGCGGTCGCCGTCCTGATCATCGCCTGCCCGTGCGCCCTGGGTCTCGCGACGCCGACCGCGCTGATGGTCGGCACCGGACGGGGCGCCCAGCTGGGCATCCTGCTGAAGGGGCCCGAGGTCCTGGAATCGACCCGGCGCGTCGACACGATCGTGCTCGACAAGACCGGAACGGTCACGACCGGTGCGATGTCCCTGTCCTCGGTGACGGCTGCACCCGGATACGACCAGGCGCAGGTCTTGGCCTGGGCTGCCGCGGTCGAGGCGGGATCGGAGCACCCGATCGGTGCCGCGATCGTCGCCGCCGCACCGAACCCGTTGCCGGAGAAGGGCCGTGACATCGTCGCGACCCAGGGCGCAGGGATCTCGGGAACGGTCGGCGATCTCCGTGTGTCGGTGTTGTCCCCGTCGAAGGTCGCGACCGACCTGCCCGAGGTGCTCGCCGATGCGGTCGCCACGGCGGAGTCGGGTGGGGCCACCGCGGTCGTCGTCCTCGTCGGCAAGGTCGACGTTCTCGCCGGAACGGACGCTCCGGTCGGCGCGGCCCCGGTGGGGGTCATCGCGGTGGCGGACCGGATCAAGGAGACCTCGGCGCGGGCCATAGAAGATTTCCGGAGGCTCGGCCTCGCCCCGATGCTCCTCACCGGTGACAACGAGGGCGCGGCGCGGGCGGTCGCGCAGGAGGTCGGGATCTCCGACGTCATCGCCGGGGTGAGCCCGCAGCGCAAGCTCGAGGTGATCTCCGAGCTGCAGTCCCGCGGCCACGTCGTCGCCATGGTCGGCGACGGCATCAACGACGCCGCTGCGCTGGCACAGGCCGACCTCGGTCTGGCGATGGGCACCGGCACCGACGTGGCGATGGCCGCCGGCGACCTGACCGTCGTGAGCGGTGACCTCCGGGTCGTCGCGGACGCGATCCGCCTGGCCCGCCGCACGCTCGGCACCATCAAGGGAAACCTGTTCTGGGCCTTCGGGTACAACGTCGCGGCGATCCCGCTCGCGGCGGCCGGCATGCTGAACCCGATGATCGCCGGCGCCGCGATGGCGCTGTCGTCGGTGTTCGTCGTCGGGAACAGCCTGCGGCTGCGCCGATTCCGGCCGCAACGGTGAGGCCGTGAACCGCTGACACGAAACCGCCCCGGAGAACCACCCTCCATCCGGGTGCCCGCGACAGTACGTCGCCGGTGCCGCCGGGAGGGCGGAACTCGGGGCGGTTCTCGTCGAGTGCGTCGTTCAGGCGTCGGCCTTGACGCGCGCGGCCGCGTGGCGTCCGGCGCGTCGGCCGAAGTATGATCCCTCACCCAATTGCGTTCCGCTGCAATATCCCTTGCAGTCCTGCGCGATGTTCGACGCGCTGGCGCCGGCCGCGTAGAGGCCCTTGATGACCTTGCCGGACTCGTCGATCACCTCGCCGTCGACCGAGGTGGCCATGCCGCCCATGGTGAAACCCGCGTACATGGCCTTGCCGAGTGACAGGTTGTAGGCGGCCCAGGGGCCGGTGTCCTGGGGTTCCAGGAACTCGGCCGCCTTGTGGAAGTCAGGGTCCTCCTTCTTGGCGGCGTTCTCGTTGTAGCGGGCCATCGTCCGCTGCAGGTTGCCCTCCGGGATGCCCAGATCCTTCTCCATCTCCTCGATGGTCTCCCAGCCGTCGATCAGCGGGATGAGGTAGTTCTGGTTGGGATTCATGTGTGCCTCGTCGACGATGAGGTAGGCGACCGAATCCGGTTGTTCGAGAATGAATCCGGAGGTCCGGGCGTGGTAGGAGTCCTCGGTGACGAAGCGCTCGCCGAACTTGTTGACGATGACACCCATGACCATGCTGGCCGGCGGGTAGATCGGGGCGGTGATGAACGCCTTGTCCATGTACTTCAGTTCGGCGCCCACCGAGCGACCCAACCGCAGGCCCAGACCGTCGTCGTAGGTGTTGCCCAGGACGAACGGCTTCTCGGCGAGGTACGGCGTGTACTCGGCGACCATGTCCGGGTTCATCACGAAACCGCCCGCGGCGATGATGACCGAGTTGGCGCGGATGACGCCCTGGCCGTCGGAGGACTTCCACGCGACACCGGCGACCGCGCCGTCGGAGTCGACGACGAGCTGCCGCGCGCCCGTCTCGTAGCGGACCTCCACGCCGAGCTCGTCGAGTCGCTTCACGAGCAGGTCGATGACCAGCGACGCGCCGCCCGTCTCGCCGGGCACCGGCACCTTGTGGCCGCGCGGGGCCGGCTTCGCCATGGTGTTGAACGGCCACACCTTCTCGTTGCCGGTGTACATCAGGCCCTCGGTGCCGGGCTGGATGACGGCCTTCTCCGGGTAGAAGCTGCGCTCGAACTCGAAACCGAGACCCTCGAGCCAGTGGAAGTGGTCGACGCTGTCGACGCAGTACGCGTGGATCTTGTCGACCTCGGGATCGATCGACACCGCCGTGAGGTATTTCTCCATCTCCTCGGGGGTGTCGTGCTGACCCGTCGCCTCCTGCACCGGCGTGCCGCCACCGAGGTAGAAGAACCCGCCGGACAACGATGTGGTGCCGCCGGCCGCCGCCGCGCGTTCGAGCAGCAGGACCCGTGCGCCGTGAGCCGCGGCCTCCGCCGCCGCGCATCCGCCCGCGATGCCGAACCCGATCACGACGACGTCGACCTCGTCGGAGAACTCGGTCACCGAATCGAGGGCGACGGTCTCCGGGATCTCGGTACTGGTAGCCATGTCGCTCAGGTTAGCGGAAGAAATAGAACCTGTTCTAGTGTTCTCCCGATAGCCGGGAGGTCCGCTTTGCCGAGTTCGTCGACGCTGCGTCGGGCAAACGGCCGTCGGACGATCGGACGCCGTTCACCCGCGATCACACCCGCCCGCCCGTGATCGGCGTATCAAGAAGTGTGACCTCCTCGAACCCGCATCCGAACCCGACCGGCCCCTGGATCGCCGGGATCGTCGCCGTGGGCGGCGGGCTCGCGGCCGGGGAGATCGCGGCGGTCCCGGTCTCGCCGGACGCCTCGCCGTACCTCGCGGTCGGTTCGTCGGTGGTCGACCATTCGCCCGAGGCCGTCCGCGAGTGGGCGATCGCGACCTTCGGCGTGGTCGACAAGGTCGCGCTGTTCGTCGGGATGGGCATCGTCGTCGCTGTCCTGGCCGCCCTGGCGGGCGCGCTGGAGCGACGGTGGCCGCCCGCCGGTTCCGCGATCGTCGCGACCTTCGGCGGAGTCGGTGTGCTCGCCGCCGTGAACCGTCCCGGCGCGGTGTGGACGTATGCGCTGCCGTCGGTCGTCGCTGCTGTCGTCGCCGTCACCGTGCTCCGAATCCTGATCGCGCAGTTGGGAACCGGAACTCAAGATGCGGCCGGGGACGAGCCGGACCCGAGTGCTGCGCGGTTGTCGCGCCGGTTCCTCCTCGTCGCCGGTGGCGTCGCGGCCGTCGCGGTCGGCGTCGGTGTCGTCGGGCGCCGCATGCTCGCCGACGCCGCCGAGACGCTCGCCGACCGGGCCCGCCTGATCCTGCCCCCGCCGGCGCGACCCGCGCCGCCGATCCCTGCGGGGACCGATGTGAACATCGACGGCGCAACGCCTTTCGTCACCGACAACGACACCTTTTACCGCATCGATACCGCCCTCCAGGTGCCCACGTTGACCACCGTCGAATGGCGCCTGCGGATACACGGCGACGTCGACCGCGAGGTCACGCTCACGTGGGACGACCTCCTGGCCATGCCGATGGTCGAGCACTACGTGACGCTCGCATGTGTCTCCAACGACGTGGGCGGGAACCTGATCGGCAACGCCCGCTGGCTCGGCGTGCCCATGCGCGACGTCCTCGACCTCGCCGGCGTACGGCCCGGGGCGGACATGCTGCTGTCCACCAGCATCGATGGATGGAACTGTGGCACACCGATTTCCGCGGTCACCGATGGCCGCGACGCCCTGCTCGCGGTCGGGATGAACGGAAGCCCGTTGCCCGTCGAACACGGCTATCCGGTCCGGCAGGTGATCCCTGGACTGTACGGCTACGTGTCGGCGACCAAGTGGGTCGTCGACTGGGAGATCGCCCGGTTCGCCGACGCACAGGCGTACTGGACGAGCCGCGGGTGGTCGGCGCTCGGCCCGATCAAGTCGTCCTCGCGGATCGACCGTCCGGCCCGCGGCAGGCACCCCGCCGGCGACGTCGTCATCGCAGGAACCGCGTGGGCACAGCACGTCGGGATCGCGCGCGTCGAGGTGCGCATCGACGGCGGCCCGTGGCAGCCCGCCGAACTCGCCACGGAGTACGGCACCGACACCTGGCGGCAGTGGTGGTTCGTCTGGAAGGCCGACAAAGGCGACCATACGGTCGAATGTCGCGCGATCGACCGGAACGGCCGGCCGCAGATCGAGCGGTACCGGTCCCCGGCTCCCGACGGGGCGACGGGGCTCGACAGCCGTAGGTACACGATCACGTGATCTGTTCCAACGGATTCGGTTACCGGCCAGTAGTTTTCGCGATTACCGCCGAGTATCGGCAAATCTCATGACCAATGGCTTGTCAAGGTCGGAGTGAGGTTTCTGACTCCGGTTCAGTTCGGGCCTCCACCACGTGTTATGTTCTTCCAACCCTATATGTGAGCCGGGTGACAGCCATCGCTGTCGGAACCGAGCATTCGTGACCTGCGTCAGGTCGTCCGCACCGCCGATACATGGCGGAGCTGCACGATTTGCACGCAGGTCACGCCGTTGTACAACGCGAGCGTCGACACCGGCGCCGAAACAACGCGACGCTGTGCGCAGCGTCGCACCGGACAAGGTGAGATAGATGACAGTGGGAGTCGTGCGTGAGACGGCCCCGGGGGAGCGCCGCGTGGCGCTCGTCCCGAAGGTGGCCGCCTCGCTCGTGGGCAAGGGTGTGCCCGTCGTGGTGGAGTCGGGGGCCGGACTCGGCGCCCTGATCCCCGACGAGGCATACACCGAGGTCGGGGCGACGATCGGGGATCCGTACTCCGCGGATGTGGTGTTGCGCGTGTCGCCGCCCTCGGATGCGGAGATCGCCAAGCTGCGCAGCGGGCAGAAGCTCATCGGCTTCCTCGCCCCGCGCAATGCGGACAACAAGATCGATGCGCTGAAGAAGGCGGGGGTCGAGGCCTACGCGGTCGAGGCGATCCCGCGTATCTCGCGCGCCCAGGTGATGGACGCGTTGAGTTCGCAGGCCAATGTCGCCGGATACAAGGCGGTGATCGTCGCCGCAGATCTGTCGACGCGTTTCTTCCCGATGCTGACCACGGCGGCCGGCACGGTGAAGCCGGCCACGGTCCTGGTGCTGGGCGTGGGTGTGGCCGGGTTGCAGGCGCTGGCCACGGCCAAGCGTCTCGGCGGACGGACCACCGGTTACGACGTGCGGCCGGAGGTCGCCGAGCAGGTTCGTTCGGTTGGTGCGCAGTGGCTCGATCTCGGGATCGACGCCGCAGGCGAGGGCGGGTACGCCCGCGAGCTGACCGACGAGGAGCGCGCCAAGCAGCAGCAGGCGCTCGAGGATGCGATCAAGGGCTTTGACGTGGTCATCACGACCGCGCTGGTGCCGGGTCGCCCCGCCCCGCGTCTGGTGACCGCCGCAGCGGTCGAGGGGATGAAGCCGGGCAGCGTCGTGGTCGACCTCGCCGGCGAGACCGGTGGCAACTGCGAGCTGACCGAGCCGGGCGAGACGATCGTCCGTCACGACGTGACGATCACGGCACCGCTGAACCTCCCGGCGACCATGCCGGAGCACGCCAGCGAGCTGTACTCGAAGAACCTGCAGGCCCTGCTCGAGCTGATGCTCGACGAGAACGGCGCGCTGACGCCGAACTTCGACGACGAGGTCCTCGCGGCCGCGTGTGTCACCCGTGAGGAGGCGGCCTGATGTACTCCGGACTGCTCGCGAATCTCGCGATCCTGGTGCTCGCCGGGTTCGTCGGCTTCGCCGTCATCTCGAAGGTCCCCAACACCCTGCACACCCCGCTGATGTCGGGCACCAACGCCATCCACGGCATCGTCGTGCTCGGCGCGCTGGTGGTCCTGGGCAAGCTGCCCGCCGACGCCGGCTGGGGCGTGCGCATCATCGCGTTCGTCGCGCTGGTGTTCGGCACGCTCAACGTGATCGGTGGCTTCGCGGTCACCGACCGCATGCTGGGCATGTTCAAGGGTAAGAAGGAGGCCGCCAAGTGATCGGCTCGCAACTGCTGCTGGCGGCGGACGCGCACACCCCGAGCGAAGGCGTCGGGTATGTGGTCACCGCGCTCTACATCGTTTCGTTCTCGCTGTTCATCTACGGCCTGATGGGCCTGACCGGCCCGAAGACCGCGGTGCGCGGCAACTGGATCGCCGCGACCGGCATGGGCCTGGCGGTGGCGGCGACGCTGCTCTACATCTGGAACTCCGGTGCGGTCGGCGAGGACGGTCACTCGACCGTCGGCGTCCCGGCGATCAACTGGATCCTGATCGTCATCGGTCTCGTGCTCGGCGTCGTGCTGGGCATCCCGCCGGCGTTGAAGACGAAGATGACGGCGATGCCGCAGTTGGTGGCGTTGTTCAACGGTGTGGGTGGTGGCACGGTCGCGTTGATCGCGTGGGCGGAGTTCATCGAGACCTCCGGCTACTCGGTCTTCCACAACACCGAGCCCGCGTCGCCGCTGGTGATCGGCTCGCTGATCGCCGCGATCATCGGCTCGATCTCGTTCTGGGGTTCGCTGGTGGCGTTCGCCAAGTTGCAGGAGATCATGCCGAAGGGTTTGGAGAAGGCGTTCACCGCGAATGCGAAGCTGTTCCAGGTGGCCAACATCGTGTTGCTGGCGGTGGCGTTGGGGTTGGCGATCTTCTTGGGTGTGCAGGCTGCCGATGGTGGCGGTGCGAGCGTGTGGTGGATGGTCGGTGTGCTGGTGGCCGCCGGGGTGATGGGGTTGTTTGTGGTGTTCCCGATCGGCGGCGCCGATATGCCGGTGGTGATCTCGTTGCTCAACGCGATGACCGGCCTGTCGGCGGCGGCCGCGGGTATCGCGTTGGACAACACGGCGTTGATCGTGGCGGGCATGATCGTGGGTGCGTCGGGGTCGATCCTGACCAACCTGATGGCCAAGGCGATGAACCGGTCGATCCCGGCGATCGTGTTCGGTTCCTTCGGTGGCGGCGACGCCGCTGCCGCGGGTGGTCCGGGCGGTGCCGGCGGCACGGTCAAGGCGACCTCGGCCGCCGATGCGGCGATCCAGATGGCGTACGCCAACCAGGTCATCGTGGTGCCCGGCTACGGTCTCGCCGTCGCGCAGGCCCAGCACGCCGTCAAGGAGATGGCGAGCCTGCTCGAGGCCAAGGGCGTCGAGGTCAAGTACGCGATCCACCCGGTGGCCGGTCGCATGCCCGGCCACATGAACGTGCTGCTCGCCGAGGCCGACGTCGCATACGACGCCATGAAGGAGATGGACGACATCAACGGCGAGTTCGCCCGCACCGATGTCGCCATCGTGATCGGCGCCAACGACGTCACCAACCCCGCCGCCCGCAACGATCCGTCCAGCCCGATCCACGGCATGCCGATCCTCAACGTCGACGAGGCGCGCTCGGTGATCGTGCTCAAGCGGTCGATGAGCTCCGGGTACGCCGGTATCGAGAACCCGCTGTTCTACGCCGAGGGAACCTCGATGCTGTTCGGCGACGCCAAGCAGAGCGTCGACGCCGTCATCGAAGAGCTCAAGGCGCTCTAGGACACGACGAGCCGAAGAGCCTCCGGTGGTGCCCGACCTGCGGGCCCCCGGAGGCTTTTTCGTGTTCGCGAGACGACACCGATCAGGAATCGAGAAGCACCGCGGGCGCGATCGCGGCTAGCGTCGATCTCGACGCAAGGTGATGGACCGGATGAAGGAGTGAGCATGTCGTTCTGGAAGTGGTACCAGCGAAAGGTGAACGAGCGCACCGTCGAACGCATCCGCACCAAGAGCGGGACGATGTGGGGGATGGACATGGTCATCCTGCGCACCAAGGGGCGGAAGTCGGGAAGGCCGCGGGAGACCCCGCTCTGCTGGTTCCCACACGACGGCGGGTGGCTGGTCGTCGCCTCCGGCGGCGGCAAGGGCACCCCGGACTGGTACGCGAACCTGACCGCTCATCCCGAGTCGGTGGAGATCGAACGGCATGGGCAACAACCGGTTCCGGTGAAGCCTGCGGTGCTGACCGGCGAGGAACGCCGGGCCGCGTGGGAGAAGGTCGTGACGGCGCAACCCCGCTACGCCAAGTACCAGAAGAAGGCCTCCCGTGAGTACCCGGTGGTGAAGCTGCAGGCGGCTTGAGTCCGCGGCCCCGGGACGAGTGCCGCGGACCGGGCTCGCTCCGGCGATGAGTTCTGCGCGCGGACGGTGTCTACCCCTGCACGACACCCCGACCACTCGTCACAGGAGATCGATCATGGCACTCGAGAACAGCACCGCAGACAGCACCGCAGGCAGCACCACGACTGCCGCCGAACCTACGGGCGCCGCCTCGGCACCTCGTCGGAACCTGCGCCGCACAACGGGGATCGTCATCAGCGTCCTCGTCGGCGCCTTCCTCGTCTTCGACGTCATCGGGAAGCTGACGCGGCCGCAGGCGGTCGTCGACGGCACCGCCGAACTCGGTTTCCCCGAGTACCAGGCCGTCGTGATGGGCGTGGTGCTGCTGACGTGCCTGGTCGTGTACGCGATCCCGCGCACCGCGGTCCTAGGGGCACTCGGCATCACCGCCTACCTCGGCGGCGCGGTCACCGCGAACATGCGCATCGAGGCGCCGCTGTTCGGCAGCATCCTCTTCGCCGTCTACCTCGGTGTGCTGATGTGGGTCGGGTTGGTGCTCCGCCGGCCGGAACTGCTCCGGGTGGCCGGCCTGCGGCGCTGAGCAGGGCGAACCCGGCCGTCGAGCGACCCCGCCCCTGTTATCGACTTGGAATCGGACAGGTGCGGGGTCGTTGCGCATGTCTCGTACCGTTACGCGAGTGACTGGTGTTACCAGAGTGAAGCGCAGGAAGCTTGCCGCCATCGCGACCATCGCGGTGGCGGCTCTCGGTGGTGTGGCCATCGGGTCACTCCCCGCCGACGGTGCGAGTGTGGTGACGACGGCGAACGCCGTCGATCCCGCGGGGTTGTACAACGAAGCCCAGTCGAAATTCGCGAGCGGCGACGTCGCCGGAGGGCTCGCGGCCCTGCAGCAGGCCCTCACGCTCGCGCCCGCGGACACCGACGCACTTGCCCTGCAGGCGATCTGGGCCGACCAGGCCGATGACGCGTCGTTGAGCCGGACCGCGCTCAGGAGGCTCGGCGTCTTGAACTCGTTCCTCGCGACCACGGCGCGCAACGTGATCGACGGCGTCGCGACCGCCGCGCAGATCGTCCCGGACACCGATCCGAAACCCGTTGCCGGCCGCGTCGCGATCGTCGTCCTCGGCTTCGGCCTCAACGCCGACGGAAAGATGGCACCCGAGTTGGTGAATCGGGTGTCGGCGGGCAAGGCGCAGGCCGACATCACGCCGGGTGTCCCGATCGTGGTCACCGGCGGTGTGCCGAAGAACGGCGTCACCGAGGCCGCCGCGATGCGGAACTGGCTGGTGGGCAACGGCGTCGATGCCTCCCGGATCCTCACCGAGGACAAGTCCGGGTCGACCGTCGCCAACGCCCAGAACACCTCGGAGATACTGCGCGCGAAAGGTATTCGCGACATCGTGCTGGTGACCTCGCCCAATCACATCCGACGCGGCGCCGCCGACTTCGGCGCCACCGGACTGCGGGTCGTCGGCACGGTCACCACCGCCACGGACCTCGACAAGTACCGCACCCCGCTGAGCAAGAGCCGGCAGGCCGGCATCCGGCTCGAGGCGACGCGGGCGGCCCGCATCCCCGCGACCCATCAGCCGGGCGTGCTGCCGCAGAACCTCCCCGATCCCGGGCCCGGACTGCTCACCGACATCGGCGGGGAGGTCCTCAAACAACTGCTGGACGCCGGGTCGTCGGCGATCGGCACGGGCGGCGAATAGGTCCGGGAAACGGACTAGAACATCACCGAGCGGTAATGCGTGACCAGGCGGCCCTGGTCGTAGACGTGGAACGCGATGCCCGGCGGTTGCCCCCGGTTGACGACGTCACGTCCTTCGAACGGCAGGTTCAGCGTCGACGCCACACCCGGTGCGACGCACAGCGGTCGGTCGGCGAACCGGGTGACCGCCGGGGTGTGCGCGTGCCCGCAGAGGAACGCGACGATGTTCGGGTGTTTCTCGACCAGCCGGACCAGGCGTTCCTCGCCGGTCTGCCGGATCGAGTCCATGAACGGCATGTGCAGGTCCACCGGCGGGTGGTGGAAGGCGACGAAGACCGGTGTCTGCGGTGTCTCGCCGGCGATCTGTTCGGACATCCAAGAGAGCGTCTCGTCGTCGAGGTGGCCGTCGTTGCGTCCCGGAATGGAGCTGTCGACCACCAGGAACAGCACGTCACCGATCTTGCGGGCCTGATTGATCGGACCCGAGGACTCCGCGCCCAGCAGGGTCGCGCTGAACGGTTCGCGGACGTCGTGGTTGCCGGCGGTGATCAGCATCGGCAACGGAGACTCCAGGACCCCGTAGGCCTCCTGGTACTCGCTCGGCGTGCCCTCGTCGGCCAGGTCACCGGTGACCAGGAGGACGTCGATGCCCGCCGCACGCGCGTTGATGTAGCTCAACGTCGACTGGATGCGGCTCCGGTTGAACCGCGTCCCGTTGAAATGCAGGTCGCTGATGTGGGCGACGACGAACACGAAAGGCTCCTGTCAAGGTCACTGACTTCCACGAGGCTAGTCCTCGCGGTCGCCGGATCGTGCATTGCGGGGTCCCGGGGAGTCGTAACACACGTCGATCCCGGCATTGTGTTTCAGCCCGCTGCGTCGTGTCGCGCCCACCGCGACGCCGAGGGGTCGTCGCAGGTCAGGCGTGTAGTGTTCGCGCGAACAGTGCCTCGAGTTCGGCGAAGTGGTGCTCGCACGCCTCGTGGTGATAGGCGGGGACGTCCGACATCGCGTAGCCGTGCGCGGCGCCCGGGTAGACGGTCGTCGAGTGGGCGACCCCGCTCGAGGTGAGCGCGTGCTCGAACCGTGCGATCGCCTCGGGAGGGAGTGATCGGTCGTTGTCGGCGTGGATGGCCAGCACGAATGCGCGGATGCCGACGAGGTGCAGATGTGGGCTCTCCGGCGAGTCGGTGACGAGCCCACCGGTGTGGAACATACCCACGGCCGCGACGTCGTCGGGGCGGGCGGCGGCGATCTCCAGCGCGTAACGGCCGCCCATGCAGTAACCGGTCACCCCGATCGGGCCGTCGGCTACCCCGGGAAGCCCCTTCAGAGTGTCGACGTACGCCTCGAGGTCGGCCCGGACGCGGTCGCGCGACAACGACGTGACCTTCGGCAGCGCCGAGGCGAAGAACCTCGGCAGTTTCTCCGGGTCGGCCAGGTCCTCCTCCGGCGGGGCCCAGTCCGCGGCCGGGCCGTGACGGTAGAACAGGTGCGGCGCCGCGACGACGTGGCCCCACGACGCGATGCGATCGGCCATCGTCCGGATGCGTGGCCGCAGGCCGATCAGGTCGGAGATGAGCAGGACCCCCGGCAGCGGCGCGTCCGTCGCGGGGTCGGGACGGGCGACGTAGCACTCGGTGTCGCCGTCGGCCGCCGGGATGGTGATCGTCTCGCCGTGGACCGCGGGTGGTTGCATGTCGGCTTCCTCGGTTCTCTGTCTGGATCACGGTTCGGGTCTCGGCTGTGCGGCCCGCCCACGACTGGTCATCGGTGACATGCACGGCCCGCCCCATTGATACCGAAAGCCCCCTGTTACCGAAAGCCCCCTGTTACCGAAAGCCCCCTGTTACCGAAAGCCCCCTGTTACCGAAAGCCCCTGATACCGAAAGCCCCCTGATACCAGGAGCCTCCCGACGCCGGCGCCCGGCCGTACCGGGTTGTGGCCGTTCAGATCCCGGCAGCCGGGGCCGGCGCGGCGTCGGCGTCGTGTGCCCGCCGGCGCGGGAGCAGGAACGCGGGCAGGGAGATCAGCGCGGTGAGCCCGAACGCGACCCAGAAGGCGTGGCCGAACGAGTCGGCGAGCAATGGTCCGATGACGGGCATGGACTGCGGTGGGACGGACGCGATCCGGTCGGTGCCCCCGGCCGGTGCGGGCAGATCCCGAGCCGCGAGTTCGTGGGAGAGACGCTGGGTCAACGCCGTCACCATCAGGGCACTGCCCAGGGATGCGCCGACCTGCTGGATCGCCGACAGCGTGGGTGCCGCGCGGGTGACGGCATCCCTGCCCAGATGGGTGTACGCGGCGGAGATCGTCGGCATCATCACCGATCCAAGCCCCATGCCGCGGACGAACAGGGCGACGCTGAGCCAGAGGTACGAGCTGTCGACCCCCACGTGGGTGAACGGAAAGGTGCCGATCATCGCCAGGCCCACGCCGACGGGGACGACGTATCCGGCGCCCACGCGGTCGGTGAGCCGTCCGGCGATCACCATCGCGACGACCGCGCCGAGTCCCTGGGGCGCGAGGAGAAGGCCGGCGGCGAGGGCGCCTTCGCCGCGGACGGTCTGGTAGTACAGCGGAAGCAGCAGCATGCCGCCGAACAACCCGATCGCGACCAGGAACACCGCGACGGTGCCGGCCGCGAACACCTTGTCGGTGAGCAGTCGGACGTCGATGATCGAGTCCGCACCTCTGCGCAGGCTGTGCCATGTGTAGACGACGAGGCCGAGCCCACCGCCGACGAGCCAGCCGAGCACATCCCATTCGCCGAACCCGCCGTGCGAACTCGCCCGGGACAGGCCGTACAGCAGACACACCAGACTCCCCGACAGGAGTGCGAGCCCGAGCATGTCGAGGCGGTCGCGCTCGGGTTCGGCGTCGCCGTGCGGGAGCTTCCACGCTGCAAGCACGACGGCGACGATGCCGACGGGGACGTTGACGAGGAAGATCCAGTGCCAACTCGTGTACTCGACGAGCAGGCCGCCGATCACCGGGCCGAGCACCGGCCCGAGGAGCATCGGGACCCCGAGGATGGCCATCGCCCGGCCGAGACGTTCGGGACCCGCAGCACGGGTGATGATGGCCTGCCCGGCGGGCAGGAGCATGCCGCCGCCGAGTCCCTGCAGGATGCGGAAGCCGATGAGACTCTCGATCGACCACGCCGCGGCGCAGAGGGCCGAGCCGGCGACGAACAGTGTCACCGCGGTCAGCCAGGTCGGTTTCGGCCCGAAGCGGTCCATCGCCCATCCGGTGAGCGGGATGACGAGGGCGACCGCCAGGAGATACCCGGTGACCACCCACTGTGTGGTGGACAGTGACGACGAGAGTTCCGAGCTCAGCGAGTCGAGCGCGACGTTGACGATGGTGGTGTCGAGGACGACCATGACCATGCCCGAGACGATCACGAGGCCGGTCACGATGACGCTGCGGTCGAGCTTGTCCGATCTCTCTCCGGTGGAACCCGTCATGGCGACCCCGTTCGACGTCCACGGCGTGTGCGTGCGTCTGCACGCACACCCCTCCCATTCTGTGCGGACCCATTGTGCGCGGCGGAACCATTGTGCGCGGAGCGCGGGCCGTAAGGGGGGCGGTTGTCGTGCGGTTGCCCGGTTCAGAGGTCTCCGGGCAGCTTGTCACGACGGATTCCGCGCCAGCTCGGGTGCCGGAGGTGTCCGTCCATCGTCCAGTCCATGAAACGCACCTCGCCGACGATCTTCGGCAGCACCCACACCGCGTTCGACGCGATCGGACGGTCGAGCTTGTCCAGGAACGGTGACCGCGAGATCTTCAGCGGCTCGAGTTCTTCGGCGAGCGAGCGCAACTGGGCATCGGTGAAACCGGTCCCGACGCGGCCGACATAGCGCAGTCCGGTCTCCTCGGGCAGGCCCAACAGCAGCGACCCGATGGTGTTCGAGCGGTTGCCGCGGCCCGGACGATATCCTCCGACCACGACCTCGATGTCGCTCCAGTTCTTGTGCTTCAGCCACTTGGTGGACCGGCGGCCCTGCTGGTAGATCGAGTCGCGGCGTTTGGCGACGACGCCTTCCAGGTTGTGTTCCCGGCTGTACTCGATCGCTGAGCTCGCGGGGGTCGGCAGCAGTGGCGGGACGTCGATGTAGGTGGACCCGCGGAACGCCGGGGCGAGCTCCTCGAGCAGCTTGCGCCGCACCGACCACGGCTTGCGCAGCAACGACGTCCCGTTGAGGTAGAGGATGTCGAACAGGTGCAGCTTGAGCGTGTACGGCTCCTCGGTGTGCTTGCGGGCGGTGAAGAGCGTGAAGTTGGTTCGGCCCGACGAGTCGATGGCCACCGCCTCGCCGTCGAGCACCACGTCCATCAGCCCGAGATCATCGACGATCTCTGCGAATTCGGGGAAATCGGCGGTCATGTCGATGCCCGATCGGGAGGTGAGCCGGAATTCCTCACCGACCTTGCGGATCAGCAGGCGGTAGCCGTCCCACTTGCCCTCGAACGCCCAGTCCTTCTCGTCGAGGGCGGCGATGGGTTCGTCGGTGGCGAGCATCGGCCGCGGGTCGGTGAGACTGTCGGGCAGGATCGGGCGCGGCTCGTCGGTCATCAGATGGGCCAGCCAGTTCTTGTCACCCGTGCGGATGAGTGCATAGCGGCCCTGGACGCGCTCACCGTGCAGTCGGACGATGACCTCCTTGTCGCGCCACTTCTCGAGCTCGTAAGTGCCCCTGTCCCAGATGGATACGTGGCCGCCGCCGTACTCGCCCGCGGGGATGTCACCCTCGAAGTCGGCGTAGTCCATCGGGTGGTCCTCGGTCTGGACGGCCAGGCGGTTCTGATCCGGGTCGGTGGGCAGGTTCTTGGGAACCGCCCACGACACCAGGACGCCGTCGTGTTCGAGCCGGAAGTCGTAGTGCAGGCGTCGTGCGTGGTGCTCCTGGATCACGAAGATCGGGGCGTCGGGGACCTCGTCGCCGTCGGCGTCCGCGGCCTCGAGGCGGGCCCGGTGGTTCTCGTCGCCGAACGGTTCGGGGGTTTTGGCCCGGTTTCGCTTGCGGATGTACTCGCGGAGGTTGATGACCTGACCGGTGTCCTCGTTCCCGTCCTTCGCGGAGCCGTCCGATTCGGCGTGGGCCATGTTCTCCCGCAGCGCCTCCGCCGTCTCGGCGGTCGCCTCGTCGTCGGACGACGAGTCCTCCTGGGACAGGGCCGCGGCGATCTGGTCCTCCTCGTACGGGTCGTCGAGACCCTCGAGGAGGTCGCCGAGTTCGTCGACCCGCTCGAGCACCTCGGTGAACAGCAGTTGGGAGAGCTCCGGATCGGCGATCTCGTCCCACGTGCGGGGCGCGGCGACCCACGGTTTCTCGCGTCCGCGCAGCGAGTACGGGCACAGCGTCGTCTTGGCGGCGTTGTTCTGGCTCCAGTCGATGAAGACCTTGTCGTCACGGATCTTCTTCGACATGTTGGCGGTGATGAAATCGCTGTGCTGGCGGGCGAATTCGTTGGCGACCTCGCGCGCGACCCTCCGCGCGGCGTCGGAGCTCACCGGCTTGGGCAGCCGCGCGTAGATGTGGATGCCCTTGCCGCCGCTGGTGACCGGGTAGGTGGTGGTGCCGGGGAGCCAGTCTCGGATCCGAAGTGCCACCTGCGCGGTTTCGTGGAGCGGGACGCGGGGACCGGGGTCGAGGTCGAAGACGATGCGGTTGGCGAGTCGTTCGCCGTTGGGGCCGATCGGGAGACGCCATTGCGGCACGTGGATCTCCAGCGCCGCCATCTGGGCGAGCCATACCAGCGTCGCCCGGTCTTCGGCGAGGGCGTACTCGATGACGCGCTCGCTGTGCTGGATGCCGTGGCGCTTCACCCACTCGGGTGCGCTGTCGGGCAGGTCCTTCTCGAAGAACGGTGTGGATTCGACGCCGTTGGGCCAGCGTTTCCGGGTGATGATCCGGTCGCGCAGGTGCGGGAGCATGACGTCGGCGATGCGCGAGTAGTAGTCGATGACCTCGAACTTCCGGGTCCCGGTCGCCGGATAGAGCACCTTGGAGAGATTGGTGATCGAGATCCGGCGGCCGTCGACCTCCAGGTTCTCTCCGCCCGCCATTCCTCCATTGTCCACATCGGCCGGCGGCGCCGGGTTGTCATGCGCGATCGTGCTCGGTTGGCGACGGCGCGCGGTGACACCTGGCACAATGGCGCACATGCGCTCGATATGGAAGGGCGACCTCAGCTTTGGCCTGGTGAACGTGCCGGTCAAGGTCTATTCCGCGACGGAGAGCCACGACCGCAAGTCGTATCAGGTGGACTCCTCCGACGGGACCCGCATCCGTTATCGGCGCGTGCGTGAGGGAACCGACAAAGAAGTCGACTACTCCGACATCGCCAATGCATACGAGACGGAGTCCGGCGAGACGGTCATCCTCACCAAGGACGACCTGGCGACGCTGCCGTCGCAGAAGAGCCCGGAGATCTCGATTCTCGAGTTCGTCCCGGTGGAGCAGGTCGACCCGATCTATTTCGACAAGCCCTACTATCTGGAGCCCGCGTCGAAGTCGCCCAAGGCGTATGTCCTTCTCGCGAGGGCGCTGGAGGAGACCGACCGGCTCGCCATCGCGTCGTTCACCCTCCGCAACCGCACCCGCATCGCGGCGCTGCGCGTCATCGACGGGGTGATGACCCTGCAAACCCTGTTGTGGCCGGACGAAATCCGCAAACCGGACTTCGGGTTCCTCGACGAGGACGTGGAGATCCGGGACCAGGAGCTCAAGATGGCGTCGTCGCTCATCGAGTCGATGGCCGCCGACTTCGACCCGTCCGAGTTCGAGGACACCTACCAGAACGAGCTCGCCAAGCTCATCGAGGCGAAGGCCGAGGGTGGCGAGGCGTTCCCCGAATCCGACGAGGAATCCGAGGAAGAGGACTCCGAGGTCGCCGATCTTCTTGCGGCGCTGCGGGCTTCGGTGAAGGGGCGCGGCGGGTCGTCGGATGATTCCGACGAGAAGGGCCCGGAGAAGGGCCCCGACGACAAGGGGTCTGACGAGGACTCGGGGGAAAAGGCTCCGGCCGAGAAGGCGGCGAAGAAGTCCCCCGCGAAGAAGACGGCGGCAACCAAGACGGCGGCAACGAAGACGGCGGCAACGAAGACGGGCGCGAAGAAGGCCCCCGCCAAGAAGGCCTCGCGCAAGGCCAGCTGATCGTGCCCTCCTGTCGCGCCGGCCGGAAATTCGCTGGCCTGCCGGCGGCCGGTTCCGGCAAGCTCGAAGGGTGAGTACCCGCGTCGACAGCCGTCTGCCGCGCGCCCTGATGCCCTTGGCGCGACGGCAGTATCGCCTGTTGGCGTCGGGTCTGATCCTGGCGATGTTCGGCGATGGCGTGTGGACCGTCGCGGTGATATGGCAGGTCATCGCACTCGGTGGCGGTCCCGGACAGGTGTCGCTGGCAACCGGCATGGCCGCGGTCGGGATGCTCGTGTCGACCCTCGCCGGCGGGGTACTGGCCGACCGGATCTCGCAACGCCACATCATGATCGGGCTCGAGGCCACCAAGATGGCGGCCTTCGGGGCGGTGGGAGTCGCCTCGGTGTTCGGCGTCGTCGACCTGTGGATGGTCGTGGTCGCCTCGTTGCTCGCCGGCGTCACCATGGGCATGTACTACCCGGCGTACTCCGCGTTGCTGCCGGGCGTCGTCTCGGCGTCGGAACTGCAGGCCGCGAACGGGATCGAGGGATTCTTCCGGCCGGTGGTGTTCCAGGCGGTCGGGCCGATGGTCGCGGGTGCGGTCATCGGCGCCACGGCACCGGGGCAGGCGGTCGTGCTGGCCGCGCTCGCATCCATCGCATCCGGTTTCTGTTACATGGTGATGGCCCCGGTCACGTCGCGTCGACTGGGGGAGCCCGACGACCCGGAGTCCGCGGAGGTGCGCGCCGGTGGCGCGGGCATCGGCGGGGTGATCGTCGACCTCGTCGAGGGCTTCGTCTACATGATGCGCACGCCGTGGTTGTGGGGAACGCTGTTCTTCGCGTGTGTCCTGGTCCTGGCGACGATGGGGCCCATCGAGGTCCTCGTGCCGTTCGCCCTGCGGGAACGCGTCGACGGCGGCGCCTCCCAGCATGCGTGGGTGCTCGCCGGCTTCGGTGCCGGCGCGGCCACCGCGTCGCTGGTCTTCGCCTCGTTGCCGATGCCGCGCCGATACCTCACGGTCATGTTCGGGGTGTGGGCGTTCTCCAGCGTGCCGCTGGTGCTGATGGGCGTCGCCGACTCGACGTGGATGTTCGTCGCGGCGGGGTTCGGCATGGGCGTGCTGTTCGACGGCCCGATGGTCCTGTGGGGGACGCTCCTGCAGCGGCGGGTGCCGCCGGCGCTGCTGGGCCGGATCGCGAGCCTCGACTTCTTCGTCTCGATCGCGCTGATGCCGGTGTCGATGGCGATCGCCGCACCGATCTCGTCGGCGATCGGACTGACCGCGACCTTCGTCCTGGCCGGCCTCCTGCCGGTGCCGATCGCGTGGGCGTTCTACTTCGCCGCCCGCATGTGGCGGGACGAGATCGAGCATCCGCTCGTGGACGAGACCCCGCCGACGCTCGTCTCCGTGGGCGACTGAGCCCCGCGCAGAATCGCGGTTCCGGCCCGGAATCGCACTCTCTGACATGCGATTATTTTTCGACGTATCCGCGATCTTGCCGGGGCTCGGGTCACCGCAGGACCGCGCGGGCTCCGTCGATGACGAGGTCGGTGAGGTGGTGCAGCAGTGGGGAACTCAGCTTCCAGTACTGCCAGTAGAGGGGAACGTCCATGTGGTGGTCGGCGATGGGCCGTACCCGGCCGTCGTCGAGTGCATCCTCGATCTGCACGTCCGGCACTGCGCCCCAACCGATTCCGAGTTCCACCGCCCGGTGGTACTCCGTCGACGCGGGGATGTAGGTGGCGGGCGGGTCGATCGGGCGGCCGGCCAGAGCGGCGGCGATGTTCCGCTGGATGTGGTCGTTGCGGTCGAACTGGACCATCGGCGCCCGCGCCAGGGACTCGGCATCGAGGCCGTCGGGCAACCAGGTGTCGATGAACTCCGGCGTCGCGACCGGCAGGTAGCGCATGCTGCCGAGGGAGTGCAGCGCGCACCCGCGCACGGCGAGGGGTTCGGACGTGACGGCGGCGAGTGCGTCACCCGAGCGGAGCAGCGCGCTGCTGCGCGTCTCGTCGTCGCGGAACACCTCGACCGCGACCGGATGTTCCCGGTGGAACCGTGCCAACGCCGGCAGCAGCCAGGTCGCCAGCGAATCCGCATTCGTCGCGATCGGCAGGTGCATCCGCGGCTGCGCGGTCACCGGGACGTCGTCGGCTGCGGGTTCGCCGACGAACGCCACCCGCGTCTCGGCGAGCAGAAGCTCCCACTGTCGGGCCAGTCGGACCAGGATCTCGCCGTCCGGAGTCGCGGTCACCGGCTTCGTCCGCCGCAGCACCACCCGCCCCACTGCGGCCTCGAGCGCCTTGATCCGCTGGCTCACCGCCGACGGCGTGATGTGCAGCGACGCGGCCGCGGCATCGAACGTCCCCTCTCGGACCACGGCCGCGAGGGTGCGCAAACCTTCCTGGGTGATGTCCACCCGACCAGGCTAGATGAAGTTCAGCTGATGATTCATCAGAAACATTCGCTGTACTGACGCTCGGACGCTCCCTAGCCTCGCTCAGGTGACCAGCTTCCTCGCCCCCGCGATCGCCGGGCTTCTCACCGGTGCCGGCCTCATCGTCGCCATCGGCCCCCAGAACGTGTTCGTCCTCAGGCAGGGTGTGGCGCGTCGGCACACCGGGACGATCGTGGCCGTGTGCGCCATCTCCGATGTCGTCCTGATCGTCGCGGGCGTGGCCGGCCTCGGTGCGGTCGTCTCCGCGCACCCGCAGGTGATCACCGTCGCCAAGATCGTCGGCGGCCTCTATGTCCTGACCCTCGGGCTGATGGCCGCCAGGCGTTGCCTGCGCAGCAACGAGGCCATCGCCGCCAACGCCGGCGAGGCGTCGTCCGTTGGGCGCTGGGTCGCCGTCGGCACCGCGCTGGCGCTGACCTGGCTGAACCCGCACGTCTACCTCGACACCGTCCTCACGCTGGGCGCGATCGCCAACGGACACGGAAACGGCAAGTGGGCGTTCGCGATCGGGGCGTGCACGGCCAGCATTCTCTGGTTCGGAGCCCTCGGCGGCGGGGCGCGGAAGCTGTCGCCGTTCTTCGCCAGCCCGCGCGCGTGGAAGGTGCTCGACGCGGCGGTCGCGGCGATCATGATCGGGATGGCGATCGCGCTGTTCGCCTCGGTGTGAGGGGCCTGTCCGGTGAAAGATGACTGATCCGGCGCCGTTTCGGGTACACCGGCTCGCGTGAGCATCGGATCCGCCGCCCCGCCGGCGCAGTCCGCGCCCGGAACGGCGCTGTCGGCCCTGCGCCGCGTCGTGTCCGATACCCGGACGATCCTTGCGCGAGGTGACCTCGCCGCGGCCGCGGCGACCCTGACCTACTACGCGGCAATCGCCGTCGTGCCGTGGGTGCTCCTCGCGATCTGGTCGACGACGTGGCTGCACGGCCGGTCCGCGGCCGAATCCATGTGGCGCGATCACGCAGTCCTCATCCCACCGGACATGGGTGGCCGCGATGTCTTCGACGAGGCGGTGACCGTCGGAGCGGGCCTGACCGTCGTCAGTGCGCTGGTCCTGCTCTTCCCGGCGTCGTTCTACGGGGAGGGACTCCGTCGGGCCTGTCTGCCCATGCACCCGGAGAAGGACCGCTTCACCGGCTGGCGGTCCCGGCTATCGATCCTGGCGCTGCTCGTGCTCGTGCCGCCGCTGGCCGCGATCGTGCTCACGGTCGCCTCGTGGGTGACCACACTCGCGCCCGACGGCGGCGGCTCCGGCGGCCTCGGCGATCACGTCGCCCGTGTGGTGATCGGGTTCGTCACGGTCTGGCTCGCCGGCACGGTCGCACTGACCTGGGTCTACTGGAAGGTGACCCCCGCCGGTCCGTCGCTGCCGATCGCCGCGATGACCGCGCTCGGCACCGCGTCGTTCATCGCCGGTTTCGCGCAGGGGTTCCTGCTGTTCCTGTCGTTGCCGATCGACGTCGGCATCCCGTACGGCGGACTCCGCGTCGTCGGTGGGGTGGTCGCGGTCGGGCTGTGGTTGTACGTGATGCACGTGTTGGTGATCGTGGGGTGGGCCGTGGGACAGGCACTTCGGCCGACGGTCGGAGGTGACGATGTCGGCTGAGCGCCGCGACGCCGTCCTCGACGGCTGGTCGGAACTCCACGGCGGGATCGATCCCCGAGGCTCGATCTGGATCCGCAACTGGATCCTCGCCAGCAACGCCTGTGCGCGACCCCTCGTCCGGCTCGGGGTGGGGCCCAACACGATCACCGTATGCGGGGCCGTCGTCACGGCCCTGGCGTTCGCGGTGACGTTTGCCGGACGCGGATGGTTCTTGGTCGCGGCCCTGATCGTCCTGCTCGCGGCGCTGCTCGACGGCGTCGACGGCGCGGTCGCCGCCCAGACGGGGTCGGCCACCCAGTGGGGCCGCGTACTCGACACCCTCGCCGACCGCTGCTCGGATCTCTTTCTCGCCGGGATCGTCGTGATGGCCGGCGCGCCCACCTGGCTCGGCGTCTGCCTGGCCGTGCTCACACTGCTCCTCGAGGGCACCCGCTCCACCGCGCAGGCCGCGGGGATGGCCGGTCCCGGAACGGTGACCGTGTGGGAGCGGCCGTCTCGGGTCATCCTCGCGGTGATCGCGACCATCGGCGCTGCGGTCTCGTGGTGGGCGGGTGCGTCGGCCGGCTCCCTGACGTCGATCATCGCCGGGATCGGGGTGGTCCTGGCGATGATCGGGCTGATCCAGTTGCTGGTCGCGGTTGGCCGTCGGACGTACGGCCGGCCGGTCTGACTCACGCGGTCCGGCGTTGCCGGAGGCCGGCGAGTCCGAGCATGGTCGCTCCGAGGGCGACCCAGGCGAGGAGAATCCACACCGGTCCGGCGATCGACGCCTCGGGGAAGAAGGCGACGGTCCTGGTGAGGGTGCCGCCCGCGCCCGGCGGCAGCCACTGGCCGATCGCACCCCATGGCGGCGGCAGCAGGTACGGCGACGATGCCAGGCCCGACAGCGGGTTGGAGACCAGGACCATGATGATCGCGCCGAGCCCCACTCCCTGGGCCCCGAGCAACGCTCCCGCACCGGCGACGAACCAGGCGATCGCCCCGATCATCAGCGACAGGGCGAGGGCCACGGGGACGACGCGCCCGTCGATCACGCCGAGGCCCGACCACACCCAGGCGAAACCGAGGCCCGCGACGATCGGGCCCAGCAACACGACGGCCGCCTGCATGCCGATCCGGCCGGCCAGGGAGAGCGCGGCCGCCGCACCCAGCGCCATGCCGGCGATGAGCAGCGGCAACAGTCCCGCCGCGAATCCCGTTCCGCGCGCGTCGGTCGACGGTGGTACGACGACGGACTCGGTGGTCACCGGCACGTTCTGGGCCGTACCGATCCCGTCGCCGATGGCCGCGATGACCTGCGCCAACGCGGGTGAACCGGCCTCTGCGGTCAGCACCCTGACCCCGGCCGGGCCGATCTCGAGTGCGCCGAGCACCTCCCGCTGCTCGATCGCCGAACGTGCGGCCGCGGCGTCGGGCTGGGTGCGGATGTCGAAGGCGTCGTCCCCGGCCCGCTCGGCGAGGGCGGACTCGACGTCCTGCGCGGCCGTGGGCGGCGCGACGAGACCGAGCGGCACCGCGTGCGGCTGTGGGTCCACCGCGAGGGAGACGAACATCGCGGCGATCGCGGTCACCACGAGCGGGACCGCCACGATCATCGTGATGGCGTTGCGCCACGACGGCGGACGGTGGGTGTCGGTGGGTTGCCCGGTGGGACGCCCGGGGCCGGCCCGGAGTTCGGCCGGTTCGGTGTGGGGGCTCATGACGACCTCTCAAAAAGAACGAACTCTCGTTTTCCTGAGTGTGCGCGCGGTGGATGCAGAAATCAAGAACGAATCTTCGTTTTATACTCGGCGGGTGCCCAAGATCAGCGAGGAACGCAGGCTCGAGCGGAGTAGGCAGATCCTCGATGCCGCGCGCCGCTGTTTCACCGAGAAGGGTTTCCACCGGGCGTCGATGTCCGACGTCATCCGGGAGTCCGGGTTGAGCGCTGGAGCGGTGTACTCCTACTACGCCTCCAAAGAGGAGCTCGTCGCCGAGGTGGCGAAGTCGGTGTTCCTGACGTATCAAGAGGGCTTCGCCTCGCTTGCCGACGGGCGAAGCGGGCCTGCTTCCCCGGAGCAGGCGATTCGGTTCCTGGCCCAGCGTGCGGTGGCGGAGATCGCGCCGCTCACCGACGACTTCCGCATGGTGCTCACCATCTGGGGCGAGGCCGCGAACAACCCGGACCTGAAAGCGATCTCCGGCGAGATCATCCGGGGCCTGCGCGGCGTGTTCGAGGGCGTCCTGGTCCGCTGGCGCGACGCCGGGCACGAACTGCCCGACGAACCGGGGGCGCTCGCCCCGGTCATGGTGTCGGTGATGCAGGGCATCGTGGTGCAGCAATCCCTGGTCGGCGACGTCGACGTCGACGCCTACGTGGACTCCTGGTGCGCGATGCTGCGGGCCGCCGGAATGGGCGACGAGGACTGATCCGCCCCATCCCGCCTACCATCGAGGCGAGACCTGTCGAATCAGGATCTCCGACCCCGTCCGCCCGGACCATCCGACCGCGCCCCGGTGCCGAACAACGGGTGGCGGGCAGCGGAGGCACCTGCCCGACCTCGAATCCCGACCTTGATGAGGAACGCATGACCAACGACTCGGTGGTTCTCGCCGACGCCGACGGCCGGCCCTGTGGCACCGCCGACCGCGAGGGCGTGCACGGCGTCGACACCCCGTTGCACTTCGCGTTCTCCTGCCATCTGGTCGCCGACGACCGAATCCTGATGACGCGACGCGCGCTGTCCAAGCGCAGCTGGCCCGGGGTGTGGACCAACTCGTTCTGCGGGCACCCTCGTCCCGGCGAGTCGGTCGTCGACGCCGTGCACCGATACGCACGGCGTGAACTGGGCATCGACGTCGACGACGTGCGGTGCGTGCTGCCCGACTTCCGATACCGCGCGGTCGATGCGAGCGGGATCGTCGAGAACGAGATCTGCCCGGTCTTCGTCGCCCGTCCCGTGGGGGAACTAGAGCCGAACCCGGACGAGGTCGCCGAGTACGCCTGGGCGCCGGTCTCCGATGTGTGGACTCTCGTCGAGCGCACACCGTGGGCGGTCAGCCCGTGGTTCGCCGACCAGGTCCGGCAGCTGCCCGGACCCGACCCGCACGGACTCGCAGCCGGGGGGACCCATCCGGAGGCGGCCCGGGCGTCGAACACATGATGTCGCGGCGGTCGCCGGTCACCGACGAGGACCCGACGCCGACATCCCCACCGTCACCCAGTTCAGGAGCGTTCGGATGATGCATCTGCCCGGTCATGCCGAAGTGGTCCCGCCGCACCGCCGCTATGACGAGGTCGCCGAGGCGAGTGCGGCCCTGGTCATCCGCTCCTACTCGAGCTCCTTCGGTCTCGCCTCACGGTTGCTCGCGCCGTCGATCCGGCCCCATGTTCGCAACATCTACGCGCTGGTCCGCGTCGCCGACGAGATCGTCGACGCCCCGCGTCCCGACCAGGGCCTCGATGCCCGGCACAGGGAACTCGACCAGCTCGAGGAGCAGACCTCGGCTGCGCTGGTCACCGGATCGAGCAGCAACCTCGTGGTGCACGCCTTCGCCCGCACCGCGGGCCGTGTCGGCATCGACCTCGACCTGGTGACCCCGTTCTTCGCGTCGATGCGCTCGGACCTCACCGGGGTCCACCACGACTTCGAGTCGCTGGCCACCTACATCTACGGCTCCGCGGAGGTCGTCGGGCTGATGTGCCTGCGTGCCTTCCTCGCCGGGGAACCGAAGGCCGACGCCCGGTATGAGCATCTCGCACCCGGTGCCCGACGCCTCGGCGCGGCATTCCAGAAGATCAACTTCCTGCGGGACTTCGGCGACGACAGCGACGGACTGGGTAGGCGTTACCTCGTCGGCCTCGACCCAGACGACCCGGATGAGGCCGCCTGGTCGCTGTGGCTCGACGACATCGACCTGGACCTGACCGCCGCCGCATACGTCATTCCCGAGCTGCCGATGGGCTGCCGCGTCGGGGTGTGCACCGCGCACGACCTGTTCGCCGAGCTGACCGCGCGCCTGCGCCGGTCGTCGGCCGCCGAGGCACGGCGTCGCAGGGTGCGGGTCCCCCATGCGCAGAAGGCGAGAATCGCCGCGGCCGCCGTCGCCCGACGAGGCATTCCCCGAGCGCCGCGAGGAGCGAACGCATGACCGCCGGCAAACACGTCGTCGTCATCGGGGGTGGCGTCGCCGGACTCGCCACCGCCGCACTGCTGGCCGAGGACGGCCACGACGTCGAGATCGTCGAGAAGAACGATCAACTCGGCGGTCGTGCCGGCCTGTGGACCGACGGCGGCTTCCGCTTCGACACCGGTCCGTCATGGTGGTTGATGCCCGAGGTGTTCGACCACTATTTCGAGATGCTCGGCACATCGACCGACGAGCAACTCGACCTGGTCCGCCTCGACCCCGGTTACCGGGTGTTCTTCGGGGAGCAGGGGACCGACGAGGCGCCCATCGACATCCACAGTGATCCGCAGCGCAACCGGGAGCTGTTCGAGAGCATCGAACCAGGTGCCGGGGCCGCGCTCGACGAGTACCTGGCGACCGGTAAGCATGCGTATGACCTTGCGGTGCAACGGTTCTTGTACACCAGCTTCGAGACGCCGCGCGCGTTTCTCAGTCCGACGGTCCTGCGCAACGCGGGAACCCTGGTGTCGCTGCTGTTGCGAACGCTGAAGTCGTTCATCGACGAGCGGTTCGCCGATCGCCGCCTCCGTCAGGTCCTCGGGTACCCGGCCGTGTTCCTGGGATCGTCACCGGAACGCACCCCCGCGATGTATCACCTGATGAGCTGGATGGACCTGGCCGACGGCGTTCGATACCCCAACGGCGGCTTCACGACCCTGGTCGACGCCCTCGAACGTGTCGCCCGTCGGCGCGGTGTGCGCATCCACACGTCGACGGCCGCGACGGCGGTGCTCACCCGTCCGGTGGTCGGCAGGCTGCGCCGACGCCGCGCCGAGGTGATCGGGGTGCGCGTGCAGAACACCGATGGCGTGACCCGCGACCTGTCTGCCGACATCGTCGTCGGCGCCGCCGACCTGCATCACCTCGAGACCGAACTGCTGCCCGACGGTTTGCAGACCTTCCCGCAACGGTATTGGGACCGTGCGACCTCGGGGCCCGGCGCGGTGCTGGCCTACCTCGGTGTGCGCGGTGAGCTGCCGGAACTCGCGCATCACTCGCTGTTCTTCACCGAGGACTGGAAGACCAACTTCGACGCCATCTTCGAAAGCCCCACGCGCGTACCCGATCCCGCCTCGTTGTACGTGTGCAGACCGTCGGCCACCGACGACTCGGTGGCGCCCGACGGACACGAGAACGTCTTCGTGCTGGTGCCCGTGCCGGCCGATCCGGGCCTCGGCCACGGCGGCATCGGCGGTTCCGGCGACCCCGACGTCGAGAAGATCGCCGACCGCGCGATCGCGATGATCTCCCGGTGGGCGGGCGTTCCCGACCTCGCCGAACGGATCGTCGTACGGCGCACCGTCGGTCCCGCGGACTTCGTCGACACCGTCAACTCATGGTGCGGCGGCGCACTGGGACCCGCACACACCTTGCGGCAGAGCGCCTTCTTCCGTGCGACCAACCGGTCGCGGAAGGTCGAGGGACTCTACTACGCGGGTTCGAGCACCAGGCCCGGAATCGGCCTGCCGATGTGCCTGATCAGCGCCGAGTTGATCCGCAAGCGGCTCAGGGGCGACCGTTCGGTGGGGCCGACCCCGACGACTGCCGGCTGAGTGGTCGGGAGCGTCCTCACCGCGCCGCGATCAACCCCGCCACGATCTTCGCCGACAGCATCACCAGCGGTAGCCCGCCACCCGGATGCGACGACCCGCCGACCAGGTACAGCCCCGGCACCGGTGAGGTGTTCCTCGGCCGCAGGAACGCGGCGCGCGGACCGTTGGACGACGACCCGTAGATCGACCCGCCCGGTGTCATCGTGCGACGTTCGAGGTCCGCGGGGCTGACCACGATCCGATGACGCACCCGGTCGCGGACGTCGAGCCCGCGATCGGACATCACGGCCATGATCTGGTCGGCGTACCGCTCCGCCAAGCCCTCTGCATCCCAGTCCACGCCGCGGCCCGGATCGTGGCGCGGAGCGTTCACCAGCACGAACCAGGCGCCGGTCCCCGGGCGTGGCACGATCTCGGGATCGTCCGGCGCGGAGATGTACACGGTCGGACGTGCCACCGGCCGCGGCGGGCCGTTGAGCCCGAAGACCGCATCGAACTCCTCGTCGTAGTCCTCGGCGAACAAGACGTTGTGGTGGGGCCGGCCGGCGGGCGGGTCGTCGAGCGCGAGCAGGAGGACGAACCCCGACAGCGACGGCGTCGAACGTCTCAGCAGGGCACGGGGGAGACGTGGCGCGCGCGGGAGCAGCCGGACGTACACCTGTCGCGCATCGGCATTCGCGACGACCAGATCGGCGGTGCGGATGCTGCCGTCGCCGAGCACGACGCCGTCGACCCGGCCGTGGCGGTCGGTCGACACCTGTGCGACCTCGACACCGAGCTCGAGAGTTCCGCCCAGCTCGCGGAACCGGTCACGCATCGCGGAGGCGATCCGGCCGAGACCCCCTCGGACGTACCAAGATCCCCACTTCTGCTCGGCCCACGGCACCGACGCGAGGGCCGCCGGAGCCCGGCGCGGGTCGGATCCGGTGTAGGTGGCGTATCGGTCGAGCAGCATCGCCAGACGCGAGTCGTGGAGGTGGTCGGAGCCCAGGCCCCGCAGCGAGCGCCAGGGTGCGACGGTCCGCACCTGTCGTGCGGTCGCGATCCCGCCGAGCATCGTCCGCAGACTCATCGGGGATTCGAGGAACGGTCCGTGGGTGATGTCCCAGATCGACTCCGCGCGCTGCAGGAAGGACGACCACTGCCGCCCGGTGCCGGAACCGAGTGTGACGTCGAGGGCGTCCGGGATCTGCTCGATGGTGTCGGGCAGGTCGAGGACCGTGCCGTCGGGAAACCGGTAGCGGGCGGCGACCGGCAGGCGTTCGAGGTGCAGCCGGTCGTGGATCGTCGCCCCGGTGTCGTCGAACAGGTCGATGAGGACCTGTGGCATCGTGACCAGCGACGGCCCGGTGTCGAAGACGAAACCGTCGCGCTCGATGACGCCGAGTTTGCCTCCGACGTGATCGGATTGCTCGAGCACGGTGACCTGGTGTCCGTCGTGCTGTAGCCGCATCGCGGCGGCGAGTCCGCCCACCCCGGCGCCGATGACGACGATGACACTCACCGGACGCCCTCCAGGACGCGTCCCTTCCACCGGAGGTCGCCGCTGCGATGGGCGAGCGTGGAATCGGCTGCGAGACCGGCGAAGAGCAGGATCGAGAGCGGCTGTGCAAAGGCGTCCGGCCAGGTCCGGCCGCCGGTGCAGCGGGCCGCCATCGCGCGCGAGGCCACTCCGGCGAGGTATCCGGCGGTCCCCACCCGAGAGCCGGTGAGCGCTGCGAGTGCGGGTACCACGTACATCAGGCACAGCAGGGCGGTGACCGCGGCGGTCCCGGCGGGCGATCCGAACGCCGACCACAGCGATTTCCGGTATCCCGCACGCACTTCGCGCCAACCCTCGTACATGCGGCACGTCGCCACCGCGCTGCCCTCGGCGACGACTCCGCGTCCGCCGGCCGCCTTGATCGCACGCAACAGCGCCAGGTCCTCCAGGACGACGTCGCGGACCGCCCCGTGTCCACCGGCCTGCTGGTAGGTCACTGCATCGACGAGTAGGAACTGGCCGTTCGCGGCGGACAGGGACTTGCGCGGCGAGGTCTCGGCGAGTCCGAGTGGGAGAGTGCTCAACCACGACCACTGCAGCAGTGGCTGGACCAGGCGTTCGGCCCACCCCTGTGCGACCTGGCGGGGATAGGGGCTGACCAGATCGAGACCGGCGCCGCGCAGGAGCGCCACCGACGCGGTGAACGCGTGCGGCTCGACGACGACGTCCGCGTCGACGAAGACGAGGACGCCGTAGGGAGACGCCCGGTCGGCAAGCTGCTGACAGGCCCACGTCTTGCCCAGCCAGCCGGGAGGCGTGGGTGCCCCCGCGACCAGTTCTATCCGCGGATCGAGCGCCGACATCCCCGCCACCAGAGCCCCTGTGCCGTCGTCGGACTCGTCGTCGAGAACCAGGATGCGCACCGGCCCGGGCCAGCGGTCGGCGGCCTCGAGGACGGCGGAGAGGCACCGGGTCGCGGTGGCCGCCTCGTTGCGCATCGGGATCAGCACCGACAGCGGTTCGGGTGTTGCCACAACGCCACGGTCGGGGCGCCGGACGCGGAGGGCGTTGTCGACGGTGAGTGCGAGCGAGGCGAGCGACATGGTGGTCGCCGCGACGGTCGCATGGCGTCGGATGTCACGGAATCGCACGGTGTCTCCCCGTTTCGGCGATCACGGACGCCGGCGCGCGCACGATCGTCATGAGCAGGGGGAGGGCGATGGCGCCCATGAGGAGGCCGCCCACGACCGCGACCGTCGGGCGGCCGAAGAACACGGCCTGCGCCATCACCGAGGAGAAATACGTCCAGAGGTAGGCGGTGACCGGGACTCCGTCGTCCAGCGGTCGCGTCTGGTCGGGGGCCGAAGCCGGCGCGACGAGGCGGTCGAGGACGGCGAGCATCAGGAACGAGACCAGGAGCCAGCCGGCGAAGTTCGTGAGCGGGATGTCGGCGACGCCGGGCAGGGACGGTGTGGGGTATCGCCACGCCCAGTGACCCTGGTCGACCATCTGTGGGTCGAGGAAGACGTCCCACGCGGTGAGGGCGTACGCGCCGACCAACGGTGTGGCGGCGCGTGCACGGGCGCCGGTGAGGCCCGCGGCGCGGATGAGACGCCGGGTCACGGCGAGCGCGGGCCACGCCATCATGATCCAGGCCAGCGGGACGAGGACCGGGACGTCGAGCAACTTCCATCCCAGCGAATCGGTGTAGAGGTAGGTGCCGAACGGGAATCCGGTACGCACGCCGATCGCCTCGGCGACGAGTCCGCCGCCGCCTGCGATGACGACGAGAGATGCCGCGGAACCGGCTCCGTGGGTCGTGGCGAGGTGGATGATCGACGCCGACGCGAGCAGGGTGACGCTGACGACGGTGAGCGCGAGCGTTCCACCGTCGGTGAAGGGGAAGGCGATCTGCACGGCGATGGTGGCGGACACGAGCAGCCAGGGGAGGAGCCGGAGGGGGTTGCGGTGGGAGCCCGGGGTCGCCGGGCCGCCGTGAGCCGTCACCTTTCGCCCCTCGGACGTCGGGGCGAGCGTCGCGTGCGCTCCGGTCCTCCCGGGCAGGAGATGGTGAGTACTCATACGGTCCTCCCCTGATACGTTCCGCCGATGTCGGTGACCGCGAACCGGGCGAACAGTTCCTCGGCGTACCAGCGGGCGGGCTCGGTGCGCTGCACCGCCGACAGGTGCGCGGGTGAGCGGTAGGCGAAATCGGTCAGGTCCTTTGTGGAATCCCAGACCGAGAACGTGCCCTGCACCCCGATCGGGAGCTCTCCCACACCGAGTGCGAGCCGATTCCCCTGCGCGCCGGCGAGTTCCGTGGCGACGGCGGGCACCGCGCGCCAGAACGACGCCATCGTGGCCGGACGCAGCCGTGCCCGGGTCAGCGCGGCCACCGGGCCGGACCACGCTGCCGCGGGTTCACGCGGCGGCCCGAACGGCTCCGCCCTCGACCACGAACCCCTCGCCCGCATCGGCCGGAGGATGACACGGAGTTCCTCGGTCGCCGCGTCCCGCCATCGGCGCACGACGGGTGAATGGGCTCCGGCACAGGCGGATTCGTCGTCATCCCAGACCGTCAGCGCAGCCCAGTGGTGCAGATCGGCGCTGGACAGGGTGAATGTCCGCGCCGTTCCGGTGCCGAGCAGCTTCGCGAACCGCAGGCCCGGCGTCGAGCGCAGTGACCGGCGGCCGGACGCCATCCGACGCAACGCCGGCAGGGCCCGGTCGACGCCCCAGACCCGGAGCTCGACGACCGGGGCCGTACGCATGGTCATGAACGCCGCCACACGCAGCGTTCGACCAACCGCGAGAGTGCCTGCCGGGTCTGCTCGTCGACGGCCGCGGTGGCGATGAGCCCGAAGGCGTCCTCGGCGAGGTCGACGATGCGCTGCTCGACCCGCTCGAGCGCTCCCGTCGATTCCAGGACGTCGCGCATCCGCGACAGTCCGGCGGGATCGAGGTCGGGATTGCCGAGGCATTCGTCGATCACCCTCTGCTCCCGGTGCGTCGCGGACTCCTGGGCCAGCGCGACGAGCATGGTGCGCTTACCCTCGCGGATGTCGTCGATCGCGGGCTTGCCGGTCACCGCCTCGTCGCCGAAGACCCCGAGGACGTCGTCGCGCAGCTGGAACGCCTCGCCGGCACTGAGTCCGATCCGGTCGTAGTCGGCGAGCAGGGTGGGGTCCGCGCCGGCGAGGGTCCCGCCCAGGCGGAGCGGCTGCCCGATGCTGTAGCGCGCGCTCTTGTACCGGAGGATGCGTTCGGTCCGGTCGGCATCGGTGCGGTCCTCGGTCTGGCTCAGCATGTCGAGGTACTGACCGGCGTACGCCTCGTCGCGCATCTCGGTCCAGGTGTCGCGTACCGCGCGACGGACGTCTCGCCCCGCGTCGTCGACCGCGGCCGCGACGAGATCGTCCGACCAGGACAGGCACATGTCGCCGACGAGGATCGCGACCGCGGTCCCCCAGGTGTCGGGGTCGCCGCGTCGTGCCGCGTCCAGATGCGTGCGCGCGAAGAGCCGGTGCACGGTGGGCAGGCCGCGCCGTGTGTCGGAGTCGTCCATGACGTCGTCGTGGACCAGGGCCGCGAGATGGAAGAGTTCGATCGCCGACGCCAACTCGACGGCGCCGGGTACCCGGCGTCCGTGAGCTGCACCGTGCGCGCCCCATAGACAGAACGCCGCACGCAGCCGTTTGCCACCGGTGATGCGTTCGGCGACGGCCTCGGCGGCGGGCACCAGTTCGGATCCGACCTCGAGCAGCGTGGCCGCATGCCGGCGGAGGTGTGCCGAGAGGACGTCGTCGACGCGGCGCAGCTCGGCGATCGGATCGGCGGTGTCGGTGACGGCGCGCAGTCCGACGTCGGAGACGGGTCGGTGCGGCACGGACGAGTCGGTGATCGCGGCGATCTGGGTCATGTCGAGGCCCTTCGTGCGGGGGCGGCCGAGTTGTGGCCTGGAAGCGGGTACCCGGTGTTCGGAGTCCTGACACGTGCCGGATGGGTGCCGGTGAGCGCGGTGGCCGCCGACACGGCGGTAGGTTGGACGGCATGGCAGTGGATGCAACGGTGCCCGTGGTGGCCATCGGTCTGGTGGGAGGATTCGCCGCGGCGCGATACAGCGGACGGCGTGAACTCGGTGGTGCGGTGCTCGCGGCGGCAGGTGCCTGGAGCGCCCGGCAGTGGGTCAGGAAGAAGGGCCCGGCCGTCGCCGGTGGGCTCCTCGCGACCTATCTCGCGGCGTTCGGCGGGTCGCACCCGCTGGCCAAGAAGATCGGCGCGTGGCCGTCGGTGGCCGCGGTGACGGCGGTGTCGGTGGGCGTCACCGCGATCGCGACCCGCTAGCCGTCCGGCAATCGGTTCGGTCGGGCATCGTTGCCACGTACGATCGGCACCCATGACGGAACAGGGGACCGGAGGATACGGGCGCGCACGGCAGAACGACATCTACACCGCCGGTGTGCATCGCCGGAAGCCACGTGTGCCAACCGATTTCGCGGAGCTCGAGCATCGCGCGCGAAAGACGATGTCCGACCGGGCCTGGGCGTACATCGCGGGCGGCGCGGGTGAGGGACGCACCATGGCCGCGAACCGTGCGGCCCTCGACCGGTGGGCGATCGTGCCCCGCGTCCTGCGGGACGTCTCGCAGCGCAACCTCGAGATCGAGCTGTTCGGTCGTCGCATCCCGGCACCGGTGCTCTTCGCGCCGGTCGGAGCGGGCTCGCTCGCCGCGCCCGACGCCGATCGGCTGATCGGGCATGCTGCGGCGGAACTCGGTGTGCCGTACATCTTCTCGAATCAGGCCAGCGTCCCGATGGAGACCGTGGCGGCCGCGATGGACGAGGTCCGCCCGGGTGCGCCGCGCTGGTTCCAGCTCTACTGGTCCACCGACGACGAGCTCGTCGACAGCCTTCTCGCCCGCGCCGAGGGGGTCGGTGCCGACGCCGTGGTCGTCACCCTCGACACGACGATGCTCGGTTGGCGGCCGCAGGACCTCAACCTCGGATCGCTGCCGTTCGCGCGCGGCGAGGGCATCGCGCAGTACACCTCCGACGGCAGGTTCGTCGACATCGTGGCCGAACGCCTCCGCGCCGCCGCCGAGGAACGGCCGGAGATCTCTCTCGGCGCCATCGCCACCCTCGTGTCCATCACCAGGAATGCGCCCGGGAAGTTCCTGAAGAACCTGCTGTCACCGCAGCCGCGAGCCGCGGTGCAGACCTTCCTCGACATCTATTCCCGGCCGTCGCTGAGCTGGGAAGACCTTGCGGGACTTCGTGATCGGACGAAGCTGCCGATCGTGCTGAAGGGCGTGCTCCATCCCGACGATGCGCGTCGGGCCGTGGACGCCGGTGTCGACGGCATCGTGGTGTCCAATCACGGGGGCCGCCAGGTCGACGGCGCGATCAGCACGATCGACGCGCTCGCCGACATCGCCCCGGTGGTCGACGGCCGAATCAAGGTCCTGATCGACTCCGGCATCTACACCGGGTCGGACGTCTTCAAGGCGCTCGCGCTCGGCGCCGATGCCGCCTGCATCGGGCGTCCGCACATGTACGGCCTGGCCATCGCCGGCGCCGACGGCGCCCGGGACGTGGTCGCCGACATCATCGCCGAGCTCGACCTCACCCTCGGCCTCGCCGGGCACAGCGACGTCGCGGACCTCGACCGGGACGCGCTGCGCCGGGTCTGACGGGGCGCGGGGATGGAATCGCGGCCCGCCGCGGCACATCACCTGCCCCCGCGGGGTCCCCCAGACCCCGAATAGGTGAGTGCTCTGCGGCGGGCCGCGAAATCTGGTGCGGCGGCGGGCCGCGAAATCTGGTGCGGCGGCGGGCCGCGAAATCTGGTGCGGCGGCGGGCCGCGAAATCTGGTGCGGGCGGGCCGTGGAAGAACTCCGGCGCCGGTTCAGACCAGCGGGCGTCCCGTCCTCATCCGCCACCGGACATCGGCGAGCAGCACGTTGAACGGGAACTGCTGAATCCATCGCGGCGCGCGCCGGATGATCGCGCCCAGGATGGCGTTGTGCTTGGCGAAGAACAGCTCCTGCCACGGCGACAGCCGGACATCCATCTTGCGGCGGAACTCCTCCGGCAAGAAGCCGACGGACAGGATGTAGAAGTACCAGCCGAACAGGGCGGTCACGACCGGGCCGAGGAACTCCGCCCGTGCGATCTTCATCAGGTACCCGCGGATGGTCGGGTCGATCTCGAGGGTCTCGACCGTCGAGTTCCAGTACTCCTCGAATGCCTCGCGGTTCGCGGGCCAGGCCTCGCGCGGCACCTGCAGGGTGGTGCCGAGCACCGCACCGGCCTGGTAGAACTCGTCGGTCACCTCGGTCATGCCGCCGAAGATGCGGTGGACGTCCTCGGTGCCCTTGTACAGGCAGGCGGCGACCCACAGCTGCAGCTTCGGGTCGAAGGCGTTGTATCGGACCGGGCTGTCGGCGGTCGACCGGACCCGGGCGTGGGCCTTGCCGACGGCCTTGCGGTAGGCCTTGCGGTCCTTGGCACTGCCGAGCCCGGCGACGGCGAGGTAGCTGAGGGTGGTGCGGGTGCGCTTGAGCGGGTGCTTGAACAGGTTGCCGGAGTCGACCTTGCTCTCGTAGACGCCGTAGCCGACGGCCGGATGGCTGAGTTGCATGATCACGTTCGCGGCGCCGGCGAGGACGCCGATGCCGAGCGGATCCAGGTCCTCGGCGGAGGGGAGCGCGTCGAGTTCGGCACGGGACATCCGGGCCGTCGACGGCAGGAACTCGGTGTCGGGCTTCTCTGCTGCGAGAAACTCCTCGACCTCCGGTGTCACGTCGGGCTCTTGTGGTGACAGGGCCGAACTTCCGCTGGTGATAGGCTCCGTTGCCATCGAACACCCCTCCTGCTCGAATTCGGGAAACGTCTGTTTCCCGTTTTATGAGACACCCAACTTACCGGGGTGTCAAGATAGGAACCATGGGACGAGGATCGTCGACCCCACAGGGCGAACCCGCCGCCGCGCCCGATGCGTCGGCCTCACTCCGTGCGTACGGGGGCGAGGGCGGGGACACCCGGGTCGCACGGCGGCGTGCGGCCTTGCTCGATGCTGCGCTCGACCTGCTCGGAGCCGACGAGGCCGAGGCGGTCACCGTGCGCGGTGTCTGCAGGCGCGCCGGTCTGACGGCCCGCTACTTCTACGAGAGCTTCGAGTCCGTCGACCAGTTGGTCGAAACCGTCTACGACCAGGTGATCGAGGAGATCGCGGCGTCGGGTCTGGCCGCCTTCGCGGAGGGCGTGAGCATGCGCGCCAAGGTCGCCGGTGCGGTCGCCGCGATCGTCGACCTCATCGACGCGGACCGGCGCAAGGGGCGGCTCCTCTTCTCCCAGGCATTGCTCAGCCCGGTCATCGCGGCCAAGCGCATGGAGTCGACGGCGTTGTTCGCCGGCCTCACGCTGCAGTCCGCGTCGACCCTGGTGGACGTGCACGTCGGTGCCGGTCAGGCGACCGCCGTGGCGCACTACCAGGTGGGTGGTCTGAGCCGGCTGCTCGCGGCGTGGCTCGAGGGCGACGTCCCACTCGGCAGGTCCGAGGTGGTCGATCTCAGTGTCGCGCTTCTCGTGTCGCCGGCGGACATTCTGGAGGCGGCGCCGGCCGATGGCAGCGCCGATGCCGGGTAGGTCTGCGGCGAGAGGATATGTTTGATCCCATGAGCAGCGGAACCGGCGAAACAGACGTCCGACCGGCGAAGCAGCCTCTTGGATCCTGGCGTGACTACGGCGAGCCCGAGCTCCCGGTCCCGCTCGCCGCGGCCCTCGAGGCCTTCGCCGAACAGGGTTATCACGGCACGTCCGTTCGAGAGATCGCCGCGCGTGCCAACCTCTCGGTCCCCGGTCTCTATCACCACTACCCCTCCAAGCAGTCCCTGCTCCAGGGGTTGCTGGAGCGCACGATGACCGATCTGCTGGCGCGATCGGAGGCGGCGATCCGCGAGGCCGGTCCCGAACCGGTCAAGCAGTTCGACGCCGTCGTGGAATCCCTTCTGCGGTTCCACATGTACCGGCGCGAGCAGGCGTTCGTCGGGTCGACCGAGATCCGCAGCCTCGACGACGACTACCGGCCGAAGTACATCGGTCACCGCGACCGGCAGCAGCGGATGGTCGACGAGATCGTCTTCGCCGGCGTCGAGGCCGGGGACTTCACCACGCCGTACCCGAAGGATGCGGCGCGGGCCGTCGCCACGATGTGCGTCGGGGTGTCGACCTGGTTCAAGCTCGACGGCCTGCTCGGCCCCGACGAGCTGATCCACCGGAATCTCCAGCTCGCCCGGGCGCTGGTCGGGTACCGACCCCGTTAGCACTGGTCGGGTACCGACCCCGTTGGCACTGGTCGGGTACCGACCCCGTTGGCACTGGTCGGGTACCGACCCCGTTGGCACTGGTCGGGTACCGACCCCGGAGGAGCGGTGGGCACGTTTTTCACCTGACCGGCCTTGACCGGGGATGGTCTCGCCTGGCAATGTATGGACGGCCGAACGATCGCTCGGTCGGCGTCGGGGGGATCCCCGTCGGTTCAGCCAAAGGAGTCACGATGCCCATAGACCTGCGCCACGACCCCGAGGTGGTCGAGCTGGTCGAGAAGACCGAACGCTTCATCCGCGACCACGTGCTGCCCATCGAAGAGGCGCACAACGGTGACATCACCGCGGCCGGCGGCGACGAGATCCGTCGGGAGATGAACGCAAAGGCCAAGGCGGAGGGCATCTTCGCACCGCACGCTCCGGTCGAGTTCGGCGGACTCGGGCTCAACATGACCGACCGCGCAGCGGTTTTCGAGGCCGCGGGCTACTCGACCTTCGGGCCGGTCGCGTTGCACATCGGTGCCCCGGACGAGGGCAACGTGCACATGCTCGACCACATCGCGAGCGAGGAGCAGCGGCAGAAGTTCCTCGCCCCGCTCGCCTCCGGCGAGGTGCGCTCGGCGTTCGCGATGACCGAGCCCGCCCCCGGCGCGGGCGCGGACCCCGATGCGCTCAACACCCAGGCGGTCCGCGTCGACGGCGGCTGGAAGATCAATGGCAAGAAGCACTTCATCACCGGTGCGGAGGGCGCCGCCTTCTTCATCATCATGGCCCGCACCTCCGGATCGCCCGGTGACCGTGGCGGCGCCACGATGTTCCTGGCGAACGCCGACACCCCGGGTATCACCGTCGGCCGCCACATCAACACCATCGACAAGGCGATGATCGGCGGTCACTGCGAGGTGACCTTCGAAGACGTCTTCGTTCCCGACGAGGACATCCTCGGCGAGGTCGACCAGGGTTACCGATACGCACAGGTCCGCCTCGGCCCGGCCCGCATGACCCATGTCATGCGGTGGCTCGGCGCGGCCAGGCGCTGTCACGACGTCGCGGTCGACTATGTCTCGCGCCGTGAGGGATTCGGCGGCAAGCTCGGTGACCTGGGCATGATCCAGCAGATGATCGCCGACAACGAGATCGATCTCGCCGCCTCGCGGCAGCTGCTGCTGAAGGCATGTCACGAACTCGACCTCGGCAACCACGCCTCCAACGAGACCTCCATTGCGAAGACCTTTGCGGCCGAGGCGTACTCGCGGATCGCCGACCGCAGCATGCAGATGTGCGGCGGCCTCGGCATGTCCGCTGACCTGCCGATCGCGCGTCTGGCCCAGGAGTTGCGTCCGTTCCGCGTCTACGACGGTCCGTCCGAGGTCCACCGCTGGGCGATCGCACGCCGTGCCGTCGGTCGCGCCAAGAAGGCCCGAGCTGCGGCGGAGGCGAAGTGACCTCCATCGAATCCGCCCTCGATACCGGGCGTCTCATCGAACTGCTGCGTGCCAACGGCGTCGAACCGGCCGGTGAGCTGTCCATCGAACTCATCAGCGGCGGCAAGTCCAATCTCACCTACACCGTCACCGACGGCGTCACCAAGTGGGTCGCGCGCCGGCCCCCGACCGGTGGCCTCACCCCCTCCGCCCATGACATGGGTCGCGAGTGGGCGGTGACCAGTGCCCTGCAATCGACGTCGGTGCCGGTCGCCAAGACCGTCGCCTTCGACTCCGATGGCTCGATCATCGGAGCACCTTGCACCGTCGTCGAATTCGTCGACGGCCGGGTGGTGCGGACCGCCGAGGACCTCGCCTCGTATTCCGACGCCGACGTGGCGGCCAATATCGACGGGCTCGTGCAGACGCTCGCGGATCTGCACGCCGTCGACTACCGGGCCGTGGGGCTGGGTGAGTTCGGCCGTCCCGCCGGATTCGCGGCGCGGCAGGTGAAGCTCTGGGCTCGCCAGTGGGGTCACGTGAAGACCCGCGAGCTGCCCGACGTCGAGCGGCTCGTCGAGAAACTGTCCGAACGAGTTCCCGAACAGGCGCGGGAGTCTGTGGTGCACGGCGACTTCCGGGTCGACAACACCATCGTCGACGCGAACGACCCGGGCCGTATCGCCGCCGTCGTCGACTGGGAGATGTCGACGCTCGGTGATCCGCTCACCGACATCGCGCTGATGTGTGTGTACCGGACCGGCGCCTTCGACCGGGTTCTCGGGTTCTCTGCGGCGTGGACCAGCGACCGGTACCCCTCGGTCGACGAGATCGCCCAGAAGTACTCCACGGCAACGGGTTCGGATCTGGGAGACTGGGACTTCTACCTGGGGCTGGCGAACCTGAAGCTGGGCGTGATCGCCGAGGGCATCACCTACCGCGCGCTGTCGGGTGCGTCGTCGGGAGACGGCGCCGAGCGGGCGGCCGAGGCGACCGCGGTCTTCATCGCCGAGGGCCTCCGGCTCGTCGGCTGAACCTCGGAAAGCGCCGACAGTTCCACGGATTCGTCAACCACCACGGGGAAAGAGAGCTCATGACCGACCAGAACAACCGGTCCGCGCTGGTGACCGGGGCGTCCCGCGGCATCGGCGCCGCGATCGCCGAACGCTTCGCCGCCGACGGCTGGGACCTGACCATCAGTGCGCGCGGTCGGGAAGCGTTGGAGAAGAAGGCCGCAGAGCTGCGCGAGCGCGGCGCGGGCCGGGTCGAGGTGGTGCCGGCGGACATGACCGACACCGATGCGGTCACGGCCCTCGGTACCGCGCACACCGAGGCCTTCGGTCGATGCGATGCGCTGATCATCAACGCGGGCATGGGCTCCAAGGGCACCGTCGCCGAGATGCCGGTCAAACGGTTCGATCGGCTCTACCAGGTCAACGTGCGGGCGCCGTACATCCTGCTGCAGTCGGTGCTGCCGACGCTGCGCGCGACAGCCGACCAGCATGGCACCGCGAAAGTCATTGCGGTCGCGTCGATCACGGGTGTCTATCCGGAGCCGGAACTGTCTGCCTACGGTGCCACCAAGGCCGCACTGATCTCCCTCTGCGAGACGTTCAACCTCGAGGAGTCGGAGAACGGCGTCAGCGCGACGACCATCGCGCCCGGCTACGTGGCCACCGACATGACGGACTGGCTCAAGGACCGGATCCCCAAGAACGAGATGATCACCGCGGCCGACGTCGCCGTCGTGGCGCACTCGGTCACACAGCTGTCGCGGTACGCGGTGCTGCCCAACGTGGTGCTGACCCGTCCGGGGACGAATCTGCATCGGGCGTAACCGATCCCCGAGAGCGCCGGGCCGAGAACCATCACGGGTCGCGGTCCGGCGCTTTCTGCGTCGAGGGGCCCGATTTGCGACGCGTGCCCGCTTCGCCCGGTCGACGTCGCCCTCAGGACGGACGGGCCCGCGTTCGGAACCGGCTCAGCGGAACGTCGCGACGCCCCCGGATCGGTCCGAGAGGTGTCCGTGCTCGTTGAACGACACCACCGACACGCCCTGCCGGCCGACGATGAGCTTGGTGATCGACGCGTTGACCATCGTGCGGGCCATGGCCGGCCACTGCTCGTCGGGAATGCCCCACAGCTGGGCGACCCACTGGGTGATGGTGCCCGCCGACGAGACGATCAGCACGGTCTGGCCCGATCCGGCGCGCTCGACCGCGCGTTTCGCGGCGTCGTGCACGCGCGCCTGGAACTGCGGGTAGGACTCCGCGGGACCGCCGTCGGGCCCGGGCTCCGGTTCGTGGTCTCCGGCCGCGATCCAGGCGGCCAGGCCCTTGTCGAGTTGCTGCTGGTAGTTGCGGCCGTCGCGGAACATCTCGGGAGACGCATGGCCGACCAGGGCCGGCAGCGAGTATTCGTTCCAGCCCGGATCGATGCGGGGCGCGGGCTTTGCGTCGAAGGCGCCGAGAACACCGTGGAGGGTCTGGCTCTGACGGGCCAGGTCGCCACTCACGGCGTCGGTGAAACCCTCGATCTGGCCGGCCAGGAAAGCCCCGGACAGAGCGGCCTGCGTGTCACCCGTCGCGGTGAGTCCGCCGGGCCCGTTCCGGAGGTCGTCGGTGGCGTCGGAAACGCCGTACGCCAACGCATTTGCCTGACCGTGCCGCACCAGATAGATGACGCCCATACGTGAACAGTATTCGACGGCGATGAGTTCGCCCACACGGGATGGTCAGTATGAGCAAGACCCCCTGCCGCCGATGCACCGTCGGCGACCCCACCACGGGCCGGGGTGAGTTCTCGACCGGATGGAGGCCGTCCGTGGCGCCGATGCTGTTCGTCAATCTCCCGGTGGCCGATGTACGGCGATCGCGCCGCTTCTTCGGGCGGCTCGGCTTCGACTTCGACGACATGTTCTGCGACGACGCGACCGTCTGCATGGTGATCAACGACGGCGCGATGGTGATCCTGATGGAACGGCACCGTTTCGCCGGGTTCGCGGCGTCGGAGGTTCCGGCGTCGACGGTGTCGCGGGAGGCGGTCGTGTCGGTTGCGGCGGACAGCAGGTCACACGTCGACCGGCTCGTCGACGCGGCGCTCGACTCGGGCGGGGCGCCGCTGCGCCGGGCCGAAGACCTCGGCTTCATGTACTGCCGCAGCTTCTGCGACCCGGACGGCCACGCCTGGGAGGCGGTGTGGATGGACCCGACGCAGATCCCACGGACCCCGGACGGCTGAATTCCCGACTGCCGGACCTCTCGGTGCCGGGGAAACCCGGTGCCGGGATATTCGGTGCCGGGGATACTCAGTGCCAGGGACTCGGGGCGGTGCGCTGCGGGGCGTCGTAGGGCGTCGGTGGCAGTCCGAACCGTGCGAAGTCCTCCTCCATGGTCTGACTGAAGAATGCGACCGTGTGCCGGACCTTGCCGGCGACCGGATCGATGTCGAGGACCTGGAGCTGGAACGGTCGGTGGACGCCGTCCGGCTCGCGCATGTAGAGCCCGAAGGCGGGCTGGCCGTTCGCGACGGTCGGCAGCAGGATCTGGTCGCCGGCCTTCTCGGCCGGACAGTTGAGGGAGATGAGGGTGCGGATGGCCTCGGGTCCCTGGTACCAACCGGTGAACGGCGGCATCTCCCAGATCGCCTTGTCGGTGAACATGGCGGCGATCTCGTCGACGTCGTAACGCTCGAACGCGGACACATACCGGGCCAGGAGTTCGCGCTTGGCGGCGTCGTCGAGGACGGAGGCGTCCGCGCGGGCGTCCTCTTCCCTGGGCCGCGCGTTCTTGAGCTGTTCGCGCGCCCGTTGGAGAAGGCTGTTGACGGTCGCGGTGGTGACGCCGATGGTCTCGGCGACCTCGGCCGCACGCCATTGCAGCACGTCGCGCAAGATCAGGACCGCGCGCTGGCGCTCGGGCAGGTGCTGCAGCGCGGCGATGAACGCCAGGCGGATCGACTCGCGCGCCCCGACCACGTAGGCGGGATCGGCGTCGTCCCCCGGGGCGATCTCGTCGACCGTCCCGGCATACGGCTCGAGCCAGGGGACCTCGTGGTTCTGCAGCAGGTCGTCGGTGGGATCGAAGGCGTCCCCGCCGAGGCCGGACGGGAGCGGCCTGCGCTGGGAACTCTGGAGCGCGGTCAGGCAGGTGTTGGTTGCGATCTTGTGCAACCAGGTGCGGACCGAGGAGCGGTGGTCGAACTTGTCGTAGGCCTTCCACGCGCGCAGGAACGTCTCCTGGGCCAGGTCCTCGGCGTCGTGGTGTGAGCCCATCATCCGGTAGCAGTGCGCCACGATCTCGCGCCGGTACGGTTCGGCCGCCCGGAGGAACTCGGCGTCGGAAATAGCGTCACCCGCTGTTGTGGTCATGCTCACAATTTACCGGCGACCGGTGACACACTCGACCCTCGACGAACAATGCGCCCTTGGTCCGCATTTCGCTTCGCCGCAGGTCGCGTCCGCCCAGTACGGGCTGTTGAAATCAGCCTGAGTCCAACCCGTGCTCATCGGGCCACATGGGGGTAATTTCGTCGGTGCACGCGTCTACCCCTCAGCGGCCGAACCGCAGTGACCTGGGGGAACGGGCTTGCCGTGAGCGGTCGCCGTTGCTAACTTGATCCGCATGACGAGCGCCGACCGCAAGCTGCCGGAGGTCACCTACGTGACCACCGCGCTGGGTTGCCGTCTGCCGCTCGCACGCGTTCTCTGTTGTTGTCGTCGAATGCGCTGAGTCGACGCCTCGTCTGAACGGGGTGTCGCTCATCTTCGGATTCCGAGCAATTCCACCCCCTTCCCGCCATCTGAGTGCGGGGCATCTCGACGAGGACGATCATGACCGCAACGCTTTCCGACATCTCTGCCCGTAGCCCGCGTACCGCTCCGACCCCGCTCACACGTCGGCCGACGACCCGCCCGGTGCGTCGTGGACCGCAGGTGAACCGCCAGAACCTACCGTTGTCAGCCGTACCCGCACCGGTGGCGCCGAGCCGGACCCCCGGCGCGGCCGTCGGCCGGCGCGGACTCGGAAAGGGGGACGCGAGGGTGCACGTCGCGACGCCGCACCTGGAGCTGTCGACCAAGCCGGCCGCGCTGGTCCTCCGGGCCGCGCGCCTGGCCGGTCCGCTGTTCCGCGATGACGCCGCCGAGCGCACCGGCCTGTCGATCTCGACCGTGAACCGTCAGGTCAGCGCGCTGCTGAAGGCCGGCCTCATCCGTGAGCGCGCCGACCTCGCCCCGTCGGGCGCGATCGGCCGTCCGCGTCTGCCGTTCGAGGTCAACCTCGCCGACTTCCTGACGCTGGGTATCCACATCGGTTACAAGGTCACCTCGATCACCACCCATGACCTGCTGCACCGCGTCGTCGGCGCGATCCAGATCCCGACGCCGGTTGCCGAGTCGCCCGAGCAGACCCTGACCGCCATCGGCGTGAGCGCCCGGCGCTTCGCCGAGCGGTGGACGGGCAAGCGCGTGCTCTGGGCCGGTGTTGCCCTCGGTGGCCGCGTCGCCGAGGGGGGCTTCGTCGACCATCCGCGTCTGGGTTGGGAGAACGCGCCGGTCGGGCGCGTCATCGCCGAGTCCGTGGGACTGCCGGTGTCGGTGGCGTCGCATGTGGAGGCGATGGCCGCCGCCGAACTCGTGCTCAACCCCGACGACGAGCAGTCGAGTTTCCTCTACTTCTATGCGCGCGAGATGCTGGGCATCGCCTTCAGCGTCGGCGGCACCGTGCACACCCCGACTGCCGGTCCGCCGGTCATCGGGCACTTCCCGACCGGTCAGACCACGCTGCTGGATCCCCACGGCACCGGCCGGCTGGAGCCCGCGGTGAGCGATACCGGAGTGGTGGAAGCCGCTCGCGCACTGGGGCTCTCGGTCACCGATGTGGAGGGCATCCACGCCCTCGCCCGGTCCGGTGACGCGACCGCACGGGCGCTGCTCGAGGAGCGCGCCCGGGTCCTCGGCCGCACGGTCGGACTGATCGCCGACATCTTTAACCCGGATCACATCATCCTGGGCGGGCAGGCCTTCACCGACTACCCTGCGACCCTGCCGACCGTGGCGCGTGCGGTCCGCGAGACCTCGATCGCGCCGAAGCGCGATGTGCGCGTGTCTCATTCGGGTGCGACCGTCCAGCAGCAGGCCGCCGGTGCGGTGTCGCTCGACGCGATCTACAGCGACCCGCTGCAGGCGATCACGCTGACCGCCTGAGCGGGTCGCACCCCTCCGAGTGTTCCGCGCCGGGGGACCGGGAGACGTTCAGTCCGCCGTGCGCTTGTTGTAGGCACGGAGGGCGAACGGGGCGAAGGCCAGGGTCAGCGCGATCGCCCAGATGAGGGTCGAGATCACCGGATGCTGAAGCGGCAGTGCGGCATCCGGGCCGAACGCCGGGCCGTTTCCCCACAGCACACGCAGTGACTGGACGAGCGATGACATCGGGTTCCACTCGGCGATCGTGCGCAGCCATGCGGGCATCGGCTCGGTCGGCACGAAGGCGTTCGACAGGAACGTGATCGGGAACAGCGTCGAGAACATGAACCCGTTGACGGCCTCGACCGTGCGCAGCCACGATCCGATCAGGATGCCGAACCAGATCATCGCGAATCCGAAGAGCAGCAACAGCGCAAAGGCCAGTACCGCCTCGAGGAACGATCCGCGGATGCGCCAACCGATTGCCAAACCGGTGACGGCCATCACCACGATGCCGATCGAGCTGTGCAGAAGGCTCGCGATGCTGCGGCCGATGAGCACCGACGACCGCTGGATGGGCAGGGACCGGAACCGGTCGATGATGCCCTTCTCCAGATCGGCGGTGATACCCGACGCGACGATGAACGCGGTGAAGACGATGGTCTGGCCCATGATGCCGGGTAGCAGGAACTCTTTGTAGGACGCGCTGTCGGTCTGGATCGACGCACCGAAGACGTACGCGAACAACACCACGAACATGATCGGCTGGATCGTGACGTCGGAGAGCATCTCCGGCATCCGCTTGGTGTGGATCATGTTGCGCTTCACCATGATCCACGACTGCTGCCATAGCGTCGTCGGATGGGTGAGCGGGGCCTGGGCGACCACCGCATCGGTGTGGGCAGTGGCGGTCATCGGGAGATCTCCTCGTCGGTGGTGTCGGTGGCGGTGTCTTCGTCGGTGGCGCGGTGCCCGGTGAGCGAGAGGAACACGTCGTCGAGGCTGGGCCGGGCCAGTCCGAAGTCGTCCACGTCGATCCCGCTCTCCTCGAACCATGCGGCGACACGGGGGAGATCGCCCAGGCCGCCGGTCGCCGCGGTCAGGCGCCGGGCGGGGGCGTCGACGAACACCTCGGTGCCGTTCTTGCGCAACAGCGCCTCCGCGGCGGGCAGGTCCTCGGCACGCGAGACGGTCAGCACCAGGCTGGCCGCGCCGGCCTGTTCCTTGAGCTGCAGCGGCGTGCCATGGGCGATGATCTTCCCCTTGTCGATGACGACGATGTCGTCTGCGAGCTGGTCGGCCTCCTCCAGGTACTGAGTCGTCAGCAGCAGCGTGGTGCCGCCCGCGACCAGATCGCGCAACACATCCCACAGCTCGGTGCGGCTGCGCGGGTCGAGCCCGGTGGTCGGCTCGTCGAGGAACAGCACGGGTGGTGCCGCGATCAGGCTGACCGCGAGGTCGAGACGACGCCGCATGCCACCCGAGTAGGACTTGACCTGTTTGTCGCCGGCCTCGCTCAGCGAGAACTGTTCGAGCAGTTGTTCCGAACGCTTGGTGAGCGTCTTGCGGCCGATGCCGTACAGACCGCCGATCATCCGCAGATTCTCACGACCGGTGAGGATCTCGTCGACCGTGGCGGCCTGGCCGGTCAGGCCCATGTTCTGGCGGACCATCCCGGGCTGTTCCCGCACGTCGTATCCGGCGATCCGCGCGGTACCGCTGGTGGGCGGTGACAGCGTGGTCATCATGCGGACGGTGGTGGTCTTGCCGGCGCCGTTCGGGCCGAGGAGGCCCAGCACGGTGCCCCTCGGCACCGTGAAGCTGACTCCGTCGACCGCGGTGAAGTCGCCGAAGCGCTTCACCAGGTCGATGGCCTCGATCGCGACGTCCTGCGTCGCGACATCACCGGGTGCGGTGGCGGGGGCTGTGACTGAGCTCATAACTCTCCACGGTATCGGCGGGTTCTGACAGGGTCGAACGATTTTGCGGCGATCGGCGGATGGTCCCGCGAGATGTCTCGGGCCGACCCGCGCGTGGTGGTCGCGGTCGTACCGATCGCGAGAGGGCAGACCGTGCCCGTCCCGGGAATTCATCGTTCCGACGCCCCGAACTCCGACGCCCCGAACTCCGACGCCCCGAACTGCGACGCCCCGAACTGCGACGCCCCGAACTGCGACGCCCCGACTGCGACGCCCCGAACTGCGACGGTCGGGGTGCCGACCCACGCCACAATTCAAACCCGAGTCGAGGTCAAGGGTGCAGAATCACGCAGATGCGGGTGCAGGGCAGCCCAGAGTCCGCAGACGCGGATAAGATCGGTGAATGACCGCGATACGCATCAAGGACGCCGCGACGCTTCTCGGCGTCAGTGACGACACCATCCGGCGATGGGTCGCCTCGGGAATCCTCGAACAGTCCGACGACGGCCCGGTGGCGACGGTCGACGGCGCACGGCTCGCCGAACTGGCTCGGGAACGGGCGGCCGCCCCGGATGACGGCGCGCCTGTCGCGAGGTCGGCGCGCAATCGATTCACCGGACTGGTCACCGAGGTGCTGGTCGACGGCGTGATGGCCCAGGTGACGCTGCAGTGCGGGCCGTTCGAGGTCACGTCGCTGATGAGCGCGCGGTCGGCGCGGGAGCTGCAGCTCGAACCGGGCTCGGTGGCGACGGCGATCGTGAAGTCGACGAACGTGATCGTCGAGACGAACACGGAGAGGCGATGAGGGGGCTCGCGGCGCTCGCGGTCGCCGGGGTGTTGCTCACCGCGGGATGTGCATCTCCGGGAGCACCCGACTCCGTGACGCTGGATGTGTCGGCCGCGGCGTCGCTGAAGAAGGGCTTCACCGCCATCGCCGACGAGTTCGCCAGACAGCACGAGGGGGTCACGGTGCGGCTCTCGTTCGACGGATCGTCGACCCTGGCCAACCGGATCCTGCAGGGTGCTCCCGCCGACGTCTTCGCCGGCGCCGACGAGCAGAGCATGACGAAACTCGGTGAGCTGGCCATCGATCCGAAGACCTTCGCCACCAACACGCTCGTGATCGTGACGGCCCCCGGAAACCCGAAGAACGTCAACTCTTTCGCCGATCTGAACAAGCCGGATGTCACGACCGTCTTCTGCCAGTCCGCGCAACCGTGCGGCGCGGCGACGGAGGTCGTCGAGCAGAACACCGGGATCACGATCGACGCGGCGTCGGAGGAGCAGTCGGTGAGCGCCGTGTTGACCAAGGTCGCCACCGGACAGGCCGATGCCGGGGTCGTGTACGTCACCGACGCGAAGGCCGCCGGGGACGAGGTCTCGACGGTGACCGATCCCGCTTTCGCCGCGGTGGTCAACTCCTACCCCATCGCGACACTGGAAGCCTCCGCCGAGGCGGCGCTCGGCGAGGAGTTCGTCGCGATGGTCCTCGGCCTGGACGGCCAGAAGATCCTGCGCGAAGCCGGATTCGGGGCGCCGTGACCTCCCTGGGGATCGGGCGTCGCGATTCGGCGGCATTGCCTGCCTGGACGTACGCCATCGCGGTTTTCGGTGTCGGATTGATCGTGCTCCCACCGCTGGCGCTCGTCGTCCGGACACCGTGGGAGACCTTCGTCGAGCAGGTCACGTCCCCGTCGTCGCTTGATGCATTGCGGCTCTCGCTGCTGACCGCGGCCTCGAGCACGGCGTTGTGCCTGGTGCTCGGTGTCCCGATGGCGGTGATCTTCGCCCGGCACGACGGGCCGCTCGTCAGGGTGTTGCGGGCGCTCGTGTTGCTTCCGTTGGTGTTGCCGCCGGTCGTCGGCGGCCTCGCACTGCTCTACACCTTCGGCCGGCTCGGCATCATCGGTGAGCGCCTGCACGACGCGGGTGTCGACATCGCCTTCACCACGACGGCCGTCGTCCTCGCACAGACCTTCGTGGCGTTGCCGTTCCTGGTCATCAGCGTCGAGGGTGCGGTGCGCGTGATCGGCACCCGCTACGAGGAGGTCGCGGCCACGCTCGGCGCGGGGCCGAGTCGGACGCTGTGGAAGGTGACGCTGCCCCTTGTCTTTCCGTCGCTGCTCGCCGGGCTGGTGCTTGCCTTCGCCCGCGCGCTCGGGGAGTTCGGTGCGACGATCACCTTCGCGGGCAACGCGCCCGGGGTCACCCAGACCGCGCCCCTGGCGATCTATGTGGCGGCGATCGACGATCCGCAGGCCGCGGTTCCGTTGTCGCTCATACTCGTCGTCATCTCGCTCGTCGTCGTGGTGGGCGTGCACAGCCGTCGGCGCCGCAGCGGCCCGGGAGCGCTGTGAGCAGCGCGGCCCTGGATGTCCTCATCGAGCAGGCGGTGCCGTCGCTGCAGGTCGAGCATCGGTTCGAAGCGGGGCGGACCACTGCGGTCGTCGGGCCGAACGGTGCCGGCAAGTCGACGCTGTTGCGGGTGATCGCGGGCCTGATCAGAGGCGACGATCCGAGCCGCATCCTGCTCGGGGCCGAGGTGCTCCGTGATCATGGTGTCTTCGTGCCGCCGCATCGCCGCGGCGTCGCACTGTTGCTTCAGGACGCGCGACTGTTCCCGCATCTGAGCGTCGCGGACAACGTGGCGTTCGCGCCGGCGGCACAGGGCCTCTCGAGGTCGCAGGTCCGTGCGCGGGTGTCGAGGTGGCTGGAGGCGACCGAGGTCGCGGATCTGGCGGACCGGAAGCCCGATCAATTGTCCGGCGGCCAGGCACAGCGGGTGGCGATCGCACGGGCCCTGGCCGCCGAACCGCGAATCCTGTTGCTGGACGAGCCGTTCCGCGCGCTGGATGTCGACGTGGCCAGCAGGCTGCGGGCTTTGCTGCGGGGACTGCTCGCAGACCACGTCCGAACGACGATCATGGTCACCCACGACCCGGTGGACGCGCTCGGGCTCGCCGAGGACATCGTCGTCCTGGATCAGGGGCGGATCGTCGAATCCGGTCCCACACAAGCGGTGTTGACCAATCCGGGGTCGAGGTTCACGGCGTCGTTGTCGGGGCTCAACCTGTTCGTGGGGACGATCGGGGAGCCGAACACCGTCGTCGACGATGCGGGGAATCAGGTTGTCGGGACGGCGGGGGAGGGCGAACCCGCAGGCGGTCCGGCGCGCGGGGCGCCGGCCGCGGCCACGTTCTCTCCGCGGGCGGTTGCGGTGTATCTCCAAGCGCCACATGGAAGTCCGCGCACCGTCCTGCGGGCGACGGTGCGTGACGTGGTCCTGCGCGGCGATCATGCGCTGGTGCACACCGAGGTCGGCGGACAAACCGTTGCCGCCGAGGTGACCTGGGCGGCGGTCGCGGATCTGGGACTGGTCGCCGGGCTCGAAGTGGTGCTCGTGGTCAAGGCGAGCGAGGTGCGGGTGAGTCGGGTGGTGCAGCGGTGACGTGTTCACCGCCCCTGCTCTGGATGCCGGCCTGCACGCCTGCCCGGAACGCGACCTCTGCCGGTCAGTCGGCCAACGGCCCCCTCCTGTGCGGCTCCAGGACGCGCGCCTTGAGGTACTTGTAGCCCCGAACCCGCAGCGTCGGCATCGATTTCAGGTAGAAGCGGTCGTCCGCGCCGATCTCGTCGGCGATCGTGTCGTCGACGAGGGTGGTCCCCGGTCGCGCGGAGCCGGCGAGTCGCGACGCGATGTTGACCGGCTCGCCGAAGACGTCGCCGAGGCGCTGCAGGACCGGGCCGCGGGCGAGGCCGACCCGTAGCGGGGGCAGATGGTCGTTTTCGGACAGCTCGTGGATGCGGATCGCGGCCTCTGCGGCGTCGTGCGCATTCTCGAAGGTGAACATCACCGCGTCGCCGAGGGTCTTGATCACCCGACCGCCATGGTCCACGACGACGTCGAAGGTGTCGTCCTCGAACGATCCGAGCAATTCTTCGAGGTCGTGCAGGTCGATGCGCCGCGACAGGCTCGTGTAACCGACGATGTCGGCGAACCCGACCACCAGGTCGACCTCCTCGTCGGTCGCGTGCTCCCGGTGGCGTTCGAGGGCCATCGCCATGTGACGACGCCAGATCAACTGCTGGACCTGGCCGAGTGCGGCGCTCATCTGCTCGGCCGTCCATGGGACGTCCGGATCGTCGGCGATGTCGCGGAGTTGATCGGCCTCCCAGTCCGCGAGCCGGGACATGGTCTGGCCGATCGCGTGTGCCATCGCGATCTGCGTGGACTCGGGCATCGACTCCGACGAGGCGGCGAACATCCGGAGTGCGTTGAGGTCGTTCTCGGAGGCGACTTTGTCGTCCGTCGATCGGCGCACGAATCCGAAGGCGTTCCAGGCCTTCTCGGCGAACTTCGGGTCGATTCCGAGTTGTGCGATCAGTTCGTCGCGGGTGTAGCGGGGTTGGTTCGCGTCCCCGACCGTCCGTGGACGGTCCTCGGTACGCGACGCTGGGTCTTCCGACATGTGGTCCAGTGTCCCGCACCTTGGTGGCGGGTGTGCGGGTTCGGGGTGGGGTGCCTGCTCCTGCGGGGCGACACGCGGTGACCGGCGGGCCGACCACGATGGCTGGTCACGTCCGCGCGTCTGCTGTTGTTGACATCACAAGCGGGACGGCCTAAACATAAACTGAGATCAGTTCAGGAAATTGGATGGAGGTTGGCGTGCCCGACAATCGATACGACCTGCTCGTCATCGGAGCCGGCATGGCAGGTTGCACGGTCGGTGTTCGCGCGGCCCAGGCCGGTCTCCGGGTCTGCACCGTCGAGCTGTCCGGTGACATCGGCGGTTCGGCGCGTCACGCCGGATACGTGTGGTCGATGCCGAGTCACGAGGCCATGGACGAGCACAATCCCGGCGGTGACGACGAGCTGCGCCGGCACCTCGTGGACAACTTCCCCGGGGCCGTCGAATGGCTGCGTGAATTCGGTGCGGACGTGGGTGAGCGCCAACCGATCCTGCCCTACGGCGCTGGGTACCGCTTCGACACCAACCACTACCTCGAGCTGTGCCGGAAGAAGCTGACCGAGAACGGGAACGAGCTCCTCCTGAACACCGAGACCCAGCGGCTCATCGTCGAGGACGGGGAGGTCGTCGGTGCCGTGGTCGCCTCGGCGGACGGTGCCACGCATGAGATCCGCGCCGCCTTCACCGTCATCGCAACCGGTGGTTTCCAGGCCGACCCGGAACTGCGCGCCCGTCACCTGCATCCGGCGGCCCGTGACATCGAACTGCGCTCCAATCCGCACAGCGCGGGCGGCGGTCATCGGCTCGCGCGCGAGGTGGGCGCGGCCTTCGGCAAGGAGAACGCGGGCTTCTACGGGCACCTCATCCCCAGCGGCATCAAGCTGGGCGAGGACGACTTCGTCGAGCTGGCGCTGTACTACAGCGAGCACTGCCTGCTGTTCAACCTGGAGAACAAGCGCTTCGTCGACGAGACGCTCGGCGATCACCTGAACACCATCGAGCTCCTCGAGCAGCCCGAGGCACGCGGCCTGCTGGTGGCCGACGCCCGCGTGTACCGCGACTGGATGACCGCGCCGTATGTCGAAGGGGCCATCGCACCGGACAAGTTCGGGATCACCGCCAAGCGCGGCGGGCGCGTCGGCATGGCCGAGTCCCTGGAGGAGTTCGAGTACCTGCCGGAAGAATGGGGCTACGACGGCAAGGCCATCGCCGCCGGGATCGCCGAGTACAACGAGGCGATCCGCGAGAACAGGGCCACGCCCGGGCACACCCTCGATCCGCTGCCGCTCGACGAGCCGCCCTACTACATCATCGAGACCGTCCCGGCCGTCACCTTCCCGTTCTACGGCATCCTCATCGACAACCGGGCACGTGTCCTGGACGAGGCCGGCCGGCGGATTCCGGGCCTGCTCGCGGCGGGGTCGGACACCGGCGGACTCTGGTACCGCGCCTACGGCGGTGGCCTGGCCACCGCGCTGACCTTCGGGCTCACCGCCGCCGACACCGCGTCCGCGGCGCTGTCGGTGCGATGACGAACCCGACGGTCTGACCGACGCGCCAGAGGGCCCCGACCGATCGGTCGGGGCCCTCAGGCGCGTACGTTCTGTTGTCGGCGGGTGCGGTGACCCGTTGCGGTCCGGGGCGAGGGAAACGGCGCTCGCGCCCGGTCAGCGACGGGGCAGGACCACCGCACGGCCGGGCAGCTCGCCTCGCCGCAGCCGTTCGTAGGCGGTGGGCGCCTCGTTCAGGTCGAATGCCACGGTCTCGGCGGTGAGTGCGCCGGTGGCGGCCAGCGCCACCACCTCGGCGAGATCGGCACGGGTGCCCCAGAACGGGGCGCTGACCTGCCACCCCGACGCGAGCCCGAGATCCTTGCCAACGGTCACGCGCCCGCCGGCCGTGCCCACGATCACCAATCGGCCTCCCGGGCCGAGGACGGTCGAGGCGGGCTCGACCGTCGACTGGGCGCCGGCGAAGTCGAGGACGATGTCGGCGCCGCCGCGGGCGCGGATGTCGGCCGCCGCCTCGTCGACCGATGCGTACGCGGCGTCGGCGGACAGGGAGATCGCCAAAGAGCGCGCCTGTTCGCGGTTGTCGACCGCGAACACGGTCCCCACGCCCTTCGCGCGCAGGATCTGGATGGCCATGTGTCCGAGGCCGCCGACCCCGATGACCACCGCGACCGTCGCGGGGTCGATCAGATCGGAGTTCGACGAGATCGCGTGGTAAGCGGTCAATCCCGCGTCCGCAAGAGGCGCCGCGACCGTCGGGTCGAGGCCGTCGGTCGCGACCAGGACGTCCGCCGACGGGACCAGCAGGCGCTCGGCGAGACCGCCGGGGTGACCGAGTCCGTTTCCGATCCGCGGGTGCAGACCGCCCGGCTCGCGCGCCAGCGCCAGGCAGTGGTTCTGCCGCCCGCGGGCACAGTTGCGGCACGTTCCGCACGACCAGATCCCGTGCACCACCACGGTTTTCCCGATCCATGAGGCATCAGCGCCCGGGCCGGCCGCGCTCACCGTGCCGGCCACCTCGTGCCCGAGGGTCAGCGGCAGCGGATAATCGAACACCCCGGACGGGGTGTCCATGACGTGCAGGTCGGACAGGCACAGCCCGGCGGCGTCCACGTCGATGACGAGTTCACCACCGGTCGGTTCCGGGTCGGGGATCTCGCGGACCACCGGTGGGCGGCCCCACTCGACGAGTTGTACGGCCAACATGGTCAACTCCTGTTCTCTTCGAGACGTACCAGTGTCTTTCCCGTCGTCCATCCGCCGAGCGTGGCGACGAGTGCCTCCGGGGCAGCGACCAGTGCCTCCGGGGCAGCGTCGAGTCCGTCGAACACGGTCTCCACGTGCCTGATTCGGCCATGTGCGAGGTGATCGCCGATCTCGCGCAACATGTCGGGGACGGTCGTTGTACGAGCCCGCCGACCGCCCCCGCGGCCGCCGAGACCCATCCGTGTCGGAGGGGTTGACATCGAGGATCGCGCGGACGCCCGCGTACGCGGTCAACCCGGAGCTGCCCAGCGGGCCGAGAAACCACTGCGGTGGGTGGCCGTCGGTGTCCACGACCGCGAGACCGCCGTATCCGCCCAGGGGCGGGCCATCGACGGCGTGCTCGCGGAAGCCGTGCATGTGGGAGACACACCGTTCGGGCTCGAATCCCGGTGCGCGAGAACCGGCGACCACCCCGAGCACCAGGCCGGCGAGGGGTTCACCGACTGCGAACGGCGGGAGATGGCCGGCCGGGGTGGTCTCGCCGAGCCGGATTCGGACCGAGGGGTCCACCGCCAGCCAGGTGTTGCGCACCAGGACCTCCCCGGGGCGCAACGACGGGATCGCGACCTCGGTGATGGTCAGATCATCCGCTCGCAGTGCGCGTTCGGGCCTGCGCGCGAGTGTCAGGACGCGCGTGGTGGAGGTCATCCGGAGAAGAGGTCCACCCCGTCGACGGTGCGGGCGGCGAGGCGGCCGTCGGCGACGAGCACATCGAGATGCGCCATCGTCTCGCAGACGGCGATCAGCTGATTGAAGGTGTCGAGAGTGGCGAACGGCCGGTCGTGGCGGGTCCAGAGGAGTCGCTCGGCGACCTGGTGCCCCGACAGCGGCTCGCGTGCCTCGGCGATCACCGTGAGGACCTGCGCGAACCTCCGGTCGTGGTGGTCCAGGAGCGCCCGCGCCCGCTCCCGGACCGAACCGCCGACGTTGCCGTGTGCCGGCGCGATCGTGCGCGGGGTGGGGTCGTCGGCCACGAGCTCGAGCGAGGCCAGGAACTTGGCGAGAGGCAGATCCCAGGTGCCGAGCTCGAAGCCGATCGACGGCGTGATGGTGGGCAGGATGTGGTCGCCGGTGAACGACAGGCCGGTGTCGTGATCATGGAACACGATGTGGCCCTTGGTGTGCCCCGGAGTGTCCACCGCCTCGACATGCCGCCCGGCAAGGGGGAGCGGACCGGCGTGGAGCCAGGTGTCGGGGTCCTCCCAGTCGCTGGCGTCGAAGGGTTCGTCGACGGTGGCGCGGTAGACCTCGTCGGCGAGTTCGTGGGCGCCGGAGCGGCGGGCCTGGATGAGGGACTCCTCCGGCACGTTGCAGTTGATGCGGCGGATCTCGGACAGTCCGTGGGCCTCGCCGGCACCCAGGTGGATCGCGCATCCGTACCGGCGCCGCAGCTCCACGGCGAAGGTGTAGTGATCGCGGTGGATGTGCGTGACGAAGACGTCGGTGATCTCCTCCGGACGCCTTCCGATCGACGAGAGGGCGGTGGCCATCGCCGCGTGCGTGTCCGGACGGTGCCATCCGCCGTCGATCAGTGCGATGCCCGAATCCGTTTCGAGGACATAGACGTTCACCGCCCGCAAACCGTCCTGGGGCAGCTCGAGCGGGATGCGGAACACCTCGTCGGCGACGGGGTGGCATCCCGGCTCGAGCCAGGCCGAACGGTTCGCGGGCGCGGGGTCCACGGTCGAGTCGTTCACCGCAGGGGGTTTCACGGCGTGGGCACGGTCAGCGGCACCATCGTCTTCTCGTCGCCGTACCAGATCATCCGGCGCCCGCGCATCGAGCCGACGTGTTCGACCGCCTTCTGCCACTCCGGGCTCCGCAGCGCGGCCTCGAGCGCCTCACGCGACTCGAAACTCAGGACGGACAATCCGTCCCAGCCTGCCGACTTCTCGTCGAAGCTGTCCACGATCTCGGTGTGCTGCCAGCGCAGGAGGCCGGGAAGCGGGTAGGTGACCTCGGCGTGCGGGCCACGCCACCACTCGATGAACTGCTCGTGGGTCCAGTCGCTCGGTCGGGAGGCGAGCACCATCAGATTGAACATGTCGTTTCCTCGTGTCGTTGGTTCTCAGGCGTTTTCGCGTACACGGCCGGCGAGGCGGCTGGCCAGCGAGATGGCATCCGGCCGGGACAGCTTGCCGACGCGGTTCTGGGGCAGGTCCTCGACCGAGAAGACGTATTCCGGCCATTTGAACTTGGGGAATCCCGCCTGGTCGAGCTGGGACGTGATCGACTCGAGCGTGACCTCTGCGTCGCCCGCGACGACGAGGGCCGCGGCGCGCTCGCCGAGCAGGTCGTCGGGGACGGGCACGACGCACACCTGGACCACTCCGGGCAGCCCGGCGATCGCGCTCTCGACCTCGTTGATGTCGATGTTGCGTCCGCCGCGGATGATGATCTGCTTCTGGCGGCCCATGACCTGGATGAATCCGTCCTCGCCGACCTCGACGAGGTCGCCGGTCGGCAGGAACCCGTCCTCGGTCAGCTCCGGGGGCTGGGGGACGCCGCCGCGGGCATAGCCCACGAACAGCGACGGGCCTCGCACCTGGGCGTCGCCGATCTCCCCGGGCGGGAGCGGGGCCCCGGCGGCGTCGACGGCGCGGACGACGGTGCCGGGGAACGGCTTTCCGTCACGGCCGAGTCGCAGTTCCGGCGGGTCGGTCAGCGCGGGGCTGGTGTGGCCGAGGCACTCCGACATCCCGAAGACGCGCAGGAACGTGGTGCCGAGGGTCTCTTCGGCCTCGCCGAGGGCGCGGGCGTTCATCGGACCGCCGCCGACCGTCATGGCGCGCAGCGACGGCAGCTTCTTCTCCGCGCCGTCGGCGATGGAGAGCTGGAGCGCCATGGTGGGGACGAGCATGGTCCACGCGACCTCGTGGTCGCGCATCGCCGCCAGGGCGGCCGGCGGCGACCACCGTTCGATGCAGACCATGCGGCCGCCGAGGTAGGCGGGCAGGTAGAGGCCGAAGCAGAAGGCGGCCACCGAGGACAGCGGGACGAACGCGCCCACCGCCTCACCCTGCCGGAGTCCGACGATGTCGATGGTCGACTGGGCCGCGTAGCGGATCGACTCCTCGGACTGCACGACGCACTTGGGGCGACCGGTGGAGCCGGAGGTCATGGCGATCGCCGCGCCGCCGGCCCAGCGGTCGATCGGGCGGAAGGAGTCCGCGGCGAGGACGGTGCGCTCCCCGTCGAGCAGGCGGTGGCCGAACCGGCCGTCGGTGGCGCCCCAGTGGTCGAGGACCTCGTCGGAGGCGATGACCACGTCGGGTGCGATGTCCTCGATGGCGAGGTCGAACTCGGATGCGGTCGCATGCGGGCTCAGCACCGCGACGACGCCGCCCCGCAGGCCGGTGGCGAGCGCGCCGGCCAGTGTCAGCCAGGTGTTGTCGGCCTGGACGATCACCGTGGGCGCGGCATCGCTGTGGGCGGCGATGGCGTCGGCGAGACGACGGGCCGTCGACACGACGGTGTCGAGGTCGTGCTCACCGTACTGATCGACGACGGCGATCGCGTCGGGCGTGCGCGCCGCGCGATCGAGCAACTCGGTTGCCAGTTTTCTCATTTCGCATCACTCCGGGACGTTACGACTTGGTGGGGGTGACGTGCTCCGCTCATCGCGCGGTCCAGCCCCCGTCGACGACGAGCGCCTGACCGGTGACATAGGACGACGCGTCGGAGGCGAGGAACAGCACGGCGCCGTCGACCTCGCCCTCGCGACCGCCTCGTCCGAGCATGGTGTTGCGCCGGACCCATCCGGCCGACTTCTCGTTGGTGAAGAGTCCGTCGGTCATCTCGGTGTCGAACCAACCGGGGACCACGGCGTTCACGCGGATGCCGCGCCGGCCCCACTGGCCGGCGAGTTCGCGGGTCATCCCGAGGGTCCCGGCCTTCGAGGCGGCGTAGGAGGCGCCGCCGATCGGGGCGGTCGAGACCAGGCCGATGACCGACGCGATGTTGATGATCGACGCGTTGACCGGGTCGGTCTCGTCGGCGCTCTCGGTCAGGCGGGTGACGACGTAGGTGGACAGGTGGAATCCGGCCAGCAGGTTCAGGTCGAGGATGCGGGTGAAACCCTCGTGGGTCTCCTGCTCGGCGTGCGGCGGGCCCGCCATCCCGGCGTTGTTCACCAGGACGTCGACGCGGCCCGTCTTCTCGAAGGCGTCGTCGACGAGAGCCCGACGATCGGCGTCGTCGGTCACGTCGCAGCGGAACGGGACCACACCGGGGTACTTGTCCGCGAGTTCCTGCAGGCGATCGAGTCGGCGGGCGGCCGCGTACACCGTGGCCCCCGCACTCGCGAGGGTCGCCGCGAAGCCCAGTCCGAGACCGGACGATGCGCCGGTCACGATCGCGGTCTTGCCGGAGAGTCCGAAGAGGGCGGCCGGGGAACCGGCCGGCTGCTCGAAGGTGTCGACTGTCATGGTGTGTCTCCTCAGTAGACCGCGGTCCGGCCGCCGTCGACGGGGATCAGGGCACCGGTCGTGTAACCGGCGGCGTCGCTCGCCAGATGGGTGACGATCCCGGCGATCTCCTCGGGCCGGCCGAGTCGTCCGGCGGGCAGGCGGTTGGTGACCAGCCCGATGAACTCCTCGTCCCAATTCTCCGCCATGTCGGTCGCGAAGCTGCCGGGCATCACGCAGTTGACGCGAACGGTCGGGGCGTACTCCTGGGCGAAGGCCTGGGTGAGGGCGTTGAGTCCGCTCTTGGCCGCGGCGTACATGGCCTCGGCGGGACTCGGACGCAGCGCGCCGATGCTGGAGATGTTGATGATCGAGCCGCCGCCGGCTGCGCGCATCCGGTCGCCGGCGACCGCCATGAGCCGGAACGGCCCCTTGACGTTGACCTCGATGGTCTTGTCCCACAGCGCCTCCGAGACCGACACCAGGTTCTTCTCCAGAGGCGCGATCCCGGCGTTGTTCACCAGGATGTCGAGGCTTCCGTGGCGCTCGATGATGCCGTCGACGGCCGGTTCCAGATCGTCCCAGCGGCCGACGTGCAGCGCCAGCGGATGGGCCTGGCCGGCCGGGACATCGGCCAGCGACGCGACGGCCTTCTCGCAGGCGTCGAGCTTGCGACTGGCCACGATCACCGTCGCACCGGCCTCCTTGAGGCCGCGGGCGATGGCCAGGCCCAGTCCTCGGCTCGCGCCGGTGACGAGGGCGACCTTTCCGTTCAGTTCGGTGCTCATGCGTGCTTCTTCACTTCCAGTCGGGCGATGGTGCGGAGGTGGACCTCGTTCGGTCCGTCGGCGATCTGCAGGGCGCGGGTCAACGCGTGGAGCCGGGCCAGGACGGTGTCGTTGCTGACACCGGCGGCGCCGAAGGTCTGCACCGCCCGGTCGACGACCTTGTGCGCGACCTCCATGGCCGAGACCTTGATCGCCGCGACCTCGGAGCGCGCCGCCGCGTTGCCCTGGGTGTCCATCAGCCAGGACGCGTAGAGGACCAGCAGGCGGATCTGGTCGATCTCGATCCGGCTGCGTGCGATCCATTCCCGGACCACACCGCGGCTCGCCAGCGGGCCGCCGAAGGCGACGCGCTCCTGGGCGCGCCGGCACATGAGGTCCAGGGCTCGCTCGGCCATGCCCACCGCGCGCATCGCGTAGTGCATGCGGCCCGGCCCGAGGCGGCCCTGCGCGATGGCGAAGCCGTCGCCCTCCTCGCCGAGCATGTTCTCCACCGGGACGCGGACGTCGGTGAACTGGACCTCGCCGTGTCCGAGGCGGTCGGTGAAGCCGAACATCGGCAGATCGCGGATGACCTCGATGCCGGGGGTGTCGCGCGGCACCAGGATCATGCTCTGCTGGCGGTAGGTCGGGCCATCCGGATCGGACTTGCCCATGAAGATGATGAGCTTGCAGTCCGGGTCGAGGATGCCGGAGGTGTACCACTTGCGGCCGTTGAGCACATAGTGGTCACCGTCGCGGCGGATGGTCGAGGTGATGTTGGTGGCGTCCGACGACGCGACCGCGGGCTCGGTCATGGCGAACGCCGAGCGGATCGAGCAGTCCAGCAGCGGCTTGAGCCACTGTTCCTTCTGCTTCTCGGTGCCGTAGAGGGCGAGGATCTCCATGTTGCCGGTGTCGGGGGCCGAGCAGTTGATGGCCTCGTTGCCGATGATCGAGCGCCCGACGATCTCGGCGAGCGGGGCGTACTCGAGGTTGGTGAGTCCGGCGCCGAGGTCGCCGTGGGTCATGAAGAGGTTCCACAGCCCGAGCTCGCGGGCCTTCTTCTGCAGGTCGCGCATGACCTGCGGCTGCTCGTGAGGGTTCTCGTTGGCGGCGATCTGCTCGTCGTAGATCTTCTCGGCGGGAAGGACGTGATCGGCCATGAACGCCTCGAGCTTGGCGGCGAGCTCGCGCGTCCGGTCGGAGTATGCGAAGTCCACGGGGTGTCTCCTGGAGTCGGATGGTGGGTGTGTCTCGGCGCCTAGATGCGCGCCATGAGGTCGGTGCCGGTCTCGATCAGCCGGGCGATGGTCGCGGGCAGCTTCTCCTGGTCGGGATCGTGATGCCGTCCCTCGCGGTGCCGCCGCAGGTTGTGGCCCATGATCGCGGCCATCTTCAGCCGGCCGAGCGCGTCGAACCAGGTGAGATCAGGCAGGGCGACACCGCCGCCGGTGTAGGCGTCGACGAGCTGTTCGGGGGTCGGCAGGGAAGGGACCTCGCGGCCGACCCCCGGGAAGTTGGTGCCGTCGGCGAAGACCAGGAACCAGCCGAGTTCGACGCGGGGGTCGCCGATGCTCCAGATCTCCCAGTCGATCAGGGCGACCGGCTCGACGCCGTCGGAGATGATGTTGCCCAGTCGGTAGTCGCCGTGGACCAGACAGGGCTCGATGGGCTCGGGCAACGAGGCGGAGAGGGCCTCGAGGAGTTCGGCCCCGCCGACGACGAGTTCGGGCGGAACCGCGCCCAGCGTCCTGGCCCATCGTGCGAGTTCGTCGGCGGGGGACAGGACCGGTCCGGCGACGTCGCCGGTGACCCCGGGGAGTGCGTGCGGGTCGACCGCGTGGAGGCGGGGGAGGATCTCGGCGGCCCGCAGCATACGGGCGGCGGCGAGGTCGGGGGCCACCGCCGGGTCGTCGAGGACCGGTTCGAGGGACTCGCCGGCGACGAGTTCCATGGCGAACCAGCCGGGCTCCTCGCGGTCGACCTCGAGCACCCGGGGGACCGGGACATCGGTGTCGGCCAGTGCGGTGAGGATCGTCGCCTGACGCAGCATGTCGTGCCGGCCGATCGACTTCTGGCCCTCCGGAACCGCTTTCACGACCCATTCGCTGCGGGAGCCGGAGTCGTCGTGCGCGCCGACCCGGTAGGTCAGGCCGGAGTGTCCGCCGGGAAGCACGTCGAACGAGTCGACGGTCAGGCCGTGTGAGGACCGCAGACGGTCGGTGACGCGCTGCTGCAGGGTGGGGGTCACAGTCGTGGCTCCTTTGGGAGGCCGAGGACGCGCTCGGCGATGATGTTGTGCTGGATCTCGTCGGTGCCGCCGGCGATCCGGTAGCCCGGGGCGCCCAGCACGTGTTCGGTCCAGGCGTAGGTTCCCCAGCTCCCGTTGTCCGCCACGAGGTCTCGACCGAGCAGGAGGCGCACGAGCTCGCTGGTCCGCGCCATGGTGTCGACGGCCAGCAGCTTGCCCATCGATGCCTCGGGTCCCGGTTCCACCCCGCCGATCATGGCCTGGGCCACCCGCATGCCCGCGATGCGCTGGACCGCCGCGCGGGCGGCGAGGTCGGCGACCTTGTCCCGCTCCAGATCGGTCAGCTCACGGTCCAGGTGACGTGCGAGTTCCAGTGCCTGGTCGGCGTTGGCCAGGCCCAGGCCGGCACCGTCGAGCCGTTCCGCGGCCAGGACGGTCAGCGCCACCGGCCAGCCCTGGCCGACCGGCCCGAGCCGGAGCGAGTCGTCGAGGACGACGCCCTCGAGGTAGACCTCGTTGAAGGAGCTGCCGCCGGTCATCTGCCGGATCGGCCGGACCGTCACCCCCTCGGCGTCCATGGGGACCAGGAAGACGGTGAGGCCCTTGTGTTTCGGGGCCTGGGGATCGGTGCGGCAGACGGCCACGCCGAAGTCGGCGACGAGGGCGCCCGAGGTCCACACCTTGTGGCCGTCGATGCGCCAGGTGCCGTCATCGGTGCGCACCGCCCGCGTCCGCACGGCGGCGAGGTCGGAGCCGGCCTCGGTCTCGGAGAAGAGCTGGCAGGCGATGAGGTCGGTGCGCAGCATCGCGCGGACGAAGCGGTCCTTCTGCTCCGGGGTCCCCCACTGGGCGATGGTGGGGGCGACGAGTTGCTGTGTGACCGAGAACATCTCGGTCCGCTTGGGGACCTCGTAGAACTCCTCGGCGGCACGGAAGGCGAGTTCGTAGGACATCGGCAGATCGCGCCCGCCGTATTCCTCCGGCCAGGTGAGTGCTCCCCAGCCCGCGTCGAACTTGGTCTTCTCGTAGGCGGAGATGGCGTCGGTGTGGGCCCGCTCCTGTTCGGGAGTCCAGTTCTCGAAGACCGCGACGGAGTCGCTGCCCTCGCCCCACACGGCATCGGTACGCCGCGGTGCCATGCTCGCGAGCCAGTTGTGCGCGTCGTCGGTGAAGGTCGCCAGATCCGGCAGTGTGGTCGTCATCTCGATCCGATCGGTGGAAGTGGTGGGTTCAGACGGCGAGAACGGTGCAGGCGCTGATGCCGGGCGCACCGTACACATGGGTGAATCCGACCTTCGGCGACCCGTCGACCTGTCGATCGCCGGCCTCGCCGCGCAGCTGGGTGACGATCTCGTGGACCTGGCGCAGGCCGGAGGCGCCGATGGGTTCGCCGTTGGCGATGCATCCGCCGTCGGTGTTGACCGGGAGAGTGCCGTCGATCTCGGTGCGCCCCTCGGCGATCCACTGCTCCTGCTCGCCGTGCTCGCAGAATCCGCACTCGGCCATGTGCATGATCTCCGCACCGCTCTCGGTGTCCTGGAGCTGTGCGACGTCGACGTCGGCCGGTTCGATCCCGGCCTGCTCGAAGGCGGCGCGGGCGGCGTCGGTGCTGACGCTCACCGGTTCCCCGGTCCCCTGGACCGCGGGGGCGAAGACCTCGAACGAGCCGAACTGCCGGGTGCGATGACTGATCGCCTTGATGGAGACCGGACGGCCGCCGAGTCGCCGTACGGCCGACTCGCTCGCCACCACGATCGCGGCCCCGCCCTCGCCGGGAGAGCAGAACATGTACCGGGTCAGCGGGTCGTTGACCATGTCGGCGTCGCGGATCACCTCTGCCGGCATCGGCTCCCGCCGCCAGGCGTTGGGGTTGAGCGACCCGTTGCGGTAGGCCTTGGCGGCGACCTGGGCCAGCGTGTCGCGGGAGATCCCGTACATGTTCATGTAGCGCGAGATCTTGGACCCGAAGAACTGGGTGGTGACCATGAGGCCGGCCTCGCCGTACCCCTCGGGCAGGCCCCATTCCGCGGGGAGCGGGTCGAAGGCGCCGCGGGGGTGCTTGTCGAAGCCGACGGCCAGCGCGATGTCGGCAGCGCCCGCGCGGACCGCGTTGACGGCGGACACGAGGGCGCTGCCGCCCGTGGCGCAGCCGTTCTTGACGTTGGTGAACGGGATTCCGGTGAAACCGAGTTCGGCCACGAGGGTGTCGGCGAGTCCGGAGCCGTCGCTGCCGCCGAAGGCCACCTGGACGTCGGGCCAGGTGACTCCGGCGTCGGCGAGCGCGGCGTGGATGGCGGTGACCGCCATCTGCCGTCCGCTGATCCCGTTCTGGCGCCCGAACTTCGACAGTCCGGCGCCGATGATGAATACGTCTTCGCTCATCCTCGGTCTCCCTGATCGGAGGTGGGTTCGGGCAACACGACGAATCGGGGGACGGGTTGCGTCGCGACGAGGGTGGCCGGCGCACCCTGCAGGCCCTCGAGGGTGTCGGCCTCGAGGATGCCTGCGATGCGGATGCCCTCGGGGAGCTCCACGTAACCCATCGCGAATGGTGAGAAACCCTCGGGGGGAGGAACATACGGCGGCGACTTGGGTGCGAAGCGCTGCACCGTGTACGCCCAGACGACGCCGTGCGTGCTCAGCTCGCGCGGGCGGGCCGTCGCAGTTGCGCAGCGGGTGCAGTACGTGCCGGCGGGAAAGCCGATCGTGCCACACACCGTGCACTCCGATCCGTGGAGCACTGCGGCCTCCGCGACGTCGTCACGGACGGGACTGTCGTCGACCGTCATGTTCCTCCCCTTTCAGTTCTTCTCGAGGGTCACTCAGCGGATGTGTGGGCCGTGGATCAGCGGCCGACCCACTTCGGCTCGCGCTTCTGCAGGAAGGCGTTCACACCCTCCTTGGCGTCCTCGGACTGCAGGGCGTTGCCCACGGCCAGGTGCTCCATGACCATCAGCGACTGGATGTCGGCGTCGAGGCCGCGGTCGATCGTCATCTTGGTGAGCTTCATGGTGAACGGGCTCTTGTCGATGAGCGGGGCGATGAAGTCGGCCTCGAGCTGGTCGAGCTGGTCGGCCGGCGCCGAGGCGTTGATCAGATCCCACTCGGCGGCTTCCTTGCCGGACAGCAGCTTGCCGGTCAGCATGAGCTCCTTGGTCTTGCGGATGCCGATCATGCGGGGCAGGCGGTAGATCGGGCCGGCGCCGCCGAAGAGGGCGCGACGGATGTGGAAGTCGCCGATCTTGGCGTCGTCGGCGGCGATCGCGAAGTCGCACGAGATCATCAGCTCGAAGCCGCCGGCGGTGACGTAGTCCTCGAGGACGGCGACCGAGGGGGTGTTCATCGAGTACAGGCGGTCACAGACCTTGGCCGACAGGACGGCGACGTCCATGGCGGTGGTGCTGCCGACGAAGTCGTTCAGCAGGATGTCGAGGTCGAAGCCCGAGCAGAACTGATTTCCCTTGCCGCGCAGGACCAGAACGAGCAGATCGGGGTCGTTGTCGACCTCGACGATGATCTCGTCCAGACGGTGCAGCAGCTCCGGGGTGACCGCGTTCTTCTTGTGCGGGCGGTTCAGCCAGACGCGGGCGACGGGGCCGTCCTTCTCCAGGATGATGTGGTCGGTGTCGATCATGGGAAATCTCCTTCGAGGTGTTCGAGTTGAACTGGATTCACTTCAGTTCTAACCGCCACCTGAACTGAAGTCAATACTCGACGGGCCATGAATCCTGAACTAGGTTCAAATCATGACTGTGATCGACAAGTACTACGCGACGATCGACGCCGGGAAGCTCGACGAGGCGGTGGCGATGCTGGCGCCGGACGTCGAGTTCGCGATGATCCTCCCGACCGGGGAGAACCGCGGATCCGGACGTGACAAGATGCTCGAGTATCTGCGAAATCGCCCGCCGGTCAATCGGAAACACGTCGTCACCCGACTCGCTTCCGATCGTGATCTCGAGTTCGCGCAGGGCTCGGTGACCGAGGAGGACGTCCGCACCACGGGCTTCTTCGTCGGGGCGATGCACATCGGCGCCGACGGCCTCGTCGATCGCTACCAGGTCAGCTTCAGCCCGGACTTCGCCCTACTCGTAGAAGGAGACAATCGATGACGACCACCGCCACGCCCGTCCTCGCCCAGTGGTTCGAGTACATGGACTCCGAGGATCCGGATCGCGTCCTCGGGATGATCTCCGACGACTTCGTGATGTCGGTGCAGTTCTCCAAGGGCGCCGGGCAGTCGGCCGAGTTCATCGGTGACCGCGCGGGGCTGGTCGGTTATCTCGAACAGCGGGAGAAGAGCGTCCTGGTCCACCACATCGACATCGGCGTGACCGCCGGCGGCTGCGAGATGGTGCTCGGGCGCACCACGAGGGACGGGGCCTTCGAGGCGTCGTTCACCGCCACCGCCCAGATCGACGAGAAGGGTCTCGTGCGTCGCTTGCTGATCGCCCGCACGCCCGAGGTCTCCTTCGACTGATCGTCTCCCCGGTCGTCGGCGCGCGACGGTCCTGATCTGTGAAATCATCGCCGTCACCTGCGGATATGCGGGTGACGGCGATGCGCGTTCAGCGGGTCGTCCGGCCCTGTACCTGCCGGTATCGACGCCGGAATCTAAACCGAAGTCGCCTCGATTTCGTGATTGACATCACTAGGAACCCCGGCTAAATTCCAGAACTGAGATCAGTTCAGTTCGGTCGTTCCCCCGGCCACCGCTGAGCTCTCCGGAGCGGCCGCGGACACCCCGCGCGATCGGCGCGCCGGACCCCCAGACGGAAGGTAGATGTCGTATGAGAGGTATGACCCGTGCGCTGGCCGCAATCTCGGCCGCGGTTGCCTCCGTGACCATGCTCGCCGCGTGCGGCGGTGACACCGGCTCATCCGGTGGCCCGGTCGCAGGTACGTGGGATGACGTGGTCGCGGCTGCCAAGAGCGAGGGCAAGGTGACCCTCTACTCCAGCCAGAAGCCGGCGAATCTCGAGGCGCTCAAGAAGGCTTTCGAGTTCGAATACCCGGAGATCACACTCGAATTCGTCCGTGGGACCGACGCCGACATCAACCCGAAGGTCGAGGCCGAGAGCCGGACCGGCAAGGGTGTCGCCGACGTCCTCATGCAGACCGACGCCGCGTGGATGAAGGCGGCCGAGGAATCCGGCGCCTACACGACCGCGCTCATGGGCCCCGCGCTCGACGCCCCGGAGTACGAGCCCCAGAAGAGCGTCATCGACGACGAGTTCGCGCTCACCAGCGCCGCGGTCTACAGCCTCGGATGGAACACCGATGCCGTGCCGGCCGGACTCTCGACTCCGGAGGACGTCGTCGACCCCGCGTATCGCGGCAAGATCGGCATCGTCAATCCCACCGGCATCGCGTCGTATGTGGACATGTACCGGTACTACGCGAAGACCTACGGCGAGGACTACTGGAAGAAGATCGCGGCGTTGTCGCCGCGTGTGTACCCGAGCTCCCTCGGTGTGGCGCAGGCGTTGACCTCCGGGGAGATCTGGGTGACGCCCACGGTCCAGCCCCTTGTGACCGAGGAGGCCGCCGGTGCTCCCGTGGGATGGGCCCTGCCGAGGTCGCCGTGGGGCACGCCCTGGTACACCAGTGCCCTCTCGGCCGCTCCGAACCCGAATGCGGCACAGGTGCTGGTGAACTTCATGGTCACCCGCGCGGGCCAGACCGCACTCAACCCCGGATACGCCGCAGTGCTCCCCGACATCCCGGGCGCGGTGGCCCGTGCGCAGGAGGTTGCGACGCCGGACACCACGGATCTCACGCCGGACAAGGTGCGGGAGTTCTCCCAGAGCTGGGCGGAGGACTTCCAGTGAGCGGGACGCAGGACAACCGGATTCTCGATCTCGAGGGCGCCGCGGTTCTGATCACCGGCGCGGCCAAGGGCATCGGCGCCGCCACCGCTGCCGCGTTCGCCGCACGGGGCGCCGTCGTGTACCCCACCGATGTCGACGTCGAGCGGGGTCGGGCCGCCGCTGCGGAATACGGTGCCGCCGAACGATTCAAGGTCCTCGACGTCCGGGACGAACAGGCCTGGGAGAAGGTCGTCGACGAGATGGAGGCCGAGGGCCACCCGCTGCAGGTGATGGTCAACTCGGCCGGCGCAGCCATCCGCGCCCCGCTCGCCGACACCTCGCTCGAGGGGTTCCGGCGGATGGTCGACCTCAACCTCGTGGGAACCTTCCTCGGTGTCCGCACGGCCGCGCGGCGCATGGTCGACGGCGGTGCGGTGGTCAACATCTCGTCGCTGCGCGGAGTCGTGGCGACAGCCGAGCTCGGCGCCTACGGAGCGTCCAAGTTCGGGGTGCGCGCACTGACGAGAGTGGCCGCGATAGAGTTGGCGCACAGGGGTATTCGGGTCAACGATGTGTGTCCCGGAAGCATCGACACCGAGATCACCGCCGTCCCGGACTTCGACCACGTCGATGTCGCCAAGTACGTCCGCACCATCCCGATGCAGCGCCGGGGCGCCCCGGAAGAAGTTGCCGAAGTGATCGTGTTCCTCGCGGAACCGCGCAGCAGCTACATCACCGGCGTCGACCTCCTGGTCGACGGCGGCACCGGGGCGGGCGTGACCACCCCCACCAAGAACAACCCCGAAGAGAACACGGAGAACTGACGTGACATCTCGATTCTCAGTGTCCGGATTGGTCAAGAAGTACGGTGACAATGTCGTCGTCGACGATCTGGACCTGCCCATCGAAGAGGGCGAATTCCTCGTCCTGCTCGGCCCCAGCGGTTGCGGCAAGACGACCACCCTGCGTTGTCTGGCCGGCCTGGAAACCCCTCAGGGAGGGTCGATCTCGTTCAAGGACGAGTTGGTCTTCGATGCCGACACCGGCGTCAATGTGCCCTCGCACCGGCGCAACATCGGCATGGTGTTCCAGTCCTACGCGCTGTGGCCGCACATGACCGTCCGCAAGAACATCGCGTACCCGCTCAAGGTCCGCAAGATGAAGGCCGCACTCAAGGACGGGTCCATCGAGGAGGCCGCACGGATGGTCGACTGCGAGGGACTGCTGGATCGCTACCCGTCCCAGTTGTCCGGCGGCCAGCAGCAGCGCGTCGCGGTCGCGCGCGGCCTCGTGTCACGTCCGGATCTGGTTCTCTTCGACGAGCCGTTGTCGAATCTCGATGCGCGCCTGCGTGATCAGGTTCGCTCCCAGATCCACCAGCTGCATCAGCAGCTCGGGTTCACGGCCGTCTTCGTCACGCACGATCAGTCGGAGGCGTTCGCCCTCGGCGACCGGATCGCCATCATGAAGGCCGGCAAGATCGAGCAGTACGACGAGCCGGAACATGTCTTCGAGAACCCGGTCTCGGAGTACGTCGCCGCGTTCATCGGCATGTCGAACCGGATCGAACTGCGTCGCGTGTTCGGCGGTTGGGAGACCACCAAGGGGGATGCGGTCGATCTGTCGCGCGCGGTGGTCCGCGGCGTCCCCGACGACGGGACCGAGGCGGCGGCCCGCCTGCGCCCCGACGACCTGCTGCTGCACGCCTCTCCCGCAGATGCGCCGGCCGGCAACGTCGTGCTCCACGCCGAGCTGGTCGACTACGAGTACGGCGGACGCTACTACGACGTGACCGTGCGCACCGGTGAGGACACCCTCCTGCTCCGAGCCCCGGCCTCCGAGCACGCGCACACGCTGAAGAAGAGCACGCCCGGCGACCAGGTAACGGTGAGCTTCGACCCGTCGGCGCTTCGCGTGTACCCCGACCGTCCCGACGCGGCGATCGACACCGTTTCGCAGGTCGCCAAGACCGCGCCCGCCCCGGCGCAGCTGGCATCATGACGGCCACGGTTCCCGCCACCGGGATCGCCGCCCCCAGGTCGCTGTCGATCCCTGCCCAATGGCGTACCCGAATCGGTTACACCGCGCTCCTCGCGATCCTGGCCTACCTGGTCGTGCTGCCGATGGTGCGACTCCAGGCACTGGCCTTCGAGGACGGTGCCCAGGGCTACCGAAGCGAGTACGGGCGCTTCGACATCGCGGAGACGATCTGGACCACGGTCGCTCTCGCCGTCGGTTCACTGGTCATCGCCATGGTGCTGGGCACGCTCCTGGCGTTCGCCGCCAGCCGGCTCCCCGCGGGCATGGGCTTCCTGCGGATGATCCCGATCCTGCCGATCGTGATGCCGGCCGTCGCCAACATCGTGGGCTGGGCGTTCCTGCTCTCCCCGGGGCCCGGATACCTCAATGTGCTGCTCCGCAAGCTCCCGTGGTGGAGTGGCAGCGACAGCGGCCCGATCGACGTCTACACCGTGCCGTGGATCATCATCCTGACCGGGTTCGGCCTGACGTCCTTCGTCTACCTGTTCGTGAGTGCGGGCATGGAGAACATCAGCTCCGAGCACCTCGAGGCGGCGCAGACCAGCGGCTCCTCGACCGTCGGCGTCTTCTTCCGGATCGTGCTGGACAGTGTCCCGTGGGGTGGTGGACTTTGGGTCGGCGTGGGTTCACGCGTGGTGATCAACGAGTCATGGTGAATGCTAGGCGATTTGATGTTGTTTGGCCACGGGTTCAGCGGCGGCCTGTT
>NZ_JBDUUF010000007.1:0-306488 GCF_039939235.1 Gordonia aurantiaca | reverse complement strand
CGACCGACACGAGATTCGGATCATCGAACACAGCCGACACGGCAACGGGAGCATGCTTGAATTGCACCTACGAGATGCCTCTCAGACTCGGGAAATAGGACCTTAGACAAGCTCTATTCTTCCTGGTCAGAGGGGCATTTCTGCGTTACGACGCCAACTCAGCAAGCCTCCCCATCGGTGGATCGAGGTTAAGGCGGCTGTTCTGCTCGCGTAGCTCTTTGAGTTCCTTCGCGGCATCGCCGTCCATGCCACCGTACTGACGGCGCCAGTTGTACAACGTCGCCGCCGACACCTCGAGCTCGGCCGCGATCTCCTCACCGGTCTTACCCTGCGCCGCCAACTCGTCGGCCCGACGCAACTTGCGCACGATGTCCTCCGCCGAGTGACGCTTACGTCCCGCCATGATCCCTATCGTCCCTTCTTCGCCCTCAACAGGGCAATCAGGGCTCTAGAACCACCCGGACCGGTTCACGGGGGACATGCCACGTGGGTCAGGTCGCGGGTCTCAATCCCTAGTCGTCGCGTTGCGGGATCCAGTCAGGCGAGCCCGGCACGGGCATGCCTTCCCTGATCAGGACGTTGGGAAACATCAACGTAACACCGGTGCCTGCAGGTCAACAGCGTGTAACCGGGGATTCGGTGACGTTGACATCGCACTCGAAGAACACGTCCAATTACTTGAGCCAACGACTTGATCGATTGAACAAGATGGCCGTACAGGTACGAGTTGGCCGGGACCGCAACGAAGCGACTCGGTCGAGCGTTGACACATTCGGCTTGGGCAACTAACTTGACCGAATGTCCCAGTCAGTGACTCAGCTCACGTTCGACGGAAGGACATGAGGGCGGTCACCAGAAGGTCATCCTCATGCCGAACCGACCAAGAGGAATCCAGCAATGATTGATAAACCGGCATCTGCCGTCACTGGCGAGATCGAACTCCCCAGTCTTGATGAAGGGCATCTAAGTCGAACTCAGATCATCTCGCTCGCTCTGGCGTCGTTCATCCCTGCCGTGGCGATCGCCAGCTTCCCTGTTCTCCTGGTAGCCACGGCCGGCAACGGCAGTTGGTTGGCATCGTTGATCTCGGCAGTTGCGACAACATGCGTCGGCGTTGCCGTGATCACGTTTGCCAAGCGGTTCGTCGCCACGGGATCGCTGTATTCGTATATCGCCGAAGTCTTCGGCCCCTGGGCGCGCTACCTGATGGCCGCGACCCTGTTCCTTGGTTACCTTGCACAGATTCTGTCGATGCTGTTGATCATCGGCCTCTACTCAGGCAGCTTCCTCCTGTCGGTGGGCGTCGACTCCGGGCTGGACCACGGTACCCAAATCTTGATCTACGTGGTGTCCGCGATCGTGGTCATCGCGGTGACGTGCAGAGGCCTGGACACGTCAGTCGTCGTCGCGGTTTCGCTCACCGTATTGTCGTTGCCGTTGATGCTGTTGATCACCGGTGCCAGCGCTATCCACACGGGCCTTCATCTCGGCGAACAGTTGTCACTGCAGGGCTCGACCACCAGCGGCATCATTGCCGGCATCGCTATTGGTGCAGCCTTTGTCGTCGGCCTCGAGAGTTGCGCTGCCCTGGCCGCCGAAACCAAGGATCCCAAACGCAATGTCCCCGCAGCCGTGATGAGCGTCCCAGTGATCCTCGGCGTCGCGTATCTCGCCGTAACGTTCCTTCAAATCCCCGGGTTGATGCAGGCCTCCGCGAACATCGAAGCAGGGATGTCCGGGCCCGCAGCCCTCGCGCAGCAATCCGGCCTCGGTGAGGGAATCGGACAGGCATCGGACCTCGTCTTGGCGATCGCCACGTTCGCGTCCCTCATCGGCTTCGCCAACTACGGTTCCCGGTTCGCCGCGACACTGTCAGCAGACGGACTGCTGCCGATCCCGTTCGCGCAAATACATCGTCGTCTACACAGTCCTGTCAATGCCATTCTCCTGACGGTCGGAGTCGGTCTCGCGGGACTCGTGACCATGGTCGCGCTGAACCTGGGATCGCCGCTGACGATCTACTCTGCCGTCGCGACGCTGGTCGCGTACTTCTGGGTCATTCCCTACGTCCTGATCTGCGCTGGAGCAGTGAGACTGGTCGCGCGCGAGAAAAAGTTAGGTACGGGTCTGGTCATCGCGTGCACCGTGGGCGCGCTGACGATGGCATGGTTGCTAGTCAGCGCAATCATCAACCCCCCACCGGCTCCGATAGACGCGATGACCTCTGTGTTCGTGGTCGCCACACTGGTCTTGGCGGCAGCGTTCGCGGTCGCCGGGCGGAGACGCACCCAAGGCTCCGTGGACTCAACGGACACACGTCCGGTGACACGGGACGCTGAATAATCGCTGCGCAACCATGCCACGCCGAACCTAGAATCCGCACTCGACCGAAAGGCGACACCACGATGTCTACTATATCCGTTCTCGGCACCGGTCTCATGGGATCAGCGGTTGCCAGCACGCTGATCGACGCAGGGCACACGGTCACCGTGTGGAACAGGTCAGCCGACAAGTCCGCGCCACTGGTAGCGAAGGGGGCAAGGCGTGCGGACACCGTCGCCGAGGCGATCAACGCCAGCGACATCACCTTCTCCCACGTCCTGTCCTCGGCAATGGGCTTCGACCTGGTCCGCGCAGCAGAGGGCGAGATCGACTGGAACGGAAAGGTCTTCGTCAATCTGAGTACGGGCACACCGGACGGCGCACTGGCCTTCGGTGGCTACCTCACATCCCGCGGCGGCGGGTACGCCGACGGAGTCATCTCGGCGTACCCGGATGACATCGGAACCAATACCGCGATTGTCCAGTAGTGAATCCATCGTCTGAGGATACGGCGGCTCGCGTTGCCGGGCAGAGGGCTTTCGGCGCGGACGCCTCAGCCGCCGGCACGCTCCGGCGCCGTCACCGTGATGAAGCGGGCCGCGGTCTCGACCGCGTGCCGCGCCTCCGAGGACAACCGCGGCATCAGCTGGAAGACGTGCCCCTGGTCCGGCCACGCCTGCAGGACCGAAAGCCCTCCGGCCGAGGTGATCTCGCCGTGCAGGGCCCGGGCGTCGGCACCCATGACCTCCAGGGCGCCGTACTGGATGAGCGTCTTGGGCAGTGTCATGTCGGGACGGAGACGGACCCGCATGCGCGGGTGGTCGGCCTCGGCCGTGCGGGTGTAGAGGCTCAGGATCTTGCGTGCCGACACCGCGTTGATGATCGGATCGCGCACCCCGCCGAGCTGGTTCTGCACGGCCAGCTGTGAACTGCAATCGGGCGCAGTTGATCTCGCCGATCCGTCGGTGTTCTCGCTCGGCGGTCCGCGCACCAGTGCGGCACATTTCTCGGTCCTCGGCGACGGCCCGCACCGCTGGCGGCGCACCACCGACCCGTCGAGCGCGCGCACCCTGTCGCCGCGTCACGCGGAGATCCTGGTCCTGCTGCAGGCCTTCCCGGAAGGGCTCAACACCGAGCAGCTCGCGCTCAAGCTGGCCGAGGACGGACTCGACCCGGTCAGCGTGCGGGCCGAGATCTCGCGGCTGCGGCGAGACCTCGGTGCCGACGTCCTCGCCAGCCGTCCCTATCGCCTCACGCTCGACGTGTCGTCGGACCTCCAGGACATCCGGACCCGCATCGAATCGGGCACCGACCTGGCGAGCGTGGTCGACGAGGTGGGCCGCGGCGGGCTCCTGGCCGAGTCGACCGCCCCGGGCATCGTGGAGATCTTCGAAGAGCTGCGCGAGGACCTGCGGTCGCGGCTCATCGCGAGCGGCGACGTCGCCGCGCTGCGTAAGTGGACGTCGTCGGTGCATGGTCGCGACGACCTCGACGCCTGGCGCCGGCTCGAACACCGCCTGCCCGTCGGTCACCCCGACCGCGCGGTCGTCGGGGGTCGCATCAGGTTGCTCGACAAGCGCTACGGGCTCTGAAAGGCCCAGGTCATCGCGCGTTGCATTCGTTGCAACCCTTGTGCAACCAACGCACTCCTACTGTGTGCAACAGATCACACCGGAGCACCAGGGTGTCCGGTGTGACATGTACAGGCGGCCCCCGAGGCCCCACAGAGGAGTGACCATGACCGTCTACGCAAAGCCCGGTGCCGATGGCTCGGTGATGAGCTACGAGTCGCGCTACGACAACTGGATCGGCGGCCAGTGGACCCCGCCGGTGAAGGGTCAGTACTTCGAGAACACCTCGCCGGTCGACGGCAAGGTCTTCTGCGAGGTCGCGCGATCGACCGCAGAGGACATCGACCTCGCCCTCGACGCCGCGCACAAGGCCGCACCCGCCTGGGGCAAGACCTCCGTCGCCGAGCGTTCGCTCGCGCTGCTGCGCATCGCCGACCGCATGGAGGAGAACCTCGAGAAGCTCGCCGTCGCCGAGACCTGGGACAACGGCAAGGCCGTCCGGGAGACGCTCGCCGCCGACATCCCCCTCGCGATCGACCACTTCCGCTACTTCGCGGGTGCACTGCGTGCCCAGCAGGGCGGCATCTCGGAGATCGACGAGGACACCGTTGCCTACCACTTCCACGAGCCGCTCGGCGTCGTCGGCCAGATCATCCCGTGGAACTTCCCGATCCTGATGGCGGTCTGGAAGCTGGCCCCGGCCCTCGCCGCCGGCAACGCGGTGGTCCTCAAGCCGGCCGAGCAGACCCCGGCGTCGATCCTCTACCTGGTCAGCCTGATCAGCGACCTGCTGCCCCCGGGTGTGGTCAACGTCGTCAACGGCTTCGGCGTCGAGGCCGGCAAGCCGCTCGCCTCCAGCAACCGCATCCGCAAGATCGCGTTCACCGGTGAGACCACCACCGGCCGCCTGATCATGCAGTACGCGTCGGAGAACCTGATCCCGGTCACCCTCGAGCTCGGCGGCAAGAGCCCGAACATCTTCTTCAACGACGTCATGGCGGCCGACGACGGCTTCCTCGACCGTGCGCTCGAGGGCTTCTCGATGTTCGCGCTCAACCAGGGCGAGGTGTGCACCTGTCCGAGCCGCGCGCTCATCCAGCAGGACATCTACGACGAGTTCATCGCCAAGGCCATCGACCGCGTGTCGAAGATCAAGCAGGGCAACCCGCTCGACACGGACACCATGATGGGCGCCCAGGCGTCGAACGACCAGTTCGAGAAGATCTCGTCCTACCTGGCCATCGGGAAGGAGGAGGGCGCCAAGGTCCTCACCGGCGGCGAGCCGGCGGACCTCGGCGGCGACCTGTCCGGCGGCTACTACATCAAGCCGACCGTGTTCCAGGGCAGCAACAAGATGCGCATCTTCCAGGAGGAGATCTTCGGCCCGGTCCTCGCGGTCACCACCTTCAAGGACTTCGCCGACGCCATGCACATCGCCAACGACACCCTCTACGGTCTCGGCGCCGGTGTGTGGAGCCGCGACGGCGCCACCGCGTACCGCGCGGGTCGTGAGATCCAGGCCGGTCGTGTGTGGACCAACACCTACCACGACTACCCGGCACACGCGGCCTTCGGCGGCTACAAGCAGTCCGGCATCGGTCGCGAGAACCACCTGATGATGCTCGAGCACTACCAGCAGACCAAGAACCTGCTGGTCGGATACGCGCAGAGCGCGAAAGGATTCTTCTGATCGGGGACTCCGTCCGGATCGGGGTTTCTTCTGATCCGGGACTCCGTCCGGATCGGGGTTTCTTCTGATCGGGGACTCCGTCCGGATCGGGGTTTCTTCTGATCGGGGACTCCGTCCGGATCGGGGTTTCTTCTGATCCGGGACTCCGTCCGGATCAGCCGAGTACTTTCGGTTGCGGGAGGACCTGACTCGACCGAGAAGAAGGTGACAACAGATGACCACCGAACAGAACGCTCCTGATCGGGTGGTCGCCACAGACGCCGCCGTGCGGCTCCTGACGAAATTGTCGGAGCTGCACGGCGGACTCATGATCCACCAGTCCGGTGGGTGCTGTGACGGCTCGGCGCCGATGTGCTATCCGGTGGGGGAGTACCGGGTCGGCCAGCGCGACGTCCTCGTCGGCGAGATCGAACTCCCCGAACCGCTTCCGGCAGTGCGGGTCTGGATCAACGGCGACCAGTTCGAGCTGTGGAAGCACACCCAACTGATCCTCGACGTCGTGAAGGGCCGCGGGGCGGGATTCAGCCTCGAGGCGCCCGAAGGCGTCCGGTTCCTGTCCCGTTCGAGGGTGTTCGACGAGGCGGAGAACGCCTGGCTGGATGCCTGTCCGCCGCGTCGGGGTGCGGACATCAGCTGACACCGGGCGACATCACCCATCAGGCCCGCGACCGCCCCGGTCGCGGGCCTGATCCCGTCCTGCACGTGGAAAACTCCCCGGAGAACACCCCCATGTGGGACGTGGATGACGACATGTCGACGCAGGCGCTGGTGAGGGCGCATTCCCTGGAGCATTTCAATGGATATATCGAGTGGGTTTTGTCCACTTCTGCCGAATTTGCGGAAATTGAATAGTGTGATGTGTTCCACCCGGGGGGTGGAACCTTTCATTTTCCTTTGTTACGTTCGCGAAAGTCCGATTATCTGAAAAACACTTGGAGGCAGGAATTCGTATGAACCGTAATCTCATTCGCGTGACCACCGTTGGTGCAGCTCTCGGCGCCGCATCGTTCATCGCGCCCGCATTTGCCTCGGCCGCGCCGGTGTCGGAATCGAATTGCGCAAAGGTGTCGACGCCGGTCGATGCCGCGGGATGGGGAAATCCGTTCCCGGATGAGCAGGGCCAGGAGGGCCGACTCTCGGCGACGAATGTGAAGGACTCCGACGGTTCTCTGCAATTCGTGACCACCCAGCAGACCCCGCGCCAGGCGTCGTACCACGCAGCCGGTGAGCTCCCGCTGGCCGACCTGGTCGCCGGCGACAACCCGCTCACCTTCGACAAGGGTGAGGGCCAGGCGAACTGGCAGATCCGCGTGACCGGCGCGAACACCGATTCCGGCGACGGGTTCGCGACGCTGGTGTGGAGCGCACCGGAGGGTGCGACCACGGCCGATGCCACGAGCTCGAACGAGTGGTGGGCCACCCGTGAACTCCCGGGCATCCCGCGTGGCGCGAAGGCGACCCTCGCCGAACTGACGGCCGCGGCCAACAGTGGCGACCACAAGACCGTCATCAACCACTACGGCGTCTCGAGCCAGCCCGTCGGCACGGCCGGCAAGGTGAACGTCGACAACATCTCGTTCAACGGCTGCACCACCAACTTCGCGGCCACCGGCGCCGGGGCCGCCTTCGGCTCGCTGGAGAACGTCCTCCCCGGCCGCTGATCGCTTCGTAGACCTCACGGGCCCGCGACCTCGACGAGGTCGCGGGCCCGCTTTCCGGTGGTCAGCAGGCGTCCTCCGCTCACCACTGGTGGAAACAGACATTGGCCTGGGGGAAGCCGGTGTCGATCTTGGAATCGATCCAGTACCGCTCGGCGTGATGACCCGAGACCCCGGTCAGCGCGGTGTTGATCCCGTTGTGCCGGTTGTTCACCTGGTACTTGGCGATGGGACCGTTGTTGCCGATCCGGTAGGTGGCGTTGATGTCGAGATGGTTCGAGAGCGGCGCCGCGGCCGTGATGGTCTGGGAGGCGCCGGGGTACAGGATCTTCGCCGGGGCGTTGACCCACTGACCGCCGGACGTGTGGGAACCGATCAGGTACTCGGGCTGGTTGGTGTGGTTGGTGATCGTCATCGCGATGGTGGGCTCGCCGGGCCGGACGATCGGCATGGTGCCGGCGCGCGCCGCTCCGGCGGCTCCGAAGGCGAGGCCGGCGACGCCGAGGACGCCGATGGTTCCGAGGGCGAGGCGGGATGCGATCTTCATGGTGTTCTCCGATTCTCTCTGGGGGACTTGGTGTTCCGGGCAGTTCCGGTGACACCCATGACTCTCCTCGGAATACGCCTCCGCGGGATTCCGCCGATGAGCTGATCCACCGGTGGAATCGCACATCCACCGATCGGTGGATATGGACGACGGAAACCGCCCCCGCACGGCGCCCCCGGAAGCGGGGTGGAGGCCCGGGACCTCGACGAATCCGGTGGTGAGCGTGCTCCGAGGGGTCTGTCAGGGACGCAGAGAATCCACAGGCGACCTCACAGCTCCCGCGCCGGCAACTCCACGACGGCGGCCAGCCCACCGGTGGGCCGGTTCTCCAGTGTCATCGTGCCGCCGAGACCCTCGATGCGGACCCGGCGCGAGGCCAGCCCGATGTGCCCGGTGGACCGGCGCCGGTGCATGAGGTCGTCGACGTTCTCGTCGTCGGGCAGGCCGATCCCGTCGTCGACGACGACCAACCGCGCCACCCCGTCGTCGAATTCGGCGGTGATCTCGGCGTTGTCGGCCTCGGCGTGCTTCACCACGTTGGTCAGGAATTCACGGGCGGCGGCGAAGAGCAGGGAATCGGCGGTGGTGCGCAGCTCCGGTGGCCAGGCGGCGGTGTCGACGGTGATCGTCGGTGCGCCGGCCCGGCTGCCATACGACGACGCGAGGTCGGTGAGGGCGACGGCGAGGCCGGCCTGTTCGAGCACCGCGGGATGCAACTCGCTCAGCGTCGTGCGCAGCAGGCGCGCCGAGTCGCGCAGTGCGCCGTCGACCCGGTCGAGGGTCACCTCGTCGGCCGAATCCCGCAGCGTCGCAAGCTCTTGCCGCGCCGCGAGGATGTACTGCAGCGCGCCGTCGTGAAGGCTGTCGGCGAGGTTGCCGCGCTCACGCTCCTCGATCTCCATCGTCGCGTCGAGCAGCCGTGCGCGTTCGGCGGCCAGGGAACCGATGGTGGTCACCCTCGAGCGGTTCAACTGCGCGAGCAGGATCGCCCCGACCGCGAGGGCCGCCACCACCAGCACCCGCAGCACCACCACCGACCACGGTTCGTCGTTCGCCGCCCGGGCCAGGGCGTTCGACACCGCGTAGACCACGACGGTCGCGGTGACGACGATCGCGCACAGCCGCGGCTGCAGGGACACCGCCGCGATCATCGGGACCAGCGCGAAGCCGGTGATCAGCGCATTCGTGGTCCAGCTGACGTCGTTCGACATGCTCGCGATCACCGCGAGGATCGTCATCAGCAGTAGGTCGATCGGCAGCCCGATCCACGACCAGCGCACCGCGAACGGCTCGTGACGGAGCACGATCCAGCATCCGAGGACGCACCATGCGGCGTACGCGATGCCGGTGGCGACGCTGAGGACCTTCGCCGAATCGGGCGGATCGAGGCCGACGGTCGCCAGGACGAAGGCGGCGAGGAACAGCCGCAGCAGGGCCTGGATCCGGATGCCGCGCACGGCGTGCTCCACCAGGATGCGGTGGATGCGCGGCTCGTCGGCGAACCTCCCGAAGCCGAGATAGACGGTGAGACCGGCGATCTCGAGGTCGGAGTTGCGCATCACGCGGTTATTCGAGAAGACCACGACGCATCGCCTCCGCCACCGCCGCGGCCCGGTCCGAGACGCCGAGCTTCTCGTACAACCTCTGGGTGTGGGTCTTCACCGTCGCCGCACCAATGTACAGCTCGGCCGCAATCTGCGGGATCGACTGCCCGCGAGCGAAACCCGCGAGAACCTGCCGCTCCCGCTCGCTCAGCGACGGTGCGTCGGACTGCGTCCGGGCCCGGATCTCGCCGGCCAGACCCGCTGCCAGCGCCTCCGGAACCACGGTCTCGCCCTTGGCCACCCGCGTCACGGCGCCGACGATCTCGTCGCGGTCGGAGTCCTTGGGCAGATACCCCGCAGCACCTTCCTGGAGTGCGCGGAACACGATCGGCCCGTCGGTGATCGCCGACAGCAGCAACACCCGCGTCGGCAACCGGTCTCGGGTGACCGCGTGGGCGAGGTCGACGCCGGTCATGCCCGGCATCTGATGGTCCACGACCGCGACGTCGGGTCTCTCGCGCCGGATCAGCTCCAGGCCCGAGGTGCCGTCGGCCGCCTCACCGACCACCCGGATGCGTCCGCTCTGCGTGAGACCCCGCGACACCCCGTCCCGGAAGAAGGGGTGATCGTCGACGACGACCGCGGTCACGAGGGAGTCCATCGGCTCAGGATACGGCGGTTTCGTCGCTGGTCAGGGCTGTTTCGGCGCGGCTGGTCGCAAGCCGTACGTCTGCTCGACCCGCGGTGATGTCCTCCTCGCCCCACGCGATGGCCGGCGGGTGGTGACGATCGGGCGAAGCGAGGTCGACGCGTGTCGGGGTCAGCCGCCGGGTGCGGTCACCTCGATGAACCGCGCCGCCGTCTCGACCGCGTGGCGCGCCTCCGACGACAGCCTCGGCATCAGCTGGAAGACGTGTCCCTGATCCGGCCACGCCTGGATCACCGAAACCCCTCCGGCAGAAACGATCTCGTCGTGGACCGCGCGGGCGTCGGCACTCATGACCTCCAGTGCGCCGTACTGGATGAGCGTCTTCGGCAGCGTCATCTCGGGGTGCAACCGGATCCGCATGCGCGGGTGGTCCGGGTCGGCGGTACGAGTGTAGAGGCGCAGGATCTTTCGTGCCGAGATCGCGTTGATGATCGGGTCGCGGACGCCGCTGCGCTGGTTTTCCACGGCCAGGTCGAAGCTGGGGTCCCAGAGCGGGGAGAACAACACCATCGAGCCCGGTTGCGGAGTCCCGGTGCGGTGGTTGACGTGCAGGAGGTCCAGAGCCAGGTGGCCGCCGGCGGAATCCCCGGCGACGACGATGTCCTCGGCTCGATGGCCCTGTTCGAGCAACCAGCGGTAGCCGCGGATCGCGTCGTTGCCCGCGCACGGCCACGGATACTCGGGCGCGAGGCGGTAGTCGAGGCTGAACGCGGGGAGTTCGGTCAGGTTGCCCATCCGCGCGACCAGGCCGCGATGGGTCGCCGGCGAGCACAGTACGTATCCGCTGCCGTGCAGGTAGTAGATGACACGGGAGCCGGGTCGCGGCTCGGGTGCCCGCCTCCCGATCACCCATTCGCCGCGCACCTGTCCACCGCGGAAGGACGCGCGCACGGTGCGGACGCGCGTCGCGCGGGGCGGCGGGTTGAGGCTCGCGATGGTGCGGTTGAAACCGGGCCGGGTCCGCTGGATCATCTGCGCGGTCACGCGCGGGTGACTGCGGCCGGCGGCCACCATCATCGGCCACGTCACGCGGGCGAGGTAGGCGTTCACCGCCCGAGAACGCAGGGAACCGTGGGGGTCGACACCGAGTGGCCCGAACGGCAGGTCTCTCCCCGGTGGTGGGTCCGGAACACCGGCGGGCGCACCGCCGGCCATCGAGGTGACGCTCATCACTCCGACGGTAGTGGCCGCCGATGCCCGATGTGCCCCTTTTCGCGCGCCGAAACCCCGTCCGCGACCCGACCGCGACCCGACCGCGACCGGCGCCCGGTCGGCGGTCGCTGCCGCGTTACACGCAGGAGGCGAAATCCTCACGCATCGGCGGGCCCTCGGGTGAACTCGGCCACTCGCCCGATTTCGCCTTGACGTGCAGAATCGTCGCGCTTGTGCTAGCCGGATTTCGAGACTGGACCCTTTACGTGGAAAAATGGCCCACAATGCTCTTACGGTTGCCCGCGGGCGCCTCTGCAGTGCTGCGCGCAAGCCGCCGACGAGCATGAGTTCGGGCCCCGACGATGCGGCCCGAAGGGACTGTCAGCAACGGCGCTGACGGGGACACCGCCTGTGTGGTCGTTCCGCCCAGGTCAGCCCCCACGAGGGGCGGAGACGACGACCGTCAGCGGACAGCGAGGTCCGCGGCGTGCATGGCCGAGTGAACCCCCAGACATCGACGACGGGTAGTGCGTGCACCCTCCGCACGCAGAGTGAGGCGAATATGAAGCAGGCTCCGGGACCGGTTGGTCTCTACGACCCGCGCAACGAGCACGACTCGTGTGGCGTGGCGTTCGTGGTTGACATGTACGGACGACGCAGTCGCGACATCGTCGACAAGGCGATCATGGCCCTGGTCAACCTCGAGCACCGTGGTGCCGCGGGCGCCGAGCCGAACACCGGCGACGGCGCGGGCATCATGATCCAGGTTCCCGACCGTTTCTTCCGGGAGACGGTCGACTTCGAACTCCCGCCGGAGGGCAGCTACGCCACCGGCATCGCCTTCCTTCCGCAGGGTTCCGAGGACGCACGTCAGGCCTGCGAGGGTGTCGAGAAGGTCATCGAGTCCGAGGGTCTGACGCTGCTCGGCTGGCGTGAGGTCCCGACCAACGAGACCTCGCTCGGCGCGCTCGCCCGCGACGCGATGCCGACGTTCCGCCAGGTCTTCATCGGCGGCGCCGAGGGCATGGAGCTCGAGCGCCGCGCCTACGTCGTGCGCAAGCGCGTCCAGTACGAGCTCGGCAACAAGGGCGCCGGCGCCGACGGCCCGGGTCGCGAGACCGTGTACTTCCCGTCCCTGTCGGGCCGCACCTTCGTCTACAAGGGCATGCTGACGACCCCGCAGCTGCGGGAGTTCTACGTGGACCTGCAGGACTCGCGCGTCGAGAGCGCGCTGGGCCTGGTCCACTCGCGCTTCTCCACCAACACCTTCCCCTCGTGGCCGCTGGCGCACCCGTTCCGCCGGGTCGCCCACAACGGTGAGATCAACACCGTCACCGGCAACGAGAACTGGATGCGCGCACGCGAGGCGCTCATCGACACCGATGTCTTCGGTGCCGACGCCGCGTCGAAGATCTTCCCGGTCTGCACCCCGGGTGCGTCGGACACCGCGCGCTTCGACGAGGTGCTCGAGCTGCTCCACCTCGGTGGCCGCAGCCTCCCGCACGCCGTGCTGATGATGATCCCGGAGGCCTGGGAGCGTCATGAGTCGATGAAGCCCGAGCACAAGGCGTTCTACGAGTACCACTCGGCGCTCATGGAGCCGTGGGACGGACCGGCGTCGGTGTGCTTCACCGACGGCACCGTCGTCGGCGCCGTGCTCGACCGCAACGGTTTGCGTCCGTCGCGCATCTGGGTCACCAAGGACGGCCTGGTCGTCATGGCGTCCGAGGTCGGCGTCCTCGACATCGACCACTCCGAGGTCGTGCAGAAGATGCGCCTGCAGCCGGGCCGCATGTTCCTCGTCGACACCGCGGCGGGCCGCATCGTCGACGACGAGGAGATCAAGGACGAGCTGGCCGCCGAGCACCCGTACGCGGAGTGGCTCGAGCAGGGCATGGTCGCGGTCGACGACATCGAGGCCAAGCCGCACATCCACATGCCGCACGAGCGGGTCACCTTGCGCCAGCAGGTCTTCGGTTACACGCAGGAGGAGCTGAACCTCCTCATCGCGCCGATGGCCAAGACCGGCGCCGAGGCGCTCGGCTCGATGGGCACCGATACCCCGATCGCGGTGCTGTCGAAGCGCCCGCGGATGCTGTTCGACTACTTCCAGCAGTTGTTCGCGCAGGTCACCAACCCACCGCTGGACGCCATCCGCGAGGAGGTCGTCACCAGCGTCGGCTCGACCATCGGTGCCGAGGCCGACCTGCTGCACCCCGGTCCCGAGTCGTGCCGGCAGATCGCGCTGCCGCAGCCGGTGATCGACAACGACACCCTGGCCAAGCTGGTCGAGATCAACGACAACGACAAGCTGCCGCACTTCCGCAGCGTCCACATCCATGGCCTCTACCCGGTGGCCGAGGGCGGGGCGGGCCTGCGCAAGGCCCTCGACGAGATCCGGGCCAAGGCGAGCGCCGCCATCGACGACGGCGCGAACCTGATCATCCTGAGCGACCGTGAGTCCGACGAGACCCTGGCGCCGATCCCGTCGCTGCTGCTGACCGCGGCGGTGCACCATCACCTGGTCCGGGAGCGCAAGCGCACCCGCGCCGGCCTGATCGTCGAGTCCGGCGACTGCCGCGAGGTCCACCATGTCGCGACCCTGGTCGGCTTCGGCGCGGCCGCGGTCAACCCGTACATGGCCTTCGAGACCATCGAGGACATGATCGAGCGGGGCGTGCTCGGCGACATCGACTTCGCGACCGCGAAGAAGAACTACATAAAGGCCGCCAGCAAGGGCGTGCTCAAGGTGATGAGCAAGATGGGCATCTCGACCATCGCCTCCTACACCGGCGCGCAGCTCTTCCAGGTCATCGGCCTGTCGCAGGAGCTCGTCGACGAGTTCTTCACCGGCCTGAACAGCCAGCTCGACGGCATCGGTCTCGACGAGATCGCCGCCGACGTCGCCAAGCGTCACGCCCTGGCCTTCAACGACCGTCGCAGCGAGCGGGCACACCGCGAGCTCGAGGTCGGCGGCGAGTACCAGTGGCGCCGCGAGGGCGAGTACCACCTGTTCAACCCGGACACGGTCTTCAAGCTGCAGCACTCCACGCGCACCGGCCAGTACAAGGTGTTCAAGGAGTACACCAAGATGGTCGACGACCAGTCGCGCCGTCTGGGCACGCTGCGCGGCCTGTTCGACTTCAACTTCGGCGATCGCGACCCGATCCCGATCGAGAAGGTCGAGCCGGCCAGCGAGATCGTCAAGCGGTTCTCGACCGGCGCGATGAGCTTCGGCTCCATCTCGGCCGAGGCGCACGAGACGCTCGCCATCGCCATGAACCGCCTCGGCGGCCGCTCGAACTCCGGTGAGGGCGGCGAGGATCCGCGTCGTTTCCACCACGACGAGAACGGCGACTGGCGTCGCAGCGCGATCAAGCAGGTCGCGTCGGGACGCTTCGGCGTCACCTCGCACTACCTGAGCAACTGCACCGACATCCAGATCAAGATGGCGCAGGGCGCCAAGCCCGGTGAGGGTGGCCAGCTGCCGCCGCACAAGGTGTACCCGTGGGTCGCCGAGGTGCGCGGCTCGACGCCGGGCGTCGGCCTCATCTCGCCGCCGCCGCACCACGACATCTACTCGATCGAGGATCTCGCGCAGCTGATCCACGACCTGAAGAACGCGAACCCGAAGGCGCGCATCCACGTCAAGCTCGTCTCCGAGGTCGGCGTGGGCACCGTCGCCGCGGGTGTGTCGAAGGCACACGCCGACGTGGTGCTCATCTCGGGCCACGACGGTGGCACCGGCGCGTCGCCGCTGACGTCGCTGAAGCACGCCGGCGCGCCGTGGGAGATCGGCCTGGCCGAGACCCAGCAGACCCTGCTGCTCAACGGCCTTCGCGATCGCATCGTGGTCCAGGTCGACGGCCAGATGAAGACCGGCCGCGACGTGGTCATCGCCGCCCTGCTCGGCGGCGAGGAGTTCGGTTTCGCGACCGCGCCGCTGGTGGTCTCGGGCTGCATCATGATGCGTGTCTGCCACCTCGACACCTGCCCGGTCGGCATCGCGACCCAGAACCCGCTGCTGCGCGAGCGCTTCTCGGGCAAGCCGGAGTTCGTCGAGAACTTCTTCATGTTCATCGCCGAAGAGGTTCGGGAACTGCTGGCGCGCCTCGGTTTCCGCACGCTGCAGGAGGCCGTCGGCCACGTCGAGGCCCTCGACACCTCCAAGGCGATCGCGCACTGGAAGAACGAGAAGGCCGGCAAGCTCGACCTGTCGACGATCCTGACCATGCCGGAATCGCCGTTCATGAACCAGGACCTGTACTGCTCGGGCGTCCAGGACCACTCGCTGGACAAGGCGCTCGACCAGCAGCTCATCGCCCAGGCGCGCGAGGCGATCGACCACGGGACCCGCGTGTCCTTCACGTCGAAGATCACCAACGTCAACCGCACGGTCGGCACGATGCTGGGCCACGAGGTCACCAAGACCTATGGCGCCCAGGGTCTCCCGGACGGGACGATCATCATCGACTTCACCGGTTCGGCGGGCAACAGCTTCGGCGCCTTCGTCCCGAAGGGCATCACGCTGCGCCTCGAGGGCGACGCCAACGACTTCGTCGGCAAGGGCCTGTCGGGTGGGCGCATCGTCGTCCGTCCGGCGCGCAACGCCCCGGAGGACTTCGTCGCGGAGCGGAACATCATCGCCGGCAACGTCATCGGCTTCGGTGCGACGTCGGGCAAGATCTTCCTGCGCGGCATCGTCGGTGAGCGCTTCTGCGTCCGCAACTCGGGCGTGACGGCGGTCGTCGAGGGCGTTGGCGACCACGGCTGCGAGTACATGACCGGTGGCCGCGTCGTCGTGCTCGGTGACACCGGCCGCAACTTCGCCGCGGGCATGTCGGGCGGTATCGCCTACGTGTACGACCCGGAGCAGAAGCTGGCCGCCAACCTCAACACCGAGCTGGTGGATCTCGAGCCGCTCGAGGACTCCGACGTCGAGTTCCTCGCCGCGATCATCGACGAGCACCGCGCCGAGACCGAATCCCCGGTCGCCGCAGCGCTGCTGGCCGATTGGGACACTGCCCAGACCAAGTTCGCCAAGGTCATGCCGCGGGACTACAAGCGCGTGCTGCTGGCCATCTCCGAAGCGGAGAAGACCGGGCGAGACGTGAACGAAGCGATCATGGAGGCCGCACGTGGCTGACCCCAGAGGATTCCTGAAGCACCCTGAGCGGGAGCTGCCCGACCGTCGTCCGGTCGAGCTGCGCCTGATGGACTGGAAAGAGGTCTACACCGACTTCGACCGGTCGCACCTGCAGACCCAGGCCAGCCGCTGTATGGACTGCGGTATCCCGTTCTGCCACAACGGCTGTCCGCTGGGGAACCTGATCCCCGAGTGGAACGACCTGGTCTACAAGGACCGCTGGCGCGACGGCATCGAGCGGTTGCACGCGACCAACAACTTCCCGGAGTTCACCGGTCGCCTGTGCCCGGCTCCGTGTGAGGCGTCGTGCGTGCTCGGCATCAACCAGCCCGCGGTGACCATCAAGCAGGTCGAGGTCGAGCTGATCGACAACGCCTTCGACAACGGCTGGGTCACCCCGGTCATGCCGTCGAAGAAGACCGGCAAGAAGGTCGCGGTCGTCGGTTCGGGCCCGGCCGGGCTGGCCGCCGCCCAGCAGCTCACCCGGGCCGGTCACGACGTGACCGTGTTCGAGCGCGCCGACCGCATCGGCGGTCTGCTGCGCTACGGCATCCCCGAGTTCAAGATGGAAAAGCGCCACATCGACCGCCGTCTGTCGCAGATGGAGGCCGAGGGCACCGTCTTCAAGACCGGTGTCAACGTGGGTGTCGACATCACCGTCGAGCAGCTGCGCGCCGACTTCGACGCGGTCGTCCTCGCCAACGGTTCGACCATCGGTCGCGACCTGCCGATCCCGGGCCGCGAGCTCGACGGCATCCACCAGGCGATGGAGTTCCTTCCCCAGGCCAACCGGGTCCAGCTCGGCGACACCGTCGAGAACCAGATCACGGCCAAGGGCAAGAAGGTCGTCATCATCGGTGGCGGCGACACCGGCGCCGACTGCCTGGGCACCTCGCTGCGCCAGGGCGCCGAGAGCGTGCACCAGTTCGAGATCATGCCGAAGCCGCCGATCGAGCGCGCCGAGTCGACGCCGTGGCCGACCTACCCGCTGATGTTCCGCGTCTCCTCGGCCCACGAGGAGGGCGGCGAGCGCGTCTACTCGGTGAACACCGAGAAGTTCATCGGCGACGAGAACGGCAAGGTCAAGGCGCTCAAGGCGCACGAGGTCGTCATGCGCGACGGTCGGTTCGAGAAGGTCGAGGGCACCGACTTCGAGCTCGAGTGCGACCTGGTCCTGCTCGCCATGGGCTTCGTCGGCCCGGAGCGCGGGGACCTGCTCGACAAGCTCGGCGTCACCTACGATGCACGCGGCAACGTCAAGCGCGACGACAACTTCGCGGCCGTCGGCCTGCCGGGTGTGTTCGTCGCCGGCGACGCCGGCCGCGGCCAGTCGCTGATCGTGTGGGCGATCGCCGAGGGCCGCTCGGCCGCCGCCGCGGTCGACGAGTACCTGACCGGTGGCTCGTTCCTGCCGGCGCCGATCGAGCCGACCACGGTCGCCCAGCGCTGATCTGATCCGGCGCTGATCTGATCCGGCGCTGATGTGACCCGGCTCCGATCCGCAGATCCACCCGAACTCCCGCCGTACCGCTCCGGTCGGCGGGAGTTCGGTTTTGCGGCATCGCCTCACCCGGCGGCCACATCCGCCCCGTCGCCTCCTGGCAGGCGCCCGTCCCGGTCGACCACACAGGTCGACTACACAGACGGACCGATCCGCTCTTAGACTCACCCCTGTTGTCGCCGGCGCGATCCCGCCGGTCGAGTCGACAAGCCACCACCAGTTCTCGAAGGGAGAGCCGATGCGTCGAATCCTCGCCATCCTGTGCGCACTGACGTGTGCGGTCCTGGGAGGGTTCGGACTGACGACCTCGCGCGCCGAGGCGGCGCCTGCGGACTGTCCGAAGCTGTACGTCCTGGCCGTGCCGGGCACCTGGGCCAACGGTGTGAACCCGGGCTTCCTCGCGGATGTGACCGCCGGACTCGGTCCCGAGACCGAGGTCCGGTACGTCGGCTATGACGCCACCGCGTTCCCGTGGGAGAAGGCGATCTACGGCAAGTCCAAGGCGCAGGCGGTCGCCAACACCCGCGGCCTCGCGCTGAAGATGCTGCGCCGCTGTCCGGGCACCAAGATCGCCCTGACCGGATACAGCCAGGGCGCCGATGCCGCGGGCGACCTCGCGTCCGAGATCGGCACCGGCCGGGCCGCGATCCGGCCCGGTCAGGTCGCGGGTGTGGTGTTGTTCGCCGACCCGCGTCGCTCGCACCGCGACAACCTGATCGGACCGCGTCTGGCGGGCCAGGGCAGCGGTGGCGCCCGCCTCGACGGCATGGGCTGGCTGCGGCCGAGGTCGTTCAGCATCTGCGAGCCGAACGACGTCTACTGCAACGTCCCGCGCGACCACTACATCACCCGGATCGCCGGCTACCTGGCCGAGACCAGCGACCCGACGCCCAGCCAGATCCTGCAGTACCAGAGGGAGGCGGCGGTGATCGTCGGCGAGCTGCTCACCCTCGGCGGCCCCGGCAAGATCGTCGAGGAGCTCGGCAACAAGCGGGCCCGCGAGCAGATCATCTCGTTCAACCGCTTCCTGCAGTCCGGCTCGCACTCGAGCTACGCCGACTTCGAGGTGAAGCCCGGCGTGACCGCCGTGCAGTGGGCGAACCGGTATCTCGCCGGGCTGGCCTGAGCCGCCGGACCCCGAGCCGCCGGATCCCGACCCGCCGGCCCCTGAGCCGTCGGACGAGACCGCCTGGCCTCGGCACCACTCCACACGGAGGCGGTGAAGGACGCCGGGGTGATACCCATGGACAACAGCTCCCGCACACCGATCGGTGTGCGGGAGCTGTTGTCCATGGCCGGTGAGGCTACTTCTTGCCGCCCAGGATCGAACCGAGGATGCCACCGAGGAGGTCGCCGCCGCCCTGCTTGGCGCCGCCTCCGGCCGCGCCGCCGAGCATTCCCCCGAGCAGGTCGCCGAGCCCGCCGGCGGCACCGCCGCTGTTCCCGCCGCCGAGCACGTTGCCGAGCAGGTCGCCCAGGCCGCCCGTGCCGCCCTGGCCCGGGGCGGCACCGCTGCCGACCCCGCCGAGAATCTTCTTGGTCAGGTAGCTCAGCACGATCGGGGCGAGGATCGGGAGCAGCTTCTGGACGACGTCCTGGTCGATCGCGGCGGCCGGGACCCGGTCGCTGACCGCGCCCGCGACCTCCGGGGTCTTCTCGCCGAAGATGTGCGCGACGATCTTCGAGCCGTCGGCGGTGTCGACGTCGTCGACCTTGATCGCCCCGGCCGCGAGGTCGTTGTCGTGCTGCGCGAGGGCACCGACGAGCTTCTGCGCCGCGGCGTGGTCGGCGGTCTGCGCCTGCAGGCCGGCGAGCAGGGCGGGGACCGCCTGTCCGGCGGCGGCGCGGGCGGACTCCTCGTCGACGCCGAGTTGCGCGGCAAGCGAGTCGTAGGGGAGGCGGGACAAGAGGTCATCGACGTCGGACAAGGCGGCGCCACCTTTCGGTGTAGATCAGTGAAGTTGCACGTGAACCTACTGGATCGGGCGGGCGCCCACCAGATCCCGCGCCGGTGCCGGACCCCTGCGTGCAGGGCGTCCGAAGCCACATGTGGTCCGAATGGACGGCATACGACGCGGCGCCGGCGGAATACCATTGATGCTGGTAGAGGTCGCGTCGCTACCCGGGATGTAACGCCGGGCGTGCCATCATCGACATAGCCGGTGCGTAACGGCAGTCACGTCCCAGAGGCGGGGACGTGAACCTCGCACACGCCGACGGGGCACTCAGGGGCGAGTGGCGAAGGCCACGTCAACTCCGGAGACGGTGACCGAGAACTGTCGCTACAGTAGATCGAAGTCAGAGTCCGTTGAATTGAATGTGGATCGCACCAGGAAGTGATTGGTCATGAAGTTGGCTGACACATTTCACACGGCCCGCAAGGGATCACTGCTGAATTCGCTCATCGGGGGGCGACTCGGCGGGCGTCGTACGCACGCACCGAACTTTCCCGCGGAGGCCGAACGCCTCATCACGCCGGCCGAACTGAGACGCTACGGCGTCCGTTCATGACCAGACACCTCCACGACTGACATCCGGACAGCATGGGCGGGGACTCGCACAGCGGGTCGCCGCCCTTCTTGCGTCAGTGTCCGAGACGGGCGCGGTCGTCACCGGGCGACGACGCGGGCGCTCATGCCGCCGATCTCGACCACGTCGCCGACCCGCAGTTGGCGGCCGCGCCGGGTCTCGACCTCACCGTTGACGGTGACCAGACCGTCGGCGATCACCTCTTTGGCCTCGGCCCCCGACTCGATGAGGTTGGCCAGTTTCAGGAACTGTCCGAGGCGGATGGACTCGTCGCGGATCGTCACGTCGTACACGGTGACCGATCATGCCCCGTGCGGCCGGTGAGGGCCACACCGGTGCGGAGCAAACGAGAATTCGTGCCGCCGCACCCCGGATCAGCGTGGACAGCCCGAAGCCGGACTATTCTGCGGCTACCTTCGACGCATGGCCACCGACACCCCCATCGCGCCGGTCGACTCCCCGGACGCCGACGACGCCCCCGTCGCGCGTCGGACACCGACCGCGGCCGATCGACGATCACTTGCGCTGCTCGACAAGATCAGGCGCCCCACCGGTTTCGGCCGCAACGCCCCGAAGGTGGCCGGCACGGTGGTCGGCGTCCTCGCGACGATCTCGCTGCTGTCGAGCCTCTTCCCGTGGTTCCGCCGGCTGATCCACGACCCGCGGCGCTACGTCGACGACTACATCATCACGCTGCCGGACACGAGCTTCGCGTGGGCGTTCGTCCTCGCCCTCATCGCCGTCGCGCTCTCGTCGCGCAAGCGCATCGCGTGGTGGATCAGCGTCATCTATCTGGTGTTGTTCATCGTGGGCAACATCGTCTTCCTGATCCCGGCGCTCGAGGACGACCTCGAGGTGACGGCCTGGGACCGCACCAACCTGTGGATCGGGTTGGTGATCGACCTCGCCGCACTCGCCTTTCTGATCGCGACCCGCAAGCAGTTCTACACACGGGTGCGCCGGGGCGCGGTGCCCGCCGCCCTCGCCACCCTGGTCGTCGGCCTGGGCATCGCCACGCTGCTCGGCTGGGCGCTGGTCTGGGCGTTCCCGCACAACCTGACCCACGGCGAGCGGCTCGCGTATGCGTTCAACCGCGTCGTCGCGTTCGGCGCCATCGACGCCGATGCCTCCTTCGACGGCCGGCACGCCCCGGTCTTCGTCAACGGCCTGCTCGGCCTCTTCGGTGCGATCGCGCTCATCGCCGCGGCGGCGGTCCTCTTCCGGTCGCAGCGGCTGCGCTGGCTGATCACCGCCGAGGACGAGGCCCTGATCCGCGCGCTCATCAAGCGGTTCAACGACGACGACTCGCTGGCCTACTTCTCCACGCGCCGCGACAAGGCCGTCGTCTTCTCACCGGACGGCCGCGCCGCCATCACCTACCGGGTGGAGGTCGGCGTCGGCATGGCCGGCGGCGACCCGATCGGCGACCCCGACTCGTGGCCCGACGCCATCGCCGAATTCGTCGGTCTCTGTGAGAAGTACGGATGGCATCCGGCGGCGATCGGACCGAGCGCGCGCGGCGCCGAAGCCTATGACGCGGCCGGTTTCGTGACGCTGAACATCGGCGACGAGGCGATCATCCACACCCGCGAGTTCAGCCTCAGCGGATCGGCGATGAAAGCGGTCCGCCAGGCGGTGACCCGCACGCGGCGCGCCGGGGTCTCGGTCCGCATCCGCCGGCACAGCGACATCGACGACGCGGAGATGGCAAAGGTCATCGCCCGCGCCGACGCCTGGCGCGACACCGAGGAGGAACGCGGCTTCGCGATGGCGCTGTCGCGACTCGGCGACCGTGCCGACGACGACTGCCTGCTCGTCGAGGCGGTCATCGACGAGGGCAGCCCCGACGAGAAGGTCGTCGGCATGCTCTCGTTCGTGCCGTGGGGCAAGCGCGGCGCCTCGCTCGACCTGATGCGCCGCGACCGCAAGGGCCCCAACGGCGTGGTCGAGACGATGGTCGCCGAACTGTGCCGCAATTCCGAACAGTTCGGCATCACCGAGGTCTCGCTCAACTTCGCGGCGTTCCGCGCGTTCTTCGAGCAGGGACCGCAGATCGGCGCCGGGCCGGTCATGCGCCTCGGCTACTCGGCGCTGATGTTCGGCTCGAAGTTCTTCCAGATGGAGTCGCTGTACAAGTCCAACGCCAAGTACCTGCCCGACTGGCAGCCGCGCTACCTGTGCTTCGAGGACAGCCGGATCCTGCCGCGCGTGGGTCTCGCCGCGATCGTCACCGAGGGCTTCATCACGCTCCCGAAGTTCGGGCGCGACAAGCACTACGAGGCCGGCCGGCCGTCGATCCCGGCGGGCGTCGACGCCCCCGCGCTCATCGCCGAACTCGAGGCGGAGGCGAAGACCCCCGAGGTGGCCGTCGTCCACCGGCCCGAACAGGTGCGGGTGCGGCTGGAGAAGATGGACCGGCTCGTCGAGCGCGGCTTCGACCCGTACCCGCCGGCCGACGCGCCGACCCACACGATCGCGCAGGCGCGCGACGAACCCGCGGGCACCGTGGTCACCATCGCGGGTCGCGTCACGCGGCTGCGCGACTTCGGCAAGGTCGTCTTCGCCGACGTCCACGATTGGTCGGGCGAGGTGCAGGTCCTCGTCGAGGAGTCCCGCCTCATCCCGGGCACACCGGATTTCGGCACCGACGTCGACCTCGGCGACCTGGTCCAGGCCCGGGGCGTCGTCGGTGCCAGCCGGTCCGGCGAGCTGTCGATCCTGATCGACGCGTGGCGGTTCAACGGCAAATGCCTGCGCCCGCTGCCGGACAAGTGGGCGGGCCTGACCGACCCGGAGGCGCGGGTCCGCCAGCGCTACGTCGACCTCGCCATCAACGAGCGCAGCCGGCGGATGCTGGCCACGCGCAGCGTCGTGGTGAAGGCGTTGCGCGATTTCCTGTCCGCACGCGGCTTCCTCGAGGTCGAGACGCCGATCCTGCAGCAGATCCACGGCGGCGCCAACGCCACGCCGTTCCAGACGCACATCAACGCCTACAACCTCGACCTCTACCTGCGCATCGCGCCCGAGCTGTACCTCAAGCGACTGTGCGTCGGCGGCGTGGAGAAGGTGTTCGAAATCGGCCGCAACTTCCGCAACGAGGGCGTCGACTTCAGCCATAATCCGGAGTTCACGAGCCTGGAGGCCTATGAGGCGCACAGCGACTACCGGAAGATGCTGGACCTGACCCGCGAGATGATCCAGCACGCGGCGACGGCCGCCTACGGCGAACCGGTCATCGTGCGCACCGATGCCGACGGCAACGAGGAGCGCGTGGACATCTCCGGCGAGTGGCCGGTGAAGACCGTCCACGAGGTCGTCTCCGAAGGGGCGGGGGAGGAGATCACCCCGGAGACCTCCGTCGAGCAGCTGCGCGCGGTGTGCGACCGGCTCGAGATCAACCACCGCCCGGACTGGGATGCCGGCCAGATCGTGCTCGAGCTCTACGAGCACCTCGGCGAGGACCGCACCACGTTCCCGACCTTCTACATCGACTTCCCGACGTCGGTGTCCCCGCTGACCCGCGCGCATCGGTCCAAGCCCGGGGTCGCCGAGCGTTGGGATCTCGTGGCGTGGGGTGTGGAACTCGGCACCGCCTACACGGAGCTGACCGACCCGGTCGAGCAGCGCAAGCGCCTCACCGAGCAGTCGATCCTGGCTGCCGGCGGCGACCCGGAGGCGATGGAGCTCGACGAGGACTTCCTTCAGGCCCTCGAGTACGCGATGCCGCCCACGGGGGGTCTCGGGGTCGGCGTCGACCGTGTGGTCATGCTGATCACCGGCCAGTCGATCCGCGAGTCCCTGGCGTTCCCGCTGGCCAAGCCGCAGGACGCCTGAGCTCGGGCACACTGGTCGGGTGACCCCGATGACGCCGCCGGACGGAGCGCAACGGGACCCTGTCGCCGGTGACGGCGCCCCGGGCGTGTTCGTCACCGTCGGCGACCACCGGCTGCACGTGCTCGACGAGGGGTCGGGCCCGCCACTGCTGCTGATGGCGGCGCTGGGCAGCAACTGGTTCGACCTCGACCCGCTGGTGTCCCGGCTCGAGTCGTCGTGGCGGGTCATCCGCTACGACCGGCCCGGTTACGGACTGTCGAGTCCGGTTGGGCGGCAGCATCTTCCGACGCTGCTCGGCGAGGTGGAGCGCATGGTCGCGGTGCTCGACGCCCGAGGTGTGACGGAACCGGTCGTGGTCGTCGGCCATTCGTTGGCGTCGCTGTACGTCGAGGCCTTCGCGCGGACACATCCCGAGCGGACCGCCGGCATGGTGGTGCTCGACGGTTCCTATGTGCTGGTCCCGTGGCGGCTGGTGCCGTTGTCGTTCCGGATCGGCAACGCGCATCGGCTGGTCGGGACCGCGCGGGCGGTGACGAGTCGCGTCGGGATTCGCCGCTGGCCGAGCCTGAAGGTGTGGACGCGGGTGGTGCCCGCTCCGCCGGAGGGCCGCGGCGAAAGCCAGCGGCGTTGGGGCGCAAAGTTGTTCGGCCAGCCCGAGTTCCTGCTGGCGATGCTCGTGGAGAATGCGGCCTTCGGGGCGATGAACAAGACCCTGCGAGGCCTGCGGCGGACGAATCCGATGCCGCGTGTGCCGGTCACGGTGGTGGTCGCGTCGTCGACGCTGCCCGGCTGGCGGGTGTTCTGGGAATGGAAGCAGCGCCGCTATGCCGACCTGCTGGGCGCCGACCGGATCACGGTGCTGCCCAGGGCGAAACACTTCTTGGTCTCCGAGCGGCCCGACGAGGTCGCGGAGATCATCGGCCGCGCAAAGTGATCAGCGACGACAATTGTGATATCCGTCACATCGAACTGTGTCATGCTGTTGGGGCTGTGCAGCGCAACGAATATCCAAACGATCTGACGTGGAGGTCAGAGGGATGCAAAGTGCGCGAAGAGTGGCTGTTGCGTTGTCGGCCGGGGTGATGGCCGCCGGAGTCGTGAGTGCGACGCCTGCGGCTGCGGCACCGAACGTGGAACCAGTCCCGGTGACATCGCCGAACTGGCGTCCGCTGCCGCAGGTCTATGCCAATGTGCAGGACCCCGACAGTGGCCTCATCTTTCCGTATGGGTTCATGCTGAGTGCGAGTCAGACCCGGGAACTGGATCGATCCGGAGTGCTGCCGGCTGTCGAGGGCCTGAACATCGGTGCCGGCGGTGTCAGCAAGCTGGCCAAGAGCATGCGGATGACGATTCAGGGTGAGCGACTGACAGAGACGGGTGGATGCCTGCTGATCATGTACTCGCCGACCGCGTTGCGAAACCAGAAGACGGGAAAGATGACGCATTGGGTGGGGAGGTACTACGGCGGGCCGCCGGTCTGTGCTCCCTGAGTCGGGACGAGGGCCGGCACCTCGGTGCCGGCCCTCTCTCACTACCCGGCGGTAACCCGAAACTTGCGGTTACACCTAAACTGGTCGGCATGAGCGAGTTGACCTTCACCCCGACGGCCGATCTCGTCGACGAGATCGGCGCCGACGTCCGTAGTTGCGACACCCAGTTCACGCAGTACGGCGGCAACCGCGAGTTCGTCGGGCGCGTCACCACCGTCAAGTGCTTCCAGGACAACGCGCTGCTGAAGTCGGTCCTGGGCGAGCCCAACCCGGGCGGTGTGCTGGTCGTCGACGGCGACGCCTCGGTGCACACCGCGCTGGTCGGTGACGTCATCGCCGAGCTCGGCCGTTCCAACGGCTGGGTGGGGATCATCATCAACGGCGCCATCCGCGACGCCAAGGCCATCGGCGGGATGGCGATCGGCGTGAAGGCGCTCGGCACCAACCCGCGTAAGTCCACGAAGACCGGCGCCGGTGAGCGGGACGTGCCGCTGACCATCGGTGGCGAGACCTTCCATCCCGGCGACATCGTCTACTCCGACGACGACGGCATCGTCATCGTCGGCCCCGAGGGCTAGTCCTCCGGTCCAGACGTCCTGAAGCCACCCGCCCGACCCACGCCGTAGGAGCCCGCAAATGCCGAAGCCCACCGCCGAATACTTCGACCGTCTCGGTGCCCTCGTCGCGATCGACGACGCCGCCAACCGTCCCACCCGGCCGGTGCTGGAGGCCTTCAGCGGGACGGAGATGGCCACCATCCCGGTCGGCACCGCCGAAGACCTCGAGACCGCCGTCGCCCGCGCGCGTCAGGCGCAGCAGGGATGGGCGGCCAGGACCCCGGCCGAGCGGGCCGCGGTCCTCGACCGGTTCTCCGAACTCGTCCACCGCAATTCGGCGTCGCTGATGGACATCGCGCAGGCCGAGACCGGCAAGGCCCGAATCTACGCGCAGGAAGAGGTCATCGATGTCGCGCTCACCGCGCGGCACTACGCGACCACCGGCCCCAAGCTGCTCGCCGACCGCAAGGTCAAGGGCATGCTGCCGGGTGCGACCAGCGTCCGGGTGCGTCACCTGCCGAAGGGTGTCGTGGGCGTCATCAGCCCGTGGAACTACCCGCTGACCCTCGCGGTGTCGGATGCGGTGGCCGCGCTGATCGCGGGCAACGGCGTGGTCATCAAGCCGGACAGCCAGACCCCGTACTGCGCGCTTGCGGTCGCCGAGCTGCTGTACGAGGCGGGTCTGCCGCGGGAGCTGTTCGCCGTGGTGCCCGGTCCGGGCGGCGTCGTCGGCCAGGCGATCATGGCCAACACCGACTACGTCATGTTCACCGGTTCTTCGGCCACCGGCGCGTCGCTCGCCGAACAGGCCGGACGTCGCCTCATCGGCTTCTCCGCGGAGCTCGGCGGCAAGAACCCGATGGTCATCACCGCGAGCGCCGACATCGCCAACGCCGTGCAGGGCGCCGCGCGCGCCTGCTACTCCAACTCCGGCCAGCTCTGCATCTCGATCGAGCGCATCTACGTCGACAAGAAGATCGCCGACGAGTTCGCCGAGCGGTTCGCCGCGTACGTGTCGACGATGAAGCTCGCGCCGACCTACGACTTCACCGCCGACATGGGCTCGCTCGCCTCGGCCTCGCAGGTGGAGACCGTCGAGGCGCACGTGAACGACGCGGTTGCCAAGGGCGCCAAGGTGCTCGCCGGAGGCAAGCGCCGTCCCGATCTCGGCCCCTTCTTCTACGAGCCGACGGTCCTCACCGACGTCACCGACGAGATGACGTGCTGCCGCAACGAGACCTTCGGTCCGGTCGTCTCGATCTACCCGGTCGACTCCACCGACGAGGCCGTCAAGCTGGCCAACGACACCGAGTACGGCCTCAACGCCAGCGTCTTCGCGGGCAGCAGCGCCGAGGCGCAGGCCGTGGCCGAGCAGTTGCGCGCCGGCACGGTCAACATCAACGAGGGCTACGCAGCCGCCTGGGCATCGACCGCGGCCCCGATGGGCGGGATGGGCATCTCGGGCATGGGGCGCCGCCACGGCGAGGAGGGCCTGCTGAAGTACACCGAGGCCCAGACCATCGCCGAGCAGCGCTTCATCGGCATCGACCGTGCCCCGCTGATCCCGAAGAACCTCTACCGCGCGATCACCCCGGCCGCGGTGCGGGCGCTGAAGTACCTGCCCGGCCGCTGACGGCCGGGTCGAGCCGAGATCCGTGCCCGGGTCGGGTCGGCGATTGCGCTGACCCGACCTCATATCCGCGGTTACGGTTGCTCGTGTGATCCGGACACGTCGAGTACGCAGAAGAGTCACCGGAATGTTCATCCGTGGTGTCGCCGCGTTCGTCACGGCCGTGGCCGCGTTCGCGGGCAGCCTCGTCGCCGGCCCTGGCGCTCAGGCACAGGCGCCGCTGCAGGTGTCGACCATCGCCGACGGACTGACCATCCCGTGGGGTGTCGTCGTGGCACCCGACGGCACCGTGCTGACCGGCGAGCGCGCGGGTCGGTTCGTCGCCGTCCGACCCGGCGGGCAGAAGGTGGCCGTGCGGGCGGACCTGTCGAAGATCTTCGCGGTCAAGGAATCCGGCCTGATGGGCCTGGCCATCGACCCGCGGTTCGACGACACCCGCCGCGTTTACTCCTGCCAGGCCGAATACACCGTCCCCGGCGCGTTGACCGTGCCCGGCTCGGTCGCCGACGTCCCTCTGCCCGCGCCGCAGACCGGTCAGACCATCCGGATCGTGTCGTGGCGCGTCGGCGACGACTGGACCCGGATGGTCCGCGAGCGCACCGTCCTCAGCGGCATCCCGGTCACCTCGTCGGGTCGTCATGCCGGCTGCGGTCTCGCCGCCACGGCCGACAGCCTGTGGGTGGGGACCGGCGATACCGCCACCCCGTCGGTGCCCCAGGATCCGAAGTCGCTGGGCGGCAAGGTCCTTCATATCGGACTCGACGGCGCACCGGCACCGGGCAACCCCTATCCCGGCAGCCCCGTCTACAGCGTCGGCCACCGCAACATCCAGGGGATCGCGGTGCAGCCCGGCACCGGCCGTGTCTACGCCGCCGAGCAGGGCACCGACCGCGACGACGAACTCAACCTCATCGTCGCGGGCGGAAATTACGGCTACAAACCCGACCGGCTCCCGCTCATCTACGACGAGTCGGTGCCGATGACGGACACCGTCCGCGTCCCCGGTGCGCTCGGACCGGTATGGACCTCGGGGGATTCGACCATCGCCACGCCGGGGGTGGCATTCCTGCCCGACAGCGGGTGGGGACCCTACAGCGGCGGTCTCGTGCTCACCGCGCTCAAGGGCCGGCGCCTCGTCTTCCTGAAACTCTCCGACGACGGTCGCCGGGTGGTGTCGAAGACGGAGGCGCTGGAGAAGCGGCACGGCCGGCTCCGCAGCGCGACCGTGGCACCCGACGGGTCCCTCGTGCTGACCACCAGTGACGGCGACGGCGCCGACCGGATCCTACGCGTGCGGTGGGCGGACTGACATGTGCGACGACGCGATCGTGCGGCATGCACACGAGGAGGCCCGCCGGATGTCCCGGCGCAAGGCGATCGGGGTCGCAGCAGGTGTGGCCACGGGCATCTCGGCCGCGGTGGTCGCCGGGATGGGGGTTTCGGCCCAGGCCCATGCAGCGCCCGGGCCGGCCGTGAGCGCAGGAGGACACCGGCGGGTCGTCGACCTGACCCACACGCTGTCGCCGTCGTTCCCGGTGTGGCCCGGCGAGCCGCCGCTGGTCACCATCCCGACCTCGCGCGTGGGGCCGGGCAACTCGGGTTTCTCGACCAACTACGTGTCGTTCGCCGAACACTCCGGAACCCATGTCGACGCCCCGTCGCACAAGATCGGCGACGGCATCACCGTCGACCGGATCGATCCCGCCGACCTCGTCGCTCCGCTCGTGGTCATCAGCATCGCGTCCAAGGTGCGCGGCAATCCCCGGGCGACGCTGACCGAACGCGACATCGCCGAGTGGGAGAAGGCGCACGGGCAGATCCCGCGGGGCGCGCTCGTCGCCCTGCACACCGGGTGGCAGCCGAAGACCGGCGGTGCGCACGCGGCCGCGTATTCCGCGGACGCCGTCGGGACGCTCGTGACCGAGCGGCGGGTCGTCGCCATCGGCACCGACACCCTCAGCGTCGATCTGGTCGACGAAACCGGCGCGCACACGGCGATTCTCGGCTCCGGACGGTACGCGGTGGAGGCGATGGCCAACCTCGACTCGGTGCCGGCGGTCGGGGCGACGGTCATGGTCGGGGCACCGAGGTTCGCCGGCGGCACCGGTGGCCCGGCCCGCGTCCTGGCGTTGGTCTGAGGGCCCTCCGAGCGAGAGTGCTGCTGCGATGACCACCCGACTCACCGAGTTCCGGCGCGGGCCGTACACCTTCGATGTCATCGACGCCGGACCGCCCGACGGTGAACCCGTGGTACTGCTGCATGGGTTCCCGCAGCGGGCCACTGCGTGGAAGCTCGTGGCACCGCTGCTGCACGACAGCGGATTTCGCACGCTCGCACCCGACCAGCGGGGCTACTCGCCCGGCGCCCGGCCGGTACGTCGGCGCGACCACGTCCGGTCCGAACTCGTCGCCGACGTACTGGCCCTTCTCGACTCCGCGGGTCTCGACCGGGCACATCTCGTCGGCCACGACTGGGGCGCCATCGTCGCCTGGAGTCTCGCCGCCCATCACCCCGACCGCGTGACAACCCTGACCGCCCTGTCGGTTCCGCACACCGGGGCATTCCTGCAGGCGATGCCGCATGGGCAGTTCCTGCGGTCGTGGTACATGCTCGCGTTCCAGATACCGGTGCTGCCCGAGCGGTTCCTCATCCGGATGATCCGGACCCGGCCGGACTTCGGCCGCCGGATGGGCCTGCCCGAACCGTTCGCGTCGCGGCTCGTCGCGGACATCGTCGAGTACGGCGCGCTACCCGGCGCGCTGGCCTGGTACCGGGCGCTGTTCCTCCCTGACGCCGCGGCGGCGTCGGGGAAAGTCCGCGTGCCCACCACCTACGTCTGGGGCGCGCGCGATGTCGCCCTCGGCCGCGCCGGTGCCCGACTCTGCGCGGGCTGGGTCGACGCGCCCTACGAGTACATCGAATTGACCGACGCCGACCACTGGCTGCCGGAGTCCCGGCCGGAGGACGTCGCCGCCGCCGTCCTGGCGCGGATCGGATCAATCGCCGACCGATAGGTCGGCGATTGTCCGCATCGTCGTGAAGAACCGGGTTTGAACGGCGAGGTCGTTGGTAATCCGAGCGATGTGAACCGATCTGATCGACTGTGCCACCGCACCGCGTCCGACGCCGTATGGTCGGACGCGGACAGCTCGGACGGTGGCCATCAAGCAACGCGTGGGCACGACGAGGCGGCCGACAACCGGTTGCGAGGGCTCGTGACACGTATCGAAGTGCAGCGAAACGACGTGCGGCAGGGGCTGTTCCGTGGCTGAGCGGGGAGCGACACCCAAGGTCTCGCCGTTGCGGCGAGGGTTTCTCGGCGTCATCCGGCACCTGTTCAACCCGCTGCATCCCGACGACTACCTCGAGCTCGTCAACCCGCTGTGGACCACCCGCGAACTGCGCGGACGGGTCGTCGAGGTACAACCGGAGGGCTCCGACGCGGCGACCGTCTGGATCAAACCCGGCTACGAGTGGCCGGGCCACCAGCCGGGACAGTACGTCCGGCTCGGTGTGGTCATCGACGGCGTGTTCCATTGGCGCGCATACTCTCTCACCTCTGATCCGCATCCCCGGGACGGCCTCATCAGCGTCACGCCCAAACTCGTCGAGGAGGGCACCGTCTCGCCATACCTCGTGCGGGGGATCCGGCCCGGCGAGATAGTGCGGCTCGGCGAGATCGAGGGCGTGTTCACCCTGCCCGAACCGCTGCCGCGGAAGATGCTGTTCATCAGTGCCGGGAGCGGCGTGACCCCGATCATGAGCATGCTCCGCGACCTCGACCACCGCGATCGCATGGATGACGTGGTGGTCATCCACTCCGCGCACAGCGACGGCCAGGTCATGTTCCGCGCGGATCTCGAGTCGATGGACGCGCGGCACGACGGCCTGCGGCTGACCCTGCGGATCACCGGCCGCGACGGCCGGATCAAGGCCACCGACCTCGACGAACTCTGCCCGGACTGGCGCGAACGAGAGGCCATGTGCTCCGGGCCCCGCGAGCTCCTCGACAGCCTCGTCGAGCACTTCGAATCCGAGGGCGTCGGCGATCGAATCCATCTCGAACGTTTCCAGCCGATCATCGGCGGGAACCCCGGCGAGGGCGAGGGCGGAACCGTCCGGTTCCTGCGCAGCAAGACCGAGGTCGGCTGCGAGCCCGGGAAACCGATCCTCGTCGCAGGCGAGGAGAACGGTCTGGAGCTGAAATTCGGTTGCCGGATCGGCATCTGCCACACCTGCACCGGGGTGCTCAAACAGGGCAACATCCGTGATCTGCGCACCGGAGAGGTGAGCTCGCCGGAGGGCCAGAGCATCCGCATCTGCGTGAACACCGCCGAGGGCGACGTCAGCGTCGACCTCTGAGAGGGGAGGACCATCGATGACCGCCACCGATTCCGGACAGCGCGTGACCAGCCCACTGGCCCACCTGGACGCCGAGACCATCGAGCAACTGGGCAAGGAGTTCGACGCCATCCACGACGAGGTCTACAGCGACCTCGGCGACCGCGACCGCCGCTACATCAAGACGGTCATCGCCTCCCAGCGCGAACTCGCCGCACTCGGCCGGATCGTGCTGCTCAACTCCCGCTCACGAGGTGCGTGGGTCGCCGGAACCGCATGTCTCGGCATGGCCAAGATCCTCGAGAACATGGAGATCGGCCACAACGTCATGCACGGCCAGTGGGACTGGATGAACGACCCCTACATCCACTCGTCGGTGTGGGACTGGGACACCGCCTCTACCGCCGAGGCGTGGAAGCACTCGCACAACTACATCCACCACACGTTCACCAACATCCGGGGCAAGGACAAGGATCTCGGTTACGAGATCATGCGGATCGACCCGAATCAGAAGTGGCATCCGGTCTACCTGCTGCAGCCCTTCTACAACGTGGCGCTGATGGCCTTCTTCGAGTGGGGCGTCGCGCTGCACGATCTCGACCTCGAAGCGATCCGGCGCGGTGAGAAATCGACCGCGGAGGTCATCGAGGACCTCAAGGGTATCGCGGTCAAGATGCGCCGGCAGATCGTCAAGGACTACATCGGCTGGCCCGCGATCAGCGCGGGAGCATTCCTGCTCACCCAGGCCCTGACCGCCGGCGCGGTCCGCCAGCCGTCGACTTCGCGCATCGGCGACGCCGTCCGGCGTATCGGCGGACGACGCAGCCGCCGGGCCAAGTCGATCGCCCGCATCGCCGATCGCGTCCTGCCCGGCGCCGAGAGCACCTTCCTGCGCACCCTGACCGCGAACTTCACCGCCAACATCATCCGCAACGTGTGGGCGCACGCGATCATCTTCTGCGGCCACTTCCCGGACCAGACGTACACCTTCGGTCCCGAGGAGGTCGAGAACGAAACCCGCGGCGGCTGGTATGTGCGGCAGCTGGTGGGCGCGGCCAACATCGACGGCAGCCCGCTGTTCCACATCATCAGCGGCAACCTCGGTTACCAGGTCGAGCACCACCTCTTCCCGGACATGCCCAGCACGCGGTACGCCGAGGTCGCGCCGAAGGTGAAGGACATCTGCGAGCGCTACGGCCTGCCGTACAACACCGGACCGCTGAGCCGGCAGTGGGGCCAGGTGCACCGCACCATCGCGCGTCTGGCGTTCCCGGGCGGGCACGCCCGGCCGAAGCCGGGGCCGTATCACCGTCCGGCTCATTCGCACGGTGAGGACCGCCGTCCGAGCGAGGCGGCGCGGTTCCGTGGGCGCCTGCCCGCGGACCATCCCGACGCGGGCCCCGAACACGCCTCGGGCGGCGTGCGGGTGTCACCGCCACCGCGCGAGGACTAGTCGTACCCGGCCCACCGCGCCGGGTGCGGCGTGGTGGGGTCAGGAGTCCCCGCGCAGGACCCGACGCAGCACGACGAAGACGATGAACGCCGCGAACGCGGCCAGCGCCGCATAGGCGGGCGTGCGGTTCGGGCCGACCTGTTCGGTCGGTAGCCCCGAGCGCAGCTGTGCGAAAGTGGCTTGCGCAGCATCGGATTCGGCGACCACGTCGACCGGCCGATGCGGTGGGGTGGCGAGCCCGGGTGCGGGTATCACCGGTTCGGCCGATTCCGCGGGCTCGGTCGTCGACGCCGCTGTGGCGGATTCCGGCGCTGCGGGGGCCGCCTTGGGGGGCTCGGGTTCTGCCGCGGCGGGCCTGGTGGGCTCGGGCTTGGCAGGTTCGGGCTTGGTGGATTCGGGCTTGGTGGATTCGGACCTGGTGGACTCGTGACCGGTGGACTCGGACCCGGTGGACTCGGGCTTCCCGGACGCGCGTTCGACGGGTTCCGGACCCGGCGCGGGTTCAGGGGTCCTCATGACCGGTTCTGCGGCCGGGGCTGTGGACGGGGGTGCGGCCGGCTGGGGCGGCGCCGACTTGGGTGGGGCCTTTTTTGCCGCCGACTTCGTCGCGGGCGCCGTCTTCTTCGCCGGCGTGGCCTTCTTGCCCGGTGTCCTCTTGGCGACCTTCTTCGGGGGCAGCTTGTCGCCACCGGCCTCGGCGGTGGTTTCCGGGCCGGTGGTCAACGGGCCGGTGGTCAACGGGCCGGTTGTCTCCGCAGGCGTCCTCTTCGCGGGGGTCTTCTTCGAGGCCGGCCTCTTGGCCGCCGTCTTCTTGGCCGCCGTCTTCTTGGCTGCCGTCTTCTTGGCCGGGGCCTTCTTCGCGGGGGCCTTCTTCGGCTTCGCGGCGGCGCTCGGCTCGCCGGTCTTCTCCCCGCCGGCCTTGTTCGTGGCGGGTTCGTCCGTGACGGCCCGGCCTGCGGCGGAGCCCGGGGCCGTGTCACCGTCGAGGGGGAACAGGGCCGGTTCGTCGGTGTCCGGGGTGACGGCCGGGTTCTCGCCGGTCGGCTTCTTCGAATCACCGCCGGACGGCGTGACGTTCGGCTCCTGCTCGGTCATACGGCGCTCCCTTGCGTGTGTCGTGCGCATGCGTGCACGCAAGAACAACCCCCCACGTGACGCGTGGTCCTCATCCTAGTGGGTGAGGACAGGGGTCAGGGCGGGGTCAGGAACGCACGCCGAGACGCGCGAGGATGTCGGCGTCGATCGCGTTGAGCTCGTCGTCGATCGCCTTGTGCGCGGTGCGGCGTTGCGCCGCCGACATGGTCTCGGCCGCCTCCACGGCGACGTCGAGGTTGTCGAGGCGTTTGGTCATCGCCGATACGAAGTCCCCGGCGTCGGCGGTGGTGTCCTGAGCGACCACCTTGTCGAGCGCGGTGCGCGTGGTGGCGATCCGTGCCTTGAGCGGCGCGCCGTGACCGCTGAACTGCTGCAGCACTTCTGGCGACACGCCGGCACGATTGGCCTGCAGCGCGGCCACCTGTGCCCGGGCGCCCACAGCGGCCCGGTAGACGATGGGCGCGGCGATCGGCGCGACCAGGCGCGCGACGGTGAGGTACCGCTTGACGCTGGCGGGGCTCAACGGCCTGGCGTCGGCGGCGGCCCTCGCCTCCGCGGCCACCTTCTTGGTCTCGGCCTTGGCGGCCTTGGCCTGCGCCGCCGCGACCTGCTTGGCCGTCTTCCGCTCGGCCTTCAGCTTCTTCTGCAGATGCTTCTGCTCGGCCTTGTAGCGGGCTTTCTGGATCTTCCGGCGGTTCTTGACGTCGAACTTCGCCTCGAGCTTGGCCTTCGTCTTGAGTGCCTTGGCCTCGGCGCGGCGTTGGGCGCGCGACCTACCGTCGGAGGAGAACAATCCCATCTAAAGACCTTTCGCTGCTGCCGAGTGACTGCTGCGGGCGTGGTAACAAGTACAAGCATGACACGTGGCCGTGTGCGGCCACGCGCGGAGACCGCTGGAGACGAGAAAGGGATCGCGTGGCCACAGTGGTGTTGTCGCCGCGCGATCTGGCGGGCTGCGAGCACCGGGTCGCGCTCGACTTCGGGTACGAGCGCCGTCCCGGGACCGAACCGGACCCGCCGGGCGTGCAGCGACGCAAGGAGGCGGCCGCCGAGCACCGGGCCGCGGTGCGTCAGTTGCTCCGCGGCATCCACAGCGACAGGCCGGGCGCCTTCGTCACCATCGACTCCGACATCCCGGCCGTCGAGCGCGTCGAGGCGACCCTCGCGGCCTGCGACGCGGGAGTCGAATGGATCTGGAACGCGACCCTGCCCACCGACGTCGACCACGCGCGGCGCGGACACGCCGAACTGCTCGTGCGGGTCGGTGCGGGCTATGTTCCGATCATCGTGGTCAACCACCGCGTCAGCCAGCCGGTCAAGTCGCCCCCGCCCGGCAACGGGCGCACCCCGTCGTTGATCACCAGCCCGCTGTGGGGCTGGACGCCGACCCCGGACCCCTACCGCACCCCGCGACCCAACCGGCGCGACAACCTGCGGCTGGCGCACCTGTCGGCGATGCTGCTCGAGATCGGGCGTGCGGCGTCGTCGGACCCGACCGAACTGCGCGGCGGCGTGATCGGGGTGGACGCGGACTGCATCGTCGTGCAGGACACCGGTGCCATGCTCGAGGATTATCTCCAGGTTCTGGAGCGACGGAGGGCCATTGCGGCACAACAGATCCCGACCGAGCCACGCCGGGTGTCCGAGTGCCGGTCATGTCCCTGGTGGGTCAAGTGCGGGCCGGAACTGACCGAGCGGCGCGATGTCTCGCTGGTCGCCGGCGGAAACCAGGGCACCGCGCTCCTCGAGGCGGGTATCACCACCGTCGACGAGCTCGCCGCCCAGCGTGGCGACCCACCGGAGAACTGGCCCGGCAACATCCGTTTCACGGATGCGGTCATCGGCGCCATCGCCTGGCTCGAGGACATCGAACTCGTCCGCCGGCTCGACACCCCGCGGGTGCATCGCGCCGACATCGAGATCGACGTCGACATGGAGAGTTACGGCGAGCACGGCGCCTACCTGTGGGGCACCCTGCGCACCGACACCACGAATCCCGACGAGCCGGTCGTATACCGGCCCTTTGTCACCTGGGATCCGCTGCCCACCCGTGACGAGGCGCGCTCGTTCGCCGAGTTCTGGACCTGGCTGATGGTCGAGCGGGAGGCCGCGCGCGCCGCCGGGAAGACCTTCGCCGCGTACTGCTATTCACAGCAGGCGGAGAACCGGTGGCTGCTGGGGTCGGCCGACCGGTTCGCCGGTGAGCCGGGCATCCCGTCACGCACCGAGGTCGAGGCGTTCATCGCGTCCGACGAATGGGTCGACATCTACGAGGCGGTCGGGGAGAACTTCATCTGCCCGCGGGGCAAGGGACTCAAGCGCGTCGCGCCCGTCGCCGGGTTCTCCTGGCGTGACGGCGACGCAAGCGGCGAGGCGTCGATGGAGTGGTACCGCGCGGCGGTCGCGCTCGCCGGCGGCAAACCCGACCTGACGCAGCGGGACCGTCTGCTCGAGTACAACGAGGACGACGTGCGCGCCACCAAGGTGCTGCGCGAATGGATCTCCGACCGTGCGGCCGAGGAGATCCCACACGAGCGGGATCTGTTGGAACGCAGCTGAGTTCGCTCTCGCGTCGGCGCAGTTGACGGAGTCCGTTCCCGTCCGGTGTCAGTTGCGGAGTGAGCGGAGGGAGTCCAGGAACGATCCGCTGCCCAGCATCGCCACCGCACCGAGGACGAGCAGGCCGCCGGGCGCCACGCCGTACAGGAACCTCTTGAACCCGCCCAGCACGGTGTCGGACGACGGGGTGGGCAGCGCCTGCGGCGAACCGCCCGTCGGGCCACCGGGCTTCGCAGCGGCCGGAGTGGAGTCGTCGGGCGCGGCGTCCCGCGCGTCGGTCTCGGCTTCGGTGACGTCCTGCCGGTCGTTGCTCGGTGTCTCGGCACGCGGGGTGCCGTTCGGTGCAGAGCCGGAGCGAGTGCCGCCGGTGGGCAGACCTCCCGGAGTCCCGGCCCCGGCCGGGCCACCCGCCCCGACGGGAGGCCCGCTGGGTGCGGCCACGGTCGGGACCTCGTCCGGTGCCGCCGGAGAACCGCCACCACCGCCGGAGACACCACCACCGCCACCACCACTGGAGGCACCGCCGCCGGAACCGACGGGCCACCCGCCGTCCGACGGACGTGGCGCCGCAGGCACGTTCGGCGAGACCGGTCCGACCGGCGGAACGATCCAGATGCCGCCGGTCGACGTGGTGGTCGAGGGGGATGTGGACCCCGACGGCGTCGCGGACGACTCCGGGGAGGACGGCTCTGTGGAAGTGGACGGGGCGGAAGTGGACAGGGCGGAAGTGGACGGGGCGGAAGAGGACGGGGCGGAGGACTCGGGCGTCGAGGACCCGGCCGAGGTGGAGGCGCCCGACGTCGGCGCCCCCGACGTCTCGGTGGACTCCGCCGGTGTGCTCGTCCCGGACGGGGTCTCGGCGTTGCCGGGGGTCTCGGTGTCGGTCGGGGCGTCGGTCATGACGGTGGGGCCGGAGTTCCCCGACGGGCCGGAGCCGTGGTTCCCGTGACCGTGGCCGTGCTGACCGTGACCGTGCTGACCGTGACCGTGCTGACCGTGACCTTGTTGACCGTGACCTTGTTGACCGTGACCTTGTTGACCGGGGCTCTGCCCCGCCGGGCGGTTCCCGTTGCCTGAAGTCGACCCCGAATCCTCCGGGGCGTCGGCAGCGGGGCCACCGGAGCCGGAATCGGAATCACCGGGGTCGGAATCGGTGCCCGAATCGCCGCCCGACGACACGCCGACGCCCGACCCCGAGTCGCCGCCCGAGCCGATCGGCTCGGTGGAGGCCGGGCCGGGGGCGAGCGCGAGGAGTGCGGCCATCGCGACGACGGCCGGCAACGCGGCCAGGCTGCGGCGACGGGCGCCGGCGGCCCGCGGCGTGGGCATGCGGTGGGTCATCGGTCGTCTCCGCGCGTACAGTCGGCAATGGGAGCCGCGTGCTCGAGGCCTTGCGAAGAAGGGCTGTCGACACGTCGGCGTCGACAAATGTTCACGCGCTGTTTGCGTGTCGACAACGCTTGTCCCCCCAGGATGTGAAGAACGCCACACCGGTATTCGTTACAACATCACCACAGGTGATACGCATGGTGCGTGGCGGTCCGGTACGTTTTGAGCGTACCGGTCATTGCGACGGCCGAGTGCAGCGGGCTTTAATGTTTGCAAATTCAAGTTTTGCGTTTCGGAGAAGATGGTCATGACTTCAGGAGGGGCGGAGGAGCCTATGGGCGACACCGGACGCACCGACTCCGAGCGTTCGAAGACGAAGAAGGATTCGGATTCGGATCCGGGCTTGTTCGCCCGGCGGCTCGAGGAGTTGTTCAGGACCGTTCCGGGTCCGAACGGTAGGGCATACAGTGCCAAGGCGATCGCGGCGCGATCGACGGAGCGGGGGTTCCGACTCGGTGAGTCGTATCTCAGCCAGTTGCGGTCGGGGAAGGCGAAGTCTCCGTCTTTCCGGACCGTCGAGGGCATCGCTGCGGCCTTCGGGGTGGATGTGCACTACTTCCTCGAGGATCGGCAGGCTCAGCGGACACGCGACGAGATCGATCTGATGCGCCTGCAGGCGGACACCAACGTGCAGTTGGCGGCGTTCCGTCTCGCCGGTCTTTCGAGCGACTCGGTCACGGTGGTCAACGAGCTGATCAAGGTGCTTCGCGAGCAGCAGGGTCTGCCGAAGGATCCGCCGGATGTGATCGCGGCGGGCCTCAGCGACGAGAAGCCGTCGGCCGATTCACGGCTGCGCGTGGTGGGTGAATCGAACGACGACTGAGCTCGTCTGCCGGTAGGCGCGGGAACTCATGGGCCGTGGGGTGTCGGCCCGAGAGGTGTTCGGATCTGATCCCCGGGTGCGTACGCCGTATCTGTGGATGCGGGTCCGTCCTTTCGTCGCCGGCGTGGTTCGATTGACCCATGCGTCGATCCGAGCGCGCGTTGCGTCAGTTGTGCCGCACCACGTTGAGGGGGCTCGATCTCGATCTGCCGCTCGATGTGTTCCAGCTGTGTGAGCGGTACGGCGAACGGCGCGGTCGGCCCATCACGCCGATCGCTCATCCGTTGCCCACCGGCGTCCCCAATGGGATCTGGTTGGCGGCCGCGGACGCGGACTACTTCTTCTACCAGGCGAACACCTCGCCGTTGCACCGCGATCAGATCATCATCCATGAGTTCGGGCACCTGATCGCCGGGCACCAGATGCTCGGCGAGCTGTCCGCGGAGGGTCTGGCGGCGCTCAGTCAGGAGTCGTCCGATGCAGCGCTTCGGCGCACCTGCTACTCGGATGATCGGGAGTGGGAGGCGGAGATGCTCGCATCGATGATCCTGGCGTGGGCCGAAGAGGCCAGCACGGGCGTCGGCACCACCGCCGCGCATGACGAGCTGCGCGGACTCCAGCGGCTGCTCGGAGGACACCGCGGATGGTTGTGAACGTGGCGGACCCCGCGCTCGTCCTCGCCGCATCGCTCGACACCGGGGTCGGGGTGATCAACGCGACTGCCGCGGTGGTCTTCGCGCTGGCCTTCTGCTGGCGACTCGACCAGATCCGGCGTGCCGGATGGGGTCTCCAACCGCTCGCGATGATGGTCGCGGTGGTGTCGCTGACGCTCGCCTTCGTGGTGGTCAACGAGTCGGTCGCCGACGCCCTCAACACCAAGGGGTTCCAGGGACTCTCCCGGGTCGCGTTCTACGCACTGCTCGCGATCGGCGTGGCCGCGCTGGTGGTGGTGTTCTTCTTCCCCGACCGGGTGACGCGGGAGCGCCGTGCCGGCTGGGAGGCGTTGCCGCTGGTCGCGTCCCTCCTCGGCCTGCAGGTCACCATGCTGGTGATCCCGGAGGAGATCCGGACCGAAACCATCAGCGAGTGGACGGTGCAGAACTGGGGTTTCGCCCTGTTCATGCTCATCGCCAGCGGTTACCTCGCCTATGGCTTCGCCGCGTGCGTCAACAGCGTCCGCAAGTTCTACGCCACCGCCGACGGTTACCTGCGGGTGTCACTCGGGCTGCTGGTGGCGGGCCTGGGGTTCCTCGCGCTCAGCGCGATCTCCCAGATCGCGTTCGTGATCGTGTCGGCGACACGGGTCGCGCGCTCGCCGTGGCTGGTCACCACCAACCGGGTGCTCTCCATCGTCGGCGTCGTCGCGTTCCTCATCGGCATCAGCTACCCGATGGTCTATTCGAAGGTCCAGACGGTGCTGGCCAATCGGCGCCGGCGCCGGCTCGACACCGAACTGCTGCCGCTGTGGCGCCTGGTCACCGGGGCGGTGCCCGAGGTGATCCTGCCCGATCCCGGACACCTTCCGCCGACGACGCAGCTGCACCGGCGCGTCGTCGAGACCCGTGACGCCCTCACACAGCTCAGCCCGTACCTGCCACCGGTCTTCGAGTATGCGGAGATCGAGGTCCAGGCGCGGCTGCTGCGATCGGCGGTGGCGGACATGTCTGCGGTCGCGGACGGGTCCGGAGAAAAGATCAGCGGAGCGGTCCGCGACCTCGCCCCCTCCGAGGGAGAGGGTCTGGAGGCGGATGCCGCACCGCTGATCAGATTGTCGAAGGCGCTGGTCGCCACCGAGACCGACACGGTCCCCGGCGACTCGGCCGAGAGCCCGGCTCCTTAGCGCGGTGCCATCCGGATGGCGCCGTCCATGCGGATGGTCTCGCCGTTCAGGTAATTGTGCGCGACGATGAACTCCGCGAGCTGGGCGTACTCGTCGGGCTCGCCCAGACGCTGCGGGAACGGGATCGCCTCGGCCAGGGTCTTCTGGAACTCGGGGGTCACGCCCGCCAGCATCGGGGTGCTGATGGTGCCGGGGGCGATGGTGTTGACGCGGACGCCGATGCGGGCGAGGTCGCGAGCGGCGCAGATGGTCATCGCGTGGACGCCACCCTTCGACGCCGCGTACGCGATCTGGCCGATCTGGCCCTCGAAGGCGGCAACCGACGCGGTGTTGATGATGACGCCGCGCTGGCCGTCGCCGTCGATGGTCGACTCCTCCTGCATGCGGGCCGCGGCCAGGCGCATGACGTTGAAGGTACCGACCAGGTTGATGTCGATGACCTTGCGGAACAGGCCCAGGTCGTGCGGGCCGTTCTTGCCGAGGATGCGCGACGCCCAGCCGACGCCGGCGCAGTTCACCGCGACGCGCAGGGGCGCACCCGACTCCGCGATCTTGTCGATGGCGGCCTGAACCTGTTCTTCGTCGGTCACGTCGGCGGCGATCAGGTTCACGCCGTCGACGGGCGCGGCCTTGTCGATCGAGTCCTGCAGGTCGAGGCCGAATACCTGTGCGCCGGAGGCGGCGAAGCGACGGGCGGTGGCTGCGCCGAGGCCCGATGCCCCGCCGGTGACCAGAACGGAAGCGCCTGAAACGTCCATGGGTGAAGAAATCCTTTCGCGGTACCGGATGCCGCCGGACCCGTCACCCTCCGGACCCCCGGACGGGAAACGCGCACGGCGCATGGTGCACGTTCACGATAGACAGGCACGGTTGTGAGGCCGCGCACTACCCCCGAGTGAACGCTCGGTGAGACACCTTCCGGGTGGCGAGGTGATCAGGGCACCAGCGAGTCGACGGCCTCGGCCCGCGCCGCCGGTCGGCGGTCGCGGGCGATGAGGAAGACGCCGACGCCGGTGATGACGACCGCGGCGGAGACGGTGGCGGCGATCATCGGGGTCGACGCGCCGACGAGGCCGGTGGTGGTGAGCCAGGCCGCAAACGCGAAGAAGAGGATGGCCGCACCGACTGCGATGACCTTCTCGGGGAGGTGCTTGCCGAGGAGCACGCCGACCGCGATGGCCAGCGCGTCGGCGGCGACCATGCCGATCGTCGAGCCGATCCACACGCCGAGCCAGTCGTGGTCGGTGGCGATCGTGATGGTCGCGAGCATGGTCTTGTCGCCGAGTTCGGCGAGGAGGAACGCGGACATGACCGCGAAGAACACCGAGGCGCCGGCGCGCGACGCCTTGTTCTGCTCGTCCTCGTCGAGGCGATCACCGTAGAGGGTCCACAGGCCGAAGACGAGCATGGCCAGGCCGGCCAGGACCGACAACAGGTCGGTGGGCAGGCCCATCCCGAGGAAGTGCCCGAAGAACACCGAGACGGCGTGGACGGCCGTGGTGGCGGCGGTGATGGCCAGCAGGATGACCCACCAGCGGTACCGCAGGGCGTAGGTCATGGCCATCAGCTGTGATTTGTCGCCCAGTTCGGCGATGAAAATCACGCCGAAACTCAGGAGGAGGGCGGTGATCACGAAGGCCAGGTTAGTGAGTCCTAATTACCGAATGCAACTGATGAGTAGCCCGCATCTTCGCAGGTGGGGGACTCGCAACCTATTGTTCGGCGACCCGCAATCCTGTGTCAGGGCACCTGCGGGACGGCCCGGTCCCGAGCAGGCGAGCTCAGGCGGCCAACAGCATCGCCAGCACTGCGGTGTCGGGGTCGGCATTCGGGTCGATGCCGATCTGGTTGCGGAGGTTGACCACCGTGCCGTCGGCCTCCGCCTCGGCCCAGCCCGCGCGGTGCTCGAGCCCGAGCTCGGGGATGCCGGGAAGCAGCACGCAGCCCGACGCGACCTCCGAACACTCCGGCAGCGACGGCCGCGTCTGTGACGGCGGATGCAGCATCACCAGCGCCGGGGGATTCTTCAGGAACCGGCCCGCCTCGACGAAACTGTCGTCGGTGACGTTACCGATGGCCACCATCATCCCGACCGTGTCCTGCCCGGCCTCGGGGGGACGGTCCTCGACGACCCCGAAGATCGTCGTCGTCGGGAGGAATCCGGGCCGGCACGCGATGCGCACCGAGCCCACCAGGGTCTGTGTCCACTCCAGCGTCGATTCCGGCCAGCGGCCGGAGATGAGGATTCCGTTCAGCTTCCCATCATCCTGCTTGAACGGGGTGAGTCCGATCGGAACCGAGTTCATCGCTTCTCTCCTCCAATCCGGGTGGGAGGCCGGGCATCTCGCGCCCGGAACTCCCGGGATCAACACCATGATCCACCCGTGTGGACCAGAATCCGCCCACGCGGCAAACCCGACAACCCGAACCACACTCTTGTGACGGTTCTTTAACAAGGGCGCGTCCGAGGGGCCGGCCGGACCACCAGGCACACTGGACCGGTGAAGAACTCGCCCCCGCTGCGGCCGATGGAGTTCGCGTCGGTCGCGATCTTCGGAGGCCTGACCGTCGCCGCGGTCGTGATCGCCTCGGTGATCCCGCTCGCGCAGGCTGCCGGACTCCTCGCGCCGATCCCGCTGGCCCTCATCGCGGCGCGGACCCGTCCGCGCGCGCTGATCACCGCGACGGTCGCGACCACCGCGGTGGCCTTCGCGATGGCCGGAACAGGCGCGATGGCGACGGTCCTCGGTTCGGCGCTCGTCGGCGGCGTGGTCGGCGACATCAAGCGGCGCGGCCGCGGATTCCCGGCGCTCGTCCTGGCGACCGCCCTCGCCTCTCCGCTCCTCGGCGGGGTATCGGTCCTGGTCCTGCTCGTCCTGGTCCCGCTGCGCGAGCTCACCATCGAGACCCTGACCAATTCCATCCACGGTCTGGCCGCATGGATGCACCGTTGGGGGCCGGCCGATCCCGTCGGCAACGCCTTCGACGCGGTCGCCGACAGCATCACCTCGCACTGGTGGGTCTGGATCTGGGTGTCGGGAACAGCGGGCACGGTCATCTCCCTGGTCGTCGCGTGGTGGATCCTCGGCGCGGTGATCCACCGGTTGCGGGACGTACCCAGCGAGGACACCCTCGAGTCCGATGTCCGGCCGGCCGGGCGGGCGGCGGTCGAGTCCGGCGTCGCGCCGCTGCCGATCGTCGCCGAGGGGGTGGGCTTCGCCTACACACCGGGCGCACCGCCGGTCCTCCACGACATCGACCTGCGCATCGACCCCGGGGAGTTCGTCGCGATCGTCGGCGCCAACGGTTCGGGCAAGTCGACGCTCGCCAAGATCCTCGCCGGCCGCGCCCCGACCAGCGGCGTCGTGCACCGGCCCGGACTCGCGGGTCTCGGTGTCCACGGCGGCACCGCGCTCGTGCTCCAGCGACCCGAGGTCCAGATGCTCGGCTCGCGGGTCGCCGACGACGTGGTGTGGGGGCTGCCGGCCGGGACCGAGGTCGACGTGGACGCGTTGCTGGCCGAGGTCGGACTGGCCGGGCTCGGCGACCGGGAGACCACCGACCTGTCCGGCGGACAGCAGCAGCGCCTGGCGATCGCCGCCGCCCTCGCCCGCGAGCCGCAACTGCTCATCGCCGACGAGGTCACCTCGATGGTCGATCCCGAGGGACGGGCACAACTCCTGCACCTGCTGGCGTCGCTGCCGGAACGTCGCGGCATCGCGGTCGTGCTCATCACGCACCGTGGCAGCGAGGCCGCCGCGGCCGATCGGATCATCCACCTCGATGCGGGGCGCCTCGTGCCGCATCCGCCGCACTGGATGCCCGACGCGAACACCGAACCCGCCCACATCGGTTCCGGGGCGCTCGCCGATCCCGGCCCCCACATCGGCGGTCCGCTCCTGGTGCTCGACCAGGTCGGCTACGCACACCTGCCGGGTTCGCCGTGGGAGGTCCGGGCGCTCACCGACGTCAACCTCACCGTCTACCGCGGCGAAGGGCTGCTCATCGTCGGGGGCAACGGTTCCGGGAAGACGACCCTCGCCTGGATCATGGCCGGTCTGCTCACCCCGCAGACGGGTACCTGTCTTCTCCTCGGTACTTCCGGAAAGATAACGCCCGCAGCCGGTTTCGATGCCGGGGAACCCATGACCGATCACGTCGGCGCGGTCGGGCTCGGCTTCCAGCACGCGCGTCTGCAGCTGCAGAAGGTGACCGTGGCCGACGAGCTCATGGCCGCCGGCGGGGAGAAGATCGGCACCGCCGAGGTCGCGCGGGTCCTCGAACTCGTCGGCCTCCCGAGGAAGATGGCCGCGGCGAAGATCGACTCGCTGTCCGGCGGTCAGATGCGCCGCGTCGTGCTCGCCGGCCTGATCGCCCGCAACCCCGACATGCTCGTCCTCGACGAACCGCTTGCGGGCCTCGACCCGGTGTCGCGTGACGAGATCATCGCCCTGCTCGCGAGACTCCGCGCCGAAGGCATGACGATCGTGATCATCTCGCACGACTTCGAGTCCCTGGACTCGGTGTGCACCCGCCGGGTCCGGCTCGTCGACGGGCGGTTGGTGCCGGACTCCCACGACATGGCCCCGACGCCGGGCCCAGACGGAGGTGCCCGATGACGATGCGCGCGGTTCCGCTGCGTCAGGTGCCCGGAGATTCGTTCGTCCATCGGTTGTGGGCGGGCACCAAACTGGTGATCGTCCTGATCCTGGGCATCATGACCTGGGTGCTGCCGTCGTGGCCTGCGCTCGGCATGGTGGCCGGGGTCGTGATCGTCACCGCACTCATCGCCGGGATACCGCTGGGCGCCATCCCGCGGCCGCCGTGGTGGTTCTGGGGACTGATCGGGATCGGCGTGGCGGTGAACACCTCCTTTGCCGGTCTCGCCGGGGCCCTGCTGTTCCTGCGGGCGACCGCGCTCGCTCTGGTCCTGGTCGGCAGCTCGATCCTCGTCATCTGGACCACGCCGATGGCCGACGTCGCGCCCGCGCTGGCGAAACTGATGCGGCCGCTGCGGTGGCTCAGGCTGCCGGTCGACGAATGGGCGGTCGCGATCGCGTTGTGTCTGAGGGGACTTCCGATGCTCATCGAGGAGTTGCGCATGCTGCGCGCGGCGCACAAGCTGCGTCCGGTGGCTCGAGGTCGCAGCGACCATCCGTCGGCCGAGATGGGCGTCTTAGACCTCATCACCGCCGCCATGTCGTCGGCGCTGCGTCGCAGTTCGGAGATGTCGGAGGCGATCACCGCCCGCGGTGGCACCGGTCGGCTGGCGGCGCACCCGTCCCGGCCGGGTCGCGCGGATGCCCTGGCACTCTTCGCGATCGCGGTGGCCTGCGGGATCGCCGTGGCGGCGACGGTGCTGTGGTAGCGCGAACCCCGGGAACACAGCAGCGGCGCCGGCCACCCGAGGGTGACCGGCGCCGCTGCTTGGTTCGAACTCTTGCGAGAAGAGATCAGGCGGGGACGATGAGTCCGGCGCCCTGGGTCTTCGCGCGGCCGTAGCGCTCCGCGGCGTCGGCCCAGTTGACCACGTTCCACCAGGCCTTGACGTAGTCCGGCTTGACGTTCTGGTAGTCGAGGTAGAAGGCGTGCTCCCACATGTCGAGCATGACGACCGGGATGATCGCGGCCGGGATGTTGCCGCTCTGGTCGGTCAGCTGCAGGATGACCAGCTTGCCACCGATGGTGTCGTAGCCCAGGATCGCCCAGCCCGAACCCTGCAGGGTGGTGGCGGCGGCGGTGAAGTGGGCCTTGAACTTCTCGAAGCTGCCGAACTGCTCGGTGATGGCCGCGGCGAGGTCACCCTCGGGCTCGCCACCGCCGTTGGGCGACAGGTTCTTCCAGAAGATCGAGTGGTTGGTGTGACCGCCCAGGTGGAAGGCCAGGGTGGCCGAGAGGCCGTAGACCTTGCCGGCGATGGACTCGTCCTCGCGGGCTGCGGCCAGCTTCTCCAGGGTGTCGTTGGCACCCTTCACGTAGGTCGCATGGTGCTTGCTGTGGTGGAGCTCCATGATCCTGCCGGAGATGTGGGGCTCCAGTGCCCCGTAGTCGTAATCGAGATCCGGCAAGGTGTATTCAGCCACGATGTTCCTCTCTGAGGTTCGTTGGTGCTACTCGTTCTTCCTGTTCGCGCGTGCACCCGACGGAAAAGTCGTGACACGCGGATGGTTCCACCCAACCGCAGTACATGGGTGATTGCAACAAGCACACGAAAATAAACGTCAAGTGCGGTTGAAGATCACGTTCGCCGGAGAGCGGCTCAGAGAAGGGCGACTGCGACGAAGAGGAGGAGGATCGCCACGATGCTCAGTGCGATGGCGCGGCAGCTCTTCGCGACGTCATAGTTGGCGCGCGGGACGCCGCGGGGTGTCCGGAAGGCGTCTCGGAGGTCTCCGGTCGCGTGCGTCGCCATCGTCGCCTTTCATCGTGGATCGGCTGTGCGGTCACATCGGCTCGGTCACATCGTGTGCGACCACATCGTGTGCGACCACATCGGGCTGCGATCTGATCGTGAAGTGATCTGATCGTGAAGTGATCGGCGTCACAGCACCGATGTGATCGTCATCATAAACAGAGCCGGTCGATCGACTCAACTCGTCCGATCGGACGTATTCCCGCACCCGCGTAGACTCGTGACATGTCTTGGCTCGACCAGCTCTTCTCCGCGAGTTCGCACAAGCAGCACCTCATCACGCCGGACGAGGCGCTGCCCGGTCGGGACACCGAGATCGCGGTGCCGGGGCAGCACCTGGTGCTGCGCACCCCGTTGCGTGGCCGCCCGGGACCGGGTGGCACCCACGCCAACGGCGGCGTCGGCGACTTCGGCGACGACAAGTCGATGATCGTCCTGGCCGGCGGCTGCTTCTGGGGCGTCGAGGAGATCTTCTGGCAGGTCGAGGGCGTGTACACCACCGCGGTCGGTTACGCGGGCGGCTTCACCCCCAACCCCACCTACGAGGAGACGTGCACCGCGCGGACCGGGCACACCGAGTCGACCCTCGTCGTGTTCGACCCGGGGGTCGTCGATCTCGAGGGCATCCTCAAGATCTTCTGGGAGTCGCACGATCCCACCCAGGAGATGCGGCAGGGCAACGACATCGGCACCCAGTACCGGTCGGCGATCTACACCTTCTCCGACGCCGACCTCGACGTCGTGAAGAAGACCGCGGTCACCTTCCAGTCCGCGCTCGATGCCGCGGACGCCGGAGAGATCGCGACCGAGATCAAGCCGCTCGCCGAGGCCGGCGGCGGCCGGTTCTACTACGCCGAGGACTACCACCAGCAGTACCTGGCCAAGAACCCGCACGGCTACCGCTGCCACTCGTCGACCGGAATCCGTTATCCTGCCTAGGTGTTGGTCCGTCCGCCGGTGAGCTCGCGAGATCAGCGGTGACCGAGGCGATCACGCTGCGGCAGTGGAACCGGACGCTCCTGCAGCGGCAGCATCTCCTGCAGCGCATCGACGAGGACGCCATCGAGGTCATCGATCGCTGTGTCGGCCTGCAGTCCCAGGACCCACGCGCGGCGTTCTTCGGATTGGCCTCGCGCATCGAGGGATTCGACCCCGCCGAACTCGACGACCTGCTCCTCGGCCGCGAGGTCGTGCGGATGGCGTTGCTGCGGTCCACCGTCTTTCTCGTCGACGCGGAGGACGCCCGCTGGATTCGTCCGCTCGCCGAGCCGACCCTGCGCCGCGAGCTCACCACCGTCCATGCGAGGCGTCTCGCCGACGCAGATCCCGATCGGGTCGTCGACGACGCGCAAGAGCTGCTGACCGGTACCGAACTCGCCGCAGCCGAGCTGGGACGGCGGCTGGCCGAGCGCCATCCCGGGGAGAACCCGTCCACCCTGACCGCGATCGCCCGGTGCGGGCTGCCGCTCGTGCAGGTGCCACCTCGCGGGTTGTGGCGGGGGCACGGCGCTCCCACGTATCGGCTCTTCGATGAGTGGGTCGGACCGGGGGAGCCGGCGGTCGTCGACGACGCCGCGCGTGCCGACCTGATCCGCATGTACCTCCGTGGATATGGTCCGGCGACGGTTCAGGCCATCCAGACGTGGTCCGGCCTCACCGGGCTCAGGCCGCTCGTCGAGGCACTCGAATCCGACTGGGAACTGCGGACACTCACCGGTCCGCACGGGGAGACCCTCTACGACCTCGAGGGACTCGACCTCGCCGATCCCGACGCGCCCGCCCCGGCACGCCTGATCGCACCCTTCGATCACGTGGTCGGTGTGCAGGCCGACCGTGTCCGGGTCGCCGATCCGGAGTTGTTCCGCCGCACCGTGACCGCCAACGGGCGGTCGCCGGGATTCGTCCTAGTCGACGGGTACCTCGCCGGCACATGGCACCTCGACCTCGAGCGGGGCGTCCGTGTCGAGTTCCTCCGCGAGGTGGACGAGGCCGGGCGTCGCGGGGTCGACGAGGAGGTCGACCGGTTGCGGGATCTCCTGGCCGCGGAGTAGGGCGGTCAGATCCCGGTCCGCGGGTTCCGCGCGGTGATGCAGTAGTACCGGCCGGCGGGATCGGCCATCGTCGTCCAGTTCGGGAAACGCTCGACCACCCGCGCTCCCCATCCCTCGTGCCGCGCGACCTCGTCGTCGACCGAGTTGGCCGCGACGTCGAGGTGGGCCGAGACGGTGTCGCCGGATTCGACGCGCTGCAGCAACAGCCCGAGGGTGAGTCCCGGGTCCCGCGTCAGGTGGACGAACTCCTCCCGGGCGGCCGCCGCCGGCTCCCATCCGGTCAGCGCGGTCCAGAACGAGGTCTCCTCGTCGAAGTCCGCCGCCGGGATGTCGATGCACAGCTGATCGACGATGCTGATCGCGTCGCCGGGCCAGCGGATGGGGCGGGAACGTTCGGACTCGCCCTCCCACGGCACGATGCAGAACCGGAAGCCGGCGGGCGACCGCAACACCAGGTGGGTGGGGAAGTCCCGTTCGCGCGTGGCGCCGAGGCCGATGGCCTCCGCGGCGGCCGAGTGCATGTCGTCGACGTGGATGTCGAGGTGGACGCCACCCGGACCGTCGTCGACCCGCTGCACACGAAGGTGCGGATCGCCGGTGAACGGTTCCAGTGACGCGAACTCGCGGTGCTCTCCCCGTGGCGGGGACACGGTGCTGCCGGAGATGGCGCGCCAGAACCTGACCTCCTCGCCGAACCGGGCGGCGGGGAGGTCGAGGAATGCAGTCAGCCATCTCACCTGCACGCGAGCGAGTCTACGGTTCACAACTAGACTCGGGCAGATGACTGCAGGACCTCTGGGCGCGTTGGGCAAGAAGTTCGCGAAGTCGCGTGCCGAGCATGTCGCGGTGGTCCGCCTCGACGGCCCGATCGGCGCGGCGTCGATGGGCAAGCACGGGATGACCACCGAGACGCTCGAGCCCGTCCTGAAGAAGGCCTTCGACACCGATCGCCTCAAGGCCGTGGTCGTCGTCGTCAACTCGCCGGGCGGGTCGCCCGCGCAGTCGGAATACATCGCCGAACGCATCCGGCAGCTCTCCGCCGAGAAGGGCGTGCCGGTGCTGGCCTTCTGTGAGGACATCGCCGCGTCCGGGGGCTATTGGGTCGCCTGCGCGGCGGATGAGATCTTCGCCGCCAAGACCTCGATCGTCGGGTCGATCGGCGTGGTGTCGTCCGGATTCGGTCTCTCCGAGGTCCTCGACCGCTTCGGCGTGCAACGCCGGCTCTACGCGACCGGCGACAACAAGGCGCGTCTCGATACCTTCCTGCCGGAGGTGCCCGAGGACGTCGAGTGGATCAAGGGTCTGCAGGCGCAGCTGCACGAGGCGTTCATCGGGTGGGTGCGGCAGCGCCGAGGCAAGAAGCTGTCCGGCTCCGACGCGGAGCTGTTCAACGGCGACGTCTGGGTGGGCCGCCGGGCCCACGAACTCGGACTCGTCGACGGCATCGGCGTGATGCGATCGGTGATCGCCGAGCGCTACCCCGATGCCGAGATCGTCACCGTCGACGCGCCCAAGCCGCTGCTGGCGCGGATCGTCGGGAACCAGGTGTCCGCGTCCGGTCTCGCCGAGAGCCTGACGACCGGCGTGCTGGCCGCGTTCGACCGCGCTCCGGCCGTCCGGACGGGCCTTCTACACCACGACTGAGGCCCTATACCAGACCCTTGTTCGGGGGAATCCCCAAGGGTTTTTCAACAGGTTATCCACAGGTGTGTGCACTGGAAAGAAAATGCACGACCGATCCGCTGCTGCAGTTTCGTGAATTTCCTACGCATCTATGGTCCGAATTGCGTGACCCTGATCACAACTGCACCGGCCGTGGCCAGCAGTTTTCCACAGTTTCCACAGTCTCATCCACAGGTAGAGGTTGATATGTGCACAGTCCGACGTTGTCCCGAACGTGCTTGTGGATAAATATATGACGATCATCATAGGGCGTTTCGCCGGGGTATCGACCGCCCGATCCGGTCACGCGGACGCCGCGCGTGAAGGGCGTGCAGATGACGTGGCGACCGACGGGGCCCGACTGTGCCACCATGGGAATCGTGACCATGGGTGACATCACGCAGGTGCCGGTGACCGAGCTGCCGGACGACTTCACGGGCAAGACCGACGCGATCATGCTCGATGTCCGCGAGGACGACGAATGGGCCAACGGCCACATCCGCGGAGCCGTCCACATCCCGCTCGGGGAGATCCCGGCCCGGCTGGACGAGATCGATCCCGACACCCCTCTCTATGTGGTGTGCCACTCGAGCGGACGCTCGATGCGGGTCCTGCAGTACCTGTCCCAGGTCGGCTACGACGGCATGTGCGTGCGCGGCGGGATGCTCGCCTGGCAGGAGCACGGCAAACCCATGGAATACGGCACGGGCGACGGCGAGGGCGACACCCTCCGATGATCGACCTCTGCCCGCGGTGCCGCATCCAGGCGCCGCACCGTCCCGGCCGTGAGCGCTGCCCCCGCTGTGGCGGGCCGCTCAGCGTCGTCGACGACGCCGCGCGCGCACTGCGCGAGGCCGAACGCAACCGGGACCTGGTCGGCGCCCGTGCGGCCTCCGCGCCGCGGGCCGTGCCGCCGCAGGCACCGCCGACCGGACGCATCTTCCGGGCCCCGCATGTCCGCTGGGTGGCCCGCCGCCCTCCGGAGGCCATTCCGGTCCGTCGCCGCGCGTCGCGTCCCCCGGGGCCACGACGCATCCCGCGGTACACCTACATCCCCACGTGGGGCTTCCACGACGAGCCGGCGGCCGCGGCGCAGGGGCAGAGCAGGACAGACCAAGCGCGGTCCCGGCTGCTGTTCGCGCTCGTGATGACGGGATCGGCCCTGGTGGCCTCCGCGGTGATCCACCTCTTCCGCTACATCCTGCTGGCGCTCAACCGGTCGACGCCGCTGCCGGAGTGGCTGATCGCGCTCTCGGACTGGCTGGTCCTGTTCATCGGCGTGCTCGCCCTGCTCGGCTTCGTCGCGTCGACGTGGTTCTTCACCCGCTGGGTGCTCGACCTGCGGGCGTCCGCCCACCGCGACGCCCACCTGCTCGATCCCCGCCGGCCCGTCTGGGTCGCGCTGCTGACGGCGGTCCCGCTGGTCAACCTGGTCGGCGCGCCGCTGATCCTCGGCGAGGTCGCCGCCCTGCGGGTGGCGCACGATCGTGATCTCGACGCCGAGCGCGTCCGGGGTCGCCTGCGCCGCATGTGGGTCGCCTGGGCGATCGTCAACGCCGTCGCGATCGCGGCGGTCGTCGCGCGTGTCGTCGCCTGGCGGTCCGACTCGGTGCAGACCGGCGCCAACGCGCTGACGATGGTGATCGTCAGCTCGGCGGTCTCGGCGGCATTCGCGTTCTGGATGGCACGTCGGGTGCCGGCGCTGTTCGACGCCTCGTCGGCACCCGTCCCGACGAAGAGGTGGGTGGCGGTCGCATGAGCTCACGGGTGAACCTCAACGCGGTGGAGAAGGTGTCCCGGTCGGGCAAGCCGGCCGTCGTGGCGCACCGCGGCGCGTCCGGCGACCGGCCGGAACACACGCTGGCCGCCTACGAACTGGCCCTGGCGCAGGGCGCCGACGGGCTCGAGTGCGACGTCCGGCTCACCGCCGACCACGAGCTGGTCTGCATCCACGACCGCACGGTCGACCGGACCTCGGACGGTACCGGGATCGTCAGCGAGATGAGCCTCGCGGAACTCCGTGAACTCGACTTCGGCAGTTGGCATCCGTCCGGCGGGCCCGCGTCGGTGCTGACGCTGCGCGAACTGCTGACCCTCACCCTCGACTGGCGACGGCCGGTGCGGTTGTTCATCGAGACCAAGCACCCCGTGCGCTACGGCAGCCTCGTCGAGCAGAAGCTGCTCGAGATGCTGCACGAGTTCGGGGTGGCGACCCCGCCGTCGGCCGACCACAGCCGCGCGGTGGTCATCTCCTTCTCGTCGGCCGGCGTGTGGCGCATCCGCCGTCACGCCCCGATGCTGCCGACGATCCTGCTCGGTGAGACCGCGCGCGTCCTGGGCGGTAGCGCGGCGACCGCCGTCGGAGCCACCGGCATCGGGCCGTCGGTGACCACCCTGCGGCAGTATCCGGACCTAGTCGACCGTGCCGCCGCGGCGGGCCGCGTCACCTACTGCTGGACCGTCGACGAACTGGTCGACGTCCAGCTGTGCGCCGACCTCGGGGTGCGCTGGGTGGCCACCAACCATCCCGCGAAGGTGCGTGACTGGCTGGTCACCGTGGACTGAGCGGACCGGCTGACCGATCGGGTCTCTCGGGTCCGGCCACCCTCATGAGAAAGTGGACCGATGGGCAAGAAGAGCAAGCGGGGCAGTGGACCCCGTCCGGGAAGCAATCGCGCCGAGCGGGTCGCCGCTCGTAAGGCACGACAGGCCGCCGCGCTGGCGCCGCCGCCGCGGCCGTTCGCCGGGCTGGCCGCCGAATGCGACCTCGTCGCACTGCGCACCTTCGTCGCGTCGGCGACCGCGCCGCTGGAACTCGTCGAGCCCGCCGGCTCGCGCAACGAGGTGTCGATCGTGACCATCCTGCCGGGCGCCGGACCGGCGCTCACGCGTGAGAACAACGCCGCCACAGAGGGTCTCGTCGCCCTGCAGACCGAGCCCGATCGGATCGCGCCGGCCATCGAGCTGGCCGCCGCGATCGCGTGGGCCGCGCACGCCGAGGCCGGGACCGAGTTCGACCTCGAGGCCGCGGAGGAGTCGCCGTCACTCGACGAGGTGATCAGGGCCGACGCCACGCTCGACATCACCGTCCACGACGATTTCTCGTGGTGGTTCCCCGAGGGCACCGAGATCCCGGCGGAGATCAAGCCGATGTTCGAGCGCGCCAACGAGTCGGTCCTGCCGACCGCTCGGCTCGTCGTCGACAGCGGCAACGGCGCGCCGTGGTGGGTCGACGCGGGGGAGCGCGCGCACCTGCGCTGGATCCGTCCCGAACCCGAGGACGACCTCATGGCCGCGATGGCGCGCCTGCATGCGGCGGGCCGCCTGACACTGGGCGAGGGATCGCGCTTCGCCGGGTCCTTCCGGACCCACGGTCTGCTCGTGCCGGTCTTCGACCTCGACAACGAGATGCACCACGAGGAATGGCATGCCGGCCTCAATCAGCTCGACGAGTGGCTCGGTGAGGCGCTCGCCGAGACCACACCGCTGACCACCGCCGAACTCCGATCGCGCGACGGCATTCGCGGACGACAGGTCACCCTGCGCTAGTACCTCGGGTCAGAGAAGCCGGACCACAACGCATTTCGGCGCCGCCACCCACGAAGGGTGACGGCGCCGAAATGCCGGTGCGATCCGAGGATCGACGGCCGGGCGGCTAGACGACGCCGCCGGCCACCGGTGGCGCGGTCGGGTCGGCGGCCTCCGGGCCGTTGAACTCGCGTTCGACGAAGTTCTCGATGTCGAAGAGGTTGCCCTTGGCGCGCTCGGCGATCGTCAGCAGCGTGGTCATCGTGGCGACCTCCTCTACCTGCTCCTTGAGGAACCACTGCATGAACTGCTCACCGAGGTAGTCACCGGTGTCGCGGGCCGACTTCGCGAGATCGACGATCTGCTGGGTGACCGTCTTCTCCTGCTCGAGGGCGAGCTTGATCGGGGCCTGGTAGTCCTCGAATGTGTTGTTCGGAGCGGGGATTCCCGGGATCTCGACTTCCATGTCGCGGTCGAGGAAGTACTGGACGATCATCATCGCGTGGTTGCGCTCCTCGACTGCCTGGCGGTAGAAGAGCTTGGCCAGTTGCGGCATGTCGTGGTTGTCGAAGTAGGTGGCGACCGCGATGTACTGCTGCGACGCGTAGAACTCGTTGCCGATCTGGTCGTGCAGCAGTTGATGGAACTTCGTGAACTCGGTCATGTCACCCATGGTGACACCGAAAAACGCCTTCTACCAGCAAGTTCAGCCTTACTGAGGGTAGTCTGGCCTCTGTTTGGCAAGGCTTTGTTCGCCACGTCAGCCCGCGTCGACCAGTAGTTCCTCGGGGATGGGTTGACCTGCGCGGATGTGCGCGAAGAAGTTCTCGGTCTGCTGCGTGACCGGAAGTGCCAGACCGTCGTCGGTGTATTCGCTCTCACCCGTGGGTGTGGTGGTCGTCACGGGATCGCGGAGCGCGAACAGCAGGGTCGCGAGGTTCCAGATGTGGTCCCGCTCGTCGACGGTGAGCGATTCGATGGCACCGTCGATGAATCCGAACAACCGGAAGGGGTTGAGCATCACGGCCGGGCTCGACGCGCGTTTCACCAACGCCGAGAGGAACTTCCGCTGATTCACCACGCGCTCGAGGTCGGCGCGCGGAAAGGCGCGGGTGCGCACCAGGCCCAGGGCCTGGCGGCCGTTGAGATGGTGACACCCCTTGGCCAGCCTGAGCCCGGCCTTGGGGTCGTTGAGCGGCTGGTCGATGCACATGTCGACGCCGCCCACCGAGTCGACGAGGGTGTCGAAGCCGCCGAAACCGATCTCGGCGTAGTGGTCGAGGTGGACGCCGGTGAGGTTCTCGACGGTCTGCGCGAGAAGTGCCGGACCGCCGATGTTGTACGCCGCGTTGATCTTCAGGCTGCCGTGGCCGGGGATCTCGACGTAGAGGTCGCGCGGGATGCTGACGATGGTCGCCTTCCCGTTCCCCGGCGGATTGTGCACGAGCATGATCGTGTCGGTGCGCGAACCGTCGGCGTCACCGGTGGCCAGCGACCTGCGCTGGTCCTCGGTGAGGTCGGCGCGGGAGTCGGTGCCGACGAGGAGCCAGTTGGTGCCCGGTGTGTCCGCGGGCCGGCCCGCGTAGGCACGCAACACGTCGATGCGATCGAGTTTCGAGTCGTAGTAGAAGAGCAATCCGATCCCGCCGAGCACGACCACCAGCAGCAGGACCAGCAGGACGCGGCCGACCCGCAGCACTCGGCGACGCCGCCTGCGCGGACGCGGGGGGACGGCCGCGGGCGATGATGGTCCGGGCGGACGCCCCGAGGGGCGGCCGGCGCGACGGTCGTCGCGGGGCGGGCGCGTCCCGCCGCCACGTTCGGCCGGCGGGATCGGTTCGGGCTTCTGGGTCGGGGCGTAGGCACCGGCCGGGCGGGCCGCCTGCGGGGCGTGCGGTCCCTGCGGGGTGCGGCCCGGCACCGGACCCTCGGCGGGGATCCGCGGGATGGCCTGAGGATGCGCCGACGGCGCGGGCCTGCCCGTCGGTTGTGCCGCAGGACCGGGTGCGCCCGCGGGTGCGGGACCCGGGCGGCCCGGCGGGAAGTGCCGCGGCGGGCTGGCACCGGCCGGCCGGCCGGGAGGCACCTGCGGACCCGGCCGACCACGCCGCATGATCGGGGGGTCCTGCTCGTTCATCCACACCAATGTACGCATCGTTCGTGCTCGGGCGGGGTATGTGGACCCCATGACCGATCACGTCGCCGCCCCGCCGGAGAGCGGGCCCACTGATCCGCCGACCCCGCTCAAACGGGCCATCACCGGCAAACTGCTGTTCCTGTTCATCCTCGGCGACGTCCTGGGTGCGGGGATCTATGCGCTGGTGGGCGAGATGGCCGGCAAGGTCGGCGGCGCGGTGTGGGTGCCGCTGCTCGTGGCCCTCGTGATGGCGTTGCTCACCGCGGGCTCCTACGCGGAGTTGGTGACCAAGTACCCGCAGGCGGGTGGGGCCGCGGTGTTCGCCGCCCGCGCCTACCGGTCGTCGCCGGTGTCCTTCCTCGTCGGGTTCTGCATGTTGGCCGCCGGCGTCACCAGCGCGGCCGGGCTGTCGCTGGCGTTCGCCGGCGACTACCTGAAGGAGTTCTGGGACGTCCCGACCACCGGTGCGGCGCTCGTCTTCCTCGTCGCGGTGGCCCTGCTCAACGCCCGCGGCATCAGCGAATCATTGCGCGCCAACGTGGTGATGACCGTCGTCGAGGTGTCGGGTCTGGTGCTGATCATCGTGCTCGCCGGCATCGTCCTCGGCCGCGGGGGCGGGGAGCCGCAACGGGTGCTGGAGTTCGACGACTCGACGACCCCCACGCTCGCCGTGCTCGGCGCCGCGGTGCTCGCCTACTACTCGTTCATGGGCTTCGAGACCTCGGCGAACATGGCCGAGGAGATGCACGACGCGCGGCGCGTCTACCCGAAGGCGCTGTTCGGTGCGCTGCTGACCGCGGGCGTGGTGTACGTGCTCGTCGGGCTCGGTGTCTCGTTCGTGGTGTCGCCCGACCAGCTCGCCTCGTCGAGCGGCCCGCTGCTGGAGGTGGTCTCGGCCGCCGACGTCGGCGTGCCGGACCGGTTGTTCTCGCTCATCGCACTGATCGCGGTCGCCAACGGCGCGCTGCTCACGATGATCATGGCGTCGCGGCTGACCTTCGGGATGGCGCGCGACGGACTTCTCCCGTCGACGCTGGCGCGCGTCCTGTCGCGGCGCCGGACGCCCTGGGTGGCGATCGTCGCGACCACCGCGATCGCGATGGTCCTCGCCGCGACCGGATCGGTGGCCGCACTGGCCGAGACCGTGGTGCTGTTGCTGCTGTTCGTCTTCGTGAGCACCAACGTCGCCGTCCTCGTGTTGCGCCGGGACGTCGTCGACGCCGACCACTTCCGGGTGCCGACGATCGTGCCGGTGCTGGCCGTCGTGTCGTGCATCGTGCTCATGACCCAGCAGAGCGCCGAGAGCTGGTTGCGCGCAGGGATTCTCCTCGCCGTCGGGCTCGTGCTCTTCGGGTTGGCCCGGGCGACCGGTTCGGGTGGACGTGGGGACGGCGCGCCCGCGGCCGGGGCGGAACCGGAGGCTCAGCCAACCCAGGACAGGTGATCGCGCAGCAGCGCGTACCCGAGGAAGGCCACCACATCGATGACGCCGTGCCCGATGACCAGTGGCCATGTCCGACCGGAGACCTGGAAGAACCGTCCGTAGACGAGGCCCATCAGCACGTTGCCGACGCCGGCGCCGAAGCCCTGGTAGAGGTGGTAGCCACCGCGCAGCACCGCGCTCGCGAGCAGTGATCCGGTCTCGGAGGCGCCGAGCTGGCGCAGCCGGGTGATGAAGTACGCGACGACGATGAGCTCCTCGGCGGCGGCGTTGCCGAGCGCGATGAGGATGAGAACCGGCCACTCCCACCAGGAGTCGGCCTGGCTGGGGATGAGGCCGGCGTTGAGGCCCACGGCGCGGGCGACCGCGACGAGCGCGAGGCCGGGCAGGCCGATGATCGCGGCGAGGGCGAGGCCCGCGGGGACGTCGCGGCGCGGGGTCCACCGGCCGAGCCCGACCCGCGTGGGGCGGATCCCGCTGCGCCACAACAGGTAGACGCCGAGCCCGCCCATCGCGAACAGGCGCAGCGCGTACATCACCTGGCGAACGGCGTCGATGACGGCGAGGTCGGAGCGGCTCGGGTTGAGCGCGACCGTCGTGTCGCCGATGCCGCCGGTCAGCTGGGCCTCGAGCAGCGCGAGGACCGCCGAGATGGCGGAGAACCCGAACGTCAGCACGCCGACGATGACGAGTTCGACGATCAGCCCCCGTCGTTCGGCGCGGTCGGTGACGACCGGGATGCCGTGCGGCGCCGGCCGCAGGTACTCGCGCAGTGACATGCCGGACAGCCTAGGCGCGCCTCCCGGGTTGCTGCCCGCGGTGCGAGCGCGGCCGGCCGCGGGGGATCAGTCCGGCATCGAGTTCAGGAACGGGCATCCCGCGAGGTTCCGCAGCGCCCGGGACAGCTCGATCACGTCCGACACCGGCCGCGGGAAGGGGAGTCGCACGTCGGAGTCGCCGTCGGTGCTCTCGATGCGAAAGCGGATGCCGAAGCGGTCCAGTCCGAGCGGACGGACCCGGCCCGTGCGCAGGTCGGCGGGGATCTTACGGGCGAGCTGCCCGACGAGGTCGGCGTGGTCGGCGTCGAGGTGGGCCAGCCAGCCCGCTTCGCACTCCCAGAACGGGTCCGGGTTCGCGTCGGCGAGTTCGGCCGCGGTGACCGCCGCCGCGCCGGAACCCGACGCGATCACGGCGGTCTCGACCTGCAGACGCACCATGGACGCGCCGTGGCCGATGTCGAGGAGACCGTCGTCGGGGTGCTCGCCGGCGATCTCGACGGCCAGGTCTCGCTCGAGGTCGCCGGGACGCGGAACAGCACGCCGTTGAGCCAGACCACCGAGCGGACGCGTTCGCGCAGGTCGATGGGTGCCCAGTCGGTGACCTCGAGCATGGCCGGGGTGCCGTCGGACCCGTCGATCGCGGCCATCGCATCACCATGGGTGGGGACCAGGACGAATGCCTGGGACTCGAACAGGTGGACGACGTCGATCGGGGTCGTGTCGGCGCCCTCGACGGCGAGGAGGGCCGAGCCCGGCCGGCGGCAGGCCGTCTGGATCATCTCGGCGTCCGTCGGGCGGGCGGTCGTCGTTCGCGTCATGTCTGTCTCCGATCGGCGCGGGCAGCTGTGGTCGAGCCGGCTGGCTTAGAAGGTAACCCTAACCTAAATAGGTCCGCCTTGCCCGTCAATGGGTCGTCGTGCCCGGGATTCCACGGCGATCGCGGCCTGCCCGGTCGCGCGGGCATCGTCCACTACTCTCGTGTGGTGCCTGTCATCGCCTACTTCGGCCCGCGCGGAACCTTCGCCGAGATGGCACTCGATGAGGTTCTCGCCTCACACGACACCACGCTCGGCGGACTCGACCTCGACGACGACGTCACCAAGGTGGCGGCGTCGAGTCCTGCTGCGACCATCGCGATGGTCCGCAGCGGTGAGGCCGATTACGGCTGTGTGCCCGTCGAGAGTTCGCTCGAGGGTTCGGTCCCCGCGACCATGGACGCGCTCGTCCCGCCGGCGAGTTCCGGGGCGGACGGCCGCGTCCAGGTGTTCGCCGAGACCGTCCTCGACATCGCCTTCACGATCGCCGCGGCCACGCCAATGGCCGCCGGGGAGGTCCGCACCATCGCCGCCTACCCGGTCGCGTCGGCGCAGGTCCGGCGCTCGGTGGCCGAACTGTTCCCGAACGCGGAGTTCGTCACCTCGGGATCGAATGCCGCTGCCGCGCAGGATGTCGCGGCCGGCAAGGCCGACGCCGCGGTCACCACGGGTCTTGCCGCACGACTGTCGAATCTCACCGTGCTCGCCGACGGTGTCTGCGACGCGAAGGAGGCCACCACACGCTTCCTCGTGCTGGGACGTCCGGCGGTGCCGACCCGGCGCACCGGCACCGACCGCACCTCGGTCATCCTCGACCTGTCCAACGAACCGGGCAGCCTGATGGCGGCGATGAACGAGTTCGCTTCGCGCGGCATCGATCTCACACGCATCGAGTCCCGGCCGCAGCGTGACGAGCGGGAGGGCCGGGCCATCGCCGGCCGCTACCGCTTCTTCCTCGACGCAGTGGGACACATCGACGACGCCGCGGTCGCCGAAGCCCTTGCCGCACTTCATCGCCGGTGCGAGCGGGTGGTCTACCTCGGCTCCTGGCCGGCGATCCGCACAACCGGGTCGCCGCCGCCCGACCACGCCGAATCCCTGGCGTGGGTCGAGGCGATGCGGCGGGGTGAGTACTGATGGCGCGACTGCACCTGGTCCGTCACGGCGAGACCACCGCGAACGTCATGCGCCGCCTCGACACCGCACTTCCCGGCGCCGCGCTCACCGATTTCGGTGCGCGCCAGGGGGTTCGGTTCGGCCTGGAGAACCGTCCCGAACACGACGCGGTGCTCCTGAGCTCACATGCGCTGCGCGCGCGGCAGACGGCCGAACTCATCGCGTCGGTGTGGGACATCGACACCGAGCCCGTCGACGGCGTGCACGAGGTCCAGGCGGGTCTTCTCGAGGACCGCTCGGACCGCGAGGCGCACGACACCTTCCACGACGTCATGGAGCGCTGGCACGCCGGCGATCTCGATGTCCGCATCCCCGGCGGCGAATCGCTCGCGATGGTCTACGACCGGTACCTCCCGACGGTCGAGGATCTCGCCCGCCATCACCTGACCGGCACGAACCCCCGCGAGGTCTACCTGGTCAGCCATGGTGCGGCGATCCGCCTCATCGCGGCACGCCTCGCCGGCATCGACTCGCGCTTCGCCGCCGCGACCCATCTGGGCAACACCGGCTCGATCGAACTCGAGTACGTCGACGGGGTGTGGGTGTGCCACCGCTGGGGCGCGGAGACCGCGCCGTTCGGGCGGGTCGACGAACCGCTCGTCGACGACCCGATGGGCTAGCGACCCGCCGGTGCCGGCGACCCGAGAGGCCGGCGCGGCCCCGCTACTTGATGATCGCGTCCACCGTCTTCTTCAGGGCCGACGGTTGGGACGGACGCCGCGGGGCCTTCTCCCGGCGCGCGAGCATCTCTTCGCCGATCTCCGCGAGTTCCTTGCGGCCGAGCGCTTCCCGCACCTTGGGGAACCACTCGTCCTCTTCCTCCTCGATGTGGTGCTCGACGTTCTCGATGAGCACCGTCGTCTTGGCGTCGAACCGTTCGGCATCCGGGCTCATCCCGGCGAGCTCGACGACCAACACGTCGGCGACGTGGTGTTCCTCGTACGACTCGAGGATGTCGTCCTCGAGCTCGGGGACGCGCTTGCGGATCTCCGGGTACATCACCTCGTTCTCGATGTAGGTGTGCACCGTGAGGGCCTCGATGATCTTGTCCACGATCTTGCCCTTGGTCGTGGTCGCGTTCTCGCCCGCGGACCTGAAGTCGCGGAACAGTTTGCGGATCTGCTTGTGCTCGTCCTTGAGGATGACGATGGCGTCGGTCGACATGGATGGACTCCTACCGTGGGCTGGACCGGTGCCCTCGTATTCCTCGATCCGAGGCGGACGAAACCTGCCGCGGCAGGTGGCGGCCTCGGGTCAGCCCCAGCCGTTGGCGTGCAGCCACTCGTCGTCGATGCCGAAATGGTGGGCGATCTCGTGCATCACGGTGACGGCGACCTCGTGCACCACCTCGTCGCGGGTTCGGCACATGGCGAGGATGGGCTCGCGGTAGATGGTGATCGTGTCGGGCAGGTACCCGCCGTAGTCGTGGTCACGGAGGGTGAGCGCCACGCCCTGGTAGAGGCCGAGGATGTCGGGCTCCTCCGGGTTGCGCGGCTCGACCAGGATCACCACGTTGTTCATCGCGTCCGTGAGCTCCGACGGGATGGTGTCCAGTGCATCGGACACCAACTCGTCGAACTCGTCGTCGGACATCCTGACCGGCACGCGTCAGCCCGCCGGTGCGGGGACTTCGGCCGGGTTCGGCGCGATGCCCGGGGGCAGCGGCACCGGCGTGGGCAGTGCGCGGCCCGGCGGGGCGGCCGGTGGCGGGACGGGCGCCTTGCCGTTGATCAGCAGGGTGCCCTCCTTGACGTCGCCGACGAGGGTCGCGAAGCCGCCGCGGTTGTCGGGCAGACCGAGGTAACAGACCACCTTGCGGCTGCCGGCCAGCCAGCTCGGCTCCGAGAGCACCGACCACTGCACGTTGAGGGTGGTCTTGTCGAGCTTGTCGGCGCCACCGGCGAAGCGTTCGGCCTGCTTGGGGCAGATCGACGCCAGGTAGTTGTTCTGCGCGCCGGTCGGCGGCCACGGCTTGTTCGACATCCGGTCGCCGAATCGGACCGCGAGGTCGACGATGCCGGTGGTCTGGAAGGCGTGCGGCTCGGCGCAGTTCACCGGGAACCCGGTGGGGGAGCGGTCCTCGGGGTTGATGCCGATGCAGGTGCCTTCCGGCCACACGAAGGACTGGTTCTGGTCGGCGACGCGGCCGGAGAACTGGGCGGGCTGGCCGTCCGGGCCGTTCTCCTGGATGCCACACCGCAGCTCGCGCGCGCCCTTGCCCCACTGGTCCTGCGACGGGTACATCATCCCGACCGAGAACCGGCCCTGCGGGTCGAGCCGACCGTCGAGGTAGGAGTCGACGATGATCGGGCACTGTTCGTCGCGGATGGCGGCGAAGCGATCCGGTCCGGGCCAGGCGGCGTCCTTGCCGAACTCCGCGCCGGGGATGAGCGAGGTGTCGATGCCGCCCGCGACCTCGAAGCGGTGTTTCTGCTCGCACCCGACCTTTGACGGCCGGCCGGGGCTCCCGGCCGGCCAGTCCAGGCAGTCACCGGCCACCGACTCGGTGAAGGCGTTCTGCACGAGTCGTTCGCCCTCGCCGATGTTGCTGCCGCCGACGCGGCCGGAGTCGTCGAACACACCGGTCGCGAAGGCGACGCCACCTGCGACCACCGCGCCGATGACGATCGCGGCGAGGACCACGAAGATCGGGTTGCGCGCGAGGGGGCGTGGCGGCCGCGGCGTCGTCGGGCCCGGTTCGACCGGGGCGAAGTCGTCGTCCGGCGCGGACTCGTCGAGGGGTGCGGTCTCCGGGTCGAAACCGGGCTCGGGTGTGAGCCGGGACTCGTCCGGGACGCGCTTGTCGCGATCGGGGTCGGGCGTGTTCATCGCAATCCATCATGCCTGGCCGGGTCGCTCTCCCGCGCTCAAGTAGGGTTTGAAGGCGTGATCGACCTGAAGATTGTTCGTGACGACCCCGATCTGGTCCGCGCCTCGCAGCGTGCCCGCGGCGAGGACCCCGGTCTGGTGGATGCCCTTCTCGAGGCCGACGCGGCGCGTCGCGCGGCCATCGTCGAGGCCGACTCGTTGCGATCGGAGCAGAAAGCGCTCGGCAAACAGGTCGGCAAGGCCCAGGGCGACGAGAAGCAGGCCCTGCTCGCCAAGGGCAAGGAGCTCGCCGAGAAGGTGAAGGCCGCCGTGGCCCGTCAGGCGGAGGCCGAGGCGGCCACCGCACGGGCGCACCGCGCCATCTCCAACATCGTCGCGCCGGAGGCCCCCGCGGGTGGTGAGGACGACTACGTGGTCCTCGAGCACGTCGGCGAGGTCCGCGAGATCGAGAACCCGAAGGACCACCTCGAGTTGGGTGAGTCGCTCGGCCTGCTCGACATGGAACGCGGCGCGAAGGTGTCGGGCTCGCGCTTCTACTTCCTCACCGGCCAGGGTGCGTTCCTACAACTCGGCCTGCTGAACATGGCGGCGCAGAAGGCCGCGGCCAACGGCTTCCAGCTGATGATCCCGCCGGTGCTGGTGCGCCCGGAGGTCATGGAGGGCACCGGGTTCCTCGGCGCCCACGCCGACGAGGTCTACCACCTCGACAAGGACGACGATCTGTATCTGGTCGGCACGTCGGAGGTGCCGCTGGCCGGCTACCACATGGACGAAATCCTCGACCTGTCCGGCGGACCGAGGCGTTACGCCGGCTGGTCGACCTGCTTCCGCCGCGAGGCCGGGAGCTATGGCAAGGACACCCGCGGCATCATCCGGGTGCACCAGTTCGACAAGGTCGAGGGCTTCATCTACTGCAAGCCGGAGGACGCCGAGGCCGAGCACCAGCGCCTGCTGAACTGGGAGAAGGAGATGCTCGCCGCGATCGACGTGCCGTACCGCGTCATCGACGTCGCCGGCGGCGACCTCGGTTCGTCGGCGGCCCGCAAGTTCGACTGCGAGGCGTGGATCCCGACCCAGAACACCTACCGCGAGCTCACCTCGACGTCGAACTGCACCACCTTCCAGGCGCGGCGGCTGTCGATCCGGTACCGCGACGAGAACGGCAAGCCGCAGATCGCCGCGACGCTCAACGGCACCCTCGCCACCACCCGCTGGCTGGTGGCGATCCTGGAGAACCACCAGCAGCCCGACGGTTCGGTCAGGTTGCCGGCGGAACTGGCGAAGTTCGTCGGGACCGACGTCCTCACGCCACGGTGAACTGAGTCGTCATGACCGGCGGGATCGTCATCGCGGTCATCGGAGCGCTCGCCTTCGCCGCGGCGGCGGTGTTGCAGGCGCTCGGGGCCGAACAGGTCTCGCAGCGCGCGGCGATCCGTGAGGAACGCCGACGATCCGCCGGCGCGCACCCGTCGCTGAAGTCGACCGCGCTGACGATGCTGACGGTCCCGTTCCTGGTCGGGTTCGTCTTCGACATCATCGGTTTCGTCGCGACGATCGCCTCGGCCCGGCTGATCCCGCTGTTCCTGTCGCAGACGATCATCTCCGCACGGCTCGTCGCCACCGCGCTGTTGGCGCTGGTGGTGCTGAAAGTCGGCCTGACTCTTCGTGATTGGATCGCCGGCGCGGTGGTCGTGGTGTCGTTGGCGCTGCTCGCGGCGTCGGCCGGCCGGGAGGGCGTCGACCACACGGCGTGGATGCGCTGGGCGGTGCTGGTCGCCGGTCCCGCGCTCATCGTGCTCGGCCTGGTCATGATGCGTCGCCTGAAGACCCACATCGCATCGGTCACCGGACTCATCGCGGGTGCGGTGTTCGGCGTGATGGCCGTGGCGTCGAGGATTCTCGACGGTGTGGATCCGTTGCGACCGGCGGTGCTGTTCACCGACCCGGCGCTGTACGCGCTGCTGATCAGCGGTATCGGCGGCTTCTACCTGTTCACCGTCGCGCTCCAGACCGGTTCGGTCAACGGCGCCGCCGCCGCGCTGGTGGTCGGTCAGACGGTGCTGCCCGGTGCCGTCGGAATCGCCTTTCTCGGCGACGTCACGCGGGCGGGCTGGGGTCCGGTCGCGTTCGTCGCGTTCGTGGCCGCCGTCGGCGGGGGAGTGGTTCTCGCGTCGTCGGGCGCGGTCACCGCCGTCGAGACCGCCGAGGCGACGAATGCGCCTCGTGGGTACGGGCATCCGGCGCGGGCGGAGCACCGGGACTGACTGCGGCCACGACCGGCGCCGTCGGTCGGCGGATGGGCACGATGGGCAAAGGTGATCCGGATCAGGCGATGTTCGGACGTCCTCGCGGGCCACCACCGGTCCGAGAACACGAGAATTCGACCGGATTCGCCGGGCACCGAAGGCAGTACGCTTGAACGGTGCACGGCACTGGCTGCACCCCGCGTCGCTGTCCTGCGATCGAGGTGTGGTCGACACAATTCGCTGAGAACAACGGCCTACGTGCTTCTTCGATTCGCTACCGGGCTAGACCCATCTCGCTTGAGTGGGTCGTTTCCTCAGTCATTGACCATCCGAACGCCACAGGCGACTACTGGTCGCCCTTTCTCACGCGAAACAGTCGACGTACGCCCAGTGCCGCCACGATGAGACCGACGACCAGAAACCCGATGATGTACGCAATTTCGCCGCCGCTCGGATCGATCTCGCCACGCCACCAAGAGATCCATCCGTAGTAGGGCTGACTTGCAATGAATAGGCCAGTGACAATCTGGACGATCGGCCACAGGCGACCTGAGCGGGGTGTCTCGCCCCTACTCTCCTTCTTCGTCATATGGCGCTCACTTCTTGATCGTCACGCACGCGTAAGGAGACCATTCGCCGTTGGAGTGGCTGCTCCGTGTCCGTGTGCACACCTGGCTGCCGTCCTTCGCTCTCCGGTTGACGTCCAGCTTCTCCGACCATGTAACGCCCGCAGACATCCACGTACAGCCTGGCTTCTCGATCACCTGAGTGCGCGGGTATCCAAACTCATCGGTGTAGTTGAATTCATATCCACGATCGCATATATTTCGCGGATACGGCGAACCTCCCGTGTCTAGTGTCGCGATAATGTAGTCGATGTACTGTCCCTTGCCGCTCACTCTGACGCAGTTACGCGAGAGGAACTGACCATTGGAAAACGTGCACCCGCTTGCAGACGCAGGCACTCTTGCGGGTGCAAAAATGTCGGCTACAGAGGGTGCCAACTCGGACCCTCGCATGAAGGTCGCGACAAGATCATTCCCGTTTGGTACCAGATCGAACCCGCCTCTGGCAGTGCTGAACAGGGTCGCGATTACGAGGTCGCCCGGGGCCATCAGGGCGAGGCTGTCCTCGTCCAGTTGTTTCCAGTATGTGCCTGTTGGTATGGCTGCTTTCAGCACAATTCGATCAGGAGCTTGCTGGTCGAGCCTCGCAATACTGACTCGCTGAATTCCGCCGAGCTGTTCAACGCGGTACACGGTCCCTCTCACTCCCCCTGGGAAGCGCAACACGATGTCTTGCCCCGCAATCGCGGTAGAGGCTGTCACCACCACCGGGCTACTTTCCTGACGAGGGACCGGCTGCTGGCGAGGGCCTGAATCAGGAATGGGCACAATAGGCGATCGTCCCGGACCAGAAGTTGGAATATCAGTGGGCGCGTGTGCGCCCACGTTCGGGCCGCCGGCGTCGGGGATGCTGGTCTCGGTCGGGGTGGTCGGAGCCGTCACCGATGGCGGCGCGGTCGTCGACGAGGTCGGCGGCCCGGGATCGACACACACATACGGCACCGGTGGTGGGGGTGCCTGGCCGGCGGGTTTGCCGTTCGAGGCGGCCCACGTCTGCGCCCACGCATTGTTATAGGCCTCGGTCTCCCGCGCGCAACGCTCGGCAGGGGTTTCCGCGGTTGCCGGATCGCCCGGAACCAGGAGTGCAGCGAGAGCCACAATGGCGACCGCCGCCGTGCCCACTACAGTTGCAACGAATTTGCGCGTGTTTCGTCTTGTTGCCGGCGGTCCAGCACTCTTCATCGTCTTTCCCCCGATCACTGCCGAACGCCTAAAGGTGTGGGAGTTGATCGTCCGTGCCGTCAGCAGAAGCACGAACATGGTCGACATCCGGTGGCGAGCACTCGGCGACGGCCCCGTAATCCTCCGCGTTGGTCCGACGATCCGTCATCACTGGTACCCCCGTAGTCATCGGACGACTGGAATAAATCGACGGCGCACCGCCAGGTCGCGTTTGCGTACTACAGCCACGTGCGTGCCGAGTAGAGGTTGAGGGTGTCATCGGCGGTCGGCGTGGACACCGACAACCGCACGATCACCCGGACGGTGACCGGACCGGCACACCCATCCACCCGCACGTGCACGCGTTTGGCGCGGATCGAGGCCCGATTGGTTTGCAACGTCTTCTTGCCCAGCGAGATCTCGTTGATGGTGCCCGGTTTCAGCTTCGATGAGATCGACGGCGACACCGACGCCGAACCGCCCACCGACACACCCGGTTGCCCGGAGATGGTGACATTGGCGTTCGGGCCGAACGACGACCCCAACCCGAACGTCGCCCCATCGGAGATGTCGATCTGGCAGCCGACGACCAGGAACTGCTCCAGCACACCCGAACTCACCGGCTGTGACGGTGTACGCCCGGCGGCGGGGGTGATCACCGCACCCACCCGTGCTGACACCCAGCCTTCGCGGGAGGCGAAACTGTTGGCGATGTTCGACATCGGGTTGACCACCAGCTCCGAGGCCCGCAACTCGACCTTCCAGCCGTCATCGGTGACAAGCCGGTCATAGGTCGACGCCAGCGGTGTGGGTGCCGCCGCCGCAGTCCCGGCCCCGGTGATAAAGACCGCCAGGACAGCGCACACTCCAGTCACGAACGCGGTGGCAGACCGACGCAGCGGCCGAACGTCCATATCCCCCAACACCATGCGCCCCCCAAGTCATCGGTCAGGTCAACACTGTTCACCGGGTCAGAGGCGCCAACAGTCAGCACGCGAGACACGAAAACCTCGGCGCGCCAACAAGAACTTCCCCCGAAACCCCAATCAAGGGCCGCCGCGTCATCGAAAGCTGGACACAACGCGATATCGGCCACTGACTGTTCATGCACTATGGCATACCGCATCTTTACTGGCAACGAACGTGAGGGCCGTCACGTCGCGCTCGCCGACCACGACCGCGGGAATCGGTGTCAGGCTCATGGAAAGGTCGGGTCACAGTCCTGGGTTGCGCCCGCGTTTGGCCCTGCCGGCGTAGTGTGCGATGCGTCCGCTATTCAGGACGAAATGCAATGTGTTCGTGTGGCGGTGGTCTTCATCCACAACTTCGCGTGGATCGAGATCGGCTGCGGCGGCATTTGTCGGTGGAAGGGTCTGGTGCGGTTGGTATCAGGTTCGGCCGATCGGGTTGGGCCGCAGGCGTTGCGGGGGCAACGTGGCGGGGATGTCAGCAGACAGACCAGGCGAGGTTCTCGCCGAGGTCTTGGACACCCTGCGCGACGGCCTCACCAGCCGCTGGCAGTTGCAGGTGATCCTGTCGCGCACCGCACTCGTGCCTGTCGAGTCGTCGATCGTTCCGATCCTCGACGCCGAGATCGCCACCACCCTGCGCACCAAGAAAGGAGCATGGTCGCGACCCCGCCTGCGGGACATGGTCGAGAGCCTGGTGTTTCGCCACGACCCGGATCTGGTGCGTGAACGCCGCATAGAAGCCCTGGGCAACCGGGGCGTGTGGACCCACATCGTCGACGACGGCACCGGCGAGATCACCGCGGTGATGTCGGCGGAGAACACTCGCATCGCCGCCAAAGCCGTCCGAGCACTGGCCGATTCGGTGTGCACACACGACGTCCGCACTAGGACAACGCAACTCCGACGCCATGTTCGCCCTGTGCACCGGGACTGCGTTCGAGTGCCTGTGCGACCGCGGGGACTGTGCCGCGCAGAGTCTCGATCTCGCCCACGCGGTCGCCGCGGTGCGCTCGGAGGTCCACATCCATGTGGTCACCGACCCCGCCACCCTCGACGGGACACCCGGTGTCGCGTGGATGGACGTGCACGGCGTGATCTCCGACGAACGCGTCCGCGACCTCGCCGCCCGCTCCGACGCGACGGTCACACCACTGACCCCGGTGCGCACCCCGCCGACGAACGTCGAGCCGGTTGTCGTCTACCCCGGCGCCCAGCCGTCGGATCCGTACCGGCCCACCCGATCCTGTGCGTATTTCGTGCATGTCCGGCACGGTTACTGCGGCGAATCCGGTTGCGATCGTTCGGCCTTCGACTCCGATCTCGACCACGTGGCCGAGTTCGGACCACCGAAACCCGTCGCGGGGTGGTGCGACGTCGAGTGAGAACCTGTCCCCGAAGTGCCGCCACGGGCACCTGCACAAGACGTTCGGCGACTGGGTCGATCCCAGTACCGCGACGACGAGGGCCGGCTGGTCAGCGAGTACGTTCCCCCGGAGGGTTATCGCATCCGGGGGAACGCCGAAACCCTCGAAGACTTCTTCCCCAACCTGCGCCGCATTCGCTTCCAGCAACCACCCCAGGCCCCGGTCCTCGGGTGATCACCGGCGACGAACCACCCCGCACTACCCGAACAGCTCGCGGTGGCACCGGGGCCCGACGCAGTGTTCTCCGAGATCACCTTGTCGTCCTGGCGGATGGTGCAGGTGATGGTGCCAGAACTCTCGAAATCGTTGGTGGCGGTGAGGGACACGTACTTCCCGAGACCCGTGATCTCCACGTCCTTCTACCACGGAACAGGGACGTCGGTGTCCTGCGCCATGTCAAGGTCGCCGGTCGTGTAGGTGGCACTTCCGGTCGCCCCATCACCGGTGATCTCGTACGTGACGGTCACGGTGCGCTTCGATTCCTCGTCGATGGACACGGCTGCGCCGCCGACGAGGGCCATGCATCCTCCGACGAGCGCCGGGAACAGAACGACCAGGGCGAGGGATATCCACGGCCACTTCTTGCGCTTTTTCGGAGCCGGGGCCGGCGGGTATCCGGGATTCGGCTGGCCCTGGTACGGCTGCTGGGTGTGGTAGGGCTGCTGCTGCCCGAACCGGGACGGGTGCCCCTGATTCGGCTGAGGGTCACCGGGATTGACGGGTTGCGTCATCCACGAACTCGTTCGATCAGGAAGTGGTGTGCCCTCACCCGTCTTGAAGGTCACAGTTGATCGACACCTGGTGTCCGAGGATTGATATCGATTCCGTCAGTCGGCGCTACGGCCCTCGGCGATCGTCATCAGGCGGTGACCTTGTCGTCGCGCCGCCTCGACTGCAGCTGCGACGACGTGGCGAAACCGACGAACAGGAAGCCGGCGGCGACGAACAGCGACCAGCGGGTCGCGTCGGCGAAACCGTCGGACAAGGCGTCGGCGACCGCCGGGCCCTCTGCCCCCAGGCTGCCGTGGTCACCTTCGTGCCGGATGGCCGGGATGGTGCTTCCCGCCGAGTCACGCGTGGCGTCGACGAGCGGCGCGGTGGCCTGAGTGGGCAGGTCGACGGGCTCCAAACGGTCCGGAAGGCTGTGCGCGAGACTCAACGACAGGGCGGTGCCCAGGATCGCGGTGCCGAGAGCGGCGCCGAGCTGACGGGCCGTGCTCTCCGTGGCCGAGCCCTGGCCGGACTCCTCGGTCGGGATGTCGACCAGGACCGTTCCGGTGAGCTGTGCGGACGCGAGTCCCAGCCCGGCGCCGTAGACCGCGAGCAGCACGGCGAGCACCCAGGCAGCCGACGACGGGCGGAGGTAGAGGGCGAAGGCCAGGACGCCGATGACCTCGAGGGCGAGACCGATCATCACGGTCCGCGGAGCCCCGAAGCGTGCGGCGACGTGCCGCGCGGCACCGCCGGACGCGAAGGCTCCGACGGCCATCACGGCGAGCACGTATCCGGCCCCGAGCGTGGACAGACCGTACGCGTTGACCAGGAACAGAGGGAGGACGAGAAGGAGTCCGAACTCACCGATCGCCACGGTGACCGCGGTGATGTTGCCCCAGCTGAAGGTATGGAATCGGAAGAGGGACAGGTCGAGGATCGCCGAACGGTTGAGCCGCGAGCGATGACGTTCCCACGCGACGAAACCGGCGAGCGCCGCGAGACCGACGGCAGCTGCGAGTGGCGTCGCGGAAACCGGCGCACCCGTCGACCATGTGGCGCCCAGGACCTTCAGCTCCGAGATCGGCTTCCACCATCCGATGGTCTGGCCTTCGATGAGCGCGAAGATGAACGCGCCGAAACCGACCATGCTGAGCAGCAGGCCCACGACGTCGAGTCCGGGAACCGAGATCGCGGCTTTGGTCTCCGGGACGACGAGGAATGCCCCGATGACGACCGCGATCCCGATGGGCACGTTCACGAGGAAGATCCATCGCCACGAGAAGTCCGTGGTGAGCCAGCCGCCGAGGAGTGGGCCGATCGCTGCCATCCCGGAGATCACCGAACCCCAGATCGCGAAGGCGATCACCCGGTCGCGGCCGCGGAATGTCGCGTTCACCGTCGAGAGCGTGCACGGCAACACGAACGCGCCGCCGATGCCCTGGACGAGACGGGCGAGGATCAGGGTGGTCGAATCGTCCGCGGCGGCCGCCAGGAGACTGCCCGCCAGGAACACGGCCACGCCGATCATGAACAACAGTCGTCGACCGATGCGGTCGCTGAGGCGACCGGCGGACAGGAGCAGCGCGGCGAAGACCACCGAGTAGAGACTGTTGATCCACTGGGCGTCGGTGAGGTCCAGATGCAGGTCGTCGATGATGACCGGCAGCGAGACATTCACGATCGTGCCGTCGACGACGATCATCGACAGACCGGTCGCGAGAACACCGAGCGCCAGCCACTCCCGACGGCCGGCACGCGGTTCGACGGAGGTGGCGTCCTGATCATCGACGGTCATCCCGTTGTTCCTTCCTGAGGTCGACACCCGAGGGACAAGGCGGCGCCTCGATTTGACCAGAGGGCATCGCGAAACGCCCGCCGGACCCGTCGGGTTGGCCCGATTCCCGCGCCGTGCGGCACGGATGTGGCACGACGCCGGGCTATCGTGCATCCATGCTCCTCGGGATCCTCGCGGCGATCTTCGCGGCACTCGCCTACGGAACGGCCTCGGTGCTGCAGGCACGCGGCGCACAGAGCGTCGACGACACGGGCGCCGGGCCCGGCGAGGTGCCGTCGCTGAAGTCGACGATCGCCGCGATGCTGACCGTGGCGTTCATCGCCGGAATGGCGCTGGACGGCATCGGTTTTCTCGGCAACATGGTCGCGGCGCGGATGATCCCGCTGTTCCTGGCCCAGCCGATCGTCAGCGCCAACCTTGTCGTGACCGTGGTCCTGGCGACGATCATCCTGAAATCCAGGCTTACACAACGTGACTGGATCGCCGTCGGGGTCGTCGTGCTCTCCCTGATCCTGTTGGGTTTCGCGGCTGGAGACGAGGGACGCAAGCACGAGGAGTGGCTGCATTGGGCGGTTCTCGTCGCGGCGGTCGTCATTCTCGGACTGGGAGTGGCGATCCTGTCGCGGATGCAGAGCCGGGTCTCGGTGCCGGCCGGTCTCTCCGGCGGTGTCCTGTTCGGTGTCCTCGCCGTCGCGGTGCGGATTCTCGACGGGCTCGACCCCTTCGACCTCGCCGAACTGTTCACCGATCCGGCGCTGTACGCGATCATCCTCGCGGGTCCGGGCGGGTTCTACATGTTCACCGTCGCGCTCCAGAAGGGTGCGGTGAGCGCAGCGTCGGCGTCGCTGGTGGTGGGGGAGACCGTGGTGCCGGGGGTGATCGGGATCGTCGTCCTGGGCGACACCGTCCGTGCGGGGTGGGGACCGGTCGCCGTGATCGCGTTCATCGCAGCCGTCATCGGCGCCGTGGTGGTGTCGATGTCGCCCGTCGTCGAAGAGGTCGAGCGCGCAGGGGCGAGCGCGCCGGTCACCTGACCGGATCAAATCCGGGCTCAAATCTGGGCTCACCTGCACCGATCCAGGGCGCCGGCCCGGCAAGTCGGGCATGATCACTGCTCATGCGCCGGACCCTGCGACTTCTCACCACCCTCGCCACCGCACTGGGGGTGGCCGCGTCGCTCGCCGTCCTCGCCCCTGATGCCGTGTCGGCCCCGTCGGCTGCGACTCCGTCACCCGTGGCCGCTCCGGCACTCCTGCCGTCGGAGGACCCGTTCTACGTTCCGCCAGGTGGCTACGAGAACCGCGCGCCGGGGGCGATCCTGCGGACGCGACAGGTCTCGTTGGGCTGGCGCGGAACGAGTGTGCCGATCACGGCGACACAGATCCTCTATCGCAGTACCGACAACTTCGGCGGACCCACCGCGACGGTCACGACCGTCCTCTCACCACCCGGGGTCGGGTCCGGGGCACCCCGACGCGTGGTGTCGTATCACTCCTTCTACGACGCGCTCGGCTCGCAATGCGATCCGTCGTACACCCTGCGCGGCGGCAACATGTCGGAGCGCCCGATCGACATCGCGCTCGTCAGCGGGCTGATGGCCGCCGGGTACACGGTGTCGGTCCCCGACTACGAGGGCCGGGGTCTGCGCTGGACCATCGCGCGGGAATCCGGGTACGCCGCACTCGACGGCGTGCGAGCGACGCTGCGGCAGCTGAAGGCCCCTGCGCGCACGCCGATCGCGCTGTACGGCTACTCCGGCGGTTCGGTGCCGACGGGCTTCGGAGCGGAACTGGCGCCGGTGTACTCGCCGGAGCTCAACATCGTCGGCGCAGCCGCCGGTGGCGTACCGGTCGATCCGATCCACAACCTCGGATACGTCAACGGCAAGAAGGACTGGACCGGCGTCATCCCCGCGCTGATGGCCGTCTACGACGGGACCTACGATCTGGGTCTCGCGCCGTACCTGTCCCGCAAGGGAACCCGAATCCTGAAGCAGGTCGCCGGCGAATGCATCGAGCAGTTCGCCGACGGATACCCTGGCCTCACCGATCGCCAGATGCTCAACCCGGGGGTCGGCGGAGTCCTCGATATTCCTGGTGTGCGGCAAGCGATCTCGAAGAACATCATGGGAACACTGGGCACTCCGCGCGTCCCGGTGATGCTGGGCGTCGGCAACTCCGACGGGACCGGCGACGGGATCATGGTCACCGCCGACGTCGCCGGACTCGCGGCGAACTATTGCCGCCGCGGGGTGCCGACGACCTACCGGGAGTACCGCGGGCAGTCACACACCGCCGCGTTCATCCCGTTCAGCGTCGACGCCGCCGGCTTCCTCGAGCGTCGATTTGCCGGGATTCCGGCCGGCGGTTGCTGATCAATCGGCGTCCGCCGAGGGATTGGCGTTGGTGCCGCCGTCGGACACCTCGAAGTTCTTCCACTCGCCGTTGTCGTGGACCTGCATGACGGTCCCGAGGCTGTCATCGGGAGCAGCGACCGTCTTGAACCAGTCGTAGGCGCCGGTGGCGTCGTCGAAATCCTTTTCCTCGATGACTTTTTCGTTCGAATCCAGCACTCGGTAGCGAGCCATGGTCTTCATTCCTCCCTGTTGGGTCCGGCGTGAACCGGGTGGATGTTCCGTTCTCAGCCGAGCACGTCCAACAACCTGCGGCACGCTTCCTCGCAGCGTCGGCAGGCGTCGGCACAGACCTTGCAGTGCCGGTGCATCTCGGCGTGTTTCGCACACTCGTCGGCGCACACCCGGCAGGCGGTGAGGCACGCCTGCACCGTCTCGCGGACGATCGCGATGTTGGACTCGGTCCGACGCAGCAGCACGCGCTCGGTGATCGAGCACAGATCGGCGCAGTCGAGGCCGGAGCGAATGCACTCGACGAGGTCGGCGACACCGCTCTCGCCGAGGCAGGCATCCGCGCACGCGGTGCAGAGCTGAGCGCATTCGCCACACGCCTCGATGCATTCGCCGAGGACGGCGAGGTCGATGTCGTCGGGCTGAGGGTGCGTTTCGAGCATCTCGCTGACGGTGGTCATGATGTGCCGTGTACCCCGCACCCGTCCGATGAAACCGCGCGGGTTCGAACCCGACGTTGTGGGTACCCAACCCATCGTGAGCAATCGGATCGACGACCCCTGGGGTCCGCGTACGCCCTACCGCGGACTGTCCTACCCGCTGCTGCGCGAACGCAGTGGCGTCCAATGGCCGTGTACCACGCTCGATCCGGACGGTACCGAACGCCTCTACGCGGACGGGTAGTTCTTCACCGACTCGGACTACTGCGAGTCCTACGGCAAAGATCTCGTCACGGGTGAGCCGGTCGACCCCGCGGAGTATCGGGCCCTGGCGCCCGCAGGTCGGGCCATCATCAAATCCGCGCCGTGGAGCCCGACGAAGCGCCGTGCGACGCATACCCGTTCTCGTTGATCACGGGCCGCACCGTCTATCACTTCCACACCCGGACGAAGACCGCCCGCGCATCCGAGCTGCAGAAGGCGGCGCCGGAGGTCTGGGTGGAGTTGTCCGAGCCCGATGCGACGAGCAGACACATCCTCGACGGCGATCTGCTCGCCATCACCACCCCACGGGGCACCATCACCGCATCCGCGCGCATCACCGGTATCCGTCCCGGCGTCCTGTTCGTGCCGTTCCGCTACGGCTACTGGGACGCCGATGGCGAGTATCGGCGCGCGGCGATCGAGCTGACCCCGACCGACTGGGACGCGGCATCCAAGCAGCCGATCTTCAAGACCGGCGCCGCGTCCGTCGCACTGATACGTCCGTCGGTCTGACACGCCCAGACCGCCGGTGATGCGGGGTGCACATCACCGGCGGCCGGGTCACGACGACGCGCCCGCCTCCGTGTCTACGGGAGACGCGGCGGGTTGCCGAGTTCTTGGTTGATCAGCAGGGCGAGATTGTTGCCGACGAGGTTGACGAAGGCACGCCAGGTCGTCGGGTCGAGCGACATCGAACCCTCATCGGTGGTGGTGCATCCGACGCCGGCGGGCCTGCCGCCCAGGCGATCCCGCATCCACACGACAGCGGGTGCGAAGCCTTCGATCGCGAGCGTGATGTGCTCGCTGAAGTGGTCGCGGGTGTAGCGCACACTGGCGTTGGGATCGGCGCAATACGTGCGCACGAGCTGGTTCACCGGGCCGACCGGGGCGATCCAGTCCGGGTTGGACTGATAGATGAACATCGGGAACCCCGGGACGGTCTTGCCCATCTGCAACTGGCCCAGCACCTTTCGCGGCGTCGGGTAGTCGAGCGGATCGCCCGGCAGGTTCACCAGGCCCTTGATGTTCACGAACGGTGCGAGCACGGCCTGGTAGGTGAGACACAGTGGATTCTTGCTCGCCAGCAAGCCCTTTCCGAGCGGGTTCAGGTTTCGCTGCAGGAATCGGTCGAGTTCGGGGTATTCCCGGCTGACCCCGATGATGCCGGCGAGGATCAGGCCGGCGGCCGCGTTCTGGTCGGCGAGGTCGACCATCGCCCGGATGTCCGCGGGCACACCGCCTTCCGCGGCACCGACGATCGGCAGCTCCGGTGCGTACTGCTCGTGCAGTTCGGCCGCCCAGCCGGTTGCGATCGCGCCGCCGGAGTATCCCATCAGTCCGACGCGTAGGTCCTCCTTCAGGCCCAGAGGGGAGAAGTTCCGTGCACCGCGGATGCCGTCGAGGGTGATCCGCCCCGCGAGAGGGCCGGCGGCGAACGCGGAGTCGGGGCCCTGATGGTCGGGGATCACCACCGACCAGCCGGCGCCGACGAGCGAAGTGATCTGCAGGACCTCGTACGCCGAGTCCACCGAGCCGGTCAGCTGCCCCGGGATCGACGCCTGCTGCAGGGCGTACGACGGTGAGCAGTACAGCGCGGTCGAGTCCTCGGCGGACTGCCAGGACACCAGCTTCGACGGCCCGGCCTTGGCCGGGCCCTTCGGCTTGAGGACCGTCGCCACCGCGGGGATCGCCTCGCCCCGGGTGTTGGTCGACCGGTAGGAGATCTGCCAGGCGTCGACGTTGATCGGGATGACCGAGAGCGCCGCGAGGTGGACGCGTCGGGCGGCGATCAGCTCGCCGGGTTCCTTGTCCGCGAACTTCGACGCCGGCGGCTGGTAGAAGTTCTTGTCGAACTCGGGGATCGCCGGCGGTACCGGGAACGGGAGCGCGGGCGCCACCGGGACGGCGCCCGCCGAACCGATACCGACCACGGTGCCCGCCAGCGTGGTGATCACGGACGTCACCGCGACCGCCACGGTCAGCAGGCGCACCGGCCACCGCGTGCTCGTCGGTCCTGACATGGCACCCCCTCTAATAGTGAGACGCCTGTGTCTCACACTTCGGGCGAACATACACGGGTGTGGGGCAGCGCACAACGGTGCACCGGGGTTCGGCGGAATCTCTACAGGTCGGCGAAGGCGACCAGGATGTCGGCGAGGACCGACACGATCTCGGGGATGGGAGCCGGCTGCGGCGAGACGCTCCAGCGGTGGACGATGCTGGTCAGGGCGCCCACGTAGGCGATCGCGAGGTGTTTGCGGCGCTCGTCGCGTGGCCGTCCGGCGAACTCCGCCATGGCCGCGACGAAGAAGTCGACCCACTCCTCGCGCCCGTCGAGCCGATGCTGCTCCACCCGCGGACTCACGCCCACGATCTGGACGAAGGACACCTCGGCGCGGCGGGGATCGGTGCCCACCGACTCCATGTACGCCGTCATCGCCGCCGTCGCGAGCTCACGCCGGTCGGTCGCCTCGACCCGTGAGAGGGCTTCGACGACGGCGTCACGCGCCGCGTGCTGGATCTCGTCGTACAGCGCGATCAGCAGTTCCTCGCGGTCGCTGAACTCCTCGTAGAACTGGCGGCGCGACAGTCCCGCGGCCCGGCAGATCGACGTCACCGAGGACTTCGAGTAGCCGGGACCGCTGAACTCGGCGAGGGCGGCGTCGAGGAACCTGCGCCTGCGTTCGGCCGCACGGTCGCTCACCGGCCGCCCGGCGTAGGTCCGCTCGGCCGTCATCGGGTGTCAGTCGGCCTTGGTCGCGCGCAACTCGTGGCCCTTCGACGTCAGGCAACGGCCCGACGCGAGGTCCCACTGCCAGCCGTGCAGGTTGCAGGTCAGCTTCTCGCCCTCGATCACGCCGAACTTGTCGAGATCGGCCTTCAGGTGCGGGCAGCGCCGCTGGATCTCCCAGCCGTCCTTGGTGATCGACGCAGAGTCGTCGTGTGCCTCGGCGAACCAACCGTCGGCGTAGGCGATGCGCTCGTCGGTCAGGCACTTGAAGAACGTGTAGAGGAACTCGTTGTAGCCGCCGATGCGCCACGTCGTGAAGCGCGTGGACAGGAAGATGGTGTTCACCCAGTCCGGCTCGTTGTCGCGCAGCACGGTGCGCACGAGCTCGGTGGCGATGCGGAAACCGTAGCGGTACTTGCCCTCGCCCTCCTTCGGCTCGCGCACGATGCGGTTGGGGAAGTCGAGTACCACGGTCTCGGTGTGCTCGCCGACCGGGCCGCCGCCCGGGGTCATCAGCAGGCCGACGGGATAGCCGATGCCGTCGCAGATCAGATCCGACTGCGCCATGATCGGCTCGAACAGCTCCTTGAGCTGCGGCAACAGCGGGTCGCCCGCGGCCGGCGCCCAGGTGGCCTTCTCCGCGGCGATGACCGGCGCGAACTTCTCCTTCATCCGCTCGAGGTAGGCGCGCTTGTTCTCGCCGAACACCTGCTCCGGCGGGAACGGATGGGTGACGCCGTCTAGCTGCGAACCGGTGAACTCGGCCACCGACCCGGAGATCATCATCAGGCCGCGGTGCTTCTCGCCGTCGTCGGTGCCGTGGATGCGCATCTGCTCCAGGAACGTCGCCTGATCCGGGAAGATCGACGTCTCGTCGGCGGTGTCGCACGACCCGAAGTCGTTGAGCCCGAACAGCTCCTCGTCGAGGAACATCGGCGGGCCGGCCGACGGGATGACCCAGGTGGCGCCGACCTGCTCGATGTAGGAGCGGGCGCGGTCCATGCCGCGCTGACGCTTCTGCGCGGCGAAGTTCGCCTTCGACCTGCGCGGGATGTCGTAGACCATCGGGTACCAGATGGCGCCCGAATACTGCAGCATGTGCACGTCGACGTGCCCGAAGTTCTCCTTCACGACGTCGAGGTCGATCGGGCGGGCGTCGTTCATGTTGAACGCGACGGTCTCACCGTCGTCGACGACGAGGGCGCTGTCGCCGAGCGGGCCGTCGGCCGGGGCGCGCAGCGCGATGATCATGATGTCGAGCGAGCCCTTCTCGTTCGACACCGTGGTCTTCACCGAGTCGGTCGTCTCGACGAACTTGGTGAAACCGAGCTTCTCGAGCTCGCGGCGCAGGTCCGGCACGGGGTAGTCCGGCAGCAGCACCGTCGCGTCCTTGTTGACGTTGTCGCGCAGGTTGCGCTCGTCGAAGTGATCGAGGTGCAGGTGCGACACGTACAGGTAGTCGCAGTCACCGAGCTTCTTCCAGTCGAGCTCGGAGTTGTCCGGGAACGGCACCCACGAGGCGAAGTAGGTCGGGTTGACCCACGGGTCGCAGAGGATCGATCCGGCGGCCGTCTGGATGTGGAAACCGGCATGACCGATGCTGGTGATCTGCACGAAAAGGGCCTTTCCTGGTGTGCGCGGGGCTGCGCGGCAAAGCACTACAGTCCTCCAATGTATCGATCCGCGCGCACCGGCCGCGTGGGCCATGAGTCCCGCCGGCCGCCGCGGGTGACGCCTCTCACCGTCCGGTGGATCGGACGGGGATCGGGCGGTTCAAGTTGAATCACCTGATGTCAACGGCTGCGACGCCCCGTGGTGCGACCATGACCACATGAGCTCTCCCAGGCTGTGGCGCGGGCAGACACTGGCCGACCGGTCCTCGGACCGGCGCGAACAGATGCTCGCCGTCGCCGAGGAGCTGCTCGGCACCGGTGGCACGGCCGCGGTCACGATGCGCGCAGTGGTACGCGAGGCCAACCTGAGCCCGCGGTACTTCTACGAGAGCTTCGAATCCACCCGCCAGCTCGTCACCGCCGTCTACGACCGGGTGACGCAGCAGCTCCTCGCCGAGATCGCGACCGTCGACCGTCCCGCCGACCCGCGGGGGAGCGTGCGTGCCCTGCTCGACGCGATGCGGCGGTTCTTCGCCGACGACCCGGGCCGCGCCCGCATCCTCCTGCGCGAACCCCTTGCCGACGACGTGCTGCGCGCCCACCGCGCCGCGACCGTGCCCGGGTTCGTCAAGGCGGTCCTCGCGATGGTCGCCGACGAGGACGCCTACGGCGCCAAGCGCCTCGCCGTGGTGTCGTCGGCCCTGACAGGTGCTCTCGTCGCGCTGTACCTCGACTTCGTCGACGGCCGTCTCGATCTGTCGCCGGACGAGCTCGCCGACGCGGCGGTGGACCTCGTGTTCGCCGTCACGGGAACGGCCGGGCCCGACGCCGACCGCTCCGGTACCGCTCATGGCTAAGCTCTTCGGCATGGAACCCGTCTACGACTCCGTGATCACCGCTGCCCGGTTGCTCTGGCTGGCCGAGGGTCTGAAGTTCAAGGTGTCCGGCGTCGAGCACGTCCCCGCCGACGGACCCGGCGTCGTGGCGATCAACCACACCGGGTACCTCGACTTCACCTACGCCGGCATCCCCGCCTTCCTGCAGGGCCGCCGCAAGGTGCGTTTCATGGCGAAGAAGGAGGTCTTCGACCACAAGATCTCCGGCCCGATCATGCGTGCGCTCAAGCACATCCCCGTCGACCGGGCCGCGGGCGCGGAGAGCTACCGGGCCGCGGTGGAGTACCTCGAGCGCGGCGAGCTCGTCGGTGTCTACCCGGAGGCGACGATCAGTCGCAGCTTCGAGCTCAAGGAGTTCAAGACCGGCGCCGCGCGCATGGCCCTCGAGTCGGGCGCGCCGATCATCCCGCACGTCATCTGGGGCGCTCAGCGGGTCTGGACGAAGGGGCATCCCAAGCGGCTCGGCCGCACCGGCTACAAGATCATGATCGGCGTCTGCGAGCCGCTGGAGCCGACCGGCGACCCCGAGACCCTCACCGCGCGGCTCCACGACGTCATGGAGGCCAAGCTCCACGAACTCCAGGACGCCTACGGCGAACACCCGAAGGGTGAGTTCTGGGTGCCCGCGCGCCTCGGCGGGTCGGCACCGACGCTGGAGGAGGCCAACCGCATGGACGCCGAGGAGCAGGCGGCGCGCGCCGCGAAGCGGGCCAAGGGCGAGGCGTCGAAGCCGAACGAGTAGCCGGTTGGCACTGTCCCGAGAGCCAGATCACCCGCCCCCGGGGTGGCCGTTAACCTGGTGCCATGAGTTCTGGGACGCGACGACGCAGGGAGCCGGTCTATCGCGCCCTGGAGATCATCGCGAACGGACTCGTCCGCGCGCAGGGTGTGGACCTGCGCTACACCGGGGTCCAGAACATCCCGGAGACCGGTGGCGCCGTGCTGGCGGTCAACCACACCAGCTACGTCGACTTCATCCCGGTGGGACTGGGCGCACACCGCGCCGGGCGCCGTGCCCGCTTCCTCATCAAGTCCGAGGTCATGGACCTCGCGATCATGCGGTTCCTGGTCAACCACACCGGCACCGTGCCGGTGAACCGTTCCCACGGCACCGACGCCTACCGGATCGCGGTCGCCCGGCTCCGTGAGGGCCGGCTCGTCGCGGTCTACCCCGAGGCGACGATCAGCCGCAGCTTCGAGCTCAAGGAGTTCAAGAGCGGCGCGGTCCGCATGGCGTCGGAGGCCGGCGTGCCGATAATCCCGACCATCGTGTGGGGCTCGCAGCGGCAGTGGACCAAGGGCGGCAAGCGCAACATGGGTCGCAGCCGCATCCCGATCCTCGTCCGGTTCGGCCTCCCGTTCACCGTCGAACCCGACGGGTCCCCGGAACGGGAGACGCTGCGTCTGCGCGACACGATGAACGCCATGCTGCACGAGGTCCAGGACGCCTACGGCGCCCACCCGGCCGGGGAGTTCTGGGTTCCCTCGCGGCTCGGGGGGTCGGCTCCCACCCCGCAGGAGGCCGCGGTGATCGAGGCCGAAGAAGCACTCCGCAAGGCCGAGGCCCGTGCCCGAAGGGCGGCCGAGATCCGCGCCCGCAGGGCCTCGTGAAGCACAGCTCGAACCGAAGGAAGCAGATGACATTCGGACCCCCCACCCTCATCGCGAGCGACGTGGACGGCACGCTGATCGACGATGAGAACCGGGTGACGCCGCGCACGCTGGCGGCGCTGGCGGGCGCGCGTGACGCAGGGGTCGAGTTCGTGCTCGCGACCGGACGTCCGCCGCGGTGGATCGCCGAGATCACCGACCAGTTCGCCGGCACCGACGCCCACGTCCGGTACGCGGTCTGCGCCAATGGCGCCATCCTCTACGACGCCGAGCACGACCGCGTGCTGTGGTCGGCGAACCTCGAACCCGACATCATGGTCAAGCTCGGCGAGATCGCCTACCGCGAGATCCCGGGTTGCGGTATCGCCGCCGAACGGGCCGGCCGGTCGGCACACGATGCCGCCACCCCGCCCTTCGTGGCGAGCGCCGGCTACGAGCACGCCTGGCTGAATCCCGACCACATCGAGGTCGGCGACGACGAGGTCTTCGGTGAGCCCGCGGTGAAACTCCTTGTGCGCAAACCCGACATGCCCAGCGGCGAGATGGCCGAGCGCCTGCGGCCGCATGTCGGCGACCTCGCGCAGGTGACCTTCTCGACCGACAACGGACTCATCGAGTTGTCGGTGCCGGGCACGCACAAGGCCTCCGGACTCGCACGGTTGTGTGCCGAGACCGGCCTGCCCGCCGACGGTCTGATCGCCTTCGGTGACATGCCCAACGACGTCGAGATGCTCACCTGGGCGAGCCACGGCGTCGCGATGGCCCACGGTCATCGGGCCGCGCTCGACGCCGCGGACGAGATCACGGTCGGTAACAACGACGACGGCGTCGCACGGGTCCTCGAGCGCTGGTTCTCCTGATCTGATCGGCTTCAGACCGGAGCGGGATCTCGGACCGCAGGCGATCTCAGGTCACAGGTGATCTCAGGCCGCGGGCGGTGCGGCCTCCGGGGCGGGGGCGTTCTCCGGCGGCGGCGCGCCCTCGGGCGCCCCGGGTTCTGTCGGCGCGGGTGCACCGGGCCCTGCCGGTGGTGTCGACTCCTGTTGCGGCACAGCGCCTCCCGCGAGCGCGCGGACCTGTGCCAGCGCGGCGTACCCGTGGACACCCGGACACGTGGTGCTGTTGTAGTCGCGGTGCCCGGAGATCATCGGCAGGTTCGACTCCGTTCCGGCCGGGAACTTGGTGCCCTCGAATCCCTCCGACCTCAACGTCGCGGTGCCCGCCGGGTTGAGGCCGGCCTTCGACAGGCGCCAGCGTAGGAAGCGCCCGGCCGACGCCAGTGCCGCGGCGGTGGGCGGGACCTCCTCGAGGTTGCCGATGAACGCCAGGCCGACGGTGTCCTTGTTGAATCCGCCGGTGTGCGTGCCCTCCACGTTGCGGTCGAGGCCGCCGAACGCGCCCTCGAAGATCTGTCCGTACTTGTCGACGAGCACGTTGTAGCCGATGTCGCACCAGTTGAGGCTCTGCGCGTGATACGCGTAGATGCCGCGCACGATCTCGATCGACTGCTGCGGGGTGTAGTCGTTGCTTCCCGCGGTGTGGTGCACGATCGCACCCTTCAGCTGCGGGGAGTAGACCGGCTGCGAGCAGCGGATGCCCTCGTCGGCGCCCCACTGCTGGCGCGCGATCACCTGCGGTCCGCCGGTGAGGCCGGTGAGCAGCGACGAGCCGAGCGACAGCAGGCCCTCCGGGCTGATCAGCGTCGCCTTGAGTGCGTTGAGCACGGTGTCGGCGAGTTTGGTCACGACCTCGCTGCCGGTACCGATCGCGAGTTGTGCGAGGTCGCCGCCCTGGGTCTCGGCCGCCGGGATCGCCAGACCGTCCTTGCTCGCCGCGACCTGGACCTCCTTCGCGTCACCGACCCACACCGGTTCGGTGCCGGACGGCTTGTCCGCGCTCGGTGCCGCGACGTCGACCTTCTCCAGCGGCGTCCATGGGCCCCACGTGCCGTCGGGGTTGCGCGCCCGCAGCCTGAGGTCGACGTCGACCGGCCGGTCCCAGGTGAAGGCGACCATCTTCAGCGGCCTGTCGCGGGCGAGGGGGGTGACCGCCGCGCCGACCTCTCGGCCGTCGCGCATCGTCGTGACCGGCGGGGTGGAGGCCGGGAGGTCGGCGCGCGGGGACGGCGACGAGGCCGTCGGCTCCGTGGGCGCCCCGGTGGTGGATGTCGGGATGGCCGGCGCCGTGCTGGTGGGCGCCGTGCTGGTGCGTGTGCTCGTGCCGGGCCCGGACGTCGCGCCCGGCGCCGGTGAGGTGTTCTCCGGGATCAGTCCCTTCGGCAGCGGCACCGTCAGGTCCGGCAGCGGGAACGCATCCGGCTCGATCGGCGGCAGCGTCATGCCCGCGGCCGCCAGGCCCGACGAGGCGAGGTCGACGATCGCGGCCGGCAGTTCACGCAGCGGCACCTGTTCGATCTCGGTGCGGGCCACCTTCTCTTTGCTGTCAACCTTGTGGCTGTCGACCTTGCTGCTGTCGACCTTGCTGCTGTCGACCTTGTTGTCGACGAGACGCGGGTTCGCGGCGTCGTCGCTGACGGCGATGACCGCGAACGGGCTCGCCACGACCGCGGCGGCGACGGCCGCCAGCGCGATCGACATCTTGGGTCTCGGGTAACGCACAGGTCTCCTCGCGGGGCTCGGTGTCGTCGTCATGGTGGAGGCCGAGTGATCTCCGGCCGAGAGCACATGCCGGGACATTGGGCACTCGTGATGCCATTGTTACCAATGGGGTAGTTGTTGCTGTTGGTGCTTATGAGGTCACAATCCGGCGCTCAACTCGTGATCGGGTTGTGATCGCCTCCGCTTGGTGATCGCAAGGAGTGTTCACTAATGTCACTCAAGTCCCAATCGTCACATCAGTCACGGAAGAGCGGGAACAGCGGTGTCGCCGCGGTTCCCGGACTGGTGTCGTCGCGACCGAAGGATGTGTTCAGTGGTGACCAAAGCCCGACCCAGGCGGCTCCTGCCGAGACGGCCGGCGACCGGTCAGCGCCCCGGGAGAACGCGTGATCGCGCGTTGACCTGGGCCGCGGCGGGGCTCGCTCCCGCACTGCTGGCAGGCGGACTCGTCGCCGCGAGTTCGCTCGACTCGGCCTCCGAGGTCGAGCTTTCGGTCGGGTCGACGGTGACGCTCATTGGGCACGGTCATGGCCACGGCCGCGGAATGGGGCAGTGGGGCGCGTACGGCTATGCCCGCAAGGGCTGGTCGGCGCAGCAGATCCTCCGCCACTTCTACGGTGGAACCACCGCGGGGAAGGTGGACAGGCCCGAGATCGATGTGACCCTCACGGGTCAGAGCTCGGTGAATGTGCACGCGGACGCCGGCATGCGAGTCGGTGGTCAGACGGTGGCTCCCGGACAGGCGGTCAGCCTGTCCGGGGGCACGGCATCGATCCGGAACGGATGCGGCGGCGCGGTGGTGCGCACGGTCCCGGCGACCTTCGTCGAGCCGTTGAGCATGGCCCCGAACCGTCCGCCCGCGGAGTTCCTCAAGTTCTGCGGCTCGGAGAAGGCCTACCGCGGTGCGCTCGGCGTCGAGGGCGGCCGGGTGGTCAATCGCATCCACATAGACGACTACGTCAAGGGCGTGATCCCGCGCGAGAGCCTGCCCGCATGGGCGGATTCCGGCGGCGCGGCCGCCCTGCAGGCCCAGGCCGTCGCGGCCCGGACCTACGCGCTCGCGGCCATCGCGGGCGGCAAGAAGATCGACGACACCCAGAACTCCCAGGTCTACGGCGGCGTCTCGGGCGAGGACCGGCGCACCAATGCCGCAGCCGACGCCACCGCCGGCCAGATCCTGCTCCAGAACGGGCAGCCGGCGTTCACCGAGTTCTCCGCCTCGACGGGCGGCTACTCGGCGGGTGGCCGCTTCCCGGCGGTCGTCGACGAGGGCGACACGGTCTCGCCCAACCACAACTGGACCGCCACCGTCTCGGCGGCGAGCATCGGCTCCGCCTTCGGCGTGGGCGCCCTGCGCAGCTTCGAGGTGATCGAGGCCAACGGTCTCGGCCCCGAACACGGACGCGCGCTGAAGGTGCGCGCGATCGGCTCCGGCGGCACGGCCGAGGTCTCCGGCGAGGAGGCCCGCACCAAGCTGCAACTCAAGTCCTCGTGGTTCTCGGTGCAGGGGCAGGCGAACCCGCCGCGCATCGTGAAGCCGCCGACCGGCCCCGCCGGCCCCGGCTTCGGCCTGGACTTCGGCAGCCTCAACCAGCTCGCCGAACAACTCGTGCCCGGCTCGTCGAAGCTCCTGGAGCTCGCAGCCCAGGCGATGAACGGCCGGTTCACCGAGCTCGGCGGCGTCACCGGTCCGCTCGGTGCCGCGCTCGGCGTCCCCACCCTGACGCCCGACGCGGCCGGTGTCACCCAGCTGTTCGAGAAGGGGATGATGTTCTTCACCCCGGCGACCGGCGCCAAGGTGTTGGTCGGGAAGGGCCTCGAGCGGTTCCAGCAGCGCGGCGGCATCCCGGTGCTCGGGTTCCCGAAGCGCGATTCGTTCCGTTGAGCCGGAGATCGGCGACGGGGTCTCCGCGGTCGCGGCGCGCGCTGACCGGAACGCGCTGAGCGAACCCGGGCATCCGGACCGCGGCGACGGTGCGGCACGTGCCGGACCAGGCCACCGTTCGTCGACCGGACTACCGACATGGCGCCCGCGACCGGAGCGGTCCGGCCGAGGCGGTCAGGTTTCGGGGCCGGCCTCGACGATCTGCCCCGCGACGTCGACCAGCTTCGTGTTGGTGTCCTGCGACAGCCGCGCCAGCAGCGCGAACGCTTCCGCGGCGTCGAGCTTGTAGCGCTCCATGATCATGCCCTTGGCCTGACCGATGAGGTCGCGCGAGTTCAGTGCGGCCCGCAGCTGCTGCTTCTCCTGCACCGCGCCGAACGCGGTGGCCGCGTGTGCGGCGAACAGCTCGCCGATGAGCCGGGCCTCGGTGGTGAATGCGCGCGGGCGCGTGCTGTGCAGGTTGAGCGCGCCGAACTCGTCTCCGTCGATGTAGAGACAGAAGCACGCCATCGATCGGATCCCGAGCCGCGCGGCCTGCTCGGCGAACCGCGGCCAGCGGGTTTCGAGGCGCATGTCGTCGACCCACACCGTCACGTCGTCGACGGCCGCCCGGATGCACGGGCCCTCGCCGAGTTCCTGCTGAAGCCGGTCGGCCTCGCCGCCGAGGTCACCGACCATCACCGGCGTCTCGATCCGTCCGTTCGCGACCAGTGTCACGGTCGCGAACTCGGCCTCGTCGATGGCGTCGACCGCGTACTTGGTCATCGCCCGGAGCACCGCTTCGGTGTCTTCGCTCTGCTTGCGCATCTCGCCGGCGATCCGCGTCATTTGTGCGCCGAAATCCGCCAACCCGGTCACTCCTGCCTCCTCGTGAGTACACGCCCGCACGACCCGGCAGCCCCGAGAGCGCAGAGTTCCTCGAGAGCGCAGAGAGCAGAGTGCAGGGAGATCACTCGTTCCAGTCGTCCAGTATGCCGGAGGTCATGTCTTCGGGGAGCCGACCAGACCCTCCCGTTGGGCCACGGACCGGCCGGGCCGGGCACGGAGCAGGTCGAGCCGGAAGTCGGTGTCGGAGTACGACGCCGAGACGACGAGGGACGACGACCGCAGGGCCTCGTGGACGGCGTCACCGGTCTGCGGGTACTCGTCCACAGGCCATCTCCAGTGCACCGCGACGATCTCTCCGTCCGGGGTCAGCGACCCCGGCAGCCTCCGGATGAGCTCGTGCAGCGCCTCGGCGTCGAGGTAGTAGAGCACCTCGCTGAGCACGATCAGGTCGAAGCGCTCGCCGTCGGGCCAGTCGTCGACGATGTCGCCCGGGCGCACCTCGGCGTGCGGGGCCGAAGCGAGCCGGCGGCGGGCCGAGACCACGGCGCGGGGACTGACATCGATGCAGAGCAACCGCTCACAGCGGGCGGCGAGTGCGGCGCTGAGGACGCCGATCGAGCAGCCCGGCTCGAAGACCGAGCCGTATCGGGGTGAGGGGAGGGCTGCGAGCGTCAGCGCGTATTTGCGCTGCTCGTACCAGCGGGAGGTGAAGCCCCACGGATCGTCGACTGCTTCGTACATCGCGTGGAAGTAACCGTCCGGCAGTCGTTTTCCGCTCATGTGAAGACGAACTCCCGATCCCGGAGCAACCGCTGGAGGATGTGGGGTCCGAGGACCACCGCGTCCTGGGGTGCGTCGGAGAGGGGATGGATCTGGGTGGTGAACTCCTCCACTGCGGCGCGCTTGCGCTGCAGGGCGTCGGCGTCGAGCCCGAACGTCCGGATGCGCTGCCACGGAACCGCCGGATCGTCTGGTACGGCCCAGTGCCACATCCAGATCGGGAACATCCACACCGGCACACCGCGCGCGTCGCCGACCCGCTGCGCACACCGACCCACCGCCTCGTGGTCCGGATGGCCGTCGTGCGACCACACGGCCGGCATCCCGGTCCGGGACCGCGGCGCCTCGTCCAGAATCCCGACGAGGATCGCCTCGATCTCCGGCTCCCGATCGGCCCGCCCGCCGTCGGGCAGACCGCACCACCGCGACGGTTCGAGGCCCAGAACCGCACTCGCGGCGTCCAATTCGCATCGACGACACGCGGCCAGCTCGCTCGGCGCGAGGGTCGGCGAATCGGGATGCGATGCCGACCCGTCGGAGATGCAGACGGCCACCACCTCGGTTCCCGCGCGCGCGGCCGCCGTCATCAGGGCTCCCGCGCCGAGTACCTCGTCGTCAGGATGTGCCGACACCACGACGAGGCGCTCGACGGGCAGGGGCAGGTCCACCTCCGGCCAGCCGCCCCGCCGGTCGAACCACTCCTGCCACCGGGTCTCCGACGTCCCGGTGTCGGCGGTCGGCGTCGCGGCGAACCGCGCCGACGAGCCGGTCGGGCATCCCCCGGCGGTCATCCGGGTTCCCCTGGTCCGGGGATGTCGTCGGCCAACGAGCCGAGGGTGACGAGGTCGGCGTCGGCGTGTGACTGACGGATGTACACGGTGAGGTCGGCGACCGCCTGCGCGTGATCGGGATCGGCGACCAGCGGCCGGGGGCCGAGCGCCCGCCCGACGCGGTCGACGACGGCGGTGGCGACCTGCTCGACGAACCATCGGACGGAGAAGGCCAGGCGGGCGGCCGGGGCGGTGGGGTCGGCGTCGACCTGCCGCGCCGCGGACTCGAGCTGTGCCCACCCGGCCGTCAACTGGGCGTCGACCGCACCCGCGTGCATGCGCAGGATAGGGTCGTCGGACGCGGCGACGGCGCGGTAGAGGGGCGCGCGACGCGCCGCGCCCCGCCGAACCAGCAGGCGGCCACCCCGATCCCGCCGTGCCAGAAGCCCGGGCGGTCGAGGTATGCGCCCACCTCACCGACGGGGTCGGCGGGTACCGCGTCGAACGTGACGGCGCCGGTGTCGGTGTCGCGCATGCCCCGGTGGTGCCAGCCCGAGGTGTCGGCGGAGATCCCGGGCCGGGTCAGGTCGACGGCGAACAGACGGATGCCGGCGCCGGTGTGTGCGGTGACCAGGGCATGGGTGCAGGTCGTGGACCCCGAACACCACGGCTTCACCCCGGACAGCTCCCATCGGCCACCGAGCTGCACGGCGTCCACCCTCGGGTGGGGCGACTCGGACGCCCACACGCCCCAGAACTCTCCGGGGTCGACCCCGCCGCCGGTGATCTCACCGAGGATCGCGTCGGCATCCACGTGGGCCTCGACGAGACGGCCGGTGGCGATGTCCTCGGAGCACAGCCGGGTCAGCGCGGCGAAACGCTCGAGGTCCGTCCCGAACCGGGCCGGGGCAGCGGGTACGCCGGGGACGCGACGATCTCGCGTGCGAGCGCACCGCTCATCCGGTCACCTCGGGGGTCTGGTCGGCGAGTCGGCGCAGGTAGGCGGCGAATCCCTGCTCGGCCCGCCCGATCCGACGGGTCGACGTGCGCACCGGCGCGTGCGCACCCCACACGATCGGCCTGCCCGAGGCCTCGAGGCGGGTGACCAGGTCCACGTCCTCGTGTGCGTCGAGTGCGCGGAATCCGCCTACGGCGGCGTAGGCGTCGGCGCGGACGCCCAGGTTGGCGCCGTGGACGTGCCGGTGTCCGGCGCGTGGGTCGTAGCCGCGGGCGAACCGTGCCCCGGTCCCCGGCGGCCATCCGGCGAAGTCGTCGGGCGTGATGGTTCCCACATATCCGTCTGCTCCCGACGCGCGCGGCCCCCACGTGGGTGACGAGCCACTCGGGCGGGACGGTCGAATCGGCATCGGTGGTCGCCAACCACGTCGACCGCGGCGCGCGCGGGGCGGCGGCGGCGAATCCCGCCCGGCGGGCCGCGCCCACGCAGCGCTCGGCGACGTGCAGAGTCCGGAACCGCGCGGGGATCGCCGCGGCCGAGGAATCGTCGCAGGAGTCGAGGACCACGATGACCTCCACCGGCAGCCCGACCTGGTCGATCGCCACGGTGAGGGCGTGGAGGCACGCCGGCAACAGAGCACCCTCGTTGTGGGCGGGCACCACCACCACGACGTGGGTGATGGCGGCAACCACGTCTCCGGGCCTCGCAGGCATCGCACGCTCCCCGAACCGACTGGACACGACAGATCGAACGGGCCCGACGTCGTCAGACCGGATGGGCCGAACATTACCCGCCGGCGGGCGTGGGAAACCCTGGCTCGGGGAATACTCAGGAAGGGTCCGTTACCCTGAGGACCCGTGGCAACCAGTAGCAGCAGCTTTGACCTGATCGTCGTCGGCTCCGGATTCTTCGGTCTCACCGTCGCCGAGCGGGCCGCGACGCAGCTGGGCAAACGAGTCCTCGTCGTCGAACGGCGTGATCACATCGGCGGCAACGCCTACTCCGAGCCCGAGCCGACGACCGGAATCGAGATCCACAAGTACGGCGCCCACCTGTTCCACACCTCCAACGACCGTGTCTGGGAGTACGTGAACCGGTTCACCGAGTTCACCAACTACCAGCACCGTGTCTTCGCGCTGCACAACGGCCAGGCCTACCAGTTCCCGATGGGCCTCGGACTGATCAGCCAGTTCTTCGGTCGCTACTTCACCCCGGACGAGGCGCGCAAGCTCATCGCCGAGCAGGCCGGCGAGATCGACACCGCCGAGGCGCGCAACCTCGAGGAGAAGGCGATCAGCCTGATCGGGCGTCCGCTGTACGAGGCGTTCATCAAGCACTACACCGCCAAGCAGTGGCAGACCGATCCGAAGGACCTGCCGGCGAGCAACATCACCCGCCTGCCGGTGCGCTACACCTTCGACAACCGCTACTTCAACGACAAGTACGAGGGTCTGCCGGTCAACGGCTACACCGCGTGGCTGGAGAACATGGCCGCCGACGAGAAGATCGAGGTGCGGCTGTCGACGGACTGGTTCGCCGTCCGTGACGAGATCCGGGCCGCCAATCCCGACGCGCCGGTCGTCTACACCGGCCCGCTGGATCGATACTTCGACTACTCGGAAGGCCGACTCGGCTGGCGCACACTCGATTTCGAGACCGAGGTGCTGGACACGGGTGACTTCCAGGGCACCCCGGTGATGAACTACAACGACGCCGACGTGCCGTTCACCCGGATCCACGAGTTCCGGCACTTCCACCCCGAACGTGACTCGTACCCGACCGACAAGACGGTCATCATGCGCGAGTACAGCCGGTTCGCCGACGAGACCGACGAGCCGTACTACCCGATCAACACCCCGGAGGACCGTGCCAAGCTGCAGCGGTACCGGGAGCTCGCCAAGGCCGAGACCGCCTCCGCCAAGGTGCTTTTCGGCGGTCGCCTGGGCACCTACCAGTACCTGGACATGCACATGGCGATCGCGAGCGCGCTCACCATGTTCGACAACACCCTGGCGCCGCATCTGGCAGACGGTGCGCCGTTGGTGGCCGACCCCGCAGGAGCCGAATAGATGACGGTGACCCCCGTGAACCAGTCCGACATCCCCGAGGCGGGTACCGGGCCGTCGAAGGCGAAATCCCTTCTGCAGCGCGTGATCTTCCCGCGCGCGGGGGAGCCGCTCGACGTCCGCTCGCTGTACCTGCTCGAATCGGGGTCCAATCACCGGCGCGCCCATGCCCCGAGCCGCACCTCGGTGCTGCTGGGCGCGGAGTCCGAGGTCAGCTTCGAGACCTACTTCAACGCCTTCGCCGCCGCGTACTGGCGCCGCTGGAGCATCCTGAAGTCGGTCGTGCTGCGCGTCGAGGTCGTCGGCACGTGTCGCGTCGACCTGTACCGCTCCAAGATCGACGGCTCGCGCATCGGCATCGGCGGTGACCTGATCGCCACCGACGAAAACGGCCGCGGTGTGGCCGAATTCGAGCTCGACCTCGGCCCGTTCGAGGACGGCGGCTGGATCTGGTTCGACGTGACCACCGACACCGACACCGAGATCGTCTCCGCCGGTTGGTATGCGCCCATCGAGACGCCGACCCCCGACGCCGAGACCAAGCGCGTCACCGTCGGCATCCCGACCTTCAACCGTCCCACCGACGCGGTGAACGCGTTGGCCGCCTTGACCTCCGACCCGCTCGTCGACGAGGTCATCGACGCGGTGATGATGCCCGACCAGGGCACCAAGAAGGTCGTCGACGAGCCCGGTTACGCCGAGGCCGCGGCCGCGCTCGGGGACCGCCTGCACATCTTCGACCAGAGCAACCTCGGTGGCTCGGGCGGTTACGCGCGGATCATGTACGAGGCGCTGCGCCTGACTGATTCGCCGTACATCCTCTACATGGACGACGACATCGCGATCGAGCCGGACTCGATCCTGCGCGCACTCGCCATGTCGCGATTCGCCAAGTCCCCCATGCTCGTCGGCGGGCAGATGCTCAACCTGCAGGACCGCAGCCATCTGCACTGCATGGGCGAGGTGATCCGCCGTGACACCTTCATGTGGACCGCGGCGCCGTTCGTCGAGTACGACCACAACTTCGCCGAGTACCCGCTGCGCGACCGGGAGCACTCCAAGAACCTGCACCGTCGCATCGACGTGGAGGGCAACGGCTGGTGGATGTGCATGATCCCCCGCGAGTGCGCGGAGAAGATCGGCCTGCCGATGCCGCTGTTCATCAAGTGGGACGACTGGGAGTTCGCGCTGCGCGCGGCCAAGGCAGGCTATCCCACCGCCACCATCCCGGGCATCGCGATCTGGCACATGGCGTGGAGTGACAAGGACGACGCCATCGACTGGCAGGCGTACTTCCACCTCCGCAACCGCCTCGTGGTCGCGGCCATCCACCACGACGGCCCGATCAAGGGCATCCTCCGGTCGATGACCAAGGCCACCGCGAAACACCTGCTGTGCCTCGAGTACTCGACGGTGGCGATCCAGAACGAGGCGATCCGGGACTTCCTGCGCGGACCCGACCACATCCGGGAACTGCTGCCGACCGCGTTGCCGAAGATCGCCGAGATGCGCAAGCAGTTCCCCGACGCGGTGGTGTTGCCGTCGGCGACCGTGCTGCCCAAGGCGAGCGGTGAGGCGACACACCTGGGCACGCAGATCCCGGCGAACCCGATCAGCAAGGTGAAGGCGCTGGCCGCCGCGGTGGTCAACAACGTCCGCCCGGCCGATCCCCGGCATCACGAGGTCCCGCAGGCGAACTATCCGCCGATCGAGGCGCGCTGGTTCTCCCTCGGCCGGGTCGACGGTGTCACCGTCACCACCGCCGACGGCCGCGGCGTGGTGTACCGCCAACGTGACCGCGACAAGATGATCGCCCTGGCCCGTGAGCACTTCGCGCTGGTCAAGGAGCTGCAGGAGAAGTTCGACGACATGCGGCAGGCCTACCGGGCCAAGCATCGCGAGTTGACCAGTAAGGAGAGCTGGGCCGGTGTCTTCGGAATCGAGTAGTCCGGCCGCCGGGGCAGCGGTCACCGGTGAGGCGACGCCGGCCGGCGACGAGACGCGGCGACCGCTGAAGGCGGAGGAGAAGGTCCTCGTCGCGGTCCAGCACGGGATGGGCGGCCGCCCGGGTGTCCGGGAGACCGCGCGGGGGTTGTCGCACTTCGGCGAACACTCACTCGGCTGGCTCGGCATCGCCGGCGCCGGCTGGGCGCTGGCGCGTGCGCGCGGCGACGAGCGCTCGCAGCAGCTGTGGATCGAGGCCGGTGTCGGCGCATTCGGAGCGCACGCCGCGTCGGTGATCATCAAGCGCATCGTCCGGCGTCCCCGTCCGGCGCATCCGGCGATCGAGGTCGGGGTGTCGACCCCGAGCAAGCTGAGCTTCCCGTCGTCGCACGCGACGTCGACGACCGCCGCCGCGATCCTCATCGGCCGTGCGGCCGGCTGGGACCCGAGGGTGCTGCCCGCGGTGCTGGTCCCGCCGATGCTGCTGAGCCGGCTCGTCCTCGGCGTCCATTACCCGACCGACGTCACCGCCGGCGCCGCGATCGGTGCGGCGGGCGCAGCCGCCGTGATCGCGGGCGATAAGGTGCTGCTCGAACCCACCCGCGATCAACCGGCACCCGGACGCGCCCGCCGAGCGGCGCGCGTCCTGACCCGGCTCGGCCTGACGGCCGCGGTACCCGGCGGTCCGCTGCGACTCGCCGCGTCCCCCGTCATCGCGCGGGTGACACGACACAGGGAGAGTGCATGAGCGAGGAGCCGATCGAGCACGGGAAGGTCGCCGGGCCGCCGAAGAACCTGGCCACCGGGCTGATCAAGGCGATCCGTCCACGTCAGTGGGTGAAGAACGTCCTGGTGCTCGCCGCGCCGCTGGCGGCGGGCAACATCACCGAGGCATCGGTGCTGGCCCATGCCGGGATCGCCTTCATCGCGTTCTGCCTCGCGGCGTCGAGCATCTACCTCGTCAACGACGCGATGGACGTCGAGTCCGACCGCAACCACCCGACCAAGCGATTCCGCCCGATCGCCGCCGGCGTCGTGCCCGTGCCGCTGGCCTACGCGCTGGCCGCGGTGCTGCTCGCCGGGTCCGTCGCCATCGCCTTCCTGGCGAACTGGGAGACCGCCGTCGTCATCGCGATCTACCTGGTCATCCAACTCGGCTACTGCTTCGGGCTCAAGAACCAGGCGGTCATCGACATCTGCATCGTGTCGTCGGGCTTCCTGCTGCGCGCGATCGCCGGCGGTGTCGCAGCCGAGATCGACCTCTCGCAGTGGTTCCTGCTGGTCATGGCCTTCGGCTCGCTGTTCATGGCGGCCGGCAAACGCTACGCCGAGCTCCAGCTCGCCGAGCGCACCGGCGCCAAGATCCGCAAGGCGCTGCGCTACTACACGACCACCTACCTGCGGTTCGTGTGGACGCTGTCGGCCACCGCGGTCGTCGTGTTCTACGGGCTCTGGGCATTCGACAAGGGCGCGGACAACAACCACGACACCAACGTCGCGTATGCGGTGTCGATGGTGCCGTTCACGATCGCCATCCTGCGCTACGCCGTGGACGTCGACGGCGGGGCGGCGGGTGAACCCGAGGAGATCGCCCTCGGCGACCGTGTGCTGCAGCTGCTCGCCGTCGCATGGATTGTCTGCGTGGGTGTCGCGGTCTATGCGGTCAATTGACGATCTGCAGAACCCCGGGGGAGTAGCCGCCGACACGGTCGGCGGCGGGCCGGGACGAGACGCCGCCACCGGTTCGTCGGGCGCCGACCGCGCCCGCCGCCGGCTCGCCGCGGGCAGCTGGTTCGTCGGCGCGGTTCTGGTCACCACCTTCTTCGCCATCGGCGCCTGGCAGCGCCGGTGGATCGCCGACGACGGTCTGATCGTGCTGCGCACCCTGCGCAACCTCTTCGCCGGCAACGGGCCGGTGTTCAACGCCGGTGAGCGCGTGGAGGCCAACACCTCGACCGCCTGGACCTACCTGCTGTGGTTCTGGGCGTGGGTCACCGACGGGCGGCTCGAGTACGTCGCCCTGTGGGTGGCCATCGTCTGCTCGGTGGCGGCCATCCCGATCGCGATGTACGCGACCGCGCGCCTGTACGCCGGGCGCATCGGCGGACTGACCGGCGACGGCTGGACGCTGTTGCTGCCGTTCACCGCGATCGTCTACATCGCGCTGCCGCCCGCCCGCGACTTCGCGACCAGCGGCCTGGAGAACGGGCTCTGCATCTTCTGGGCCGCCGTGCTGTGGGCCCAGCTCGTCGCGTGGGTGCGCCGGGGCCCGAAGACGGGTGGTCGCGCCGCGACCGCGACCCTGCTGCTCGCGTTCACCGCGGGCCTCGCGCCGCTGATCCGTCCGGAGCTCTCCGTCCTCGGCGGCCTGGTGCTGCTCGTCGTCTTCTTCGCGCCGCTCGGCTGGAAGATGCGCCTGGGCGTCGTCGCCGTCGCAGGTGCGCTGCCGGTCGGCTACCAGATCTTCCGGATGGGCTACTACGGTCTGCTCGTCCCGAACCCCGCCGTCGCGAAGGACGCCAGCGGCGCCAAGTGGGAGCAGGGCTTCACCTACCTCACCAACCTGTTCGGCCCGTACGTCCTGCTGCTGCCGGTCGTGTTGGCCGTCGTCGCCGGGGTGTTGCTGATCGTCGGCGGGCGCCTGCGCGCGGTCCGGGTCGACACCGACGAGGCCGGCGCCGACGCCCCGGCATCGCGGTGGGCCCGGTTCTCGGCAGGCCTGCAGACGTCCCCCGCGGCGGTGTCCGTCGTGGTACTCGCGGGCCTGATCCTCGTCGTCTACTGGGTGCGTCAGGGCGGCGACTTCATGCACGGTCGCGTGCTGCTGGTGCCGCTGTTCGTCACCTTCCTGCCGCTGATGGTCGTGCCGGTGACGATCCCCGCCCATGTGAAGGCGGTGTTCGGCCGCCGGGGCCCCGCTGCCGACACCGAGTCCCCTGCCGACGCCGCCGACATCACCCGCCGTCGGCGCGCGCGCCTCGGCCTGGCCGGTTCGGTCGCGATGGGCGCCATGTGGGTCACTGTCCTCGTCTGGGCGATCGCCACCCACTCCACCGTGCTGCCCAACGCCGGCATCGACATCGGCCGCAGCGGGATCGTCGACGAGCGTCGCTTCTACGTCACCAACATGGGCAACGAGAACCCGGTGACCGCCGAGGACTACCTCGACTACCCGCGCATGAAGGCGATGGTCGAGAAGATCGAGAAGTACCACGAGGAGGGCGGCGTCATCCTGCCGTCCTTCAACTACGACGAGTGGTACGTCGCGAAGCTGCCCGGGGAGATGCCGAAGGGCGCCAAGCGGCAGGTGACCGTCTACTTCCTCAACCTCGGCATGACGAGCATGAACGCGCCGCTCGACGTGCGGGTGATCGACCAGATGGGCCTCGCGTACCCGCTGGCCGCACACACCGAGCGCCTCGAGGACGGCCGTATCGGCCACGACAAGATCCTCCCGAGCGAATGGGTGATCGCCGAGTCCGGCGCCTTCCCGCGCCGTCCGGTCCTGCCCGGCTATCTCGACGAGGATCTGGTCCGCCAGGCCCAGGTCGCGCTGCAGTGCCCGGAGACCAAGGACCGCTTCGCCTCCTTCGAGGGCCCGTGGTCGTTCGCCCGGTTCAAGCACAACCTGAAGCAGGCGTTCTCGTTCAACAGCTATCGCATCCAGCGGGAGCCGGAGTACGAGATCCTGCGGTGCGGCCTCGAGATGCCGCCCCCGGTGAACCCCGGGAACTGAGCCCGTCGGGCATCGGCCGACTTGTCCGACCTGCCGGAAATCCCAGGTCGAAAACCGTCGGAGATTTTGCGAGAGCATCTCGGATCGGTAACGTCGCGGCTCATCGGGTCGATTGTCCGGGTGTGACCGATGTGTCTTGGAAGTGTCCGGGGCCGCGTCGGTCCCGGGCTGTGACCGCGGTCACAAGGTTTGTCACGCTGGGGGGCATCGAATAGGCTCCCCACGGCGAATCGCATGCGAGATCGGCTCGCTGAACCATCGTCGCGTCGGGGTGAAACGGCCGCGATCGACGAGATGTGAGACGCACAAGGACCGGCCGGGGTCCGCGGGGGCGAGAGCCCGCGAACCGGGCGGCGGAAGAGGGAGATTCTGTACATGCGTGAAGCTGCCACACAGGCGAGCAGGCCTGCGCGCAGCCGGAAGACAAACCGGCTGATCGCCGCACTCGTCGCCGTGCTGACAGTTGTCGGGTTGACCGGAGTGGTCGCCGGCCAGGCGAACGCCCGGATCGGGGGCACGCAGGTCGGCAAGCAGGAGTTCTGGGTCAACGGCTGCGGCATGCCGAAGGTCAAGGTCCGCGCCTGGAAGAAGCCCGGCAACTACAAGACCGTCATCCTCCTGGACGGCATGCGCGCCCAGTACGACTACAGCGGCTGGGAGATCAACACCAACGTCCAGGAGATGGTGAAGTCCGGCGTCAACGTCGTCGAGCCCATCGGTGGACCCGCCAGCTTCTACACCGACTGGGATGCGCCCAGCAACTTCAACCGCCAGCCGTACCGTTACCGCTGGAACTGTGTCATCACCAAGACCCTGATCAGCGAGCTCGACCGCCGCGGCTTCCGCGTCGGACCGTCGAAGCGCTACGCGATCATGGGCCTGTCGATGGGTGGCAACGCCGCCCTGGTGATCGGCGCGCAGAATCGCCAGCACTTCGACCGTGCCGGCTCGCTGTCGGGCTACAACTTCCTGAGCGCCCCGGGCATGCGCACCGCGCTGCGCCTGGCGATGTTCGACGTCGACCCGAAGCCGTGGAACATCGACGCGATGTGGGGCCCGCCGTGGAGCATCCGCTGGTTCCAGAACGATCCCTTCTGGAACATCGGCCTGATGCGCGGCATGAAGATCTTCGTCGGTTCGGGCAACGGCCTCTTCGGCAAGTACAACGCGCTGCCGAACGTCTTCGACGACCTGTTCAAGGGGTCGACGCTGGAGCTGCTGGCGTTCACCCAGTCGAAGGCCTTCGAGGCGGCCGCGTTCGTCCAGGGCGTCCCGCTCATGACCTACTACGCCAACGGCACCCACGCGTGGGGGTACTGGCAGGACATGATGTGGAACGCCAAGAACCGCGGATTCTTCCACTGATCGCCTGACGCGACCGCTCACGACGCCCCGCCCGGGACTCCCGGGCGGGGCGTCGTCGTCGCGTGTGCGGCAGCACCGACCTCCCACGGGTCGTATCAACTGTCACATGAATCTCACGTGTCACAGCGTGGCGTTCGGACAGACCACCCCGCTTCCGTGTATGAAACTCCTGAGACTTTTGGTAGTGATGATGCAGATGTGGCCACTGGGGAATGGTTGCACTGCGCGAACCCCGGTCCTCCGGGGCGAAGGAGTTCTTTGTGATGCGGCGAATCAGTGGTGCACGACCGTTCGGTGACCGAATGGCGGGTGGACGTGCGCGGCGCTCGGTGGCGGCCGCGGGAGTCGCCCTCGTGGCGGTGACGGGTCTCGTCGTCGGACAGGGCCTCGCAGGCGCAGAACCGCAGCCGGCGCCCCCGGCTCCCGCAGCGCCGCCCGCGCCCGGGGCGCCGGCCCCGGCCGCTCCCGACGCTCCTGCCGCTCCTGCCGCGCCGGCCCCGGGCGCGCCCGCGTCACCGGCGGCCCCGCGTCCGGCGGCGCCCGCCCCTGCGGCGGCGCCGGTGCAACCCGGCAAGGTGGTCAACACCTACTGGTACACCGACCGGCGTGTGGCCCTGTGGGTCTACTCGCCGTCGATGAACACCAACATCCAGGTGCAGATCCTGCTGGCGCGCGACTGGCACGCCAAGCCCAAGCAGAAGTTCCCCCAGTTGACGATGCTGGACGGCCTGCGCGCGCGCGACGACCAGAGCGGCTGGGTCCTCAACACCAAGATCGTCGACTTCTACAAGGACAAGAACGTTAACGTCATCCTGCCGATCGGCGGCGAGTCGAGTTTCTACACCGACTGGAAGGAACCCGACCGCGGCAAGAACTACAAGTGGGAGACGTTCCTCATCCGGGAGCTGCCCCCGATCCTCGAGAACGAGTGGCGCTCGACCGACGTCCGCGGCATCGAGGGCCTGTCGATGGGCGGTTCGGCGGCGATGATGCTCGCCGCGCGCAACCCCGGCTTCTACAAGTTCGCCGCCTCGTTCTCCGGCATCCTGCAGCTCAGCTCGTTCGGAATGCCGCAGGCCATCCAGTTCGCGGTGCGTGACGGCGGCGGCTACGACTCGATGAAGATGTTCGGCCCGCCGAGCGATCCGGCATGGAAGGAGCACGACCCGTACGTGCTCGCCGACAAGCTGCAGGGCACCAGCCTCTACATCTCGTCGGGCAACGGCATGGTCGGGCCGCACGACAAGCCGTCGGACATCCCGCTGCTGGCGACCAACTACTCCGGCGTCGGCCTGGAGATGCTGTCGCGCGTGACCTCGCAGCAGTTCGCCATCCAGCTCAACCGCAAGGGTATCCCCGGGCAGGCCGTGTACCGGCCCTCCGGCACCCACACCTGGCCGTACTGGGAGTTCGAGATGATCCAGGCATGGCCGCAGGCCGCGGCAGCGCTCGGCATCTCCAACGACGCGGTCGCCTGCCGTGTGGACAACGCCTTCCGCAAGCTCTGGGACGCCAACAAGGGTGACCTGGGCGGCTGCCTCACCCCGTCGTACCCGGTGCCGGGCGGCAAGGCGCAGGACTTCACCAACGGCCGCATCTTCACCGGCCCCAAGGGCCCGAAGATCGTGACCGGGGCGATCGGCGGCGCCTACGTCGCCGCCGGCGGCCCCGGCGGACGCCTGGGCAGGCCGGTGAGCAACGAGGAGCCGACCCGCGACGGCAAGGGCCGGGTGAACCACTTCGAGCACGGACGGATCACCTGGACCGCGAAGGACGGAACCAAGGTCCTCAGGTGAGCGCGCCGGATCACCGCGGTCGGCGGGGGCGGGCCCAAACTCGGTCCCGGGTGTGCAAGCCCTGAGACTTCGCTGAGGAATCGAAGGGTTTGCGCAGGTGGCGTCCGTCGGGGGGATCGAGGGCCCCGTCCGGGACGGTAGCCTGGGCACGACTCACGACAAGGTTCGACAGGAAGTGGCGATGACATCGAAGTGTGCTCGGCTGGTGCCCGCGGCGACGGGCCTCGCTCTCGCACTGATTGCCGTTTCGGCATGCTCGGACGACTCGACCGCCAGCGCACCGATCACCAACAACCCGGTCACCACCACGTCGCTGTACTCGGCTGCTCCCTCGGCCACCCCGGCGTCGTCGTCGAAGTCGACCGAGGCGATCGGCAGCTCGTCGGCCGCGGCGTCGGCGGCCGACCCGTCGAAGCTGCCCGACACCGGGCCCAATCCGAGCACCAAGGTGCCGGAGAGCTTTCCCGGGCCGTCCGGTGAGCCGCTCGACGACAAGGCGAAGGCCTACCTGGCGGCGCTGAAGGCGCAGAAGGTCGAGTTCATGGGTGACAACGACAACTCGGTCGCCCTGACCATGGCCAAGTACGTGTGCGGCGCCCGGCAGAAGGGCACCGACCCGAGCATGGTGAAGGCCTTCGTGACCGCGTCCGTCGGACCGGGCACCGAGACCGTCGAAGAAGCGAACGCCAAGGCGGACAAGGTGATCCGCGCGGCAGAACAGCACTACTGCTGACGTGGCGGCCCGACGCAGGTCCGCCCGCACTCGCAAGAGTCCCGCTCGGCGGCTGGTGAAACTCTCGTTCCTCGCGCTCGCGGCCCTCGCAATCGTGCTGGTCGTCGTGCTCGTGATCGTTCTCACGCGGCCCGGGCCGCCCCCGATCGGGCCCGAGCGGCCGCCGACCACCACGCCGGGCGAACGGCCCGAGGCCCAGCCGGCCGACTGTCCCGACGTGCTGACCGTGGTCATCCCGGGCACCTGGGAGTCCAGTCCCGACGACGACCCGTACTCGCCGTCGGCGAACCCGAACTCGCTGATGCTGCGCGTCTCCAAGGCGCTCGCCGGGCAGTTCGACCGCTCGCGCACCGAGGTTTACACCGTTCCGTACACCGCGCAGTTCCGGAACCCGACGAATCTCGCCGACCGTCAGGCCGACTACAACGTGTCCCGTACCCAGGGCTACAAGCGCGCCGCCGGCAAGATCATCTCGACCAACAAGCGCTGCCCGCTCACGAGCTACGTGATCATGGGCTTCAGCCAGGGTGCGGTGATCGCCGGCGACCTCGCGAGCAACATCGGCAACGGCCGGGGCGTGCTGGCCGACGGTGATCAGGATCTCGTCCTCGGGGTCGGGCTCATCGCCGACGGCCGGCGCCAGCCCGGCAAGCAGAACGACATCGATCCGAGCCCCGACGGCGTCGGCGCCGAGATCGCGCTCGGGGGCATGGGCAACATCGTCCCGGGCATCACCATGACCGGTCCCCGCAACGGCGGTTTCGGCGAGCTCGCCGACCGTGTTCAGTCCATCTGCGCGCCAGGCGATCTCATCTGTGATTCGCCGACGGTCCTCAACCCCCTCCAGGCCGTCGCGAAACTGGCGAATGCCGCCAACAACCCGGTGCATGCGATGTACGCCACCACCCGCTACTGGGAGCACGACGGGCGGACCGCGACCCAGTGGATGTACTCCTGGGCGAAGGATCTGATCGACGACGCGCCCCGCCCGGCACACAGTTGAGCGGTACATCACTGTGAACTCGCTGTAACCCTGTGGCGGAGACGGCCGATTCGTTTTGCGAGGCAGACGCGCTGCGTTAACGTGTTGGGCTGGCCCGGACATCATCCGGGTGACCGACACCCAGAGACGCCGTGTGACACGAAATCGCCCACGGCCGGACACGAGGAGAGGACAGCGATGACGCAACCCCCGAACGATGCGGGTGGCAGCTCCTCCGGTCTGCGCAAGTTCCGCTTCGGTGCGGGTGGTGAGGGCAACAAGGACGAGGGCGGCGCCCGCAAGTTCGTCAAGCTTGCCCAGAATGCCGAGGAACTCGGCTACGACACCTTCGCGGTCCCCGACCACCTGGGTAATCAGGTCGGTCCCCTCGCGGCGCTCGGCGCGCTGACCCAGGCGACGAGCACCATCCGGCTCGCGACGTCGGTGCTGGCCAACGGCTGGCGTCACCCGGCGCTGCTGGCCAAGGAGGCCAACACCATCGACGTGCTGAGCAAGGGGCGACTCGAGCTTGGCATCGGCGCGGGCTGGATGAAAGAGGAGTTCGACAAGGCCGGGATCGAATTCGAGTCCCCGGGCACCCGGATCCGTCGTCTCGACGAGGCGCTCACCGTCCTGGATGGGCTGATGCGCGGCGAGACGGTGGACTTCGAGGGCGAGTTCTACCGGATCCGCGGTCTCGAGGGCAGCCCTCGACCGCGCCAGGGCCCCCGCCCGCCGATCGCGGTCGGCGGCGGCGGACCCAAGATGCTGGCCCTCGCGGCCAAGCATGCCGACATCATCTCCGTCGCCCCGGGCACCACGCCCGACGGCAAGATGAAGCTCTCGGACATGACCATCGAGAAGACCGCCGAGCGCGTCGATCGCATCCGCCAGGCGGCGGGCGACCGCTTCGACGAGATCGAGCTGAACTGGACCATCGCGGTGATCGTCATCACCGACGACCGGGTCGCGACCGCGGAGATGGCGCTGAAGGCCCTCGAGCAGGGTTACCCGCCGAATATCGCGCACGACACCGAGTTCACCGTGGAAGACGTGCTGTCGTCGCCGTACATCGCGATCGGCAGCTTCGAGGAGATCGCGGATCAGATCCGCGAGGTCCGGCGCCGTACGACCATGTCCTACGTCGGGGTGTTCCCGACCCAGATGGATGCCTTCGCGCCCGTCTTGGCCCAGCTGAAGGGGGAGTAGGATGGCCGTCGGTCTCGCGAGGGAAATGCGAGGTGACGGGTCACGAACTCAAGGGCGCGCGTTGCGGGGGCGACGTACGCTTTCACGAAGCCGAGCATGACGATCGCAAGTTTTTCGTTGTGTCAATGGACGTGCGCTACCGTATCCCGCGGTCGGCACAGGACGTGGATGGCAGGACTGCCTGGCGGTGTCGCCGAAGGACAGCGCCACCGAGGACCTGCACCCGCGTGGGGGAGTCCACGAGGGGGCCACAGGAGTAATGAATGCTGAAGACTGAACTCGAAGACTTTCTCGACGAGAGCGGATACCTCCGTTTCACCGAGGAAGCGACCCTGGTCGACTACGTCGAGCAGAACGTACGCGAGCACGGCGACACGCTGGCCTACCGCTTCATCGACTACAGCCGCGAGCGCGACGGCGAACCGCAGGACCTGACCTGGGCGCAGTTCGGCAAGCGCCTGCGCGCGGTGGCCGCTCGCCTGCAGCAGGTGACCAAGCCCGGGGACCGGGTGGCGATTCTCGCTCCGCAGTCGCTGGAGTACGTCATCGGTTTCTTCTCCGCGCTGTACGCCAGCACCGTGGCCGTGCCGCTGTTCTCCCCGGATGAACCCGGCCACACCGACCGCCTGCACGCGGTGCTCAACGACTGCAAGCCGACCGCCATCCTGACCTCGACCAAGTCGGCCGAGGCGGTCCGCGACTTCTTCTCCCCGCTGCCCGCCAAGGAGCGCCCGCGCGTCATCGCCGTCGACGCGGTGCCCGACTCCGTCGGCGCGAGCTGGGTCGCCCCGGTCGCCGGCAAGGACCACAACAAGGACACCGTCGCGTACCTGCAGTACACCTCGGGTTCCACCCGCGTGCCCGCCGGCGTCGAGATCACCTACGAGGCGGTCGCCGCCAACGTCCTGCAGATCTCGGAGACCATCCAGATCGACCGCAACGCCCGCGGTGTGACCTGGCTGCCGATGTTCCACGACATGGGCCTGCTGACGGTCATCCTGCCCGCGCTCGGCGGCCGCTACATCACGATCATGAGCCCGCAGGCGTTCGTGCGCCGTCCGGGCCGCTGGATCAAGGAGCTCGCCGCGGCCGCCGACGGCGCGGAGACCTACGCCGCGGCCCCGAACTTCGCCTTCGAGCACGCCGCCACCCGCGGCCTGCCCAAGGAGGGCGAGAAGCTCGACCTGTCGAACGTCATCGGCCTGATCAACGGCTCCGAGCCGGTCACCGTCAGCTCGATGAAGAAGTTCAACGAGGCCTTCGGCCCGTACGGCCTGCCGAAGACCGCCATCAAGCCGTGCTACGGCATGGCCGAGGCGACCCTTTTCGTCTCCGCGACGCAGCGTGAGAACGAGGCCAAGGTCATCTACGTCGACCGCACCGACCTCAACAACGGCAAGATGACCATCGTCGACCAGGATTCGCCGAACGCGGTCGCCCAGGTCTCGTGCGGCCAGGTCGCGGTGAGCCAGTGGGCCGTCATCGTCGACCCGGAGACCGCCGAGGAGCGCCCCGACGGCTACGTCGGCGAGATCTGGCTGCACGGTCCCAACATCGGCGCCGGCTACTGGAACAAGCCGAAGGAGACCGAGGAGACCTTCCACAACAAGCTGGCCAAGACCCTCCCCGAGGGCAGCCACTCCGAGGGTGCCCCGGCCGACGCCATGTGGATGCGCACCGGTGACTTCGGCGTGTGGCTCGACGGTGAGCTCTACATCACCGGCCGCGTGAAGGACCTCGTCATCGTCGACGGCCGCAACCACTACCCGCAGGACCTCGAGTACAGCGCCCAGGAGGCCAGCGACGCGCTGCGCCCGGGCTTCGTCGCCGCCTTCTCGGTGCCGGCGAACCAGCTCCCGGCCGTGGTCTTCGAGTTCGCGGGCAGCGGTCTGACCGCCGACCCCGACGACGCCTCCGAGCAGCTCGTCATCGTCGCCGAGCGCGGCCCGGGTCGCAAGGCCGACCCGCAGGAGGTCGCCGACACCGTCCGCGCCGCCATCGCGCAGCGTCACGGCGTCATGGCCCGCGACGTCCTGCTGGTCCCCGCCGGCTCGATCCCGCGCACATCGTCGGGCAAGATCGCCCGTCGCGCGACCCGTCAGGCCTACATCGACGGCACGCTGCGCGGCGGATACAAGCAGACGGCGTTCCCGGACGCGGCAGCGGAGTAACCAGTCGGGCACCGTCGCACCCCGCGGTGTCGGTGATCGACCACATCAGTCACCCGGCACCCGGTCTCGGGTGCCGACGAGAGCAGTAGTCTGGAAGCGATGTCTGAACTGAATACCGACGGGTCACGCAGCACCGATCTGCCCGATGACCCGTCCCTCGAGACCCCCGGCTCGGAAGCAGCAGAGACCGCCGACACGAGCACTGCGTCGACGCACGGTGAGGCCACCCCCGGCGAAACCGCCGGGGACCTCACCGTCGATGAACTGCGGGACTGGCTGCGCGACTGGGTGTCGCAGGCCACCGGCGTGCCCGCCGCCCAGATCGATGTCGATCGCCCGATGGAGGAGCTCGGCCTGTCCTCGCGCGACGCGGTGGCCCTGGCCGCCGACGTCGAGGACAAGACCGGCGTCATCCTGACCGCGACGGTGGTCTACAACCACCCGACGATCGCGACGCTGGCGCAGCGCATCATCGACGGCGATCCCGACGAGCAGGCCGGCGACGGTTCGGACGAGTTCTGGGTCCGCGAGCGCAGCTCGGACGACGACATCGCGATCGTCGGCCTGTCGACGCGTTTCCCCAAGTCCGGCTCCACCCCGGAGTCGACCTGGGAGGCCCTGATCAACGGGGTCGACGGCATCTCCGATCTCCCCGAGGACCGGTGGACGGAGTTCAGGTCCGATCCGCGCTTCCGGGAGGTCCTGGAGTCGTCGAATGTCAAGGGCGGCTACCTCGACGACGTGCGCTCCTTCGACGCCGACTTCTTCCAGATGAGCCCGCGCGAGGTCGAGATGGTCGACCCGCAGCAGCGGCTCGCGCTGGAACTCACCTGGGAGGCGCTCGAGCACGCGCACATCCCGCCGAGCGACCTCAAGGGCGCGCCGGTGGGTGTGTTCATCGGCACCTCCACGAACGACTATCAGCTGCTCGCGACCATGGGTCTCGGCGAGGGCGCCGAGGACACCGCGGCGTACGCGCTGACCGGCACCTCCACGGCCATCGTCGCCAACCGCGTCTCCTACTTCTACGACTTCCGCGGCCCGTCGATCGCGATCGACACCGCGTGCTCGTCGTCGCTGGTGGCCGTCCACCAGGCGGTGCGCAGCCTGCGGTCGGGCGAGTCCGAGGTCGCGATTGCCGGCGGCGTCAACATGCTCATCACCCCGGCCGGAACGCTCGGGTTCGACCGGATCGGCGCGCAGGCCAAGGACGGCCACATCAAGGCGTTCTCGGCCGATGCCGACGGCATGATCCGCGCCGAGGGTGGCGGTCTGGTCGTCCTCAAGCGTCTCGCCGACGCCCGCCGCGACGGCGACGACATCCTCGCGGTCATCGCCGGTTCGGCGGTCAACTCCGACGGCCGGTCCAACGGTCTGCCCGCCCCCAACCCGGAGGCCCAGGTCGACGTGCTGCGCGCGGCCTACCGCGACGCGGCCATCGACCCGCGGACCGTGGACTACGTCGAGGCGCACGGCACCGGCACCATCCTCGGCGACCCGATCGAGGCCGATGCGCTCGGCCGTGTGGTCGGCCGTGGCCGCACCCCCGACCAACCGATGCTGCTCGGCTCGGTCAAGACGAACTTCGGGCACATGGAGTCCGCGGCCGGCGCGGGTGCGCTGGCCAAGGTCGTCCTGGCGCTGCAACACGGGGTGATCCCGGGCTCGCGCAACTACACCGGGCCCAACCCGTACATCCAGTTCGACGCGAACAACCTCAAGGTCATCCCGGAGAACACCGAGTGGCCGCGCTACTCCGGTCATGCCGTCGCCGGCATCTCCGGCTTCGGCTTCGGCGGCACCAACGCGCATGTCGTCGTCCGCGAGGTCCTGCCCAGCGATCTGAAGCCGGCGCCCGAGTCGACCGAGTCCGTTGCGGCGCAGGCGCCTCAGGCCGACGCGGTGGACGTCGACGACGATGACGACGACGAGTACCTCACCGAGGCAGAGCGCGCCGTGCTGGCCGCGCAGGCCACGAAGGCCGAGACGGTCGTCGAAGAGGTCGAGGCCGACCCGGCCGAGGGCTTCGCCCCGTGCGCGGTCGAGGGATCGGTCGTGCCGCTGGTGCTCTCCGGCTTCCTGCCGTCACGTCGCCGCAAGGCGGCCGCCGACCTGCTGGAGTGGCTCGAGTCCGACGAGGGCCGGGCGACCCCGCTCGCCGACATCGGACGCGCGCTCGCGCACCGCAACCACGGCCGTTCGCGTGCCGTGGTCATGGCGCGCACCCACGAGGACGCGATCAAGGGCGTCCGCGCGATCGCCGAGGGCAAGGCGAATCCACTGGTCTACTCGGCGGATTCGCCGGACTCGGCGTCGGCGGTGTGGCTGCTGTCGGGCTTCGGATCGCAGCACCGCAAGATGGCCAAGCAGCTCTACACCGAGAACCCGGTCTTCGCCAAGTACGTCGACCGCGTCGATGCGTACGTGCAGAACGAGCTCGGCTACTCGATCGCGGAGATGTTCCTCGACGACGAGCAGACCTACGGCATCGAGACCAGCCAGGTCGGCATCTACACGATCCAGGTCGCGCTCGCCGACACACTGCGTCACCACGGCGCCGAACCCGGTGTGCTGGTTCCGCATTCGATGGGCGAGGCGTCGGCGGCCTACATCAGCGGCGGCCTGTCGCTGGAGGACGCGACCCGTGTCATCTGCCAGCGCTCGCGGCTGATGGGCGAGGGCGAGGCCATGCTGACCGGCGACGACATCCGCCTGATGGCACTCGTCGGGTACAGCGCAGAGGACATCAACGAGGTCCTCGTCGACTACCCCGACCTCGAGATCTGCGTGTACGCCGCGCCGACCCACACCGTCATCGGCGGACCGGAGGCCCAGGTCGACGCGATCGTCGCGCGCGCCGAGTCGGAGGGCAAGCTCGGTCGCAAGCTCGCGACCAAGGGCGCCAGCCACACCTCGCAGATGGATCCGATCCTCGGCGAACTCGCCTACGAGCTCACCGGTATCGAGCCGCTGCGTCCGACCGTCGGCTTCTACAGCTCCGTCGACCGCGAGGTCTTCTATCGCGCGGGTCACGAGCCGGTCCACACGATCGACTACTTCCTCAAGGGCCTGCGCCACTCGGTGTGGTTCAGCCAGGCGATCCAGAAGGCGGTCGAGAACGGCCACCGCACCTTCATCGAGCTGTCGCCGAACCCGGCCGTCCTGATCTCCGTTGCCGCCGTGACCTTCTCGGCCGGCGTCCACGACGCCGAGCTCATCGAGACCCTGCGTCGCAAGGAGGACGAGAGCTACGGCCTCGTCAACGCCCTGATGAAGCTGTACGTGCACGGCCACCCCGTCGACGTCGGGTCGCTCTTCGGTGCAGGCGCGTACGCGGCGATCCCGCGAACCCGCTTCGAGCGCAAGGAGTTCTGGCTCAAGGCGCAGTTCTCCTCGGGCGGTTCGGCCGGCCGCGTGCCGGGTTCGCACGTGGCCCTTCCCGACGGCCGTCACGCGTGGGAGGTCGACGCGGCGGCGGTCACCGACCCGCGGGCCCTGGTCCATGCGGCCGCAGCCCAGGTGCTGTCGAATGCGACCGTCGGAGCGGCCGTCTCGCACGGGCAGATCCCGTCGTCGGGCACCATCACCACCACGCTGACCCCGCATCCGGGTGGCGCGTCGGTGAGCCTGCACGTCAAGGAGGACAAGAACTTCCGCCTGGTCTTCGAGGCCGCCGTCACCGGTGATCTCGACGCCTCCGCCGAGGCCGCGCCGTCGGCCCCGGCCGCGCAGTCGGGCGCCGAGGCCTTCGCAGACGACAAGGTGATCGTCGAGGACGAGGTCGTCGACGTGATCGGCAACAAGTGGGATCCGGAATCCGGTGAGAGCGTTGGCGATCGCCTCGCGATCATCGTCGGCGAGTCGATGGGTTACGACCCGGAGGACCTGCCGCGCGAGATCCCGCTCATCGAGCTGGGCCTGGACTCCCTGATGGCGGTGCGCATCAAGAATCGCGTCGAGTACGAGTTCGACATCCCGCAGCTGCAGCTGACGGCCATGCGTCAGGCGAACCTCGCCGACGTCGAGAAGTTCGTCGCCTACGCGGTCACCCACCGCGACCAGCTCGACGACCTGGCCAACGTCGGCGGTGAGGGCGAGCTCGACACCGCGGCGCTCAACGCCTACATCGACGAGCAGCTGGCCAAGGAGGCCCAGCAGGCCCCCGGGGCAGCGGACGCGGGTTCGGGCTCCGCCTCGCCGGAGCCGAAGCTCGAGGTCGCCCAGGACGTCGCCGATGTCGAGGCGGCCGTGGCGGAGTCGCCGGGCACCGAGCCGGAGCCGGTGACGCCCGAGGCCGAGAATGCTCCTGCGGCGGAGAAACCCGCCGAGCCGACCGAGACCGCTGAGCCGACCAAGACCGACATCACCTCGCAGAAGGCCGTCGCCGAGGCGGCCGGGTCCGACGTGCCGCCGCGTGACGCGGCCGAGCGCCTGACCTTCGGCACCTACGCGGTGGTGACCAAGAAGTCGCCGGGCGGCATCTTCAACAAGTTGCCGGTGCTCTCCGAGGACGTCGCGCAGCAGCTGACCGACCGGCTGAACGAGCGGACCGGCGGCGACATCGACGTCGAGGACATCTTGGACGCCGAGACCATCGAGGAGATGGCGAACTACGTCCGCGAGCACCTCGACGCCGGCGCCGCGACCGACGGGTTCCTGCGTTACCTGCGTCTGGTCCCGGCTGACAAGAAGGTCTACGACCCCGCTGCGGGTGACCCGACGCCGATCCTGCTGTTCCACCCGGCCGGTGGCAACACCTCGGCCTACGAGGCGCTGCTGAAGCGCCTGCCGGAGGATCAGCCGGTCATCGGCTTCGACCGCGGCGTCGAGGGAACCATCGAGGAGCGTGTGCGCGAATACATCCCGCGCCTGCGCGAGCTCCAGCCGCACGGTCCGTACGTGCTCGTCGGCTGGTCGTTCGGCGGTGCTCTCGCCTACGGCGTGGCGCAGGTCCTGCGCGAGCAGGGCGAGGACGTCGCGTTCGTCGGCCTGATCGACGTCGTGCGGCCCCGCGAGGACATGACCGAGACCCCCGAGACCAAGCGTGCGCGGCTCGAGCGGTGGAAGGACTTCGCGATCCGCAACTACGACCTCGACCCCGATGTGCCGATCCCCATGGACCGGCTGGTCGAGGCCGACGACGAGGGTCAGTTCGCGATCATCATGGAGATGCTGTCGATGTCGGGCACCAAGATCCCCGGTGGCATCATCGAGCACCAGCGGACCTCGTTCATCGAGAACCGTGTGCTGAGCAACATCGAGCCGGCCCCGTACGACGGCAAGGTGGTGCTCTACCGCGCGGACAAGATGCACAAGGGCGCCATCGAACTCGAGCCGCAGTGGGCCGAGATCGACGAGGACGGACGCTGGGGCGAGGTGGTCGACGACCTGGAGATCATCCACATCGGCGGTGATCACCTCTCGATCGTCGACGAGCCCTACATCGCGAAGATCGGCGCGGACCTGACGAACCGTCTGCGAGAGCTTGATAAGAAGTAGCTTCGACGAGACATCGTGGTCGCGTAGAAAGTGAAGGACCGTGACTGACACCACCGCAGGCAAGCTCGCCGACCTCCGGCAGAAGCTGGAGGCCGCTCGGGAACCGGGAGGCGAGAAGGCGATCGCCAAACGCGCCGCGAAGGGGATCTGCTCCCCGCGCGAGCGTCTGGAGATGCTGTTCGATCCCGGGACCTTCGTGGAGATCGGCGCGCTGGCGAAGATGCCGGGCGCGGCCGACACCGGCTACGGCGACGGCGTGGTCACCGGCCACGGTCTGGTGCACGGCCGTCCGGTCGCGGCGTTCTCGCACGACCAGACGGTCTTCGGCGGAACCGTCGGCGAGATGTTCGGCCGCAAGGTCGCATCGCTGATGGAGTGGGCCGCCAAGGTCGGTTGTCCGATGGTCGGCATCAACGACTCAGCGGGCGCCCGCATCCAGGACGCGGTCACCTCGTTGGCCTGGTACGCGGAGATGGGTCGTCGCAACGACCTGCTCTCCGGCCTGGCGCCGCAGGTGTCGGTCATCCTCGGCAAGTGCGCCGGCGGTGCCGTGTACACGCCGGCCAACACCGACATCCTGGTGGCGGTCGAGGACAAGTCGTACATGTTCGTCACCGGCCCGGACGTGCTCAAGCAGGTCAACGGCGAGGAGATCTCTGCCGAGGACCTCGGCAGCGCCCACAACCAGGCGCGCTGGGGCAACATCCACCACATCGCGCCCGACGAGAAGGCCGCCTTCGAGTGGGTCCGCGAGTACCTGCAGTACATGCCGTCGACGGCCTACGAGGAGCCGCCGATCGTCAATCCCGGCCTGGAGCCGGAGATCACCGAGTCGGACCTGTCGCTGAACGATTTCATGCCGGACAACGACAACGCCGGCTACGACATGCACGACATCATCATCCGGTTGTTCGACGACGGCGCCTTCCACGAGGTGGCGGAGCTGTTCGCGCCCAACATCATCACCGGTTTCGCGCGTGTCGACGGCCGGTCGGTGGGCGTGGTCGCCAATCAGCCGAGCGTGATGTCCGGTGTGCTGGACACCGATTCGTCGGAGAAGGCCACCCGCTTCGTGCGGATCTGCAACGCCTACAACATCCCGCTGGTCTTCCTGGTCGACACACCCGGCATCCTCCCAGGCCTCGCCGAGGAGCAGAAGGGCACCATCCGACGTTCCGGACGCTTCCTCTACGCCTACGTCGAGGCCGACGTCCCGAAGGTCACCGTGGTGCTGCGCAAGGCCTACGGCGGCGCGTACGCGGTGATGGGCTCCAAGCACCTGGGCGCCGACATCAACTTCGCCTGGCCGACCGCCAAGATCGCCGTGATGGGCGCGGAGTCGGCCGCCGCGGTCCTGACCCGCAAGCAGACCGAGGGCATGTCCGCCGCAGAGGCCGACAAGGTCCGTCGCGACTTCATCAGCTTCTACAACACGATGATGGCGACGCCGTACCTCGCGGCCGAGCGAGGTTACGTCGACGCGGTCATCGAGCCCGCCGAGACCCGCCTGCAGATCCGCAAGGCCCTGGCGCAGCTGCGCGACAAGCAGGTCCTCAAGACCCCGCGCAAGCACTTCCTGATGCCGATCTAGCGCAGACCCTCCACTTCTGGACAAACCCAGCACCCGTTCGAGTGCTGGGTTTGTCCTTTTGTGCCGGGTTCACGGTTGCGTCGGGTGGTTGCCCGCGATCAGTTGGGGATCGCCCGCATCGGTCCCGGCGTCCAGAGCCCACTGTGGGTCTGGGTCGACAGCGTCAGCTCGGCGGTCTTCTGCGGGAGGATCGGGGTCAGGCCCTGGAGCATGCCCCAGTCCTTGGCCCAGTCGTTGCGCAGATACGACGGGTAGACGCGCGGGCGCAGCTCGTTCTCGATGATGCCCAGCGGGCCACCGGAATCGCCGGCCATCCAGCGCTGCGAGTTCACCCGCTCGCCCTCGCGGTCCGGGGAGATACGCCACTTGGGCGTCTCCAGCACGCCGTACTTGACCTGAGCCGGACGCTGGCACGGGAACGCCAGACCGGCCTCCCAGTCGATGAGCACCGGCTCCTCGCTGCCCACGAGCTCGTTCAGCGTCACCATCTCCGACACGCGCGGCGGGGTCACCGCCAGCCACTGGTCGCGCAGCGGCGAGTTGTCCTCGGCCAGGACGCGGACCACACTGGCACCCGGCGGTGCCTGGTCGAGCGGGAACCGCAGGTTGCGCCACTCGGGGGCGCCGCCGATGTCGAGCGGCACCATCTGGCCCGCCGGGGTCACGGTGCCGTCCGGCTCCACGCGGCCGAACTCCAGCCGCACCTTCTGGCCCGGGCGGGTGACCGCGAGATCGTCGACGTACTCGACGTAGCCGGCGACCGACATGGTGACCAGCGGCTGGTTCTCGCCGCGACGCTCCGGCAGCTGGTACCAGTCCGAGGTGAGACGGCCGGTGCCGGTGGGGGAGTTGTAGGTGCCCAGGACCGGGGTCTTCGACGGGGACAGACCGAACGGCAGCTTCACCGTCGAACCGTTGACGCCGGCCTGTGCCGTCCGGCCGCCGGAGGTGTCGCTGGAACCGCTGGAGCCGCTGTCGGAGTCGCCGGTGTCCTCGGTCGGATCCGACTGCGAGCGATCGACTTCCGCGGTCGACGTGCTCGACTCGTCGGACTCCTCCTCGGTGTCCTCGGACAGGTCCGACGCGACGCCGTTCGGATCGAAACCGACCATGTCGGATCCGGCGAGCGCCGCACCCGGCGACGGATCGTCCTGGCCGGCCACCTTCGCCGGCGCGAGCAGGCCCTCGGTCGGGTCTGCCTCCACCAGCACCGCGTCGGCGAGCGCGCACGGCTCGCCCTTGACGGCATTCACGTTCGAACTCAGCCACGACCACGAATGCCGTTGTGTCCAATCCGCTTTCGCGAACGACACCAACGTGAAGAGCAGCATGAACGTCGACACCACGATGATCGACGGGCTGCGCAGGCGGGAGAACGCCGTGCGCTGCGAACCCGTGCGGACCGACTCGTCGACGTAGTCGTCGCGGAAGTGCTGCCAGAGGCCGAGCAGTGTCAGGGCGATGGCCACGGCGAGGATGCCGACCCAGATCGGGATGCCCTTGACGTCCGGAGTGGCGTCACGCCACGGGATTCCGTAGCTGCCGACGTACCACCACTGGTTCCGGCCGGAGAAGGCCAGCGCCAGGATGTAGGCGCAGGCAGCGGCGAACAGCGTCCGGTTGCGCCTGCGACGCATGATCGACCGGTCCGCACAGGCCGTCGCGACGGCCGCGAGTGCACCGCCGATACCGGCGTACACGCCCATCTGGTGGGTCCACTTGGTCGGCAGGAACGCCATCAGCACGACCGAGCCCGCGACCATCGCGAGCAGGCGCCACGTCGGCGCGGTCGCGATGCCCGGCAGGCGTCGCCGGTTGAGCAGCATGACGACGACCAGGATGAAGCAGGTGAACACGATCAGGATGCCGAAGCGGCGGGCGATGCCGCCGTCTGCGGTCGGGTTCATCAGCATGTAGTAGCGCATCGGCTCTTCCCACCACTTGTTGGTGGGGCCGACCTGGCCGTTGACCGACACCGCCTCCAGGATCGGGGCGAGTGGTTGGTCGGCGAAGATCTCGAAGAGCACCGCGAGACCTGCCGCGAGGATCGGCAGCAGCAGCGGCCACACGCCGTCGCGCTTGCGCCGCACCATGAACCGCTTGAGCAGCGGGCGGATGCCGGCGACCAGCGCGATCGCCGCGATGACGCCGGTCGGGTGCACGGTGAGTGTGAACGCCGCGGAGATGATCGCGACCGCCAGCGGGAAGAACCGGCCCGTCGCGATGGCGCGCTCGACGCAGACCCAGGTGAACAGGGCACCGAGCGCGATCAGCGGTTCGACACGCAGGCCGTTGTTGTACGGCATCCACACCGCGAGGAACACCAGCGCCGCCGCCCAGATGGCCGGGGTGGACTCGCGCACCGCACGACCCAGACGCGGGATGGCCGCGCGCGAGATCAGCCACCACGACGCCAGTGCGAACCCGAACGGCAGCAGACGCAGCCACGGGGTCGCGGTGCTGACGTCCATCCACAGCGACAGGTACTGGTAGTGCCAGCCGAACGGGTCCTGCGGCACACCGAAATAGCGGTAGTAGTTGTCCAGGTAGCCGGCCTCACGGGCGACCCGGCCGACCGTCACCTGGTAGCCGTCGTCGGCCGTGTTGCCGCCCACGAACAGCCAGATCAGCAGGATCAGCGTGACGAACCCGTCGACGGGCCGTACCCGCCACCAGCCCGCCGGGAAGATCTTGTGGTGGCCGCGGGCATCGCGCGCGTCGAGGACCGCGAGCGCGATGAGCGACACGATGGTCGAGACCACGCCCAGCACGAGCAGCCAGAACTTCAGCGTCGTCGGGGTGGAGACGAACCGGGTGTCGATGACCGACCGGAACGACAACCCCTCGGTGGACACATCCGACGGCAGGCCGGTGTAGACGCCGATGATCTGCGGACGCGCGTTCGGGTCCTTCAGATCGAAGGAGTGGTCGGCGCCCTCGGTCTGCGGGAGACCCTCGATCGCGCCGCGGCTGCCGTCGGTGTCGGCCTCCACGACGATCCGGCAGCCCGGCGTGTTCTGCGCCGCCTCACGAGGGGTGCTGAGCAGCACGACGTTTCGTTGCACCACCTGCAGCGAGTCGGCGGTGGCGCGGATGAACAGGCCCACCTTGCCGGCGTCGGCGCCGCCCTCGGGCACCGTCGACAGCAGCACGCCGCCGTTGCGGGGCAACGACCTGCCGAGTTCGCACGGCACCGACACGTCCATGGCCACCGGGACGAACGACACGTTCGGCGCGGCGACATTGGACACCGAACCCTGTTGCGGCCACTGCAGTTCCGACTTGGTGTAGTCCACCGGCAGGAACGGGCTCAACAGCGCGAGCAGGATGCCGACGGCGCCGGCGACCATCGCGACGATGCGGGCCGTGCCGGCGTGTCGGTCGGAGAAGCTCTGTGCGGGAACGTCCCCGCCGGTGGCGGCGGGCGCGTCCACGGCAGCGGCGTCGGTACGGTCAGTCATCTTCGGGCACCACCCTGATCGGGCCGGGTCGCGACCAACCCCAGGTGGTCGTCGAACCGGTCATCACGTCCGCCGGCCGCGCCTGTGGCACCAGCGGGTTGAGTCGCTGCAGGTTCCCCCACTCGCGATACCAGTCGTTGTCGAGATAGGTCGCCATGGTCGACGGCCGGGTCAGCGCCTCGACCGTCGTGAGCAGACCGCCGTCCTCGGTGGCCATCCACGTCTTGGACTGCGAGTTGGCGATCCAGGACTCGGGCAGGATGCGCCACTCGGGGATGTCGTAGATGCCGTCGTGCGCGGTCATCGGCTTCTGGCACGGGAACCACGCCCCGGCCGCGAAGTCGATGAGCACCGGGTCGGTGGATCCGACGACCGACTGCAGCGTCTGTAGTTCCGGTGCGCGCGGCGGGGTGATCGCCAGCCACTGGTCGGGGTCGAGGTTGTTGTCCTTGGCGACGATCCGCATCACGGTCGCATCCGCGGGCACCCGGTCCATCGGTATGCGCAGGTTGCGCCACGGGCGGTTGGAACGCTCCGGGTCGATCGGGATCGTCGGCGCGCCGACCTGCACGAACCCGCCCTCCTCCGCGCGGCCGAACTCCACCTGCAGCGACTGGCCGAAGACCGGGACCCCGTCACGGTCCAAGGTGAACACCGCGCCGGCGGCGGTGATGACGATCAGCGGCGACGCGTCCCGCTCCGGCAGGCGGTACCAGCCGGTGGTCAGCGACGCCTGGCCGTCGGTGGTCTCGAAGCTGCCCATCACCGGCGTCGTCTTCGGGTCGAGTCCGTACGGCAGCGCCGCGGTGGAACCGTTGACGCCCTCCGGGCCCACGCCGCCGGCGGTGCCGGGGTTGGAGCCGTAGACGATGAACGTCTTGGACAGGTCCGCGGACGTGTTCATCACGCCCGGCTTCTGTGCGCCGGCCTGCGGCGTCAGGTCCGGCTTCACACCGTTCGGACTGAAGCCGTGCGAGTCGCCCGCGAGGGTCTTCGACGCCGAGCCGTTCACCGGGGCGAGCATGCCCTTGTTGGGGTCCGGCTCGACGAGGACCTCGTCGGCCATCGCGCAGGTGTCGCCCGTCGCCGACTTCAGGTTGCTCGACAGGACCGTGAACGTGTCGGCGCGGCTGACCGCGGCCTTGGCGAACACCGCCAGCTCGCACACGACGATGAGCACGGCGATCACCGCGATCGGCGCCGAGGCGACACCCACCCGCCAGCCGGCGGGCGCGGCGCCCTCGGCGTGCGACAGACCCGTCTCGGCGACGTAGTCCATGCGCAGGTGCTGCCAGATCGCGAACACCAGCGCGACGACGGCGAGCGCCAGCAGGATCGTCGACGCCTGCATGCCGGCGACCACCGGGGCCTTGTCGAACCAGGCGATGCCGAAGTTGTACGGCCACGGCCACGCGTTCTTGCCCGCGGCCGCGGCGGCGCACGCCACCAGTAGACCGGCGATGAGGATCGACAGGTTGCGCAGTGTGCGGCGGGCGGCCTGCCCGATCGCCACACACGCGACCGCGGCCAGCGCGGCGCCGAGGCCGGCGAAGATGCCGAACTGGATGGTCCACTTGGTGGGCGTGAACGACAGCAGCAGGATGGTCAGCAGCGATGCACCGAGCGCACGCCACACCGCACCCGGGTCGACACCGTCGATCCGCTTGCGGCGCAACATGATCGCGAGAACCAGGAACAGCGAGACGGCGAACAGCAGCACCGGGATGCGGCGCGCGAGTGCGCCGTCGGCGGTGTTCACCGCGAGGAAGTAGTAGCGCAGCAGTTCCTGATACCAGGCGAGGGTCGGACCGACCGTGTACCGGATGCGCAGCGCCTCGAAGACGGTTGCCAGGGTCTGGTCCCGGAACACGAGGATGACCACCGCGGCGCAGGCCCCGAGCACCGGGGCCAGCAGCGGGAGCAGGCCGTTCTCGCGACGACGACGCACCAGGATGCGCAACATCGGCCGGGCGCTCGCGATGAGCAGCGCCAGCGCGACGAGGCCGTGCGGCGCCAGCGCGAAGGTGAGCAGGGCCGTGAACGCGGCCACCGCGGCGGGCAGCATGCGGCGCGTGGAGACGGTCAGCTCGACCGCCCACCAGGTCAACAGCGTGCCGAGCACGATGATCCCCTCGCTACGCAGGCCCGAACACATCGGCAGCCAGAAGGCCAGGAACACTGCGGCGCCGGTGAGCATCGCCCACTGCGACCGCCGGACCGCGCCACCGAGACGCGGCAGCAGCACCCGGCTCAGGATGAACCACGACGCCAGGCCCGCCACGAGCGACGGCAGTCGCATCCACAGGCCGGTGGTCGAGATCGTCGACCAGTGGGCGAGGAAGTCGTAGTACCAGTCGAACGGCGCCTCGGGGATCCCGTAGTAGCGGTAGTAGTTCGCCAGGTATCCCGCGTCGCCGGCGTTGCGGCCCATGTTGAGGATGTAGCCGTCGTCGGGTGATCCGGCGCCCAGGAAGTGCCAGACGACCAGCGTCAGCGTCACGCCGATGTCGGTGGGCGTCGGGCGCAGCACCCTGCCCCAGCGCGGCCGGCCGCCGACTCGGCGGTGGTAGCCGTGGATGCGGTCGAGGCGGGCGACGGCCACCAGCGCCACGATCGCGGCCAGGACGCCGACGATCATGGCCAGGCGCTTGACGATCGACGGCGACGAGTCGAAGCGGTCGTCGATCTCGATTCGCACCTCGATGCCCGAGGCGGCGACCTGCTCGGGACTCAGGTCGGTGAACACGCCCGCGATCTGCGGGTTCTGCGCCGGCTCGGCCCGGCCGACGTCGCCGCCGCCGGAGGCCGCGGGGCCCGGCGGGAGGCCGACGAACCGCGCGCCGGTGGTGGTGGCGTCGGAGAAGATCCGCAGCGCCGCGCAGCCGCCCAGGCCATCACGCGGAGCAGCGGCCAGGGTCTTGTTGCGGTTGGTGACCGTCACGTTCGACGCATCGGCCACGACGAACAGGCCGTTCTCGCGGGCCTTGACGGCGCCGGCAGGCATCGTCGACAGCACCGTGGTGGCCTTGTCGGCGGGCGTGGACGCCAGGACGCGGCACGGGATCGTGACCTGCAGGTCCTGCGCGGTCTGCGCGACCAGCGGTGCGGTGACCGACGCCGATTCCGCGTCCCGTCCCGACCCCTGCGGCCACGTGATCGTCGCCGTCGACGTGCTGACCGGCAGGAACGGGGTCAGGAGACCGGCGACGACCGCGACCAGTCCGGCGACCGCGGCGATGATCGCCACGGTGCGGGACGAGGGGGCGGAGGACTGCTCCGGAGAGGGTTCGGCGCCGACGGTGGGTTCGTCTGATTCGGACACTCCAGGCGACTTCGGCACAGGCGCATCGTAGTCAGCCAAGCTGTGACAATCCCAAACCGTGCTCCGACGGCACCCTTATGCGAAGCGCGCCAGGATCGAGTGGACGGCCTGGGTGACGGTCATCCGGTCATAGGTCTGCACGAACTCGAACGTGCGCTCCAGGTCGGGGCCGGCGTCGTGCTGGTCCCGCGCGGACAGCAGCGCCGCGAAGTGCGGACCCAGTACCGCGACGTTCCACTCGTTGATCAGGTCGTCGGCGGGGTCGAGGGGTGCGCGGTGCACGTTGCCGTCGCGGACGTCGGGGAGACCGACGCCGTACACACCGGCCAGTCCGGTCTTCTCGCTCATCGCCCGCCACCGTTTGGCCGTCCGGGGGGTGAAGTGCTCGGCGAACTGGAAGGTGCCCAGCACGATCGACGCACCGCCGATGGCGGCCTGGTGCTCGAGGGCCTTGCTCATCTCGATGAGCAGGCGCTTGTTGCCCATCCGCGGCTCGATGGAGGTGGACGCGATGCGGTACGGGGTCGACTTGTCCGGGTCGGGCGTGGTCCACACCGGCATGTCCGGCAGCGGCACCACGGCCCGGTCGGCCAGGGTCCCGGGATCGGACACCGGCGGATAGAGATCGCCGATCCCGAAGACCGCGCCCATCGTCAGCGCGGTGACGCGGCTCGCCTCGTCGTCGACGCCCTCGGCGATCACGACGGCATGGCTGCGTTCGGTGTGGGCGGCGAGCGCGTGCGCGAGTTGCGCGGCGTCGGCGGAGGCCTGCTGCCGCAACAGTTCGGCGCCGGTGACGATGATGTCGGGTTCGACCAGCGACAGGAGGGTCGCGGCGTGCTCGGCGCGGACGAGGCCGTCGACGCAGATGATCTTGCCCGCCTTGCGGGCCCGGGCGACGCGCGCGAGCACCCGCTGCGGGCTGCGTTCGACCGCGTCCGGGAGCACGACCATGACGTGGCGCTCCAGCGTGCGTGCCGTGTCGGCGTCGAGGTTGTCGATGAGGTCGAGGTCGAGATTCACCAGCAGCGGCAGGATCTCGGCGGCCGACTGCGCGCGGGGACTCGACGCCATCTTGCGCTTGCGTTCGTCGAGAACGCGATGTTCCTCGACGAGGCGCGCCGCGCGCTTGAGGGCGGCGGTGGTGGCGAGCCGGGTCCCGGCGGGGCCGCGGAGCTGCAGTTCGACGGCGGCGAGCGCTCCGTCGGACAGCCGGCAGACCGGCGCGAACTGCATGGAGAGCTCCAGATCGTCGAACAGAGTGAATGTCCGTGCCTCGGCGTCGGCCACACGTACCTCCCGTTCGAGGCGCGTCCCCTGACTGCGAGCGCCCCGATAGATTCGGCGGACGCGACTGTCTTCACATCCTGTTCACGGCGAAATGCCTGTGCTCAGCGTACACAGGCATTTCGCGGGAGGGCAGGGTGTCGGAGGCGGCGACGCCGATCAGCGGGCGGCGTCGGCGGCCTCCTGCTCACCGGAGCGCCGGCGTGCTTCAGCTCGCCGGTGTAGCTCTCCAGATGGGCGCGCACGAACCACTGGAACTTCTCCAGCTCGGCGGTCTGCCCGATCAGGACGTCCTCGGTGATCGGGTCGAGCTCGCCGATCTTCTCGATGGCGTCGCGATGGGAGGTGACGAAACCGTCGTAGACGAGGTCGAGAGCGCCCAGGTGGGCTTGTGCGGTGTCGCGGCCGATGGAGTAGTCGCTCCAGCTGCGGTCGTCCTCGATCGCCTTGGCCGTGCCCTTGGGCGAGGACCCGAGCGTCGCGATGCGTTCGGCGACGGTGTCGGCGTAGCCGCGGACGAGCTCGACCTGCGGGTCGATCATCTCGTGCACGCCGATGAAGTTGGCGCCCACCACATTCCAGTGGATGTGCTTGAGCGTGAGGTGGAGGTCGTTGAGGGCACTGAGGCGCTCCTGCAGAATCCCGGCCACCTCGTCGGCTGCTTCGTTGGTGAGTCCCGGTGCCGTGAATTTGGTCATGGAGTCGACGCTAGGTGCGTCGAGTCGCGACGACGAGGTCGGCCGGAGATGAGAGACGCAACCGAGACGCCGGGTCACGGTGCCGTCACGAAGCGGGTCCGCGGGGTTTCGACGGGGGTGTGCGGGGTATCCGCGGGCACCCCCGTCGTGCCGGGCCGGGGCGCCGGTCGGTCCTACGCGTAACCGCTCGAACGCATCGGCGCCGGGTCGTAGAGGCCCGAACGCTCGGTCTCGCCGAGGTCGATGTGCGCCGGCGGTGCCGGGATGATCTCGGTGAACCTCTGCAGGCCGCCCCAGTCGCGTCCCCAGTTGTTTCGCAGGTACGTCGGCAGCAGCGTCGGACGCAGCATCGCCTCGGTGATGCCGAGCGGACCGCCCGCGGTGCCCGACATCCAGGTCTGGCTGTTCTTCCGGGTCGCCTCCGCGTCGGGCATGATGCGCCACTTCGGCACCTCGAGGACGCCGTTGCGGACCTTCATGGGTTGCTGGCACGGGAACACGAAGCCGGGCAGCCAGTCGATGAACACCGGATCGGTCCGGCCCACCACCTCCTCGAGCGTCTCGAGCCTGCTGACGCGCGGCGGGGTGATCGCCACCCACTCCGCCGCCGAGGAGTCGGCGACCTGTATGCGCACCACGTCGGCCTCCGGGGCGTCGGCGAGCGGGAAGCGCAGGTTGCGCCAGGTCGGTGCCTCGCCGATGTCGATCGGGAACATCGTGCCGACGGGCGCGACGCGTCCGTCCGGTCCGGTGCGGCCGAACTGCGCGATCACCTTTTGTCCCGGGTGCACGACGCCGATCCCGTCGACGGCCTCGACCTGTCCGGCGACCGCGATCGTCAGCAGCGGGGCGTCGTCGGAACGCGGCGGCAACCGGTACCAGTCGGTGGTCAGCGACGCGGTGCCCGATGGTGAGCCGTAGCTTCCGAGAACCGGTGTGACGGCGGGGTTCAGGCCGAACGGCAGACGCACCGTGGAGCCGTTGATGCCGCGCACGCCGCGACCGCCCTCGGTGCCGCCCTGCGCCGACGACGAGTCGGCCGACTCGTCCGCACCGGCGCCGGACTGGGCGGTGTTCTGCGCGCTGGAGGTGGTCGAGTCGTCCTCCACGGTCGCGTCCACCGACAGCTTGTTCGGCACCCCGTTCGGGGTGAAGCCCACGGCGTCCGGGCCGGCCAGCGCCGCCGCGATCGCCGGGGCGGGCCGCCCGTCGACGGCCGCCGGTTCGAGCAGGCCGGCATTCGGGTCCGCCTCGACGAGCACGTCGTTGGCCAGGCCACACGAATTGCCGGTCAGTGCACGGGCATTCGACTTCGCCCACGACCACGAGTCCCGCTGCTCATAGGCGCCCTTCGCGAACGACGCCACCATGAACAGCACCATCAGGCCCGAGATCACCGGCAGCGGTGAGAACTTCAGCTTCGAGTACCAACGGTCCCCGCCACGGGTGCGGGTCTGCTCGTCGACGAAGTCGTCGCGGAAGTGGAAGAACAGCCCGGCCAGGGCGGTGGCGACGGCCGCGGCCAGGATCAGCCACGCGATCTCGACGCCGGCCAGCGTCGGCGGACGGTCCCACCACGGCACGCCGAAGCTGCCGACGAACCACCAGCCGTTGGTGCCGGCGAACGAGATGCCGGTGATCGCCAGCACGGCGGCCGCGAAGAACGTTCGGTTGCGCCGCGAGCGCAGGACCGCGGGTGCCATCATCGCACCGGCCGCGGCCGCGAGACCCGCGGCGATGCCGGCGTACACACCGAAGTGATGGGTCCACTTCGTCGGGGTGAACGCGATGAAGAACATGGTGCCGAAGGTGACCGCGATCAAGCGCCAGATCGGAGCGCGCGCCACCCCGTTCGGATGTTCGCGTCGAAGCAACCGGAGCAGCACGACGACCAGGCACAGGATCATCGCCAGCACGCCGAAGCGGCGCGACAGCGTGCCGTCGGCGGTCGGCAGGATCAGGTAGTAGTACCGGATCGGCTCCTGCCACCACTCCAGCGTCGGACCGACGTCGGAGGCCACCTTGTTGCCCGCGATGAGCGGGGCGAGCGGCTGGTCGAAGAAGATCTGGTAGAGCACCGCGGTGCCCGCGGCGAGGATCGGCGCCAGCATCGGCAGCAGGCCGTCGCGGGACCGGCGCGACACCACCGTCTTCACGATCGGGCGGATGCCGGCGAGCAGCGCCGCCACCGCCATCAGGCCGCCCGGGGCGAGTGCCAGGGTGAACGCGGCGGTCACCACCGCCACCGCGTACGGCAGCAGGCGACGCGTCGCGATCGAACGCTCCACGGAGCACCAGGTGAGCAGCGCGCCCACGGCCTCGGCCGGCTCGGGGCGCAGGCCGTTGTTGAACGGAAGCCAGATGGCCAGGAACACGAACGCCGCCGACCACACCGCCGGGGTGCTGTTGCGGACCGTGCGGCCCAGGCGCGGGATCACCTCGCGGCTGATCAGCCGCCAGCCGAGCAGGCCCAGCAGGAACGCGGGCAGGCGCATCCACGGGGCTGCGACGCTGACCTGCGACATCCACGAGATCACCTGGAAGTGCCAGCCGAACGGATCCTGCGGCACACCGAAGTAGCGGAAGTAGTTGTCGGCGTAGCCGGCATCCCCGGTGATGCGGCCGACGGTGAAGTTGTACCCGTCGTCGGAGGTGTTGGCGCCGGCGAACCACCAGAACGCGAGGATGAGCGCAACCGCGACGTCCGGCGGGCGGATCGTCCACCAGCCCGCGGGCAGGAACCGCTTGTGGCGGCGGCCGTCCCGGTGGTCGAGGACGCCGAGCGCGATCAGCGACAGGATCGTCATCGCGATGCCGAGCGCGATCACCGTGAGCTTCAGCGGCGTGGGTGAGGAGACATAGCGGGTGTCGATGGTCGCGTGCAGCGACAGGCCGTCACGCGAGACGTCGGCGGGCAGATCGCTGTAGATGCCGACGATCTGCGGACGCATCTCGTGGTCGGGCAGGTCGAACGAGTAGAGGCCGCCGGTTCGCTCGTCGGGCGCCGGCATCCCGTCGATGCTACCGCTGACGCCGTCACCGTCGGCGTGGAAGGTGATGCGGCAGTTGGGATTCGACTGCGCTGCGGCACGATCGACGTTGAGCAGCACCACGTTGCGGTCGATCATCGTCAGCGCATCGGACGTCGCGCGCACGAACAGGCCGCGCGCCGAGGCGTCCTGGCCGCCCTCGGGGATCGTCGACAGCAACACGCCGCCCTGCGCGGGCAGGCGCGACGCCAGCGCGCACGGCACCGACATGTCCATGTCGACGGGCACGAACGCGACCAGCGGCGCCGCCACGTCCGACACCGACTCGCCCTGCGGCCAGGACAGTTCGGCGGTCGTCTGGCTCACCGGCAGGATCGGCGTCACCACGGCCAGCAGGAAGCCCAGCAGACCGGCGACGACGGCGACGATCTTCGCGGTGCGGTGGGAGCCGCCGCTCTGCTCTCCGGGCCGCCCCGGGCCGGACGGCGCGGCGTCCGTGCTCGGCGTGGTGCTCGTGGGGTCGGTGTCAGTCATCGGATTCGGGCTCCACCCTGATCGAGCCGGCGCGTGACCAGCCCCATTCCGTCGTAGATGAGGTGTCGATGTGTGCGTTGGGTGCGTCGGGCACCAGCGGGGTCAACTTCTCCAGCGCGCCCCACTCGCGGACCCAGTCGTCCTTCAGATAGGTCGACACGGCGCGCGCCGACGTCGTCGCCTCCGAGATGCCGAGCAGGCCGCCGTCGACGCCCGCCTGCCAGGTCTTGGACTGGCTGTTGGTCAGCGGGTAGTCACCGAGGATGCGCCACTGTGGCACCTGCGCGACGCCGTGGCTGACGCCCATCGGCTTCTGGCACGGGAAGTGTGCGGCCACACCGAAGTCGATCAGCGTCGGGGCGGTCGTGCCGACCACCTCCTGCAACGTCTGCAGCCTGGGCGCGCGCGGCGGGGTGATCGCGATGAACTGCTTGTCACCGAGGTTGTTGTCCTGCAACACGAGTCGCATCACGGTCGCGGCCGGCGGCGCCGCCGACATCGGCACCCGCATGTTGCGCCACGGCCGGTTGAGGATCACCGGGCCGGGATCGATCGGCAGCACGTCGGGGCCGACCTGCTCGAACGAGCCGTCCGGGCCGGGCCTACCGAACTGGACCACCATCTTCTGCCCGAAGTTGCGGACCCCGAAGACGTCGATCGTGGAGACCGCGCCGGCGGTCGAGAAGACCAGCAGTGGGGACGCGGACCGATCGGCGGGCAGCTCGTACCAGCCGGTGGTCAGGCGTGCCTCGCCGTTGTAGCCGTAGCTGCCGAGGACGGGAGTCGTCGCGGGGTCGAGGCCGAACGGGAGCTTGGCGGTCGAACCGTTGACCGTCTCCGGTCCGCGGCCGCCGGTGGTGCCCGCGCCCAGTCCGCCGGTGATGGCGAACGGACGCGCCATCGACGCGGAGACGTTCATCTGCCCGGGACGCTGACTGCCCGGTTCGGGTTGCAGGTCGTCGGGGATGCCGTTGGGGGAGAAGCCGACCGGGTCCTCGCCGGCGAGGGCCCGGCTCGCCGACTCCCCGTTCGCGGGCGTCAGCACGCCGACGTTCGGATCGAGTTCGACGAGCACCTCGTCGGCGAGGCCGCAGGGGTTGCCGCGCAGGGTGTTCAGATTCTCGGTGAGCACGGTCGGCGCGGGGTACCGGGTGACGGCGGCCTTCACGAACAGCAGCATCTCCACGACGACGAGCAGGCCGGCGATGACCGCGATCGGCGACGACGCCAGGAACAGCCGCACCTTGTCGCCACGGGTCGCCTCCTCGGCGGAACGGCCGTGGGCCAGGCCACGATTGGTGACATAGTCCTGGCGGAGGTGCTGCCACACCGCGATCGCCGCGGCCAGCACGGCGAGGATCAGGAAGAGCGTCGACGCCTGGTAGCCGGCGATGACCGGGGCGCGGTCGAACCAGGAGATGTTGTATTCGTAGGCGAACGACCATGAGTTGTAGCCCGCCATCGCCGCGGCCATCGCGAAGAGCAGGCCGGAGACGAAGACGGTGAGGTTGCGGGCGGAGCGGGCGGCCGACTGGGCGACCGCGACGGTCGCGGCCGCGGCGATGGCCGCGGCGAGACCGCCGAGCACGCCGAACTGGATGGTCCACTTGGTGGGCGTGAACGCGAACAGCAGCAGCGTGACGCCGACCGCGCCGACCAGACGCCAGACGGGGCCGGGGTCGACGCCCCGAATCCTGGTGCGGCGCAACATGACCGCCACGACCACGAACAGTCCGGCGAGCAGCAGCAGGAGCGGCACGCGACGGGTCAGCGAGCCGTCGTCGGTGACCACCGAGATGAAGTAGTAGCGCAGGAACTCCTGGTACCAGTGGATGACCGGGCCCACGGTGTAGCGCAGCTTGACCGCCTCGTACACCGTCGCGAGGGTCTGGTCGCGGAAGACGACGAGCAACACCGACGCCCCGGCGGCCGCGATCGGCGCCAGGAGTGCGACGGTCGCAGCCCATTTCGCGCCGCCGAGCGCGGTGCGGCGGTCGAGCAGGATGTGCAGCAGCGCGCGGGCGGCGACCAGCAGGATCGCCACGCCGACCACTCCGTGCGGGGCGACGGCCAGCGTGAACGCGGCGGTCGCCGCGGCGAGGGCAGCGGGCAGGAGGCGTCGTGTCGCGATGGCGTATTCGGCCGCCCACCAGGTGAGCAGCGAACCGAGCACGATGATGCCCTCGCTACGCAGGCCGCTGCAGAACGGGAGCCAGAACGCGGTGAACGTCAACGCCGCGGCCCACATCGCCCATCCGCTGCGGCGTACCGCCGGCCCGAGTCGGGGCAGCAGCACACGGCTGAGCACGAACCACGACACCAGACCGGCGACCATCGCCGGGATGTGCATCCACAGGATCGACGGCGAGACCGACGACCACACCGACAGGAAGCCGTAGTACCAGTCGAAGGGTGCCTCCGGGATGCCGTGGAAGCGGTAGTAGTTCGCCAGGTAGCCGAAGCCGTCGGCGGTACGGCCCATGTTCAGGATGTATCCGTCGTCGGGAGACCCGGCGCCGAGGAACAGCCAGACGACGAGGATCGCGGTCACCACGAGATCGGCGGCGCGCGGCCGGAACGCCTGCCACCAGCGTCGGGTCCGCGCGCCGATGCGACGGTGATGGCCCTGGATGCGGTCGAGGAACGCGAGGGCGATCACGGAGACGACCACGGCGATCGCGGCCAGGATCATCACGGCCAGCTTGAGGGCCGTGGGTGACGTCTCGTAGCGGTTGTCGATGCGGATCGAGACCTCGAGTCCCCGGTCGGCGGCGGTGCGGGCCTGCTCGGGGGTGAGCGAGCTGAACACCCCCATGGTCTCGGGACGCTTCGCCGGCGGGAGGACGGTCGCCTCGCCGAGGCCCACGAACTGCGCGCCCGGCCCGGTCGGTGCGGAGAAGATGTGCAGCTCACGGCACCGGTCGAGGTCTCCGGTCGCGGCGGTCGCGGCGACGGTGTTGCGGAAGGTGACGGTCACCGCGGCGTCGGACCTGGTCACCCACAGCGCCGACCCCTTCGACTTCGGTGCGTTGACCGGCATCGTCGACAGCACCACGCCGTTGGGCGCCTCGGCGAGCGTCGCGCACGGGATCCGGGCGTCGAGGGTCTGAGGAGTCTGCGCGATGAGCGGCGCCATCACCGACGACGTCTCGGCGCCGAGCTCCTGCCCGGCGGGCCAGGTGACATCGGCGTCGACGGTCTTCACCGGCAGCAGCGGGGTGATCGCGCACAGGACGAGCCCGAGGACGCCGGAGGCGGCTGCCACGAGGGCCGCCGTACGTGCGGAGACGCGGGGGTTCGACGTCCCGGAGCTCGCTGCCCCAGACGGATCTGCCGAGGGGCCGGCGGGATCTTCTGCGGGCGTCGGAGCTGTCACAGGCACGGTGTTTGATCGTATGCGACGGGCACCGGCCCACCTAGCGCCCACCCTGACCAGCCCGATCCCGTACTCGGCCCGAAACCTCGATCGGCCCGAAACCTCGATCGGCCCGAAACCTCGATCGGCCCGAAACCTCGATCGGCCCGAAACCTCGATCAGCTCGGTGCCGCCATCAGCCCGGTGCCGTGATCAGCCCGGTGCCGTGATCGACCCGGTGCTGCCATGACTCAGCCAGGATTCGGTGCTGCCATGACTCAGTGCCGGATCGGCGCCGGGCTCCACAGTCCGCTGCGGGTCTCCGTGCCCGTCTCGATCTCGGCCTGCTCCTCGACCCCGCCGTACGGTTCGTACCGCTCCAGCGCGCCCCAGTCCCGGCCGATGTCGGCCATCAGATAGGTCGGCAGCGCGGTTGCCTGCTGCGACACCTCGAGCCAGCCGAGGGGGCCGCCGCCGAACCGGTTCTGCCACGCCGACACCGCGGCGGCCAGATCCGAGCCCGGCTTGATGCGCCACTCGGGGATCTCGGCGATGCCCACGTCGTGGAGGAACGGTCGCTGGCACGGGAACGCCAGGCCCGACGTCCAGTCGACGTGCACCGGATCACTGCTGCCGACGACCTCTTGCAGGGTCTTCATCCTCGGCACCCGCGGTGGGGTGAGCACGATGAACCGGTCCTCGTTGAGGTTGTCGTCGGTCGCGACGATCCGCACCGCGGTGGTGTCGGCGGGCAGTTCGCTGGTGTTGTAGCGCAGGTTTCGCCAGGCCGGGCGCGGACCGGGATCGATGAGTTCGGTCTCGCCGTCGGGTTCGAGGTCGCCATCCGCGGTGCCCGGGCCGATGGGCTGCGAGGTGTACTCGAGCATCACGTTCGGGTTGTCGTACTCGCCGGCCACCGACATCGTGAGCAGGGGACGGTCACGCCAGTCCTTCGGGAGCGCGTACCAGCCGGAGGTGAGGCGCGCCGGGACCTGCTCGAGCTTGGAGTAGCTGCCCATCACCGGGGTGGTCTTCGGGTCGAGGAAGAACGGCAACGCCGCGGTGCTGCCGTTGACGCCGGGTTCGGCGATCTCGCCGCCACCCGTGCCGCCGGGATTGGAGTTGAGCAGACTGGGGTCGGCCCAGACGTTGCCGGACAGGACTCCCAGGGAACCCTCGCTGGCCGTGGACGACAGGTCGAGCGGGACGCCGTTCGGGGAGAAGCCTGCGGTCTTCGGGGAGGTGCCGGGCTCGGGTGCGGGCCCGCCGAGCGGGTTGGCCAGCGACGGGTCCACCGGGCGCAGCATGTCTCGGTTGGGGTCCTCCTCGACCCATACCTTGTCGGCCATGCCGCACTGCTTGCCGGCGAGCGCGGCGAGGTTCGACCGTGGCACCGAGAACGACTTCGACTGGTGGATGCCGGCGAACACCGCGGTGATGATCTCGAAGACGACGATCGCCAACGCCAGATACGCCAGCGGTGCGGCCGCCACCGAAGCGAGCACCCGGCGGTACCAGGGGCGGCCGGAGAGGTCGGCGGGTTGGGTCGGGCCGCCGTCCGGCGAGTGCGGATCGGCTCCGGTGAACGGTTCACGGAAGTGGAACCACAGCGCCAGCAGGAGCAGGGCGAGCGCCGCATACAGGAAGACGCTGCCCAGCATGATGCCGCCGACCTTGACCTGCTCATACGCCCAGGGCATGCCCCACGCGGAGTAGTAGTAATACGAGTTCGGGGCGGTGAAGGCGAGGCCGCCGACGAACAGCACCAGCGCGCAGAACAGGGTGCGGTTGCGGCGCGAGTGCATCGATTGCTGGCCGGCCGCGATCGCAGCGATGGCGGCCAGGGCCGCCGCGATCCCGGCGAACACGCCGAAGTGGTGCGTCCACTTGGTGGGCGTGAACATGAGGAACACCAGCGACGCGAAGGTGATCGCGACGATGCGCCGGGTGGGTCCGATCGCGGTGCCGGGGATGCGGTTCTTGCGGATCAGGACCGCCGCGGACACGACGAGGCCGAGGATCATGGCGAGCACCGCGAAGCGCCGGGCGATGTCGCCGTCGGCGGAGAACGCGAACAGCGCCGAGTAGCGGCCCATCTCGTTGTACCAGTTCAGCGACGGCCCCAGCGCGGTCTTCATGCTCGACGCCTCGGAGAACGAACGCAGCGTCAGATTCGAGAACACCACGAAGACCACGAACACGCCGGCCGCCAGGATCGGTGCGATAAGCGCGACGAACGACCACCGCAGGGAGCGCTTGGAACGCCTGTCCGCCGGCACCGCCTCGTCGGTGACCACCCGGGCCCGCTTGATGAGGGCCATGATCATCGGACGTGCCCCGGCGATCAGCGCGGCGACGGCCAGCAGCCCGGTCGGACCGGCGGCCAGGCTGAACGCGCCGACCGTGCAGGCCACCGCCGCGGGCAGCAGTCGGCCGGTGGCGATCGCACGCTCCACCGAGCACCAGGTCAGCAGCGCGCCGAGACAGATGATCGGCTCGGGACGGAGACCGTTGTTGAACGGGAACCAGCACGCCAGGAAGATGAACGCGGCCGTCCAGGCGACCATGGGGCGGGTGATCGCGGCGCGGCCCAGCCGCGGGATCACCTCGTGACTCACGATGAGCCACACCAGGATTCCGCACGCGAGGGCGGGCAGGCGCATCCATGGGCTGGCCACCGACACGTGGCTGAGCAGACCGAAGACCTGGTAGTACCAGCCGAACGGGGCCTCCGGCGCGCCGTACCAGCGGAAGTAGTTCGCGGTGTAGTCGGTGTCCTGCGCGACCCGCGACATCGTCAGCAGGTAGCCGTCGTCGGAGGTGTTGGGTCCGATGAAATGCCACAGGATCAGCGCGCCGATCACCACGTGGTCGCGGGCGTTGAGGCGCCACCAGCGGGCGGGGAAGAACCGGCGGTGCTTGCGGCCGTCGGTGGAGTCGAGGACTGCGAGTGCGGCCAGCGACAGCAGGGTGCAGGCGATGCCGACGACGATGACCAGCCACTTGGCAATGGTCGGCGCGGTGTTGTAGCGGGAGTCGACGGTGATGTGCGCGTCGAGCCCGGTGAGGTCGGCGGACGGCCCGGTGAGGTCGGTGAAGATGCCGGTGACCTGGGGGCGCTGGTCCGGCCAGTACTTGAACGCCTCTTTGTCCTCCGTCGAACCCGAGAGCGGTTCACCGGAATCGTCGGTCATCCCGGTGAATTCGGCTGTGACGGTATCGGAGTCGGCATGCACGACGATCTCGCGGCAGTTCTGGTCGCGCATGTCGGCGACGCTGGCCGACACCAGCGGGACGTTGCGGATCACCACCTCGACGCCGCGGCGTTCGGCGGGGGCGTCGGCGGCGCCGGTCGTGCGGACGAACAGCCCGCGTTCCGCGGACTTCTCGGCCTGCTTGGGGGTGGTGGAGAACAGGACCGATCCCCCCGGCGGAAGATCGTCGACGGCGGTGCACGGGATCGTCACGTCGAGATCGACCGGGGTGTACCCGATGAGCGGGGCCGTGACGGAGCCGATCTGCCCGTTCTGGGGCCAGGAGATCTCGGCGGTCTTCTGCTCCACCGGCATCAGCGGGGTGGCCAGCGCGAGCAGGAAGCCCAGCATGCCGGTGACTATGGCGACGATCCTCGCTCGTCGAACGGTCTGCGCTGGCACAAAGAGAGATGGTAGCCGTTGGGTGGTGTCGCCCCGCCCGGCGGCGTTGCGCCCACTCCATGCGCAGGTCGCGGCGACTAAGGTGTCGTCCATGTCCGACGCCACGTCCGATCCGACCGCGCAACGCCTGCCGATCCTGCTCCTCAACGGCCCCAACCTGAACACGCTGGGCACCCGGGAGCCGGAGATCTACGGCTCGGACACGCTCGCCGACGTCGTGGAGCTCGCCGAGCGCACCGCCGCCGAACTCGGCTTCGGCTTGCGCGCCGCGCAGACCAACCACGAGGGCCAGATGATCGACTGGATCCACGAGTCCGTCGGCAAGGTCAGCGGCATCGTCATCAACCCGGCGGGGTGGACGCACACCTCGGTCGCCCTCGCCGATGCCCTGGTCGTGCCCGGTGTGCCGATCCTCGAGGTGCACATCAGCAATGTGCACAGGCGCGAGGCGTTCCGGCACCACTCCTACGTGTCGCCGATCGCCGAGGGCGTCATCGCCGGTTGCGGCATCCGGGGCTACGAGTTCGCCATCCGGCGGCTCGCCGAGCTCGTCGGATGATCCGGCATCGTCGGCAGGCCCGGCGTTCGTCGGAGTTCGTCGGCTCAGCCCATGCGTCGGCTCGGGCTCGCTGATTCCCGCTCGATGACGCGGTCGAGCGCCTTGGCCGTCGTCGCCGCGAACGGCGGCCGGATCATCGAGATGTGTTCGCCCTCGATCTCGACGATCTCGATCTTCCCCGTGGTGAAGTACCGCCACATCGCCGGGTCGTCGGGGTTGGAGCGGGTCCGCAGGACCGTGATCGGGCCCGAGTACGGGGTCGGCCGGTGCCGCCGGATCATCCGGGTGCCGAGACGGAAGAAGACCAGCCATTGCACCGGTGTCGGCAGCGACACGAGGCCCGCGGTCAGCATCAGGGCGTTGATCGCGAGTTCCTGCACCGCGTTCTGCAGCGGCGGGCCCGTGGGCTTCTCCTCGTCGGAGCCGGTGCGGTCGGGCAGCATGCCACCGGGGGCGGTCAGGCTCTTCAGCGCGGACCGGACCCGTTCGACAGGTCCCGGTCCGTTGCCCGAGAGGCGTTGCGCCAGAACCGGATCGATCGAAGAGTCGAGCACCGCGACGGTGTCACAGGTCTCGCCCGCGCGGGACAGGCGCGCCGCCACCTCGACCGCGACGAACCCGCCGAGCGAGTAACCGGCGAGCTGATACGGCCCGTGTGGTTGCACCGAGCGGATGTCGGAGATCGCCCGGCGCGCCATCGCGCGGATGGAATGGTCTGCGAGAGCGCGCTTCTCGATGCCCCGGGACTGGATGACGTACACCGGGCGCCCGGTCGAGAGGCTGCGCACCACCTGGGTGAGGCTGCTCGCGAGGCTGCCCGCCCCGCAGATCAGGAAGATCGGGGTCCCGGTGCCCTTCCGCAACCGGATGAGTGTGGCGCCCGTGGCGTTCTTCGACCGCTCCTTGGCGGCGGCCTCGATTCGTTGGGCGAACTCGGCGATGGTGGGCGCTTCGGCCAGCATCGCGGTGGTCAGGTCCAGCTGCAGGTGATGGCGGACCTCGGTGATCATCTTCGACGCGGCCAGCGAGTCGCCGCCGAGCTCGACGAAGTCGTCGTGGCGGCCCACGGCCTGTGGCTCGAGCCCGAGGATCTCGCACCAGTAGTGGTGGAGCGCCATCTCGGTGAACCCGCGCGGCGGTTCCGGTTCGGGCCGCGGCGGCGTCGGCGGCAGCGCGGCACGGTCGACCTTGCCGCGCTCGTTGCGCGGGATGCTCGCCACCACGACGATGTCGCGGGGGATCATCCACGGCGCCAAGGTCTTTGCCAGCTCCTGTCGGATCTCGGCGGGAGACGGCTGCCATTTGTTCGGGTCCACCGCGACGTGTGCGGTGAGCCGCGACTCCTCACGATTGGCCGTGACGGCCGCGTCGGTGGTCCACGGCAGCGACCGGATCGCCGACTCGACCTCGAGCGGTTCGACGAGATAACCGCGGATCTTGACCGCGTCGTCGCCACGCCCGATGAGGGTGAGCCGACCGTTGTCGTCGAATCGGCCGAGATCGCCGCTGCGATAGCGTCGTCGTCCGTCGGGAAGGGTCTCGAAGCGGGCCGCGGTCATCTCCGGATTCTCGTGATATCCGGTTGCCACATAGGCGGATTCGACGACGACCTCGCCGGTGCTCCCGGCCGGGACGTCGGCACCGTTCTCGTCGACGATCCGCACCGTCTTCGCCGGCGTGCCGACCGGGATCGCGCCCTCGGGGATCTCCACGTCGGGCGGGAACAGGTTGAACGCGAGGTTGCCGATCTCGGAGGCGCCGGCCCAGCAGCAGAACGTCGCCCGCGGCCCGATGGTCTCGCGCATGCGCCGGATGTCGTCCCGGTGCGACGGCTCGCCACACGCCGACAGCAGGCGCAGCGTGTCGATGGCATCGTCCGGCCCGAGGTCGGTCAGCCACGCGCGCAGCAGGGACGGGGTGCAGTGAGCGGTGGTGACGCCCTGTGTGTCGAGCCATTCGCGCAGGTCCGCGGTGGTGCGGCGCCGCACGTCCCACAGCAGCAGGGTCGCGCCGTTGAACAGGCTCATCGTCAGCGTGTCCATGCCGCCGCCGAACGTGAGCGGCAGCAGGACGGCGACCCGGTCGTCGGGGCCGAACCCCATGAAGCGGCGACCGTCGCGGGTGTTGTTGGTGAACAGGTCGTGGGGGAGGACCACGCCCTTGGGCACGCCCGTCGACCCGGAGGTGAAGAGCAGGATCGCGGGGTCGGTCGGTGCGGGCTCGGGGAGCTCGGCGACCGGTGTCACCCGGTGTTCCTCGTCGGCGGTGTAGCACTTCGCCCCGGACCGCCCGAGCAGGGCGGTGCGGCGCTCGGCGGGCAGCAATGGGTCCAACACCACCAGCGGACGGCCCGAGCACCAGACGGCGAGCATGGTGATCACCGAGTCGATGTCGGACTCGACCTCGACCGCCACCGGCTGTCCGGGGGCTGTCATGGCGGCGATCCGACGGGCGCGCTCCTCGACGCGGACCGCCGCGTCGGCATAGGAGATGTCCTCCTCGGGGGTGCGCAGGGCGATCGCGTCACCGCGTGCGGCCGCGACCGTCCGCCAGCGTGCCGACATCGAACCCGGCGTCTCGTCGGCGGGGATCTCGCGTGTGGGCGTCTCGGTCATGTCCTGGCGCTTTCGTACGGCCCCGTCGGGGCAGGGAATCCGCGTTGCGGGATCAGCGGTTCGGCGGTGATGCGGGCCGCGACGGCCACCCCGACGGGGCCACCCCGTCGACCGCGCCGATGCAGGAGTGCGATTTGCTGCCGGGGGTCCGATCGGGATCGGTTGCCATCGCAGACGGTCGATCTCAGCGCTCGTCGCAGAACTCGGTGATCGGCAGCCCGACGTGGCGGGCCTCGCTGGGCACGTACGCGAGCAGCTTGTCGCCGGGCTGTAGCTCGGTGACGTTGTTGACACTGCCGCCGGGGCCGAGCAGGCGCACATGCCAGTCGTCCTGGGCGATCAGGTTCATCGTCCGGCCGTTCGGGGCGACGGCGTTGATGGAGATCAGCGGCCGCTTCTCGATCTTGACCCGGCCGATGCGGACCTCGCGCACCGATCCGTCGGTGCGCACGGCGAGGACGGGCATCCCGGCCTGCAGTTCGCTGACGTAGCGGGTGCGGTTCTCCGGCCCGAGGACGTAGCTGTGCACGGCGCCGGCGTTCCAGCGGAACGGACGGGTCGGCATGTACGGAAGCGGGTGGGTCTCGCTGCAGGACAAGAACATTCCGGTCGAGAACGAGCCGATCAGGCAGCCCTCGTCCTTCTCCAGCAGCGAGCAGGTGTCGATGCAGGCGCGGTCGCCCATGCCGATGTGCTCGACCTTGCTCACCACGACCTCGGTCAGCTCCATGCGATCGGCCTGCGGGCGGACGATCTCGGCGAGCTTGAGCACGTCGTCGGCGTTGCGGGGGGCCAGCAGCAGGCCGTCGGAGCCGTGCTCGAGGACGAGCTTCACGATCTCGGCGTCCTCGATGTCCTCGACGGTGGTGACGATGCGGTTGCCGGTGTTCTCGGCTGCCGCGATCACGATCTCGAGCGGGATCTTGGTCGGGTCGGTGAAGGTCAGGGTCGTCCAACCGACCTCGCGGACGACCTCGCAGGCGGTCTGCAGGGTGGGGGCGTCGGAGACGGTGACGTGGATGCCGCGCTCGGGCTCGACGTCGGTCGGCAGGGTGGCCAGAACGTCGCGATCGGGGGCGATGACCAGATCCACCGCGGTGAGGTCGGCGTCCTCGGGGAGCTCGCCGCGCAGGGCGAGGACGCGACGGATCGTCGGCGGAAGGGCGACGAGTTGGTCGACGTCGTCGCTGATGATGGCGTCGACGCCCTGGTGGATGGCGGCGTCGACCACGGCCTCGCGTTGGGTGTCGGAGACGGTGCGGATGTCGACCCAGGCGAAGTGGCCCGCGCGGCTCTGGGGCGTGCGGCGGCCGTCGGTGCCGGCGCCCTGCGCCGGGACGATGTGGTCGGTGACGATTGCGTTGTCCATGGATACCTTCTGCTTATCTGATGTCGAAAGTCTCGGGGGTCAGGCGGATTCGAGGGTGCCGGCGCGGTCGACCGCCATCGGGGACGGGTCGCCGTGCACGATCCGGGAGAGGCGCTTGGTCACCCCGTACGGGTCGGTCGCGCCGAAGACGTTGCGCCCGAACGCGAGTCCGGAGACCCCGGCGGACATGATCTCGGCGCCCAGGGCGACCGCGTCGGAGTCGGACGACGCCTGCGAGCCGCCGGCCACGTAGAGGGGGAGCGGGCAGCTGTCGACCACGGTCCTCATCTCGTCCGGGTTGCCGCAGTAGTCGACCTTGACGACGTCGGCCCCGAGGTCGGTCGCGATGGCGGCCATGTGTGCGACCTCGTCGGCGGTGACGGGGCCGGCCGGGCGATGCGGGCCGCGCGAGTAGACCATGGCCAGCAGGGGGACGCCGAGGGTGTCGCATTCGCGGGAGACGGCCCAGAAGTCCTCGAGTTGGCGGCTTTCCGTGGGCGACCCGATGTTGACGTGGATACTCACCGCGTCGGCGCCGACGCGCAGGGCGTCCTCGACCCCGCCGACGAGGACCTTTGCGTCGCTGTCCATGCTGCGACTGGTGCCCGCGGAGAGGTGGACGATCAGACCCACCCGCGCGAATGCGTCCTCGGGGACGGTGCGGACGCGGCCGCGATGCAGGACGAGGGCGTCGGCGCCGCCGTCGGCGACGGCCTGCATGACGTTCCGCATGCGCTGGACCGAGCCCAGCGGGCCCAGGGTCACCGAGTGGTCCATGGCGACGATCAGACCGCGCCCGGTGCGCGGGTCCGATATGCGCGACAACCGGATTCTCTTGCCTCCGTGGTCGCGGCCACGCGCGGCGCGCACATCAGACATGCGAAGTTCTCCATCTCCGGCGGTTCGGCGCCACAGAGGATCCGGGCGTCGACTGGACCCTTTGCACACACGGTTAGCGAAGGGAAGCTTTAGTTAGCATAGGGTAACCTCTATTTTCATGCGAATCGACGGGTCTGTGACGTTCGCGGACCTGCGCCCGCGGTACCTGGAGCGGATCGGGGTGTCCGGGGAGATCGCGGAATCGTGCGAGTCGGACTCCGCGCTGCTCGAGACCGTCCTGGCCGCGCAGGTCGCCACGGTCCCGTTCGAGAACCTCGACATCCACGCCCGGCGGCGCACCGACATCGACCCCGAGGCGGTCGTGGCCAAGATCCTCGGCCGTCGGCGCGGCGGCATCTGTTACGAGGTCAACGGCATCCTCGCGCTGGGACTCGCCGCCCTGGGCTTCGACGTCAGGCTGCTCGGCGCCGCGGTGTACCGGCCCGACGGGGGCCTGGGCCTCCCGTTGGGTCACATGGCCGTCCTCGCTTCGAACGGGACGATGGCGTGGTTGGTCGACGCGGGTTTCGGCGGGTCGTCGGTGATCCTGCCGCTCGGCGAGTCCTGGGAACCCGAACCCCTCGACGTCACGACGTCGACCGGGCGCTACCGCACCGAGGCCGTCACCCGCAGCATCGACGAGTTCGCCCCGATGGCGCACTGGCACAGCACGAACCCGGCGGCCCGCTTCACACGGTCGATCATCGTCTCGCTCACCACGGCACGGCAGCGCATCACGCTGTCGTTGTCGCCGGCGGCGCCCGGCGCGCCGAACGGCTTCGTCCTGGGCGAGACCGACCTCGACACCGGCGCCGCCACACGCACCCCGGTCGCCGACGACGAGGTGTGCGACGTGCTGCGGTCGCGTTTCGGGATCGACGTGCCGGAGGTTCCGGCCCTCGGCGTATTCGGTTGAGTCCGCTGCGTCAGGCCGACACCGGTGACGCGCCGGCGTACTGCCAGCCGATCGGGAACGGCAGGCCGAAGTACACCGAGCCGAGTGCCCGGCGCTGATCTTCGCTGTCGACCCAGCTCTGCAGTGTGGCCCGGTTGAGGTGCCATTCCATCGGATCGTCGGAGAACCGGTGCAGGGTCATGGTCAGGCGCGCCGAGAACAGCTCCGCCTGCCAGACACGCGGCAGTGCCGTGTCCGAATAGGTCTCCAGCCAGCGGTCCTCGCCGCCGAGCACGTGCGCGGCCAGGGCGTGTGCGAGGACGACGGCGTCGGAGACCGCGAGATTGAGTCCCTTGGCGCCGGTCGGCGGGACGATGTGAGCGGAATCGCCCAGGAGGAAGACCCGGCGGTAGTGCATCGTCCGGTTGACGTAGCTGCGCAGGGGCGCCAGCGACCGGTCGAAGATCTCGCCGCGCTCGAGTCCGTCCGCGCAGGCGCCCTCGCAGCGGATGGAGAGTTCGTCCCAGATCCGCTCGTCGGACCAGTCGTCGAGGTCGGTGTCGGGCGGGACCTGCAGATACTGCCGGGTGATCCGCGGGCCGCGCATGCTGTGCAACGACATGCCGTTGGGGTGCGGGCAGTACATGCCCTCGTCGGTGATCGGCGCGGTGCGGGCGAGGATGCCCAGCCACGCGGCCGGGTACGTGCGGGTGATCTCGTCGAGCGCGCCGGCCGGGATGGATGCGCGGCCGACGCCGTGGAAGCCGTCGCAGCACGCCACGAAGTCCGCCTCGATCTCGTGCGCGGTCCCGTCACGCTCCACGGTGACCGTGGCGCCGTCGAGCCGGTTGTCGATCGCGGTGACGTTCGCCTCGAACTCGATGTGACCGCCCGACGAGATGCGGTCGGCGACCAGGTCTTTCACCAGCTCCTGCTGCGGGTATACGGTGGCGTGGCCGCCGACGAGGGAGTGGAAGTCCAGATGATGCCGGACGCCGTCGAAAGTGAGGTAGAAGCCGTCGTGCGTGATCCCCTCCGCGGCGATCCGATCGCCCAGGCCGACCTCGGTCATCAGGTCGACGGTGGGCTGCTCGAGAATACCGGCGCGCGTGCGCTGTTCTATGTACTCGCGGCTGCGTTGTTCGAACAGCATCGTGTCGATACCCTGTAGCGACAACAGCTTTGCCAAGGTCAACCCGGCGGGCCCGGCCCCGACGATCACGATTCGGGTCATGTGACGTCTCCCTGGAACAGATGGTTGGGCCAGCCTACTGTTCCGCAGTCGCGTGGACGCCATGGGGCCGGTCCTCAGGAGGTCTCGAGCGCTCGTCGCGCGGCGTCGGCCACGCTGCCCCGGTGGATCGCGCCGTGGCCGGGGAGCAGGATATCCGCGTCGAGCGCGGTGAACTGTTCGACGCTGCGCCGCGCGGTCGGCTCGTCGTGCTGGAACGGCGACGGGATGCACTGCGGTCCGACGATCGGCGACACCTCGTGCCCGGTCACCAGCGCGTCACCGGAGACCAGTGCGCGACCGTCGGCGACGAGGTAGGCGCTGTGGCCGTCGGTGTGACCGGGACTGGCCACCGGCACGGGCGAGCCCGGAAGGTCCAGCGCCGCACCGTCACCCGCGACCTCCCCATGCGGCGACGCCGACGACAGTCCCGCCCGGCTCAGCACCCCGAGCGGGGTGACCTTGGCCAACCAGGACCACAAGCCCAGATGTGTGGCGAGCGGGGCGAGGTCGATGGCGTTGGCCTGTTGGAGACGGTGGCGCAGTGCGTGATCCACCTCGGCCGCGTCCATGTGGACATCGAACCCGTGGCGGGACTGCAGCTTTGCCAGTCCACCGAGATGGTCGACGTGTGCGTGCGTCAGCAGCGCGCCTGCGATGTCCTCCGGGCGGCGCCCGATCCGGGTGATCGACTCGACGACCTGCGCGGCCTGTCCAGGGTATCCGCCGTCGATCAGGGTGAGCGCGCCCTGCTCCTCGAGCAACACCCAGTTCACCACATCGGTGTGTACGAAATGCGTTGTCGACGACTCGCCTTCGACGGACGTGATCTCCATCGGCCGGGCGAAGGTGAGTGTCGGTCGCATGGTCACCTCCGGACGACGAGGACGAACGGGCCGATCTCGGTGACCTCGAAGCGCGGGTCGTCGAACACCGCCGGATCGAAGGTGACCGTGTAGCGCTTCACGTTCGGGTCGTTCGGGTACACGTCCTCGGCCAGGCGCAGCGAGTACCCGTCCGAGCTGTACCGGAACAGGAAGACGTTCGGCGGCCGCCACGGCGACGCGTCGAGATCGGCGATCAGCTGGTCGCTGCTCTCGGACTTCGCCCACTGTCGAATCGCCGCGGCGCGCTTGTCGAATTCGGCGAGCGGGTTCGCGTAGTGCGAGGTCAGACCCTGGAATCCCCAGTACGGGTAGATCGACAGGAAACCGTAGTCCGCGGTGAGGACGACGTTGTCGGTCGGCGGCGCGCCGGTCTGCTCCCGGATGAGCCGGTCGATCTCGACGTAGTACGACTCGGCTCCGGCCGGCCGTTCGTCGGCGCGTTCGCCGTACCCGTCGGTGTCGGTGTAGGCGGTGGTGATCTCCATGCCGAGGTGGCCGGGGATACCCTGCGCCACCGCGATCGCCGCCAGCACCGCCACCGCTCCGATGGCGGTGCGCACGTCGCCGAAACGGTCGACGGCCAACCGGGCGAGGTCGACGACCCCGAGCACACCGGCGGCGGCGAGCACCGACACCAGGATCGGCTCAAGGCGGAACGACAGCAGAGTGGTGCCGAGTGCGGTCACCAGCATCGACAGCAGGCAGAACAGGTACACCGCGAGCACCGTGACGCCGAGCGCCAGTGCGGCGGTGCGGGTGCGGAAGCGCAGCAGGATCCAGACGAGGCCGATGAGCGTGATCGCCCCGATGAGGCCCACCTGGAACATCGGCAGCGGCAGGTACGCGCCGCGTTCGGGCAGATAGTGCTCCGCGGTGCCACCGCTCGCCGGTGCGCTCGACAGGCGCTTGAGCAGGTACGGCGCCCACACCAGCAACGCGATGAGACCGGAGATGACGCCGACCGCGACCAGACGCCCGACGACGGCGGCGAGGACCCGGCGACGCCGTGCGGCCAGCGCCGAGTCCGGGACCGCCTTGTTGGCGGCCGCCCTCCAGCCCTGCACGAGGAGCCAGAGGGTGATCAGCACCGCGGTGAGGGCGAACAGCCCGGTGTAGAGCGTGTACGTCGCGGCCGAGATCCCGAAGAAGAGCCCCGACGCGAGCACCGAGGGCCAGCTGGTGCCGCGGCCCAGCGAACCGACCGGCCCCTGCGCGGCCCGGCTCTTGCCGCGCAGCGCGTAGGTGAGGGTGATGAGCATCGGCACGCCGACCACGACGAGGATCGCCGCATAGGGTTCCGGCGCCGCATACAGCAACGCTGTCGTGGTGACCGCGAGTGCCAGTGCCACACCGCGATCCGCCCCGAACATGCGGTTGAACAGGATCACGCAGACCGCGGCGGCGATCGACATCGACACGATCGCCCACGGCTTGTAGGCCTCCCAGCCCGGCTGGCCGAGCAGGTTCGCGAATCGGCCACCCCACCAGAACCATCCGGCCGGGTAGTACGGCGGGAGGTCGGGGTAGGTCATGTCCGCGAGCCGCGGGCTGGAGGTCATCCGGGTCAGGTACTCGGTCCGGAACTCCTGGTCGACCGAGAGCCCGAACAGATAGAGACGCGTTGCGCCCAGCGGCATCCCGATGGTGACCGTCACGAACGCGCTCATCGCGGCCGTAGACAGGACCGGGATCAGCACCCGGCCCCGGCGGTACCGGTACAGCAGCGCGACGACCACGAGCACCGCGATCGCGATGACCTGGCCCGCGGTGGTCAGCGACCGGGTGACGTTGCTGGAGTTGAACGCCGGCCAGTTGACCGAGTCGATCGCCTTCAGTCCCACGTAGGACACGATCCCGCCGACCACCAGTGCGGTCAGCAGTGCGAGGGCCGTGCGGGCGTACCGCCGGACGGCGGTGCCGGTTCCCTCGGCCGGTGATCCGAGCGGAGTGGGGTCAGCGGTCACAGGGGTCGTCATTGCGTCGCAATCTCGGTCGGCGCGGGCAGTGCTCGGGGAACGGCGATCAGATCGGCAGCTTGCGGAAGACCGGCCGCGGGATGTGGCGCAGGACCATCATGATGTAGCGGAAGGTGTTCGGCACCCAGACGATCTCCTTGCCCTTGATCGCGGCGGACACCACGAGGCGTGCGACGTCTTCCTTCTCGACGGTCAGCGGCGCTTCCTCGACATGCGCCGACAGGCGGGTGCGGACCTGCCCGGGACGGACGACGAGCACGCGGACGCCGAAGGGGCGCAGGGCCTCACCGAGGCCGAGGTAGAAGCCGTCGAGACCGGCCTTGGTGGAGCCGTACACGAAGTTGCTGCGCCGGACGCGCTCACCGGCGACCGAACTCATCGCGATGATCTGCCCGTGGCCCTGGGCGCGCAGCTTCTCCCCGAGCAGCACACCGACGGAAACCGCTGCGGTGTAGTTGATCTCGGCCTCGGCGACGGCGAGGGAGTGATCCTGCCACGCCTGCTCGTCGTCGCCCTGGATGCCGAAGGCCACGATCGTGACATCGACGTCGCCGTCGGCGAACGCCTTGTCGATCACCTCGCGGTGGGTGTCGGTGGCGCGGGCGTCGAAGTCGATGACCTTGACGTCGGTCGCGCCGGCCTTCTTCGCCTTCTCCACGGCGGCCTCGACGGTCGGGTCGCCGGGCAGGGCGGCCAGGATGACCCGTGCCGGGCCCTTGCTCAGGTATTCGGCGGTGATGGCGAGCCCGATCTCCGAGCTCCCGCCCAGGACCAGGATGGACTGGGGGACGCCGACGGCGTTGATCATCGTGTGCTCTCGCTTTCTGTCTCCCCGGCGAGGGGGCAGTGGGTCTGGTGGAGGTCTCGAAGCGTTTGTGGGTCAGGCGAGTTCGAGGCGACGGCCCATGTCGGACATGAACACGCGGTGCGGGTCGATGCGGCGGCGCACCGCGATCCACTCGTCGATCCGCGGGTACATCGCGTGGAAGTTCGCCGCCGACGTCCGCGAGTCCTTCGCGGTGTAGAGGCGTCCGCCCATCGCCATCACACGACGGTCGAGGTCGTTGAGGAACTCCGCGAGCCCCGCCTTGACCGGGAAGTCCAGGCAGACGTTCCAGCCCTTGAACGGGAAGCTGAGGGGTGCCCGGTTGCCGTCGCCGAACAGCTTGATCACGTTGAGGAAGCTGACATGGCCCGAGGCCTGGATGTGCTCGATGAGCTTGGTGAACTCGCCCTCGTTGCCGGTCGGCACGATGAACTGGTACTGGCAGAAACCGCCACCGCGGCCGTAGGCGTTGTTCCAGTCACCGAACACGTCGAGCATGTGGTAGAACTGCGCGAGATTCTTGACCTTGCCCTGGCTGGGCGGGCCCATCCGGTAGTACGCCTCGCCGACCGCGGCGAAACTGAGCTTGTTGGCCAGCCCGCGCGGGAAGATGTCCGGGAACCGCAGCAGCGGCTTGTTGTTGAACGACAGCGGATCCTTGCGGTACTTCTCCGGCAGCTCGTCGAGCCGGGCCAGGTTGCCGCGCGAGAACGTTCCGCGCCCGAGCTTCGGCGGGGCGCTGATGGTGTCGAACCAGCCCGACGCGTACTCGTAGCCGTCCTCGAACCCGTCCTGCAGGTGCAGGTCCAGGGTCTCCTGCAGCGACGCGGTCTGCGCGGTGTCGGCGATGAAGTAGGCGCTCTCGGTGCGCTTCATCTGGATCTTCGCGCGCAGGATGATGCCGGTGAGGCCGATGCCGCCGACCGTCGCCCAGAACAGCTCACCGTTCGGGTCGTCGCCGGAGCCGTCCGGGGTCAGGGTGAGGATGCGGCCGTCGGCCACCAGCAGCTGCATCTCGACGACGTGGTTGCCGAAGCTGCCCTGGCTGTGGTGGTTCTTGCCGTGGATGTCGTGCGCGATCGCCCCGCCCACGGTGACCTGGCGGGTGCCCGGCAGGACCGGGACCCACAGGCCGTGGGGGAGTGCCGCCTGCATCAGGGTGTCCAGGGAGACGCCGGCGTCGAGATCGACCGTCGCGGTCTCGTCGTCGATGGCGTAGATCCTGGTCAGCGGCGTCATGTCGATGGTCAGACCACCGCTGTTCTGCGCCGACTCGTTGTACGAGCGGCCCAGTCCACGGGCGATGACGCCGCGCTTGAGGTAGTCCGGCTTGTCTGCGTTGTCGTCGGCGACCCGCGCTACCGCCTCGGCGATGACCTCGGGGTACGGGGTGGACAGGACGTGACCCTCGATCGGGGTGGTGCGGGACCAGCCCACCAGCTTGCGGGTGGTGATCGGCAGCAACTCTTCAGTAGACATCGGTGAAGAGAGTACTCGGCCGCATCTGAACACCGATGAGAGACGAGGTGCGCGGGTTGTCGCACCCGGGTGCGGCTGTGGTGTCGGGCTAACCCGTGGGCCGGAGTGCGTCGGCCCCGAGGACCTTGGCCGCGGCGTTGCGGCCGGGGATGCCGCTCACCCCGCCGCCGCGCCGGGCGCCGGCCCCGGCCAGCAGCAACCGCGGGTGCGGCGTCTCCACGCCCCAGGTGCCGACCTCGGACGCGGTCTCCGCCCACGGCCACCGCAGCGGCTGGTGGAAGATGTTGCCGCCCGGCAGGCCGACGGCCTCCTCGAGGTCCTGCGGCGTCTTCACCTCGATGCACGGCCGGGCGTCCACGTCGTGGGCGATGACGTTCTGGACGGGTTCGGCGAGTACGGAGTTGAGCGAGGCGAAGGTCGCCGACACCGCGTGCTCGACCGCGCCCGGTTCGTCGAACACCTCCGGCGGCATGTGTAGCCCGAACAAGGTCAGCGTGTGTTTGCCGGCGAGTTCGGGTCCCAGGATCGACGGGTCGGACAGGGTGTGGCAGTAGATCTCGCAGGGCGGCACGTCCGGGACCTCGCCGCGAGATGCCTGCCGCCACGCCTCGTGGAGCTGCGAGGCGGACTCGTTGACGTGGAGGGTGCCGGAGAACGCGGCCGCCGGGGACACGGTCGGATCCCGCAGCGCGGGCAGCCGGTCGAGCAGGAGGTTGATCTTGAGCTGTGCGCCCCTGGGGTCCGGATCGCAGGGGATCGGATCGTCGAGCAGCAGGTTGACCGCCTGCGGGGCGCACGCGGCGTGGATCACCGACCCGCGCAGGGTGCGCGGTCCGCGCACCTGGTCGACGACCTCGACCGTGCCGTCGTGGGGGTCGATGCCGATCACCTTCGCCGACGTGCAGATCTCCGCGCCGGCCATCGCCGCCGACTGGTACAGCGACCCGGAGACGGCGCCCATCCCGCCCACCGGGACGTCCCAGTCGCCGGTCCCGCCGCCGATCACGTGATAGAGGAAGCAGATGTTCTGCCGCAGCGACGTCTCGTCGAGGTCGGCGAACGTGCCGATGAGGCCGTCGGTCGCGACGATGCCGCGCACCACGTCGTCGTCGAAGTACTGACTCAGCAGGGTGCCCAGCGGCAGGGTGGTCAGCGCCTCCCACAACTCGGCGTCGGAGGTGTCGGTGCCGACCGCGAGCTCGTGCATGTCGGCGGCGGTGCGCAGCGGCTCGATCATCGTCGGGAAGACCCGGCGCGCGATGTTGGCGACGTGCCGGTGGAACGACTGCCAGGCCACGAACGCCGCGGGCGTGAATCCGACTGCGCCGGCCCCGACGCGGTCGCCGTGCAACGCCCGGCGGAACGACGAGGCGGTTGCCTCCTCGTCCTCGTTGTCGACGAGGATGCCGCGGGACGGATCACTCGGCAGCGGCGTGTAGGAGGAGTAGCGGCGCCGGACCAGGGTGACGTCGAGGTCGAGTTCGGCGATGATCTCGCGCGGCATCAGCGAGACGAGATAGGAGTAGCGCGACAGTTTCGCGTCGAGTCCGGCGAAGGGCATCGCGGACACGGTGGCGCCGCCGATGTGATCGGCCTTCTCGAGCACCGCGACGCGGCGGCCGGCGCGTGCGAGGTAGGCGGCCGCGGTCAGACCGTTGTGTCCCGCGCCGATCACGATGTCGTCGTAGAAAGCAACTGCGGTGCCCATCGATCCAAGGTTCTCAGATCGACGGGCACCGCAGTGGCGTCCGGGAAAACTCAGGTCGGCACCGGATTCCCGGCACCGGAGCCCCGGTGACCGGTTGCCCGGTCACCGGCAGCTCAGCGCAGGATGCGCGCCACGAACGGCGTCGAGTCCTTCATCGACGCCAGCACCGCGCTGGAGTGGTCGTCCTCGGGGTAGACGAACAGCGTGACAGGCTGGTTGTTGGCCTTCATCTGTGCGTACAGCGAGAGCGCGGACGGCGCCGGGACGTCGACGTCCCGCAGACCCTGGCCGAGGAAGATCGGGCGGTCGTAGCCCTTGTACGGCGTGGCCATGTACTCGTGCAGCGCCGGGCCCAGACCCGGGATCGACATCAGCGGGGCCTTGAACCAGGTGCGGACGTCGTCACCGGCGAGGGCCTTCTTCAGGATCGGGTAGCAGGTGGTGCGACCCTGCTGCAGACGCTGCAGGCCCTTCTGGTTCATCACCTTGGTGATATTCAGGTCGGGACGGGTGTCGTTGAACCCGGCCAGGATGTAGGCGGTGTAGGCGTTCAGGCTGCCGGGCAGGGTGAACGGCGGGATCGCCGGGCCCAGGTTCTGGTACAGGTACTCCAGATTCGCCGGGATGCCGGTCGCGACCACACCGCGGTAGTCCAGGCCCGAGCCGCGGCTGAACTCGGTGGCGTACCGGGCGCCGTTGAGCGCCGCGGCCGCACCCTGCGACTGGCCGATGATCGCCCAGCGCTTGGCCAGCGGAAGATCCATCTGTTGCGACGCGACGACGATGTCGACGATGGCGTGCGCGGCGGTCTTGCCGTTGAGGTAGGCCATCAGGCCGGGGGTGCCGAGACCGACGTAGTCGGCGGCGACGACGGCATAACCCTGGTCGAGCCAGTGGCCGAGGTACACCTGGTCGCGCTCGCTGCGCGGGAAGGCCGACGGCGTGCAGTCGTCGTTCATGCCGACGGTGCCGTGCGCCCACGAGATCACCGGCCAGCCGCCGGCCGGCGCCTTGCCCTTGGGCAGGAACACCGCGCCGGTGCTGGTCGCCATCTTGCCGTGCTGGTTCAGCGACGAGTACTGGATGCGGTAGGCCTCCCCGGCCGCCGGCAGCCACAGGGGCTTGGCGAGCGGGACCTGCGCGATGAGGGTGCCCGCCTTGGCCGGGATGGGGCCGGAGTAGTCGGTGACGTCCAGTCCGGACCAATTCGGAACGCCCACGGACACCTCGTCATCCGCACGCGCGGGCGCGGCGGTGCCGAGGGCGAGCACGACCATGCCGAGACCGAGGAGAACGGAGAGGAGGGTGCGCGTCGACCGCGACACGGGGGAACGGGACATGAGGGCAGACATGTCTTCAGACCCTAAAGGGCCGACGGCGGGCCGCAAACCCGCTGCGGGCACCGATTCGTGCCATACCTCCGATGTTTTCCGTGCCGCTGCCCGGCGATCGGGTCCGCCGGGCGCCGAGACGTCGTGACATCCGCCGATCTCCACGCGATCTCCTCGTGACGCCGCGGTGACCGGCGCGGACATATCCTTGATGCGTGGACATCCCAACGGTCGCGCTCAGCAACGGTCGATCGATCCCGCTGGTCGGGCTCGGAACCTACAACATGATGGGGCGTCCGTGCATCGGTGCCGTCGGCACCGCGCTCAAAACCGGGTATCGCCTGATCGACACCGCCCCGCGCTACTGCAACGAACTCAGCGTCGGCATGGGCGTGGTGAGTTCGGGGGTGCGCCGGGACGAGGTCATCATCCAGACCAAACTCAGTGGCGGTGACCAGGGTTTCGACGAGGCCATCAACGCGGCCAAGGAGAGCGCGCGGCGGCTCGGCGTAGGGTACATCGACGTCTATCTGATCCACTGGCCGTGCCCGAGTCTCGGACGCACGGTCGACTCGTGGAAGGCGCTGCTCACCCTCGCCGACGAGGGATACGTGCGTACCCCGGGCGTCTCGAACTTCAAGCAGCACCACCTGCAGATGCTCTACGACGAGACCGGTCGGTGGCCGGTCCTCAACCAGATCCAATGCTCACCGGCTCTCCAGCGCACCGAGTTGCGGGAGTTCATGGCCGAGCGGGGAATCCACGCGCAGGCCTGGCATCCCACCGGCCGCAAACAGGGACTCCTCGCCGATCCGGTCATCCTGCGGATCGCCCGCAAGTACGGCAAGTCGCCGACCCAGATCGCCCTGCGCTGGGCGGTGCAGCACGGCATCAGCGTCGTGCCGAAGTCGTCGCACGCCGGCCGGCAGATGGAGAACGCCGATCTGTTCGACTTCACGCTCGACGACGCCGACCTGGCCGATCTCGCCACCCTCGACCACGGTGAGCGGGCCGCCAAGGACTCGGACGTGGAAGAGGAGTTCTGACCGCTGGCGTAGGGTGTCAGCGTGTCTCGACCCGACCCCGGCAGCCAGGATGATCTCGCAGGTGACGTGCCTCACCACCACGAGGACTTCAAGACCCGGCATGCGCCGGTGCCGATCGAGCTGCCCCTCGACGACGAGGAGGCGTCGACCGATGTCGACCTCAGGACCCAGCTGATCCGCTTCGTCGTCACCGGAGCGGGCTCGGCGGTGCTCGACTTCGGGCTGACGCTGTTCCTGCAGTACATCGTCGGCACGCCCGACTGGGTCGCCAAGGCCGGCGGTTTCATCCTCGGCACCACCGTCGCCTACCTGATCAACCGACGCTGGACGTTCCGCGCCGAACCGAGCGTCGCCCGCTTCATCGCGGTGGTCGTCCTCTACCTCGTCACGTTCGCGGTGAACGTCGGCCTGTACAGCTGGTTGTCCGGACTGTGGCCGGAGACCGCGCTCTATTCGGCGATCGCCTTCGTGATCGCGCAGGGCACCGCGACCGCCATCAACTTCGTGGTCCAGCGGGCGGTCATCTTCAGGATCCGCTAGGCCCGCACCGGCACCTCCGGCGGAATCGCCGCCAACAGCGTTCGCGTGTACTCGGTTTCGGGGTCGTGCAGGATCGCCGACGCCGGCCCGCTCTCCACGACCCTGCCGTGCTGCATCACCGCGACGGTGTCGCTGATCTGCTCGACGACCGCGAGGTCGTGCGCGATGAACAGGTAGGTCAGCTCCTTCTCGCGCTGGAGTTCGGCGAGCAGGTCGAGCACCCCGGCCTGGACCGAGACGTCGAGGGACGCGGTCGATTCGTCGAGGATGAGGATCTCCGGCTCCGATGCCAGCGCGCGTGCGATGCAGACGCGTTGCCGCTGACCGCCGGACATCTCGTGCGGATAGCGGTCGAGGAACGACGCGTCGAGGCTCACATCGGCGAGCAATCCCTCGGCGCGTCCGCGGATCTCGTCGCGGCCCCGGGCGAGGCGGTGTGTGCGCAGGGGTTCGGCGATCGACGCGGCGACCGTCATCCGTGGGTCCAACGAGGCCGCCGGGTCCTGGAAGACCATCGCGACGCGGCGCCGCAGCAGCGCCTCGTCGGAACCGCGGACGCCGATCGCCGCGACGTCACGTCCGTCGACACGCACCCGGACGTCACCGGTGACCGTGGTGCCCCGGCCCGAGGTGATCAGCCCGGTGATGACCCCGGCGACCGTCGACTTGCCGGAACCGGATTCGCCGACGATGCCGAGGGTCCGTCCGCGCGCGACCTCGAGGTCGACCCCGTCGGCGGCGTGCACGCCGCTGCGGCCGGTCGGTCCGCGCACCGTGTACTCGACGCCGAGACGCTCGACCCTGAGCGCGGTGTCGGTCTTCGCGGGTACCGGGGCGGCGCCGCGTCCTCCGCCGCGACGCTGTTCGACCTTGCTCAGCAGCGGCCGGGAGTCGAGGAGCTTGCGGGTGTGGTCGTCATGCGGATCGGCGAAGAGCTCTGCCACTGCGCGGCTCTCGACGATGCGACCGTCGCGCATCACCATGACCCGGTCGGCGATGCGGCCGATCACGCCGAGGTCGTGGCTGATCCACAACACCGCCATCCCGCGTTCGCGCTGGAGTTCGGCGACGAGATCGACGATCTGGGCCTGGGTGGTGACGTCGAGGGCGGTGGTCGCCTCGTCGGCGACGAGCAGGTCGGGGTCGCAGGCGAGGGCGATCGCGATCATGACCCGCTGCCGCTGACCACCGGACAGTTGATGCGGGTAGGCGCGCAGACGGCTCTCGGGGTCGGGGAGGTGCACGTCGCGGAGCAACCGCAGCGCACGATCGCGCGCCTGATCGCGGGACAGTCCGAGGTGCCGGCGCGGGCCCTCGGTGAGCTGCTGTTCGACGGTGAGCAGCGGGTTCAGGCTCGACGAAGGGTCCTGGAACACGAATCCCACGCGCGTGCCGTGCAGGGCGCGCAGCGTCGACGGGCGGGCACCGACGATCTCGGTGCCGGCGAGGACCGCCGATCCGGTCACGTAGGCGCTCGGGGCGTCGAACAGGCCGGTCGCCGACAGCACGCTCAGCGACTTGCCCGACCCACTCTCGCCGACGATGCCGAGGGTCTCGCCGCGGGAGACCTCGAAGTCGGTGCCGTGCACGATCTCGCGCGGTCCTACCCCGACGACGAGGTCGGCGACGCTCAGGACGGTGTCCTCGTCGACGACGCGTCCGCGGGCCGTCGGGCTGGTGGCGACCGTCGGCTTCCGTTCGTATCCGCGATTGCGCAGCAGGGTGCGCCGGCGGGGGTCGAGCACGTCGCGGACGCCGTCGCCGACGAGGTTGAACGCGAACACGGTCAGCAGGATCGCCAGGCCGGGGAACACGCCCATCCACCACGCGGTGGTGATGAATCCCTGTGCGTCGAACAGCATCCGGCCCCACGACGGGTCGGGCGGTTGCACGCCGAGGCCGAGGAACGACAGCGCCGCCTCGGACAGGATCGCGAAGGCCAGCGAGATCGAGGTCTGCACGATGACGGGACCCGAGATGTTCGGCAGCACATGCCGGAACAGGATGTGCGAGGTGCGGACTCCGGTGGTGCGCGCGGCCTGTACGTACTGGGTCTGCCGTACCCGCAACGTGTCCGCGCGGGCGACGCGCGCGAAGATCGGGATGTAGACGACCCCGATCGCGATCATCGCCGACGTGACGCCGGGACCGAGGATCGCGACGATGGCCAGCGCGAGCAGTAGCACCGGAAACGAGAACACCACGTCGACGATCCGCATGAGCGCGGTGTCGAGGACGCCACCCGCGAAACCCGCGACCATGCCGAGGATGACGCCGACCGCCAGCGAGATCGCCACCGCGATGACGGCCACGCGCAGACTCACCGACGCCGCGAGCACGACCCGCGAGAAGACGTCGCGGCCGAGGTCGTCGGTGCCGAACAGGTGCGACCAGCTCGGCGCCTGCAAAGCACCCGGGACGTCGATCTCGTTGGCGCCGTACGGCGCGATCAGCGGCCCGAATACCGCGCACACCACGACCACCGTGATGACCAGCAGCCCGACCACCGATGCGCGGTTGCGCAGAAAGAGCCGCCAGGCGGAGTCGGTGGAGGCCGCCGGTGTCCCGCCCGGGGTCGCCGCGCACACGGGTTCGGGGCTGCTCATGACAGGCGGATCCTCGGGTCGATGGCCGCGTAGAGGATGTCGACGACCAGGTTGACGAGCAGGAAGATCACCGCGATGAGCAGGATCGCGCCCTGCAGCACGGGATAGTCGCGCGCGGCCACCGTGTCGTAGACCAGCAGCCCGAGCCCGGGCCACGCGAACACGACCTCGACGACGATGACGCCGCCGAGCAGCCCGGCGAACTGGATGCCGGAGATGGTCAGGACCGGGACCAGCGCGTTGCGGCCGACGTGGTCGAGCATGATCCGTTTGCGGTTCAGCCCTTTCGATTCGGCGGTGGTCACGTACGGTGCGTTGACGACCTCGAGGACCGAGGAGCGCACGTAGCGCGTCATGATCGCGCCGGTAACCACGCCCACCGTGACGGCGGGCAGGATGAGGTGTTCGAGCCAGCCGACCGGGCTCTCGGCGAAGGACTCGAACCCGGCCGACGGCAGCCACCCGAGGGCCGTGGAGAACAGGCCGATCAGCAGGATGCCCATCCAGAAATCGGGAACGGAGATGCCGAATTGGCTGACCACGCGGATGACGTTGTCGGCCCAGCGTCCTTCCCGCAGCGCCGCGATGAATCCGAGCGGCACGGCGATGACGAGCGCGACCACGATCGCCGCCAGCGCGAGAGTGATGGTCGCGGGCAGTCGGTCGAACAGCATCGTCGTGACCGGTTCGCTGTTGCGGAAGCTCACGCCGAGGTCGCCGGTGAAGGCGTTGCCGACGTACGAGAACAACTGCGACGCAAGGGATTGGTCGAGGCCGGACGCGCTGCGCAGCGCCTCGTAGGACTCCGGCGTGTAGCGCGTGCCGAGGGCGATGCGCACCGGATCGCCGGGGACGATCTGGATCAGGAAGAACACCGCGACGATCACCCCGAGCAGCACGGCCGCCGTGTAGACGAGGCGGATCACGATGAACCGCACCAGGGGCGAGCGCAACGCGGTCATCAGGTGTTCCTCTCCAGTCGGACCGAACGGAACCGGACCGCCTTGTCGGAGCGGACGGTGTAGTCGCGCACCTCGCGCGAGTACGCCTGTGTCGCCGACGGGTTGTACAGGTACAGATAACTGACGTCGTCGGCGATCTGCCGGGCCGCATCCGCGTAGAGCTGTCTGCGGGCGGTGACGTCGAGTTCGGTGCGTCCGCGGTCGAGCAGGTCGTCGACCCTGCGGTTGGAGTACTTCTGCGCGTTCGACGTCCCCTTCGAATGATGTTGGGCGTAGTAGAAGTCGTCGGGATCGATGTTGCCCAGCCAGCCGAGCATCAGTGCGTCGAAGTCGCCGGCGGCCTGACGATCCAGCCAGGCGCCGAAGTCCAGTTGCTCGATCTCGACGGCGATCCCGATGCGCTCCAGGTTGGAGGCCACCACCTGCGCCGCGGTCACCGTCTCGGGATATTCGGTGGTGACCATCAGCCGCATCGGGATGGTGCGAATGCCCGCGTCGCGCAGGAGTTGTCGTGCCCGCTCGAGTGCGCCGTCGGGTGAGGGGCCCGCGGTGTAGCGGTCGTACCGGGCGTACCAGGGGCTGGTCGGCGGGATGGCCAGCTGGTTCGGGGTCGAGGTGCCGTACCCGACGACCTGCGCGATCGAGTCCCGGTCCACGGCATGGGCGATGGCCTGCCGGACACGAGGATCGTCGAACGGCTTCGCCTCGTAGTTCATGGTGAGGTACCAGTAGTCGTTGGACACCACGGTCCCGACCACGAGCTCATCGTCGCGGGAGAGGATCGACAACTGTTGCGCGGGAACGGCATCGGTCCAGTCGATCTCACCCGACCGCAACGCCGACGCCGCGGTGGTGCCCTGCGAGATGAAGCTGTAGCGGACCCCGTCGATGGCCGGTCGACCGCCCCAGTGGTCGGGGTTGGCGGTGAGGTCGATGTGGGCGCCGGGGGAGCGGGAGGTGAACGAGAACGGGCCGGTCCCCACGGGCCTTCTCGCGATCTCACCGGATTCGACGTTGCGGCGGTTGACGATCGCGAGTCCCTTGAAACCGCCGATGTTGGTGAGCAGATTGGGGGTGGGCTCGGCCACGATGAAGCGCACGCGCCGGTCGTCGAGAGCGGTGACGGACTCGACGGCCTGGAGTTTCCAGGCGTTGGAGAGCTCCTCGTCGATGATGCGGCGGAAGGAGTACTCGACGTCGGCTGCGGTGAGCGGATCGCCGTTGTGGAAGGTGACGCCGGGCCGGAGGGTGAAGGTCCAGTGCCGCGCATCGGGGCTGACCTCCCAGCTCTCGGCCAGGGCCGGTCGCATCTCGAGCTTCTCGTCGGGTTCGACCAGGGTGTCGAAGACGTTCTCGAGGACCTCGAAGGTGAAGTAGGAGCTGGACTTCTGTGGGTCGAGCTGGTCGGGTTCGCCGGCGATCGCCGCCCGCAACGTGTTGGGGGAGACCGACGACCCGCTGCACGCGGTGAGCGCGGACACGCCGAGCAGCGATGCGCCGGTGAGGCCTGCCGCGGCGAAGAACCCGCGCCTGCTCAGCGGCGGAGCGTGGGCTCGCTCGTCACGCCGACGAGGCCCTTCGCCCGGTGACGACCACGGCGCCGACCTACCGGGCGAATCGGTCATCGCTGTCCTCCCCACCGATGTCGGCGACGCACGTGGTGTGGCCCGCAGTCTGCCCGAGCCGGAAGGGCCGTGCAACCACGCTCCGGTCGGCGCTTACCCCCGACCGGTGGGGACGAAACCCGGTATTCCGCCGAGACGTCAGCCGTTCACCTTGGCGATCACGTTGTCCGCGTACCAGTTGAGATGGTCGATCTTCTTCTGCAGCGGTTCGGTGTCCTCACCCATGATGTAGGGCAACCGGAATCCGACGATCACGTCGGTGACCCCCCTGTCCTCCAAGCGTTTACACCCGTCGACGGTGTAGGCGTCCATGGATATCACGTGGATCTCGAACGGATCGTCGGTCTTGCCCTCCGCCTTGCGGATCTCGTTGATCCGATCGAGCAGGGTGTCGAGTTCCTCGGGTGTCCCGCCCCCGTGCATCCAACCGTCGCCGCGGATCACCGCGCGCTTCAGCGCGGCATCGGCGTGTCCGCCCACGAGCAGGGGGATCGGTTCGGTGGGCGCCGGTGTCATCTTGATCCGCGGGATGTCGTAGAACTCGCCGTGGAACTCGAAGTATTCGCCGGTCGTCAGCCCGCGGATGATGTCCATGCACTCGTCCATCCGCTTGCCGCGGCGCCGGAAGTCCACGCCCATGAACTCGTAGTCCTCCGGCCACGGGCTGGTTCCGACGCCGAGCGCGAGTCGGTTGTTCGTCAGGTAGGCGACCGAGCTGGCCTGCTTGGCGACCAGCACCGGCGGGCGCACGGGCAGCTTCAGCACGAACGGAGTGAACCGGATCGTCGAGGTGACCGCGCCGAGTGCCGCCGCCTGGATGAAGGTCTCGATGAACGCCTTGCCGTCGAGGAACTCGCGGTTCCCGTCGGGCGTGTACGGGTACTTGGAGTCCGATTCCTCGGGGTAGGCGATCGAATCGGGGATGGTGAATCCCGCGAACCCCGCCTTCTCCGCGGCCTGCGCCAGCGGCGCGTAGTACGACGGGTCGGTCATCGCCTCGGCGAAGGTGAACCGCATGGTGCTCCTCGGGACTGTGTCGGACTACAACACCGCCCACACTAGAACACGTTCTAGTTCATGCGGGAGGGGTTCGGTGTCTGTGCAGGTCTACGCGCCGCGATGAGGGCGTGGTAGGCCGACGAGCGGGTTGTCGCCACGTGCTCCCGGTCCGGGGCGCACGCGGATCTCGTCGACGGTCACCCGCTCGCGGCATGCCGAGCAGTGGGGTTCGACGGTCATCACGTTCCCGCAGGAGTGCGTGGCCTCGACGGGCGCGCCCTCCTCGGTCGTCCACTTGTCGCCCCACTGCCGGATCGCGGTGATCACCGTCCATAGGTCGCGGCCCTTCTCGGTGAGGAGGTAGTCGTAGCGGACGGGATGGTGTTGGTACGGCTCCTTGGTCATCACCCCGTGTGCGACGAGTGAGTCGAGTCGCTGCGTCAGGACGTTGCGTGCGATCCCCAGGCGCGCCGAGAAGTCGTCGAAGCGCGTCACGCCGAACAGGGCGTCTCTGATGATCAGCAACGTCCACCACTCTCCGACGATCTCGAGGCTCTGGGCTACCGAACAGTTCATGGCGGCGAAGGAAGCGCGGCGCATGACCCGACACTAGTGGGTTGCGTCAAACAACTCAACCGTGTTTGCATGAGTTGCATGAAACAACTCACTGCGCAGCGAGTGGCTGCAGACGGATTGACGGAAGCATTCGGCGTGGCCCGGGTCGGTGACGCGCGATGGGTGGCGACGATCGACGAGAGTTGGTTCGGCTGGTCCGGGCCGTTCGGCGGGGCGATCGTCGCGCTGGCCGTACGGGTGGCGGCAGAGGCGGTGCCGGCGACTTCGGTCCGGGCGGTCGACCTGCGGTTCGTCGGCAAACCCGCGGGTGGTGAGCTGTTGTTCGTGCCGTCGGTGCGCGAGGCCGGACGGCGCCCCCGCATCGTCGCCGTCGCGGTGAGCCAGGCCGGCCGCGACGTCGCGGCCGCGTCGGTCACCGTCGGGCACGTCTCCGACGCCGGGCCCGGCGACATCCTCGATCTCGGCGACCCGGTGCCCGGCCCGGACGGGCTGGCGCAGTACGGCATTCCGGCGGAGATCGTTCCCATTGGTGCCCACCTCGACCTCCGGCCGGTGGACGGCCCGCTGCCGCTGACCGGCGCCGGCGAGGCGTGGATGCGTGCCTGGATCTCCACGCGGGAACCGATGGCGCTCGATGCCGCCTACCTCGGCCTGCTCGCCGATTGCCTTCCGCCGGCGATGTTCCCGACACTGACCGCCCCGCTGGCCGTGCCCACGGTCACCTTCTCGATGAACATCACCGCGCCGCTCGACGACCCTGCTCCTGCGCCGGTTCTCGTGCACACCCGCAACATCTCGACCTCGGGAGGCTGGTCGGTGGACGACACCACGCTCCGGGACCGGTCGGGACGCCTGCTGGCCTCCGCCCGCCAGAGCCGCCGAGTGGTGGGGTGGTCGGCACGATGACGACGACCCGCACCGAAACCGGCTCGGCCGCAGCGTCGTCGGAGTTCGTGCGACCGGGACTCACGCTGCTCATCCTGTCCGGCGCGGCCTTCATGGCAAGCCTGGACGTGTTCATCGTCAACGTCGCCTTCGACGACATCGCCGCCGACTTCACCGGGGCCACGCTCTCCGAGATGTCGTGGATCCTGACCGCCTACGCGATCCTCTACGCGGCGCTGCTCGTACCGGCCGGTCGGATCGTCGACCGGTACGGCCGCAAGGGCGGCTTCCTGTTCGGGCTCGCGCTGTTCACCGTCGCGAGCGCGGCATGCGCGGCTGCGCAAGGGATCTGGTGGCTGGTCGCCTTCCGGTCGGTGCAGGCGATCGGCGCCGCGATCCTCACGCCCGCGAGCCTGGGTCTCGTGGTCTCGACACTGCCGCCGGACCGTCGGGCGCGGGGCGTGAAGATCTGGGCGGCCACCGGCGCGCTCGCCGCCGCGTTCGGTCCGGCCGTGGGCGGCGTGCTGGTTGAGACGTCGTGGCGCTGGGTGTTCCTGGTGAACATTCCGGTGGGTGTCGCGGCCTTGGTCGCGGGTGCGCTCGTCCTCGCTCGTGCGCGACACGAGGTCACCACGCCGTTCCCCGACGCGGTGGGCGCCGCACTGCTCGTCGTGGCCGTCGGTGCGTTGACCTTGGGTCTGGTGCAGGGCAGTGAGTGGGGATGGTCCGACGGTCGGATCATCGGCGCGTGGGTCGTTGCGCTGGTGGCGTTCGCGGCGTTCGTCGTGTGCTCCCGGCGCCACGCGGAGCCGGTCATCGCCCCGGCGTTGCTGCGGGTCCGGACATTCTGCTTCGCCAACGCCACGATGTTCCTGTTCTCGATCCCATTTGCCGGCGCACTGCTCGCGAACATCCTGTGGTTGCAACAGGTCTGGGGATTCTCGCCGATCGCCACCGGCCTCGCGGTGTCCACCGGTCCGCTCACGGTCCTGATCTTCGCCGCCGTCGCCGATCGCCTCTGCGCGCTGATCCCGGTCGGGATCGTCTCGGGATCGGGTGCGGGCTGTTCGGCGCGGGTACCGCCTTGATCGCGCTGTCGGTCGATGTCACACCGGATTTCGCGACCGATATGCTGCCCGGCTGGCTCATCGGGGGAGTCGGGGGCGGGTTCGCCATGCCGTCGATCCTGTCCATCGCGACCGCGGAGTTGCCCGCCCAGCAGTCCGCGACCGGTAGCGCCGTCGTCAACATGAGCCGTCAGATCGGGATGTCACTGGGGGTCGCGCTGCTGGTCGCGGTCGTCGGCACGGCCGTCCTCCACGACGACGTGCACGACGCCTTCGTCACGGCCTGGTGGGTGATGTCCGGCGTCGCGGTCCTCGGTGCGGTGAGTGCGCTGGGGATGACGCCGAAAACCCGTCTCGCCAGTGAGGTCGGGGGCGAGTGAGATCGGGGCGGGGCGGTTCGGTGTGCGGATCGAAGTGCCCTGTCTGCGAATTCCCTATGGCCGCCGGAACCTCTCCCTGCGGCCCAGCCCGCGCAGCCGGACCCACTCGGCGAATCCCTTCGGATCACGCTGCTGCACGAGGAAGAACCAGCCGAAACGGGCGTACTCCTGCGGCAGCAGTTTGCGCATCCCGGGCTGGCTCATCAGGTAGCCGCGGTTGCGGTAGGTGAAGTAGCGCTTGACCTCGTTGTCCGGGTACTGCGTGTGCATGCGGCCACCGAGGATCGGACGGAACTCCGCGGAGCCGTCCGGATGCAGGTAGCCGGTGCGCAGGCAGGTCCCGAACCTCACCCCGGAACGCACCAGGCGGCGGTGGATCTCGACCTCGTCACCGCGGAAGAACAGCCGGAGGTCGGGGACGCCGACCTGCTCCAGGCACTCCGCTGAGAACAGCGCACCGTTGAACAGTGACGCGATGCCCGGCAGCAGGTCATCTGACTGCGCCTCGCCGTCGGCAAAGAGCTCGGATCGCTTGCGGCGCCAGACAAGTCCGCGTCGCAGCGGAAATGCGAGAGTGTCCGGGTCGTCGAGGTTGGCGACGACCGGCGACACCTCGTCGAGGTCGTGCCGCTTGGCGCAGTCGAGCAGCGTGGAGAGCACCGTCGGTCCGTCGGGGCGGCCGTCGTCGTCGGCGCACCACACCCAATCGGCGCCGAGCGCCAGCGCGTGGAGCATGCCCAGCGCGAAGCCGCCCGCACCACCCAGGTTGCGCTGCGATCCGATGTATGTGGTCGGAACAGGCTGCGCGGCAACCAGTTCGGCGACCTCCGGCTCGTCGGCGTTGTCGACGACGACGAGGTGATCGACGGGACGGTCCTGCCCGGACACCACCTTCAGCGATTCGGCGAGCAATTCGACGCGCCGGTGGGTGACCACCACCGCGATCACCTTCACGGCCGGGGGCTTCGCCCCGCCGGGGTGCTCGGCGCCTCGACGATCCGGGCTCACTCGGGCGCCTTCTCGGAGTCCGCCCTGACCTCGGCCATGATCTTGCGGACGTGGGCGGCCGCGGCCGGGCCCTCGTAGGCCTCGACGACCTCGTCGATCTCGCCGTCCATGCGGACCTCGCCCTTGTCGATCCACAGCGCGCGGTCGCAGAGTTGGGCGAGGAACTCGTTGGAGTGGCTGGCGAAGACCAGGATGCCGGAGCGCTCGACGAGCGCCTGCAGGCGACCGCGGGCCTTCTTCATGAACTCCGCGTCGACCGCGCCGATGCCCTCGTCGAGGATCAGGATCTCCGGGTCGATCGAAGTCACGACGCCGAGCGCGATACGCACCCGCATGCCGGTGGAGTAGGTCCGCAGCGGCATCTGCAGGTAGTCGCCGAGCTCGGTGAACTCCGCGATGTCATCGATCTTCTTGAGCATCTCCCTGCGGGTCATGCCCAGGAACATGCCGCGGATGATGATGTTCTCGTAGCCGGAGATCTCCGGGTCCATGCCGACGCCGAGGTCGAAGACCGGCGCCACCCGGCCCTGCACCCGGCAGGCGCCGCGGGTGGGTTCGTAGATGCCCGACAGCAGGCGCAGCAGCGTCGACTTGCCGGCGCCGTTGTGGCCGACGAGGCCGACGCGGTCGCCGTGCTTGAGATGGATGTTGATGTTCTTGAGCGCCTCGACGACCACGACGTTGGACGCGTTGGCGCCGATGACGCCACCGGCCGCGCCGATGACCGACTTCTTCAGCGACCGGGTCTTGGCGTCGAAGATCGGGAAGTCGACGCACGCGTCCCAGGTGTCGACGCGGACCCGCGTATCGGGGGCGATGTTCTTCTTGGCCATCAGTACAGTCCCTACACCCAGTACGCCACGCGGGCCCGGTAGTTGCGCATCACCAGCATGCCCAGAATCCAGCCGAACGCGGTGCATCCGAGGACGACGGCCCAGTGGTAGAACTCCACCGGCTGGCCCAGCAGCGGGCCGCGGGCGATCTCCAGGTAGTGGAACATCGGGTTGAGCTCGACGAGCTTCAGCCGCGACGACGTCTCACCGGTGGCGTTGGACAGGCTGGTGGTGGTCCAGATGATCGGCGTCATGAAGAACACCAGGCGAACCGCGGTGGTCAGCAGCTGGCCGATGTCGCGGAACCGGGTCGACAGGATGCCGAACACGATCGTCACCCACACCGCGTTGAGCATGTACAGGAGCAGCGCCGGGACCACCAGGAACGCGCTGAAGTTGATCGGCGGCGGGAAGATCAGGAAGACGATCACGATGATCGCCACGTTGTGGGCGAAGATGATCAGCGCTCGCCACACGACCCGGTAGACGTGCACGCTCACCGGCGCGGGCAACTGCTTGATCAGGCCCTCGTTCTTGGAGAAGACCTCGGCACCGTCGAGGATCGACGACTCGATGAAGTTCCAGAAGATGAAGCCGAGCGTGACGTAGGGCAGGAACGTCTTGATGTCCATGCCGAACAGCTCGCCATAGAGGAGCCCCATCGCGGTCGCGGTGACGGCGGTGGCGATGGTGATCCAGAACGGACCCAACGCCGACCGCCGATACCGCTGCTTGATGTCCTGCCAACCCAGGTGGAACCAGAGTTCGCGGCTGGCGAGACCGTCGCGGAGATCCTTGACCGCACGCGCGAAGGTGCGTGACTCAGAACTCTCGGGACGCGCGGGAATCGCGTCGTCGTCTACTACCGCTGACACGAGGAGTCAGCGTACCCGCGTCGGGGGCCGTCCCACCTCAGAGGTACTGGCCGGTGCTGTGCCCGGGGTTGTGCTGCGCGGCCTGCATCCCGGCGGGCAGCGCGCCCTGGCGCATCTGCTCGAGCTGGGCACGCGCCGCCATCTGCTGTGCGAACAGCGCCGTCTGGATGCCGTGGAACAGGCCCTCCAGCCAGCCCACGAGCTGGGCCTGGGCGATGCGCAGCTCGGCGTCCGACGGGGTCTCCTCGTCGGTGAACGGGAGGGCGAGACGCTCGAGCTCCTCACGCAGCTCTGGGGCCAGTCCGTCCTCGAGCTCACGGATCGACGACTGGTGGATCTCCCGCAGCCGGTTCCGCGACGCCTCGTCGAGAGGAGCGGCGCGCACCTCTTCGAGGAGCTGCTTGATCATGGTGCCGATCCGCATCACCTTCGCCGGCTGCTCCACCATGTCCGCGACGCTGGTCGACTCGTCCGATGCCTTTTCTTCGTCGGACTTGCCCTGCTGCTCTCCGTGTGACCCGACGATGATCACGTTGTCACCGGGCCGCATGACGCCGGGGTTGGGACCGTGTCCTGGAGTGCCATCGATAGCCATGTCCTCCATTGTGCCCGTCTCGCTTCTCCGGCATGGCCCGGGCCGTGAGACGAGTACCGGCACAGGACCATTCGAGCGACCGCGTGCAGCCGTTCTCCGGCGGCCTCATCCTGTGGGGATACGGCGTCTATCCTCGTGCCATGGCATTCGACGTCGCCTACGTGCGTGGATTGATTCCATCGCTCGGCGACGGCTGGATCCACCTCGATCCACAGGCCGGGATGCAGGTCCCGGACTCCGTCGCCACGGCGGTGACCACGAGTTTCCGGCATCTCGCGACCGCGCCCGGCGGCGTGTACCCCTCGGCGCGCGCCGCGGCCGAGGTCACCGACAGCGCCCGGCGCGCGGTCGCCGACCTGGTCGGCGGTGACGCGGCCGGCGTCGTGCTGGGGCCGTCGCGCTACGCGCTGCTGTCCGGCCTGGCCGAGGCGCTCTCGCCGCACGCGTTCGTCCGCGGCGACGTGGTGGTGACCCGGCAGGACGACGAACCGAACATCGTGCCGTGGCTGCGTACCGCGGAACGCTATGCCGGTCGCATCCGCTGGGCCGAGGTCGACGTGGAGACCGGGGCGCTGCCGGCCTGGCAGTTCGGCGACCTCATCACCCCGGAGACGGAGGTCGTCGCGGTGACCTTGGCGTCGTCGACAACCGGGGCGGTCACCGACATCGGGGAGATCACGCCGCTGGTCCGGGAGGCCGGGGCGTTGCTCGTGGTCGACGCCACGAATGCCGCGCCGTATCTGAGCCTGGACATCCACGAGCTCGGCGCCGACGTCCTGGTGGTGTCCGCGGAGCGGTGGGGCGGTCCGCGCGTCGCGGCGATGGTGTTCCGGGAACCGCACGTCATCGAGCGGCTGAAGCTGATGTCGATGGACCCGACCGCCAAGGGGCCCGCGCGGCTCGAACCCGAACCGTTGCAGCCATCGCTCCTGGCCGGGCTGGTCGCGTCCGTCGAACACCTCGCCGGGCTCGACGAGGACTGCATCGGCAAACGGCGGCGTCGCCTGCTGACCTCGATGGACGGCGTCTACGAGTACCTGCAGCGTCTCGGCTTCTATCTCGTCACGACCTTGACGCAGCTCAACCACGTGAACGTCGTCGGCACCGAGGAGAACCGGGTCCCCCTGGTGAGTTTCACGGTCGACGACGTCAGCGCCGACAAGGTGGTCCGGCGCCTCGCCGACAACGGCGTCTGCGCGCTCGCCGACGTGCCCAACCGGGCCCTCGTGCGGATGGGTGCGCCCGACTTCGGGGGTGCCGTCACGGTGGGTCTGGCGCCGTACTCGACGCCGTACGAGGTCGACCATCTCGTCCGGACACTGGGTTCCCTGGCCTGACCTGCGGCGGCCCGCAAGCCAGGATTCACTGATCTGCGCACCCGATTAACGACAATGTATGTTGGCTCGCTGTGTCGGGAAAAAACGATCCAGCACAAGGTCCTCCACGCTCGCTGACCGCATCCGAGGCCGAGAGTTGGCTCAGCCTGGTGGACGGGGGATGGGCGCTGTTCGCCCGCGTCAACGACGAGTTCGTCAAGCGCGGGCTCTCGCTGTCCGACCTGCGCATCCTCGAGGCCATCGGACAGGCGCACGAGCAGTTGGTCAGCGAGGTCGCCGAGGTGATGCACATGCGGGTGAGCACGGTCTCGCGAATGATCGGCCGCCTGAGCGACGTCGGTGACGTGGAACGCCTGGAGTCCAAGGCCGACGGCAGGCACCGCCTCGTCCGGCTCACCGAGCAGGGCCGCGCCAGCCTCGCCGAGCATGTCGGTCTCCGCGATCGGGTCATCCGCCGGTTCGTCGTCGACGCGATGACACCCGAGGAGTTCACGGCCCTCGGGGTCGCGTTCGCCAAGATCAAGGCCACCGTCGACGAGGCCGACGCCGAGGAGGCCGCTGCGGCACAGTGAGTCCGGTCGTGGGCGGTGACGGCCGGCAGTGCGTCCTGCCGCGAGCGAAATGACGCGATCGACTCCGCGCCGACCTCACCGGGCGGACAATGGGCCCATGTCCGTGGCCGTCTGGATCGTCATCGCGGTGTTCGCCGTCGGGTTGATCGCCGCCGGGCTGGTGCGTATGCGGGATTGGCTGAAGAAGCCGGTCCCGCCCGAGGTGATCGAAGCGGCACGGCGCGAGCGCGAGCGAGACGCCGAAGACGAGGAGTGACCGGCCGGGTCAGCCCACCGTCAGCAACACCTTTCCGATCGCGTCTCCGCTGTCGAGGTGGTCGTGTGCGGCTGCCGCCTCGGCGAGCGGGAAGGTGCGGTCGACGACCGGCTTGACCTTGCCGGACTCGATCAGCGGCCAGGTCCGGCCGACCGTTGCGGCGACGATCTCGGCCTTGCCGCCGGGACCGTGCACGGGGCGGGAGCGCAGTGTCGTGCCCATCACCGATGCCCGCTTGGCGAGCAACAGCCCGATGGGCAGCTCCGCCTTGGTGCCGCCCTGCATGCCGATGATCACCAGGCGGCCGCCGGTGGCCAGGGCCTTGACGTTCGACGCCAGGTATTTGGCACCCATGATGTCGAGGATGACGTCGGCGCCGCCCTGGTCTCGCAGGACCGCGGCGAAGTCCTCGCTCATGTAGTCGATGAGGATCTCCGCGCCGAATTCGCGGCATCTCGCCAACTTCTCCCGGGTACGCGCCGTCACCGCGACCCGCGCGCCCATCGCGTGCGCGACCTGCGTGGCGTGGGTGCCGATGCCGCTCGACCCGCCGTGGATCAGCAGCAGCTCGCCGGTGGACAGCCCGGCGGTGTCGAAGACGTTCGAGGACACGGTGCATGCCACCTCAGGCAGCGCGGCCGCGGAGATGAGGTCGACGCCACGGGGCACCTGCATCACCTGCTCGGACGGCACCGCGACCTTCGTCGCGTAACCGCCGCCGGCGAGCAGCGCGCAGACCTCGTCGCCCACCCGCCAGCCGGACACGCCCTCGCCGAGCTCGGAGATCCGGCCGGACACCTCGAGGCCCATGATCTCCGACGCCCCGGGCGGTGGCGGATAGTTGCCCGCGCGCTGAAGTAGGTCGGCGCGATTCACGCCCGCCGCGACCACGTCGATGACCACCTCGCCGGCGGCCGGCGACGGGTCGGGAACATCCTGCAGGGACAGATTCTCGGCTTCGACGACGATGGCTTTCACGGTGTCGATGGTTCCACAGCGGCGTGTGGGCCCGGGGGCCTTCGACCCGCCCGGTCAGAACCGGTCAGGAACCGGCCAGCACGGTGACGTGGTTGGCGACGGCCAGGCCGCCCATGTTGTGGACCAGCGCGTGGTGCGCGTCGGGCAGCTGCATGTCCCCGGCGCGACCGGCCAGCTGGAGTGCGCCGATCACGTGCTGGGACACGCCGGTGGCGCCGACCGGATGCCCCTTCGCCTTGAGTCCGCCGGAGACGTTGACCGGCAACCGGCCGTCGCGGGCGGTCCACCCCTCCTCGATCGCGCGGCGTCCCTGCCCCGGTTCGGTCAGGCCGAGCATCTCGTAGACGATGAGCTCGGCGATGGTGAAACAGTCGTGCACCTCGGCGAGGGACATGTCGGCGAGGGACAGCTTCGCCATCTCCAGGGCGCGCTGGGTGGCCAGCCGGCCGGCGGCGAAGTCGGTGATGTCGCGGCGGTCGGGGTCGAGGTGGTCGTTGGCGTGGGCGAACCCCTCGACCCAAGCCAGTGCCGACGACGGGCTCCGTTGCAGGACGAGCGCGGCGGCGCCGTCGCTGACGAGTGAGCAGTCGGTGCGGCGCAGCTGCCCGGCCACCACCGGATTGCGCTCGGAGACGGTCGAACAGAACTCGACGCCGAGATCCTTGCGGACCTGCGCCCAGGGGTTGGCGCACCCGTTCGCATGATTCTTCGCCGCGATCCGGCCGAGCACGTCGCCGAGGTCGTCGATGTCATGGCGTCGGGCGTACTGATCTGCCACCTCGGCGAAGACGCCCACGAAGCCGCCCGGGAAATCGGTCCCGGCGCGCTGCGGGTCGGCGCCGAGCAGGGCACGCGCGACGGTGGCGTTGTCGACGTGCGTCATCTTCTCCACGCCGACCACGAGCACGGTGTCGGCCGTCCCGGACAGGAGGGCCTTGACGCCCTGGTGGACCGCGGCCGTGCCCGAGGCGCAGGCGTTCTCGACCCGGGTCATGGGCTTGCCCCAGAGGCCGGGTGCGGCTCGCATCGGCAAGGAGGACGGGAAGGCGAAATCGGTGAGGCCGCTGTTGAACTGGGCGACGAAGACCTCGTCGACCTCGCGGGCGTCGACCTGCGCGTCGGACAGGGCCTCGGTGGTGACCGCGGACACCAGTGAGGACAGGTCGTCGTCGACGAGTTTGCCGAAGCGGGTGTGGCCCACCCCGGTGATGCCGATGCGTGTGCTGGTCATGCTCTCTCCTGTGCTGCGAGTTGGAAACGGCGGATCTTGCCCACCGAGGTGCGCGGCAACTCGTCGATGACGGTCCACCGGCGCGGCCGCGCCGCGGGTTGCAGGTTCTGTTCGGCCCACTGCCGCAGCTGTTCCGGCGACGGCGGCACGTCCTTGTCGGCCGGCACGATCCAGGCGGCGGGAACGTGGTCCCGGATCGGGTCGTCGATCGCGAGGACCGCGGCCTCGAGGACGCCGGGCGCTTCGGCGAGTGCGGCCTCGATCTCGGTCAGCGAGACGTTCTCGCCAGACACCTTGACCACGTCGTCGACTCGTCCGACGAACGCCAATTGGCCGTCGTCGCAACGCCGTACGAGGTCACCCGTGCTGAACCACACATGGTCGGCGTCGGGCGTCGGCACGTCGAGGTCGACGAAGGCGCGGGCGTCGGCGGTGGGATTGTCGAGGTAACCGGCGAACAGGTCGCGACCCCGCACCCCGGCCACGGTGAGGATGCCGGGCTCCCCGTCGGCGGCCGGTCGGCCGGTGTTCGGATCGATCAGAGTGATTGCGCGACCGTCGATCTCTGGTCCTATCCGGTCATGGGTGGGACGATCGGGGTCGCTGGCGGTGACCACGGCGACGGTCTCGGTCATGCCGTAGATCTGCCGCGGGGCGGCGCCGCACAGCCTCGCCATCTCCGACCAGTGGCCCAGGGCCAGGTTCTGGGCGAACCAGAGATGGTGCAGGCTCAGCCGTGGCGCGTCGTCGCGGCGTCGGGCGAGGATCATCCTGATCGGCGCGGCGAACAGGCTGGCATGGGTGGCCTGCAGTTCGTCGACCTCGTGCGGCCAGCGACTCGCGGTGAACCGTGCGGTGAGGGCCACCGACGCGCCGGTCGCGATCGCCGAGGCGAAGCAGTAGTACTGCGCGTTGGCGTGGAACAGCGGCAGGCACACGTACCAGCGATGATGCGGGCGGAGTTGTGCCAGGTCGGCCATGGTCCGTCCGACGTGGGCGTAGTTCGCCTGGGTGAGCACCACGCCCTTGGGCTCGGAGGTGGTGCCGGAGGTGAACATGACCGCGAGCCGGTCGTCCGGTGCCGCGCTCGCAGGTTCCTGCCACATGTCGGAACCGACCAGCGGCGAACCGTCCCGGAGGTCGGCGGCGGTCTCGGCGAGGGCGATCGCCTGCTCGGCGCCGCCGGCGGCGACCGTCTCCTCGAACTCCTCGGCGCAGATCGTCACCGCGGGACGGATGCGGCGCAGCTGACGGGCGACGTCGCGCGGGGTCGAACCGGGATCGACCGGGACGAACCAGGCGCCGAGCCGAGCGGTGGCCAGCCAGATCGCGATGAACGCTGGACAGTTGCGCAGCATCACGTGGACGGGAGCGTCGGCATCGACGCCGCGCTCGGCCAGGGTGGCCGCGACCCGGCCCACGACGTCGTCGAAGCGGTCGTAGGTCCAGGAGGAGACGGTGCCGTCGAGATCCCGGAACACCAGGAACTCGCGCGCACCGTGGTCGCGGACCGCTCGGTTCCACAGGGCAGCAAAGGTCTCGGCCATGGCTGTGACGGTAGTCACCTGTCCCGGGGGTCGCCGTGTCCCAACTTGGGACGGTCTCGGGCCGTGGACAGCACGTAACCACTCCCGAGACGCCTGGACGACGAGTCCCGGAAGGGCCGTCGCCCAGGATATTTCGAGGCGACATGGCCGTTTGGCGCGTCGCAGAGGGGAGGAGGGTCAGGCGGTGATCCCGTACGTGCGGAGCTTGCGGTAGAGGCTGGAACGGGCCATCCCGAGGTGGGCCGCCGCCGCCACCCGGTTGCCGTCGAACTCGCGCAGGGCGGCCACGATCGCGTCGCGTTCGGCCTGCTCGAGCGGGGTCAGGTTGTGCGAGACCGTGGTCTGGCAGTACCCGGGGAGGTCCTGCTCCTGGATCTCGCCCACCGGGCGCCGGCGCAGTGCGTGCTGCAGGGCCTCGGTCAGCTGGGTGACGTTGCGCGGCCACGAGTATCGCGAGACGACACGCATCGCCGCCGGGCTCAGGCGAACACGACGCTCGGGAGCGATCTGCCGGAGGACCGAGGCCACGATCTTGGGCAGGTCGTCGGTGCGCAACCGCAGGGGTGGGACGGTGATCGCGACCTCGAAGTGCGACAGCAGCATCTGGAACGGCAGGTCCGAATCGAGCGACGAGTCCGACAGCGTCGCCACGCACCACGTCGGCTCCTCATGCTCGGCCAGCGCCCTGAGGATGTTCGAGATCTGTTCGGCGCCTTCGGTACTCGCCTGATCGATGTTGCGGATGATGAACAGGGTCGGTCCGGCCTGGCCGGCGAGCATGGTGTCCAGATCCACGTCGGTGTCACCCTCGTCGACGATCTGGCAGGCGTCGATGCTGACGCTGCGGGCGTCGGGGAAGGCGTCGTGGAAGATCTCGGCGACCAGGGTGAACTTGCCCGAGCCGCTCTCGCCGATGACCACGGCGGGTTGGTTCTCGGTCAGCACCTGACGCACCTGTTCGCAGGCCCTGACCCAGGCCGGGGTCGAGCCCACCGCGACGCTCTGGTGCTGCTGACGCGTCAGGTCCCCGACCACGCGCGACGACGAATGTCCTGCAATGGCGATCTGCGGCAGCACGTGCTCGTCGAAGTCGCCGGGGAGGCCGAAACGCGGGGCGGAGGCGATCTCGGCGATCACCACCAGTCCGGCCACCTCCGAGCCCACCAGGATGCGGGTTCCCCGCAGGGTCACCAGCCGGTCGTCGGGCAGGGCGATGGTGTCGCTGGCCTTGTCCCGCCGGCCCATCATGAAGATCGCGTGGTCGCGCAACAGTTGCTGCTCGGCGCTGGAGAACAGGGCCTGAGCTGCGGCGTTGGCCATGAACACCGAATCTCCGAAGGCGAGCACCGCCTGGCGTCCGGCCTTGGCGTCGATCTGGATGTAGGTGTCGAAGATCGCCTGTTGGGACTGGCTGCGGTCCAGGAGCAGGTTGCGCGCGATGTCCTTGGCGGCCGCCTTGACCAGGGTGTGCATCAGCGGGCTCCAGCCCGTGCTCAGCGTGGAGATGTCCAGGACGCCCTCGATGCGGCGGGTCACCGGGTCGATGATCGGGGCGCCGGTGCAGGCGAAGGTCTGCAGGTTCTCGGCGAAGTGTTCGGGTCCGACGACGCTGATGGGCTGGCCCGCCTCGAAGACGGTGCCGACCCCGTTCGTGCCCATCGAGTCCTCCGAGTAGCGGAAGCCGGGGGCGAAGTTCACCCGGTCCAGGAGGCGTCCGACCGCGCCCGAGGTGTCGATCCGCTGGATCACGCGGGCGCGGCTGTCGGTCAGCGCGATGACCATCGGGGTGTCGCCGACATCGGTGCCCAGCTGGCGCAGGACCGGGCGGGCGCAGCGCATCAGCAGGGAGCCGGTGTCGATCTCGTCGCTGAAGTCGGTGCACGGCTGGGAGTGGTCGACGCCGGCCGCCTGGCTGCGCTCCCACGAGGCGGCCACGATGTCGGGTACGCCCGCTGCGCCTGATCTGCCCGATTCGAGGAAATCCGCCCTGGCCGCGGCGGTTCGCAGCATTCGATTCGTGGCGTTGGGCACGCTCGTCTCCTCACTCCTCGGAAGATGACCGAACCATCATCCCTGTGATGCGGGACACAACCAACCCCCGAAAGTGTCCGAACTTGGGACAGATCGAGGGTATGAGACACGCGTCACAGTGGTCTGCGTCACTTCCCGAACCCGACGACGACGCCGGGTCCACACCAACCGAGTTCCGTCGAGAACTCCCGGACCAAGGAGTGCGCCCCAGTGACCACACTCATCAACATCGACAACGGGGGAACCCTGACCGACATCTGTGTCTGGGACGGCCAGGGCTTCACCTTCACCAAGACCCTGACCACGCCACACGACCTGTCCGAGTGCCTGTTCAGCGGCATCGAGAAGGTGTCGGAGTCCCTCTACGGGCAGGCCGACCTCGAGAAGATCCTGCACGCCACCGACCACATCCGGTACTCGACGACCCAGGGCACCAACGCTCTGGTCGAGCGTCGTGGACCGATGATCGGCATCCTGACCACGCTGTCGAACCTCGACACGGTGATGCGCAAGTCCGACGCCGAGAACGACCTGTGGGACGGCCTGATCGCCGACCGCTACCTGACCGTCGACGTCGAGGACGAGAACCTCGAATTCGAGCTGGTGCAGTCGGTCAACCGGCTCACCACGCTGGGCGCGGCGCGCGTCGTCGTCACCGCGGCCGATCCCGAGGACGAGCGCCGCCTGCGCAACGTCCTGCTCCGCAAGTTCCCCCGCCAGCTGCTGGGTTCGATCCCGGTGATCTACAGCTGGGACCTCGCCGGCGACCGCGACGACGCCCGCCGCACCTGGTCGTGCGTGATCAACTCGTTCCTGCACCCGACCATGGAGCGTTTCCTCTACGGCGCCGAACGCCGACTCAAGGACTTCAAGGTCGCCAACCCGCTGCTGGTCTACCGCAACGACGGCGCCTCCTCCCGCGTCGCCAAGTCCGTGGCACTCAAGACCTACTCGTCCGGTCCGCGCGGCGGCCTCGAGGGCACCGCTGCCCTGGCCCGGGTCTACGGACTCAACCGCGTCGTGATGATGGACATCGGCGGCACCACCACCGACGTCGGGGTGGTCGAGGGCGAGCAGGTCGCCACCCGCGAGCGCGGCTCCATCAAGGGCGTGCCGATCTCCTACCCGATGAGCGAGGTCCACTCCAAGGGCGTCGGCGGCTCGTCGGTGATCCAGGTGGTCGACGGCGAGATCCAGGTCGGCCCGCAGTCGGTCGGCGCGGCACCCGGTCCCGCCTGTTTCGGTTTCGGCGGCAAGCAGGCGACCATCACCGACGTCAACCTCCTGCTGGGCGTGCTCGACGCGGACACCTACCTGGACGGCACCTTCAAGCTCGACGCCGAGCGTTCCAAGGCGGTCATCACCGAGACCATCGCCGAGCCGCTCGGGGTCGGCCTCGAAGAAGCCCTCGTCCGGATGGAGCAGGCGTACTTCGAAGCCGTCGCCGGTTCCTTCTCCCACCTGGTCGACGCCGACACCACCCTCGCCGCCTTCGGCGGGGCCGGCCCGATGAGCGCCGCGGGCGCGGCGCGCGTCGCGGGCGTCAAGCGGGTGCTGATCCCGCGCACCGCCGCGGTGTTCTCCGCACTGGGCATCTCGTTCTCGAACGTGGGCAAGACCTACGAGGTCACGGTCCCCGTCGCCACCACCGAGGCAGCTGCGGCCACCCACGCCGAGCTGGTCGAGCGGGCCGAGCGCGACATGTTCCAGGAGGGGTACGCCCTCGCCGACTGCACGGTCTCCAGCGAACTGATCATCGAGGGGATCGACGGCAACATCGCCGAGCGGCGGCCATACATCCCCGGCGACGCGGTCGACTACCCCGAGCAGCTCGCGACCCTGCGGTTCACCGTCACCGCCGAACTGTCCCAGCCGGAACTGACCGCCGACACCGAGGTCACCCCGACCCCGGCGCCGAGCATCGGGACCCGCCGGGTGCGCAGTGGCGCCGACCAGGTCGACGAGGTGCCGGTGCACGTGCTCGACGAGCTCTCGCCCGGCAACTCCGGCGAAGGGCCGGCCATCGTCGAGGGCCCGTTCTTCACCGCCCGCGTGCTGCCCGGCTGGCAGTTCCGCGTCACCTCCGCCGGCGACCTGCTCCTCACCGACACCCTCTGACATCCCTGCCCTGAAAGACACCGATATCTGAGAGGAGGACTCGAGATGCGAGTCCCCATGACCGAGTACCTCGTGATCGATCTGGACACCGAACGCTGGGTGTGCCGGGTCTGTGAACACGACATGGGCTCCGCCCACGACAACTACAAGCCGGGAACGCTTGTGTACGACCGCGATCCGCGTGAGATCCACCAGCCGATCATCGACCCGGAGCGCTACGAGTACACCTTCAGCCCCGACCCCACCTACTGCCGGATCCTGGAGTACTACTGCCCCGGATGCGGCACCCAGATCGAGGTCGAGTACCTGCCGCCGGGCCATCCGCCGACCGTCGACATGGTCATCGACGTCGCCGCGCTGCGCAAGCAGTGGGAGGAACGCGGCGTCGATCCCGAAGAGGTCTTCAACTACGGACCCGGCGAGGACGCCCAGAAGTACACCGCCGCACTGAAGGCCATCGGCCACATCCGCTGACCCACCACATAGGAGCTGCACCATGAAGCGCATATCCGTCGACATTGGCGGTACCTTCACCGATTGTTTCTTCGTCTGGGACGACATCTACGTCGACGCCAAGGCCCTGACGACCCACCACAACCTGGCCCTCGGCTTCAACGAGGCCCTCGACCTGGCCTGCAAGCGGGCCGGCCTCGACCGCGACACCGTGCTCAGCGAGGTCGACTCCGTCCGCTACGCAACGACTCTCGGAACCAACGCACTGATCGAGCGCAAGGGACCGAAGGTGGCGGCCATCGTCACCCACGGCTTCGAGGACACCATCCCGCTGTCTCGAGGTCGCGGCTACGGCGAGGGCCTCGACTACACCATGCAGCAGAACCTGCCGGCCGCCGAGCGTCCCGACCCGATCGTGCCCCGTCAGCTGATCCGCTCGGTCAAGGAGCGCATCAACTCCGCCGGCAAGATCGTCGCGCCGCTCGACCCGGAGGACGTGCGCAAGACGGTGCGCGAACTGGTCAACGAGGGTGCCGAGGCCATCGTCGTCTCGCTGGTCAACGCCACCGAGAATCCGGTGCACGAGTTGGCGATCCAGGAGATCATCCTCGACGAGTTCCCGCCGCACGAGCTCGGCGCCATCCCGGTTCTGCTGGGCCATCAGGTGTCCGGCCGCAAGGGCGAGTACGTGCGGTCCACGTCGACCATCATCGACGGCTTCCTGCACGAGATCATGTTCCACGCGCTCTCGCAGCTGTCGAACAACCTGCGCGACTCCGGATACGACAAGCCGATGCTGGTCATCCACAACTCGGGCGGCATGGCGCAGATGAACTCCACCGACGCGCTGCAGACCATCCACTCCGGTCCGATCGCGGGTGTCGGTGCGGCCGAGCACCTTTCCGCCGAGACCGGGCTCGGCCACGTCATCTCCACCGACATGGGCGGCACCTCCTTCGACATCGGCCTGGTGCCGGAGGGCGGCGTCAAGCACTACGACTTCCTGCCGACCATCGATCGGTGGCTGGTCAGCGTGCCGATGGTCCACCTCGACACCCTCGGTGCCGGCGGCGGGTCGATCGCCAGCTACGACCGCATCCACAACTCGATCAAGATCGGGCCGGAGTCGGCGGGCTCGAACCCGGGGCCGGCGTGCTACGACCGGGGCGGCCTGCGGCCGACCGTCACCGACGCCGACCTGCTGCTCGGCTACCTCGACCCCGAGAACTACGCCAACGGGTACATCAAGCTCAACCCCAAGCGTTCGGTCCAGGCGATCGAGGACACCCTGTGCGATCCGCTGGACATGGACGTCATCGACATCGCCCGGGTGATCAAGGACAGCGTCGACGAGCAGATGGCGATCGGGATCGGGAAGGAGCTGCGCGTGCGCGGCTACCTCCCCGAGGACTTCACCATGCTCGCCTACGGCGGCAACGGCCCGCTGCACGCCTGCGGCATCGCCCGCCACGCCGGCATCCGCCGGGTCCTGGCCCCGCCGTTCTCCTCGGTGTTCTCCGCCTGCGGCGCCGGCAACATGAAGCAGCTGCACTTCCACGAGCGCGGCGTCCACGTCACCTTCTACAACGCCACCACCCGGACGCTGTACGACAAGTACGACGAGTTCAACGCGGTGGTCGAGGAGCTGGAGGCCCGCGGCCGAGAAGACCTGGTGCGCCAGGGATTCGACGGCGATGAGGTGAAGTACCGCCTCGAGGTGGACATGCGTTACGGCAATCAGCTGCTCACCCAGGCGGTGGCGCTCGACGGCATCAGCCGCATCAACGGCGTCGGTGACGTGCTGGAGATCATCAAGACCTTCGGCGACGTCTACAGCCACCGCTTCGGCGCGTCCTCGGCCGCACCGGAGGCCGGAATCCGGTGCAACACCATCCGGGTGGCGTCCTACGTCGACGGCGACGTGGTCAACTTCGACTCCCTCGACGCCGGCGGCGACCGCACGGAGCCGACCCCGGTGGCCCGGCGCAACGTCCACTTCATCGGCCACGACAAGGCGCTCGACACCCCGGTCTACGACCAGGGCGCACTCACCCACGAGCACGTCATCCACGGCCCGGCGATCGTCACCACCGAGAACACCACGTTCCTCGTCGAACCGGAGTGGCGCCTCGAGCCCACCCGCCAGGGTGCCGTCTGGTTCCTGCAGGACTGAGCCACAAACCATTCCAAGCGAGAGAAGAGTTCATCATGACCGCAGTTCACGACCATGACAGCCGCGTCCTGACCCCGCAGGAACAGGAGTGGGTCGACAAGTTCATGGACGAGACCACGCTGTTCCTCGGGCCCGACCCGGAGATCATGCGCAGCCATGCGATCGCGCCCCGCACCGACCACGAAGAGGTGGCCATCGCCGTCGGCGTCGACCGCCTCGAGGTCGAGCGCATCCGCAAGCGCATCGCCGGCGCCCTCGACGAGGGTTACGAGATGTGCGAGGCCCAGGGCGCCGCACCCGGCGCGAAGTGGGGCGACCTCACCACCGCGATCTACACCGCGAGCGGTGACGTCTCCTACCTGTCGTGCCACGGCGTGATCGCGTTCAGCGCGATCCTGCACCACCCGATCCGGTACATCATGAAGTACTGGAAGGACGAGCCCACGGTGGGCGTTCACGAGGGTGACGGCTTCATCCACAACGACGCCCGTTTCGGGAACGTGCACAACACCGATCAGTCGATGATCATGCCGATCATCCGCGACGGCGAGATCATCGCCTGGGTGGCCGCCACCATCCACGAGGGTGAGAACGGCGCCTGCGAGCCCGGCGGCATGCCGTCCGGTTCGGAGACCCCGTTCGACGACGGCCTGCGGATGAGCCCGTTCAAGATCGTCGAGCGCGGCGAGCTGCGCCGGGACCTGCTGACCTTCCTGCAGCACTCGGTGCGCGACCCCAAGCTGCAGCTGGCCGACCTGAAGGTCAAGATCACCGCGGTCCGCAAGATCATGGAGCGCATCGACAAGGTGATCGACGAGGTCGGTGTCGACACCTTCGTCGCGGCCCTGCGCGTCACGGTCGAGGACGTCGACGCCGAGGTGCGCCGGCGGATCAGCGAATTGCCCGACGGCACCTACCGCTTCGACCAGTTCATGGACTCGACGCTGAAGGAGAACATCCTCATCAAGTTCGCCTGCAAGATCACGATCAAGGGCGACAAGATGATCGTGGACCTGCGCGGGACCGGGCCGGAGATCCTCAACCGGGCCATCAACTCCCCGCTGTGTTCGGTGAAATCGATGTTCATGCAGGCGATCCTGGCGTTCTGGTGGCCGGACCTGCCGCGCTGCACCTCGGCGATGAGCTGCATCGAGATCATCTCCGACGAGGGGACCTGGGCCGACGCGTCGTACGACGCCCCGATGGGCCAGTCGTTGCAGGCGTCGTTCCGCGGGTTCTCGGCCTTCCAGGCGCTCTACAGCCGGATGAGCTTCTCGACGCCGAACAAGTACTCCAACGTGGTGGCCAACTGGTTCAACCAGATCAACACCTTCCTGTGGGGCGGCATCACCCAGCACGGCGACATGGTGGGCAACCTGTGTGCCGACCTGAACGGCATGCCCGGCGGCGCAAAGCCTTTCCGCGACGGTGAGGACGCGGTCTCGCCGCTGTTCTGCGCGATGGCCGACACCGCCGAGCAGGAGGTCATGGAGGAAGAGGTCCCGTTCATGCAGCTGGTCTCCAAGCGGCTGGTGCGTGACAACATGGGCTTCGGCAAGTTCACCGGCGGCATGGGCTACGAGATGATCGTCGCCGCCGAGGGCACCCCGCAGTGGGGCTTCATGACGGTCACCTCCGGCGCCAAGTTCTCCTCGATCTACGGCATGTACGGCGGATACGGTTGCGGCACATACCCGCTGTGCATGGTCAAGGGCACGAACGTCTACGAGCACATCCGCAAGGACCCGAAGAAGTTCGACCTGTCGATCGAGAAGGTCATGAACGAGCAGCCCTTCGAGGACGGTCGCTACTCGACCTACCACATGGGCCTGCAGTTCGACCTGGCCAAGGACGGCGAGCTGTACATGATCAGCCAGGGCGCCGGCGGCGGCTACGGCGATCCGCTGGAGCGTCTGCCCGAATCGGTGGTCCACGACGCCGAACTGGGCCGCATCACCCAGAAGGTGGCCGAGGACATCTTCGGCGTGGTCTACGACCCGGTGAACTTCCGCCTGGACGTCGAGGCGACGAACGCCAAGCGCGATGCCGCCCGCAAGGCGCGCCTGGAGCGCGGCAAGCCCTTCGACGAGTTCTGCAAGGAGTTCGTCCAGGACGAGCCGCCGGCCGACGTCCACTACTACGGCTCGTGGGGAGACGTCGAGGAGCTGACCGCCACGGTCTTCACCATCGACGGCCCCGAGCGCGTGGTCGCCCCGCTGGCCGAGCTGCCGCCGATCATGATCCCGGACCGCCGTGAGGTCAAGATCGGACAGTTGGAGGCCCGGATCGCCGAGCTCGAGTCGAAGTACGGCGAGAACGTCCGACGACTGGCCTGATCCGGTCGGCCGGGTGCACCCGTGACCCCGCGCGGGTGCACCCGGCCTTCCGGTCGACACCGATTCTGGAGAAACCAATGTCATCGCTGAAGTCTCTGATCGCCTCGCCGGCCAGTGGGCGCACCCGTCCGGTCCTGATCGATCACACCGATTACGCCACCGCGGTCATCCGCCAGGGTCAGCCGATCCCGTGGGCCGACCTGGCCGCACTCACCGGGCACCAGGGCCAGGTGCATGCCCTACTCGATCCCGACGCCACCTGGCTCGACGTCGGCGCGGTCCAGGGCGCGCACCTCGTGGCCGATCCGGAACTGGTCGCCGCGATGGGCGCGCGCTCCCGCACGGGGTATGCGCTCCGTACCCTGCTGGCCGACGAGGACGGCGTCGCGGGTGTGCAACGCACCGCCAAGACGCTGGCCGACGCGGCCCGTCGTCCGCTGGTCCTCTCGCTCCCGTCGCCGGCGCGCTGGCTCGGTCGTGCGCACGGCGTCGCCGGTACCGGGCTGGACGAGATCGACCCGGATCGCGCCGACATGGCGTCGACCTACATCGCCGAATGGCTCGGCAAACTCTCGGAACTCCCGGTGGCGCTGGTCCTCCTCGACGCCCGGGCCCGCGTCGGCGATCCCATCGCCCAGCCCGAGTCGGTGTCGGACTACAGCGCGATCACCAACATCGCCTCGCACCTGGACTGGGTGGTCGCCCTGCGCACCGACGACCAGGTGGAGACGAGCGACGGCACCACGATCTCGCTTCTGCCGGAGGGGTTCTGGTCCGACGACGACGAGATCCCCGCCGGTGACGCGCTGCTCACCGGCATCCCGGCCTCCGCACAGCCCGAGCGGGTGCTCGAGAAGCTGGCGCGACTCGCCTGAAGGGGGACACATGGACAAGACCGCACCCTCCGCCGACGCCGCGGTGTCGGCGGTATCGGACTCGATGATGGTGGCCTCCGGTGGCTTCGGTATCTGCGGCATCCCCGCCGTGTTGCTGGAGGCGTTGTCACGCACCGGCGTTCGCGACCTCACCGTGGTCTCGAACAACTGCGGGATCCCGGGCATCGGCAACTCGCTGCTGCTGGAGAACCGACAGATCCGCAGGCTGATCGCCTCGTACGTGGGGGAGAACAAGGAGCTCGAACGCCAGTACCTCACCGGCGAGGTCGAGATCGAGCTGACGCCGCAGGGAACCCTCGCCGAACGGCTGCGTGCCGGCGGGGCGGGCATCGCCGCCTTCTACACCCAGACCGGCGTCGGGACCCAGGTGGCCGACGGCGGCCTGCCGCTGCGGCACGACGCCGACGGCGCGGTGGCGGTGGCGTCGGCCCCGAAACCACAGGCGGAGTTCGTCTGGGACGGAGCGCCGCGGACGTTCGTGCTCGAGGAGGCGCTGCGCCCGGACGTCGCGCTCGTGCGGGCCTGGAAGGGCGATCGCCACGGAAACCTGGTGTTCCGCAAGGCATCGCGCAACTTCAACCCACTCTGTGCGATGGCGGCGAAGTACACCGTCGCCGAGGTCGAGAACATCCTCGATCCCGGTGACCTCGACCCGGACGAGATCCATCTCCCGGGCATCTACGTCGACGCCGTGCTGCCGTTGACCGTGGCCCAGGCGGCCGACAAGGGCATCGAGCGTCGCACGGTCCGCGAGCTGGAGGAGGTCTCCGCATGAGCTGGACCCGCGATCAGATGGCCGCGCGCGCCGCGGCCGAACTCTCCGACGGCGACTACGTGAACCTCGGCATCGGCCTGCCGACCCTGGTCCCGGGGCATGTGGCGCCCGGGGTGGAGATCGTCATGCAGTCCGAGAACGGCATCCTCGGCCTCGGCCCATACCCGTTCGCCGGCGACGAGGACCCGGACCTGATCAACGCCGGCAAGGAGACGGTGACGGTGATCCCGGGCGCCAGCTTCTTCGACTCGGCGACGAGCTTCGGGATGATCCGCTCCGGCAAGGTCGACGTCGCGATCCTGGGCGGCATGCAGGTCAGCGAGCGCGGCGACCTGAGCAACTGGGTGGTGCCCGGAAAGCTGGTCAAGGGCATGGGTGGTGCGATGGATCTGGTGCACGGCGCGCGTCGGGTGATCGTCGTGATGGAGCACTGTGCCAAGGACGGTTCCCCGAAGATCCTGGTGGAGAACACCCTGCCCCTGACCGGTGCCGGCGTGGTGGATCGCATCATCACCGACCTGGCGGTGATCGACGTGACCGACGACGGCCTGCAGCTGGCGGAGTTGGCTCCCGACGTATCCGCCGGGGAGGTGGTTTCCGCCACGGGTGCGCCGCTGCGGGTGTCCGTCCCGGTGGCGGGGTAGTGCCGCCATCTCAGTCTCGTGCGAACCCGTCCCTGCCACAGCGGCCTGCTGCGGCAGGGACGGGAGCTCATACGGGTCGCACGAGGGACTTCAGGGGTACCTCGATGTCGGCCGCGGCCTCGCGGTCGATGGTCTGGCCGTTCGCGAGAGCGCGTTTTGCAGCGTTGTGGTCGCGCGGGTTGTCGACGGTGTCGGCGGCGATGAGCACACCGTCGCGGTAGTAGAGAACGGTGATCCGGTCCTCGCTGCGGCGCACCACGAGGTCGTCGTGCCCGTCGGAGACCCCGACGATCTGAATCCGCAGGTCGCCCTGGTTCGACCAGAACCACGGCACGCCACGGGGCCCCGGGTCGGTTCCGGCCGCGATCCGGCCGGCCGCCCGGCCCTGTTCGGCCGCGTTGTTCACCGACTCAAGTCCGAGCAGCCGGCCCGCCAGGTGCGGATGGGGTTGCACGGTGCAGTCACCGGCCGCGACGACCGCGGGATGATCGGTGCGGCCGTGCTCGTCGGTCACGATGCCGCCCTCGCATCGGAGGCCGAGATCGCGGGCGAGATCCACGGTGGGGACGGCGCCGATGCCGACGACGACCAGATCCGCGGGGAGCTCGGTGCCGTCGGCGAGAACCGCGGCGCCGACTCGCCCGGCATCGTTCGCGCGCAAACCCGCCACCGTCGTGCCGAGCCGGAACCGGATGCCCTGGGCCTCATGACGTTCGGTCACGAAGTCCGACAGCGGAGCGGCGACGACGCGGGCGAGGATGCGGTCGGCCGCCTCGACGACGGTGACCGCCGCTCCCCGTTTCGCCGCGGCGGTGGCGACCTCGAGGCCGACGAATCCGCCGCCGATCACCACCACGTGACCGGCCCGGTCGAGTTCTGCTCGGATCGCCGCAGCGTCGTCGATCGTGCGCAGCGACAACACCCCGGGTAGGTCGGCGCCGGGAGCCGGCAGCGCCCGCGGCACCGACCCGGTCGCCAGGGCGAGCCTCGCGAAGCCGATCTCGGTGCCGTCGTCCAGAACCGCCGTACCGCCGGTCTCGGCCAGGTCGACCTTGTGCACCCGCCGTCCCGGGCGCAGGGCGATGTCGTGGTCCGCGTAGAACTCTGCTGCCCTCAGTTCCAGTTCGACGGGATCGAGGTCATCGCCGTCGGCCGCGAGGTACTCCTTCGACAGCGGCGGGCGCTGATACGGTCCGAGCGATTCGCCGCCGACGAGGATCACCGGTCCGGTGTGCCCGGCCTCCCGCGCACCGATCGCGATGTTCAGGCCGGCCTCGCCGGCCCCGACGATGAGCAGCGTCTCACCCATGGCCCTCGTCCCGGTCACTGCTCGGGGGCGATGGTCAGGATGAGGCCGTCGAGTTCGTCGGTCATCCGGATCTGGCAGGACAGGCGGCTGCACTCGGTGGCCGGGGTGACCGCGTCCTCGAGCATCTCCTCTTCGAAATCGTCTGCGCGACCAGTCAGTTCGATCTGGTCGGGTTCGACGAAGACGTGACAGGTGGCGCACGACAGACCACCACCGCATTCCCCGACGATGCCGGGCACGCCGAGCTTGACCGCGGTCTCCATCGCCGACGCCCCGACCTTCGCCTCGACCTCGTGTTTGGTGCCGTCCGGGCTGATGAACGTGATGGTGGGCATGTCGCCTCCTCCTCGATGTGCCGGTCCGCCGACCGGCGCTCACAACAGGGTCAGAAGATCTCGAAGTACTCGCGGTGTTCCCAGTCGGTCACGCCGTTGACGTAGGTCGATTCGTCGGGGTTCTCCGCGAGCCAGGCCTCGTACCGGGTGACCTCGCTGCGCTTCATGGTGACCATGTAGTCGATGAAGCCGTCACCGAAGGTCTTGCGGTAGAAGGCATCCTGCTCGAGCTCGTCGATCGCCTCGCGCAGCGTGGCGGGCAGCTGCGGCACCTCAGCGCTGTACGGATCCTCGCTCGGCGCACCGGGATCGGTCTGATTGAGGATGCCGTCGAGTCCCGCGGCGGCCTGTGCGGCGATGTACAGGTACGGGTTGGCCGCCGAGTCGCCGACCCGGTTCTCGACATGCGAGGCCGGATCATTGGGGGCGCTGATGACGCGCATCATCGCGGCGCGATTGTCCTGGCCCCACGCGAGACGGTCGGGCGCGAGCGAGTACGGGCGACGACGGCGGTATCCGTTGACCGTCGGGGTGGTGAACACCGAGGCGGCCGCGCCGTGCTCGAGGGTGCCGCCGATGTAGTGCAGGCCGATGTCGGACAGCGGAGCATCGCCGGTCGGGGTCATGAGGTTCTCACCCGAGTTCACGTCCGCGATCGAGGTGTGCAGGTGCCAGCCGTTGGCGTAGAAGCCCTCGATCGCAGGTGTGCACATGAACGATGCGAGATGGCCGTTGCGCTTGGCGATCTGCTTGGCCGTGGTGCGGAACAGCGCCGCCGAGTCGGCGGCGGCGAGGCCGGGCAGGATGTCGAAGGTGGTCTCCATCTGGCTCGGCGCCCACTCGTCGTCGAAGGACCGGATGGGCAGCCCCATGGCGTCGAGCGCGTTGCGGATCGGGCGGAGGATGTCGTCGACCTCGTCGAGGTGATCGACCAGCAGGTAGTTGTAGCCGCGCGATACCGGGGCCACGGTCGGCGGATCGGCGGGGGAGCCCGGCGCGCCCAGCGAGGAGGTTCCGAGGCCGCTGTCGACGACGCGGGTCAGGTACCACTCCATCTCGATGCCGGCCACCAGCTGGCAGCCGTTGTCCTCCATCGCCTTCAGGGTCTCCTTGAGGATGGTGCGCGGCGCCAGCGGGAACGGACGACCGTCGTTCATGTACAGGTCGCAGAACACCAGTGCGGTCTTCTCCGCCCACGGCAGGACGGTGAAGGTCGACGGGTCCGGGATCATCTTGATGTTCGGGCTGCCGCCCAGGCCCTCGATCGTGAAACCGCCGTCGGGGGTGAAGGGGTTGAGCACGATCGCATTGGCGGTGTCGAAGAAGAACGGCGCCATGGTGATCTCGTTGCCCGCGGCCAGGGCCGACGTGAACGCCGGCACGGTCAGCGCCTTACCGCGGAGGAGGCCGTGCTGGTCGGGCCAGGCCACACGGACGATCTCGATCCCCTCGCGGCCGATGGTCTCGAGTGCGCGCTCGGCGGCGCGGTGGTCCTCGGGACCGTAGAGGTCGTACTTCTCGACGAACTTCGCACTGGACATGGCATCTCCTCGGGATGTGGGGCCGGACGGGGTGGAGGTCGAGGCGGCCGGCGGCCTCTCGACGGGCGGGACGGTGACGGCGCCGTCGGCTGCGGGCAGCGTGGCGAACCAGGCGTCGAGCAGGACTCGACCCGGATTCGGTTCCGCCAGTTCGTCGTCGACGGACCGTCGCAGGGCAGCGACGTCGATGCCGTGGTCGGTGAGTTTGCGGTCTTCGATGGCCAGCAGGGCGTCGATGCCGGCGGCGTCCAGCTCCGGATGGAACTGGATGGCCAGCGACGAGTCGACGCGCCAGCTCTGCACGTATCGGTTGGAGAAGGCGAGTTCGGTTGCCTCCGGGGGCAACACGACGGTGTCGGTGTGGAACGAGAAGAACCGGCCGCCGAGCGGCAGATCGGTGGCGTTCTCGGTCGCGTGGACGTCGATGAACCCGCACTCGAGCCCGTTGTCGCCGGCGATGCACCGCCCGCCCAGCGCCTGGGCCAGCAGGTGCGAGCCCAGGCAGAGGGCGAGGATCGGGACCCCGCGCTCATGGGCGGCCCGCAGGTGGTCGGCCTCCGTCGCGAGATAGGGATGGGCCTCCACGTCGTAGGCGCTCTGCGGGCCGCCGAGCACGATCAGCGCGTCGATGTCCTCGACGTGCGGCAGGGCCTCACCTGCGAAGACGCGGTAGACCTCGAGGGTCCGTCCCGCACGTGCGGCGCAGCGTGCGAGGGTGCCGTACGACGGGTCGTCGACGTGACAGATCACGGGGATCGCGGGGGCCACGGTCTCTCCTCGGGTCGGGCTCGACAGGGGTGGTCCACTGGGGACCGGGAGGTGCGGTTGCCGGGAGGCGGTCACTGGGGGCGTGGCTCGAGGGGCGTCTGCCACGGCGCCCAGTGGTCGACGCCGGCGAGGGCCGTCAGGAGTTCGGTGATGCGGGTGCGGTCGACGGCGACCCAGTCGTCGCCCGGGCTGACGCCGTAGGGAATGTGATCCCAGATCGTCAGTGCCCGAACCGCTGCCACGACCGGCCGGGTCGACGCCAGGTCGCGGTCGACGCGCCGCAGCCTCGTCTCGAGCAGATTCACCTGCCGGCGCAGGGCGGCGATCTCTGCGGTGAGCTCCGCGATCTGCGACTCGGGGGTGACCTCGGTGGACGGCCTCGTCATCAGAACACCAGGGTCAGGTTCTCGTGGTACTGATCGGAATCGATGAGGTTGACCATCTTCATCCGAATCCGCCACCCTCCGGAGCCGTTCCCGTCGGCGGTGTCACGGTCGGCGGTGTCGCGGTCGGCGCCGACACCGCTGCCGAGGTCACGGACGACGTGGCCGTACCAGCCGACGTAGGTCTTGGCGATGCCGGCGCGGAACTCGTGGATCACGAAGTTGGACCGGATGAGTCGCGTGCCGTCGAGGTCTTCGAAGGTCTCGACGTTGCCGATCAGCCGACGGGTCCGGGACGGCGGGAGCTGACTGTAGGCGAGTCCGGTGCGCAGCCAGTACACGCGGTCGGTCAGTCGACGATGGTCGTCGAAGGCGTGGCTGACCTCGCGGCGGGGATCGCCGCCGCCCGCGGTGACCGGAATCCAGTACAGACCGTCACCGGCGAACAGCTCGAGCCAGTCGTTGAACCGGCCGTCGTCGATCAAACGTGCCTCACGGGTCAGGAACGAGTGTGCCGCGTGGACGTCGGTGATCGGGGCGGCGGGCCAGTCCTCGGCGAACAGTGAGCGGAAGTGGTCGAGCTCGGCGTACCAGTCGTCGTCGACGTGGTACGAGAACGACGACGTGTCGGCGTAGGCCTCGGGAATCTGTTCGATCTTCATCAGTTGTCTCCTCGCATCCGCTTGCGCCACTCGTCGTAGTAACCCCGCATGTGGATCTCGTCGGTCACCGGGGCGACGACCACCCCGTTCTCGTCGATGGACTGCCAGCCGCCGATGTCCAGGCCGCGGTTCATGTAGACCCATTCCGATTCGGCCGCGGCCAGACCCCGCTGTGCCTCTTCGAAATTGGCCTGGTCGTCGGGCTCGCCGAAGGCGGGGAAGTCCTCCTGGGTCCGCATCCTCATGGTGTTGACCTCGTCGGGGACGCCGCCGATCGAGGTGGCATGCCAGACCAGCTGGGTGCGGTCCACCGCGAGGGGCTCGACGACCTGGATCTGGTTGCCGATGACCAGCAGGTTGGGGAAGATGCTCAGGTTGATCTGCGAACCGATCGTCAGGTCGAGCAGCCGGTCGGCGTCCTCGCCGTAGGTGGCGCGGATGTGCTCCTCGAACCGCTCCCGGCCGGGTTGTGGGCGCTGGTTGGCCCAGAAGCTGCCGGGGCCGTCGTAGTTGGGCCGCTGGTCGATGACACTGTGGCCGTTGCCGAGCGAGTAGACCCGCATCGGGCCGTCGTCGGGGGTCTTGCCGAAGTATGCCATGTCCTTCGAATCGCCCATGCGCGAGGCCATCTCGAGCAACGAGCGATGTGAGAAGGCGGGGTGGTAGCCGTCGCCGGCGTTGTCGTAGGCGAGCTTCCAGTTACCGCGGAAACCCATCCGGTACGAGGCCGACCGAACGAGGACCTCCCCGGTGGGGGAGCGGTCGATCCAGTAGTCGAGCCACGGGCGTGCGTGGCCGAGGAAGTCCTCGAGCTCCGGCGCGTCGGGGTTCATCGTGCCGAAGATGAAGCCGCGGTAGCTCGCGACCTTCGCGGCCACGGTCAGACCGAAGCGGCTCTTGTCGAAGTCGTCGCCGTACGCACCGGGCCACGGTGCGCCGACGAGCTCGCCCGTGTTGCGGAATGTCCACCCGTGGTAAGGGCACTGGAAGCTCTTCGCGGTACCCGATTCCTCGCGGCAGATCGTCGCCGCGCGGTGGGTGCAGCGGTTGAAGATCATGTGCAGCGCGCCCTTGCGGTCGCGCGTCACGATCACCGGGCGCAGGCCCATCCTGGCGGTGATGAACGAGTTCGGCTCGGGCAGTTGGGATTCGTGCGCGAGGTAAACCCACGACTCGCCGCCGAAGACCTTGGTCATCTCCTCGTCGAAGATCGCCGGATCGGTGTAGAGGGTGCGATGCACACGGTCGTGCTGGATCAGGCCCGACCAGCGGTCGCCGTTCGGCGACGCGGCATCGGAGGCGGTCGGCGCCCACTCCCGGGTCGGGTTGTCGTGAAGTGTCATCGATTCATTCCTCGCAGGCTGTATGGACGAGAAGCCCGGCGTTTCACGCCGCCGGGTCGCACCGCACCGTGCGACGTGCGCGCGACGAGGGGGAGGTGTCCTCGCGGCGCATCGCGTGATCTTCTGGAGCACCGAGCACGACGCCCGTCAGTTGTTCACTGCCGCTTGACTTTCGATGCGGCTGTACGGCTCGGTGAGCCGGTGCGATGGGGACACGTTAAGACGGCCCGCGAGAGATGGGCCACCGGACGGAACGGGATTCTGCTGTGGCGAATTCCGTCGCGTCCGGGCCGGTCAGCGGCCTGCGGAACGGCCGAGTGCCTCCTCGGTGCGCTCCACGGCGACGCGCAGCGAGTCGACGTAGGTCGGCAGTGCCGCACGATCGAAGCGCGAGCTCGGGATGGCCAACGAGATGGCGAACACCGGCCGTCCCAGCGAGTCCTTGGCGCACACCGCGACACCGTCGACGCCCTGAGCCGACTCCTCGATGCTGATCGCGTAACCACGACTGCGCACCGCCGTGAGATGCCGCTTCAGCGAGCGCAGGTCGTGGATGCGCGACGACCGGGCCGGCGGCAGGCCCGCTGCGAAGACGTCCTCGAGTTGCTTGTTGGTCAGCTCCGACAGCAAGGCCTTGCCCGCCGCAGAGGCGTAGGCGGGCACGCGATCCCACCCGGAGGGCTTGACGTGAGCGGGCGCGGTGCCCTCGACCCCGTCGACCCAATACAGCAACGGCCCCTGGCGAATCCACACGTGTACGGTCTCTCCGATCTGCGCGCTCAGGTCTTCGATCGCGGGGCGCACCGCGGCGCGGAGGTCGGAGATGCTCAGCGGCCGGGTCTCGTCGGGCCGGAACTCGGGTCCCAGGCGGTAGCGCCGCTCGCGGCCCTGCACGGCGAAACCGTCGTAGCAGAGGGCGTTGAGCAGTCGGTGCGCCGTCGACGGTGCGACGCCGAGCATCTCCGCGGCATCCTTGACCCCCAGTGTCCGGTCGTCGCGCAGCGCCTTCAGCAGGACGAGCGCGCGATGCACCGAGTCGATCGGCGGATCGCCCGCCTGCTCGGTGACGCTCCGGGGGTTGGTGTCGGAATTCGCCACAACGAAAAAATAGCGCTCATCCGTTGTGAACGTGGCGGTACGGCAATACGTTCAGCGCACATCGTGACGTATCCGACGGACTCCGATGCCGCCGGATACCCGTCCGAGTTCTCCGCGATCGGTCGGCGCCGTGCCTCGCGCCGCGATCGGCAATCTCCCAGATGAGAGGTGTGCAGATGTCTCAATCGTTGTCCGAGCGGGACCGGCGCTGGGCCCTGTTGAACAAGGCCATGGCCGACCACGGGCTCGACGCGCTGATCTTCGCCGCCAACGACTACCGCGGCCACAAGGGATCGCTGCGATACGTCGCCGACTACAACCTCTGCCACAAGTCGGGCAACGCGGTCATGTTCCGCGACGCGGAGCCGATCCTGGTGCTCTCCGGCAGCCTGATCGGCGCGCGCAAGCCGACGACCGGGTGGGTCACCGACTACCGCTTCCCCGGCACCACCGCCGAGGGCCTCGTGGATGTCTTCCGGCGTCGTCCCCGCTTCCACCGGGTCGGCATCGTGGGTCGCGACCAGGTGATGAAGGTCGGGGAGTACCTGGCCCTCAAGGAGGCGTATCCGCACGTCGCGTTCGTCGACTTCTCCGATGAGTTCGAACGCATCCGCGCGGTCAAGAGCCCCTACGAGATCGCCGGCGCCGAGGAATCGGCGTTCATCCTCGACCAGTGCTTCTCCCGGCTGCTCGAGATCGTGCGGCCCGGCATCACCGAACGCGAGGTCGCGGCCGAGATGTACAAGGTGGCATGTGAGTACGGCGGCGAGGACCCGCTGTTCCTCTCGATGCACACCGATTTCGAGAACGTCCACTCACATTCCACGTTCGACACCCCGCGCGACCGCGTCCTGGGCACCCACGACGTCCACACGTTCTCGTTCGAGATCATCGGACCCCGCGGCTACTGGACCGAGCTGTCGCGCATGGTGACGTTCGCCCGCCCCGACGAGCTCACCGCGCGCATGGGGCGTGCCGTCGCCAAGGGCATCACCGCGGGCGCCGAGGTGCTGCGTGCAGGCGCCCACCCCGGAGACATCCAGCGGCGCGTACTCGCCGCGGTCGGGAGCGAGGGGGCCAAGTCGTCGTACTGGTCCGGGCACTCGCTGGGCCTCGACGTCATCGAGGAGCCGATGATCGGACTCGACGTCGTGGAGGACGGTGAGCAGAGCCTGCAGGAACCCCTGGCCGACAGCATGGTGATCACCCTGCACCCGATGGTCTCCGATCGCACGGAGATCGCCAGCGGGTACATGTCGGACACCTTCGTGGTCGACACGACCGGGAGCCGGAAGCTGTCCGAACACCCCACCGGCCTCTATCGGGTCACCGGAGGTGGGGTCGAGGTCGACCAGTACTAGGGGCGAAGAGGCCCGGCGAGGAGTCCCCTCGCCGGGTCTTTTTGCAGGTCAACACCGATTTCCGGTCGGGTTTCCCCTGTGCCCCGGCCCGACCGGCCCGATCCGCCTACGATGGGCACTCAGATCACAGCTCGACAGGATCCACCGATGCCAAGCGATCTCCTCTCCGGTTACCGTGCCTGTGCGACGACCGATCTCGCCCAGGCGCGTGAGGCCGTCGCCGCCCGTTTCTGTCCGCACCGGCTCAGTCTGACCCGGGGCGGCAAGCTCGACCTGGTCCACAACTCCGCGCCGATCGGCGACTCGGTGTCGCTGAACTACATGCGGTACGGCTCCGAGGTGCACATCACCCCCGGACGTGTGGAGGATTTCTACCTCGTGCAGATACCGACCTCGGGTAAGGCCAATATCCGGGTCGGGGACTCCGCGGTGGTCAGCGACCGCCGCACCGGAACCGTCTCGTCACCGACCAAACCGCTCGACATGATCTGGTCGGACGGTTGCGAGAAGCTCGTCGTCTACATCCGCCGGGACGCCGTCCAGGAGGCCGCCGGCGTGGAGGTGGGCGAGGAGAACGACCGCGGACCGGTCATCTTCGAGCCGCGTTTCGACGTCACCGCGCCGGCCGTCCAAACATGGGTGCGGCTGGTGAAGTTCGCCGTCGACGCGCTGTCGAGCCCGGCCGCCGGCATGCTGTCCTCACCGTTGGTGACCTCGAACTTCGAGCAGACGCTGATCTCCGGGCTGCTGTCGGTCCAGCCGAACACCGCGCACAAGGTGACCCCGTCGTCGGCGCCGGTGTCGCGCACCGTCCGCGCGGCGATCGAGCTGATCGAGGACCGCCCGGACCATCCGTGGAAGGTCAGCGAGCTCGCCCGCGAGGTCGGGGTGTCCACGCGGTCGCTGCAGGAGCTGTTCGCGCGGGAACTGAACACCACGCCGTTGCAACGGCTTCGGCGCACGCGCCTCGATCGCGCCCGGCAGGATCTGCTCGCGTCGTCGCCCGCCGAGACGTCGGTGACCGCGATCGCCACCCGTTGGGGTTTCTTCCATGTCGGCCGGTTCGCCGAGGCGTACCGGACCATCTACTCCGAGTTGCCGTCTGAAACCCTCGGTCGCTGAGTATCTCTCGCACACACCCGGCCACGTCGACGAAGCCACCTCCCGGACGGAGGTGGCTTCGTCGATGATGGCGGAAATGCGTGTCAGAGGTTCAGCCGGTCGAGGACCTCGTCGGCGCGGTCGCGCAGGTACATCACGAACGATCCGGACTTGTCGACGACACAGTCGTACTGGTCCAGCACCACGATGGTCGTGGTGCCCAGCTCGATGATCGCCGGGCCGGTCACCGTGGTGCCCGGCCCCATCGCGGCGCCACGGTAGACGTCGACCTCGACCATCTCCTTGCGCTGCGGCGAGTAGATCTCCCGACGGCCGGCGCCGACCGGCATGTCGACGGCCACCTCGGAACTCAGGTTGATGCGCTCGTCGGAGGTGCGGCCGATCGCCGACAGACGCACGTTGAGGATCTCGATCGGCATGTCCGGGCTGTTGTAGCCGAACAGCGTGTCGTGCTCGGTGTGGAAGTTCTCGGCGATCGTCGCCAGATCCGGGGCAGCCGTGACCCCGGCCGGGTCGACCGGGATGGTGAGCTCGTACCACTGCCCCTTGTAGCGTAGGTCCAGCGACGGCTCGAAGCAGATCGCCTCGTCGGAGACGCCCTCGCCGTGGAGCGTCGCGCGTCCCTCCTCGGCCATCCGCGACCAGATAGCCGCCAGCGTCGCCGGATCGATCATGTCGAGACGGTCGTGGGCGCTCTGCACGTAGTCGTGCTTGAAGTCGCACACCAGCATTCCGGCCGCGCAGAAGATCGACGAGTCGCGCGGGGTGATGAGCACGGGGATCTCGAGCTCGTGCGCGATCGCGGCGGCGTGCACCGGTCCGGCGCCGCCGGCGACGACGATCGGGAAGTCGCGTGGGTCGAGTCCGCGCCGGACGGTGATGTCGCGGACACCGGTCGCCATCGACACGTTGACCATCTCGTAGATGCCGGCGGCGGCCTCGAGGACCGACAGGCCCAGCGGATCGGCCACATCCCGACGGATGGCCTCCTCGGCGGCGGCCTTGTCCAGCGTCATCTGGCCGTTGAGGAAGCTGTCCGGATCGAGGTAGCCGAGCACGACGTCGGCATCGGTGGTGGTGGCCCTGGTGCCGCCGCGCCCGTAGCATGCGGGACCCGGTGCGGCACCGGCACTCTGGGGTCCGACGCTCAGCAGACCGCCCTCGTCGACCGAGGCGATCGAACCGCCGCCGGCGCCGATGGTGTGGATGTCGACGGCCGGCAGGGCGATCGACCAGCGGTCGATCTCGCCGTCGGTCATGATCAGCGGCTTGCCGCCCTTGACGACCGCGGCGTCGAAGCTGGTGCCGCCCATGTCGACGGTTATGCAGTCCTCCCAGCCGTGCTCGCCGACGACGAGCAGGCCCGAGGTGGGGCCGGACGCCGGACCCGAGAGCAGCGACAGCGCAGCACGTTTCGCGAGCTCGGCCGGGGTGGCGACACCACCGTTGGACTGCATCATCAGCAGCAGGCCGCGGAAGGAGATCGAGTCCAGGATCTGCGTCAGGGTGGTCAGATAGCTGCTGATGATCGGGCCGGCGTAGGAGTTGAGGACCGCCGCGCTCGACCGCTCGTAGTACCGGGCCATGCCGAGCAGCTCGGCAGACTCGGTGATGTAGATGTCCCCGAGCTCCTCGCGGAGGATCTCCGCGGCCCGGCGTTCGTGCTCCGGGTTGGCGTGTGAGTGCATGAACGACACCGCGATCGACTCGACGCCGGCGTCGCGCAGCGTGGTCGCGGCGGTGCGGACATCGGCTTCGGCCAGCGGGGTGACCTCCTTGCCCTGGTGGTCGATGCGGCCGGTGATGGGGAGGCGCAGCGCACGAGGGGTGATCGGCTCGGGCTGGGCGAGCCGGTTGTCGTAGGGCTCCTCACGGGTGCCGTGCCGCATGGGCAGCACGTCGCGGAACCCCTCGGTCACCAGCATCGCGGTCCTGGGTCCGCGCCGGGTGAGCAGCGCATTGGTGGTGACGGTGGTGCCGTGCACGATCAGGTCGATGCGCCCCACGAACTCGGTGAGGGACTGCTGCTCGATCTCGGCGAGTTCGGTCAGGCCGTTGAGAACGGCCTGCGGCGGGTCGGACGGGACCGAACTGGTCTTGTGGATACGGCGACGGCCGTCGGGATAGACGACCAGGAAGTCGGTGAAGGTGCCGCCGACGTCGATTCCGATCTTGATGCTCACGGTTTCCTGCCTCGGGAGTGGGCACGACGCTGGTCGGTCGTGCGGGATGGACTGAGGGATTGGCGCGTCAGGCGCGCAGGGATGCGGTCAGGGCTTCGTCGACGGCGCCGTCGGCGGTGATGGCGACGCCGTAGTCCTCGCGGGCGCGTTCGGCCGACAGCAGGCCCGCGGTCACCTCGGCGAGGACCTTCTCGACCGGGCGCTTCTTCGGGTCGCCGTAGCCCGCGCCGCCACCGGCGTTGGAGACGATGCGGGTGCCGGGGACCAGGTCGACGATCTCTTTCGAGCCCCAGTTCTTCACGGTGCCGTCCGGGTACTCGATGACCAGCTCGTTCAGCCCGGAATCGTGACCACCGAACAGACCTCGTGCCGGGTAGGCGCCCTCGGCCTTCATGTTGTCGGCGAGGGTGACGCCGATCTGGCCCTCGCCGTAGGTCCGCCACGCCGAGCGGGTGCCGAGGCCGCCGCGGAACTCACCGGCACCGGCCGAATCCGGCAGGTACTCGTGGTACTCCAGGAAGTGCGGGGTGGTCAGCTCGAACATCTCCGGGTCGGGGGCGCGCATCTGGCCCGCGGTTCCGGTGAATCCCAGTGCGTCCCAGCCATCCTGGCCCGCGACCGCACCCGGTCCGGTGCGCTGGAACACGGTGAACGTGCCGAATGGTTCGCCCGTGCGTGGGTCGACGCCGTTGGTGGCGGTGCACATGTACTTGTTCCAGCCGGCGCAGACGCGGTCGGGCAGGGCGTCGGCCAGGGCGAGCATGATCGCCTCGACGACCTCGTCGGAGAGTTGGTTGCCGTAGATGGTGGCCGCCGGGAACTCCGGGTCGATGATCGATCCCTTGCGGAACTGCGTCACGATCGGCTCGAACAGGCCCTGGTTGGTGGGGATCCGGATACCGCCGGCGGCCATGAGCATGAGGAACGCGATGCGCACGGCGCCCTTCGCCGCGGCGGCGGGCATGTTGGTGATGCCGGGGGCCTGGTCGTCGCTTCCGGAGAAGTCGAACACGATCTTCTCCCCGGCGATCTCGATGTCGACGGCGATCTTGTACTTCTTCGTGGTGTCGAAGCCGTCCGAGGTCATGAAGGACTCGCCGTGGTAGTGCCCGTCGGGCCAGCGGCCGACCTCCGCCTCCACCTGCTTGCGGGAGCTGTCGAGGATGTAGGCCCAATGGGATTCGTAGTCCTCGAGGCCGTAGCGCTTCATCACCTCGACCAGGCGCCGGCTGCCGACCGTGCAGCAGCCGATCATCGCGCGGATGTCCTCCATCACGAAACCGAATCGGATGTTGGCGGACAACAGGTCCCACACGTCCTTGCGGAGCACGCCGCGGTCGACGACCTTGAGCGGCGGGATGCGCAGTGCCTCCTGCCAGATGTCGCGGGCGTTGGGGTTGTACCCGCCCGCGGTCATGCCGCCGATGTCGGCGAGATGCCCCTTGGCCGCGGTCCATCCGATGAGCCGGCCGTCGGCGAAGACCGGCATGTAGATGCCGGTGTCGGCGTTCTGGTTTCCGCCGTGGTAGACGTCGTTGTGGATGATGACGTCACCTTCGTGCACGTCGTCACCGAAGTACTCGATGATGTACTCCAGCGAGGGATGTGCGCCGAAGGCGATGATCGCCGCGAACTCGGCCTGCGCGAGGGTGTTTCCCTCGCGATCGAAGATGACCGTCACGAGGTCGCCGATCTCGTTGAAGATCGGCGATCGCGACGACCGCATGAGCATCGTCGCCATCTCCTTGGCGATCGAGTCCACACGGCGCTGCAGCACGGATGCGGTGATCGGGTCCACCTCGTGGGTGGTGTCGGTGTTCGAAACCATGGTGTCTCCTGTCGTGACCGGCGACATCTGCCGCCGGTGGGGCTGAGGAACGATGGAGCGTCAGTTCTGCACGGCCGCGACGCGTTTCGCGAGCTTGCGGCCGACCCGGCGGTACGACGACGGCCGCACGGGCAGGAGCCACTGCATCGCCTTGGTGAACCGGCTGACGTTGAGTCCGGCCTCGTCGAGCACCTCGTCGATGTTGTGCATCGAGAACGGCACCACGTTGGTGCCGCGGGCGTGGTGCCCGTCGGTGCGGGCTTCCATCCAGGCGATCCGCTCGGTGACGAACCTCCGCATCTCGTCGACCGGCGGGAGCTGGTGTGCACCTGCGAGATACGATCCGATCCACACCGCGGCCATCTCGGCCGACAGCGGGGAGAAGAACGACGAGTTGTAGCCGGCGAACGTCAGGTTCGGGACATCGAGCGGCAGGATGTGGCGGTACAGCAGGAAGTTGCCGTCCGCGTCGGTGAGGCGGCGCTGGATGTCGTCGTCGAAGAATGGCACCTCCTGGCGGAAACCGGTGCCGCAGACGACGACGTCGGCGCGCAGCAGGGTGCCGTCGGACAGCTCTGCATACGGCTTGGAGTCCTTCTCCAGGAAGCGGGTGATGGTGCGCTGGCGATGGACCTTGATCGTGCCGTCGAGGACGGCCTCGTAGAAGCCCTCGGTGGCGAGGCTGACCGACGCCTTGGCGATGGTGTGGAACGGCTTGTCCGGGACCAGGCCGAGCTGTTCTAGCTTGAGTTGCCTGGTGACGATCGAACCGACCTGCTCGGTGAGGACGTTGGCGATGCGGGAATCCTTGGCGTGCAACACCTTCTCGAAACCGCGCAGCTCCTGGTAGGGGAACAGGCCCTCGCCGAAGCGGGTCAGGAGCAGGTATTTGTAGTTGAGGACGCCCAGCACCTTGCGGGGAACCTTCCACAGCAGGTCGCGGGCGATGACGTCGGTCGACGCCGCGACCGGCGCCACCACCGCGGCGACGTCGCACGACGACTTGCCGTAGCCCACCATGAGCACGTGCCGGCCGGCCACCTCGTCGAGCGAGTGCAGATCGCCCGTGCTGATGAGTCGACCGCCGGCGGCCTCGAGTTCGGCGACGCCTTCGTACTCGGGGATGACGGGCTTGGAGAAGATGCCGTTGGCGACGACGACGTGGTCGAAGCGTTCGGTCTCTCCGTTCGCGGTGATGAGCCAGCCGTCCTCGTTCCCGGTCGGCGTGACCTTGGTGACCTCGGTGCCGAGACGCAGGTGGCCCGCCAGGTCGAACTTGTCGACGTAGGTCTGCAGGTATTCCTGAACCTGTTCGCTCGCAAGCCATTGCGGATAGTGCCGGGGCATCTTGAGCTCGGACAGGTGATAGGTCTGCTTGTTGTTCTGGGTGGTCAGCCCCGGGTAGCGGCGGGTGGCGCTCCACACGCCGCCCACGTCGGGGGTCTTGTCGAACACGGTGATGTCGTGCCCGAGGGAACCGAGCACCTTGGCGCTGGCCAGGCCGGCGAAGCCGGCCCCGATGATTGCGATCTTCATGTCACTCCATCAGCTGGGGAATTGCGGGGACGTATGACTCCGGGCCCATGGCCGAGTAGCCACCGTCGGCTGCCCAGTCGGCGCCGGTGACGACCGAGGCATCGTCGGATGCGAGGAAGGCGACGACCTTGCCGATCTCGGCCGGGTCGCCCACCCGTCGGGTGAGATGGAACGGGGCGGCGACGCGGTCGGTCTTGGCGCGGTCGCCCTTGGACAGCTCGTCCATGACCTTCGACCACGTCCATCCGGGATTGATGCTGTTGACGCGGATTCCGTACGGTGCGAGGTCCATTGCCATGGACCGGGTGAGCTGGGCGACGGCCGCCTTGCTCGCCGGGTACGTCCAGCGTCCGGTCTGGGCGACCTTGCCCGAGACACTGGAGAAGTTGACGACCGCCGCGTGCGGGCTGCGCTTGAGGTGCTCGAACGCGTGGCGGACGGTCTCGACCATCGAGACCACGTTCACGTTCAGGGCGGTGAGCCACTCCTCGCGGGTCGTCTCGAAGCCGTTGTCGAGGTAGACGGCGGCGAGATTCACCACGATGTCGATCCCGCCGTGCTCGGCGGCGGCCTTCTCCACGAGGTTCGCGAGCGAGGCGTCGTCGGTGATGTCGGTCCGTACGAAGCCGATGTTGGCGGCCTGGGCGGCGGCCTTCTCGCCACCCTCGACGTCGATGTCGGCGACGACCACGTTGGCACCGGCGGCTGCGAGTTCGGCCACGACTCCGTGGCCCAGGAGAGTGGAGCCACCGGTCACGACGGCGGTTCTTCCGGTCAGATCGGGCATGCGTCCTCCGGGTGTGATGAACGTAACGTTGACTTCGGTGCGGGGAACGCTATTGCGCGCGCCGACGACGCGAAATGCAGAAAGCGCGGATTGTGTCCACGAAGCGCGTGATGATCGGGCAACGCCTCGCTAATCGGCTGGTGACGATCGGGTCGAGGGCGTTTCTGCAGCTCACCGTCGTGGGTGTGTGGACGTCGGGTGATCCGGGCACGCGGCGAGGGTGCATCGGACGCGGCCGGGTGACGCGGATGCCGGCCGCACGGGAGCCGGATCAGTCGGTTCGGGTGACGGGCAGGAGCCTGCGGGGATGGTCGTTGCCGACCGTATGGGAGGCCCCGGGCACGCGGCGGCACGTGTCGAACGGAGCAGCCGGTCCCGTCCGGGCCATGTGTGGGTCACGCGAGACCCTGACGTACCCTTGCTGGTCAGGGAAGCGTGGCAGAGCGGCCGAATGCACTCGCCTTGAAAGCGAGCGTGGGTAAAACCACCGGGGGTTCAAATCCCTCCGCTTCCGCGAAAGACCCCTCACCTGCTCGAAGGTGAGGGGTCTTGTCTTTTCCTCGTGCGGGACCGGATCCATGTCGTCGTCAGCAGTTCCCGCAGCACGCGAGGAGCCGTGAAGTGGTCACGATCTTTGACACCCCAATTGTCGGAATAGTCCGTATCTTGTGGCACCATTCCTGCCGGGTCGGGTCCGGCGAAAGAATGGGACACGACTCCAGATGGGCGACATACAACTGGCCGCGCGCGACGCATGGTTTCTCTACCGCGACGAGGTGTTCGCCGACGACTCCTCGATGGTCATGTGCGGCGTGTACGTCTTCGACACCGCCGGTGACCCGCACCCGCTCCGCACCCGCGACGAGCTGGTGGGCTGGGCGAACGCGCGCCTGGACCGTGCCCCGATCCTGCGACGCCGGTTGCATCGGGTCCGATGGGATCTGGACTATCCGTTCTGGACGGCGGCCGAGGATGTCGAGGCCGCCGACCACGTCGAGGTCCACGAGGTCGGTGACACCGACCGTCGTGCCCTGATGGCGCTGCTGGATCACCATGCGACACAGCCCGTCGACCTCGCCCGTCCACCGTGGGAGATCCGGTTCTTCACGCGGGTCCGGGGCGTCGACGGCGTGCCGGAGGACGCCACGATCGCCCTGACCCGCTATCACCACGCGGCCGCCGACGGGCTCGGCGCCGTCCAGGTCACGCGTGCGCTGTTCGACGACCCGGACGCCCGGCCGGCCACCGGCGGTCCCAACCGGGCGCGCCACGGCGCCGTCGTCGGCGCACTGCGGACGACCAGTCAGACGCGGCGGCTGGTCGGCGCCATGTCGCGCGCGGTGGCCGCGCGGAAAGAGATCGCCCGGATGGTCGAGTCCGGCGAGATGTCGATGCCGTCGTCGGATCGGCCGAGGACCAGGTTCAATGTCGGCGGACCGGGGGATCGGGTCGTCGACGTGGTGGATCTGCGGTTGTCCGACGTGCGGCGCGTCGCCCGCGGCACCGGGACGACGGTCAACGACGTGCTCGTCACGATCGTGGGAGGCGCGTTGCACAGGTATCTCGTCGACTGCGGTGAGCGGCCGGGATCGTCGCTGGCAGCGCATGTTCCGTGGGCGTTCCGTGACCGTGCGGGAACCCGCTCGGCGAACCGGATCGGGGCCATGATCGTGGACATGCACACCGACGAGGGCGACCCGTTGGCGCGCCTGCGTCTGGTGCACCAGGCGGCGTCGGCGGAGAAGGAACGCGTGCGGCATCCGGCGACGGTGAACACGACGACCCTCCTGGATCACGCCCCGTCGATCTACCTGAAGTCGGCGCTCAAGCTCGAGCGCAGGCGCTCCCGGGCGGCCGATGCCGAGGGGATCGTGATGGCCAACACGCTGATCACCAACGTGCCGCGCGGCGACGCCACGCTCCGCCTCGGGAACTCGCCGGTGATCGGCGGATTCGGGATCGCCCCGATCCACCGCCACGCCCGGCTGGCCCACGCGGTGACGTCGCTCGGCGACGAGTTGACGGTGTGCTTCACCTCCGACCGCCAGGTGATGCCCGATCCGGCGGTCTACCGTGCGGCGCTGCGCGACGAGTTCGTGCGACTCGTCGAACGGGTCCATGAGGCGGGGCCGGGGGTCGAGGTGGCCTCCTGACGGACGGTCCCGTCGATCTCCTGGGCTTCTCGCTCGGCGCGGGCGTCGAAGACGGCGCGACACCCTGCCGGCGGTGGGCCTCGCGTCAGGTCGAGTCGAGCACGTCGATCGCATCCGTGCGCTCGTCCGACGCATCACCGGGCCGACGCCGGTGGTGGCGGGGACATCGGATGTGATCGTGCCCCCGGACGAGGTGCAGGAGCTCGCCGGACTGATTGCGGACGGCACGTACGCCGAGGTCGACAGCGGGCACATGTTGCTCGTCGAGCGGCCGGAGAAGGTCCTCGCCTCGTCGACGACTTCCTCGGGTGGCGAGTCCGTGACCCGCGACACGGCGACCGGGGTCCTATCATCTTCGCCGTGCAGTACTCGCGCTTCGTGGCCATCGGTGACAGTCAGACGGAGGGTCTGGGAGATCCGCACCCGGAGTACGAATTCCGAGGGTGGGCGGATCGATTCGCCGAGCGCCTGGCCCGGTACAACCCGGACCTGCACTACGCCAACCTGGCCATCCGCGGGAAGCGGACGCGGCAGGTACTCCGGGAACAGCTCGAGCCGGCGCTGGCCCTCGAACCCGACCTCATCGCCGCACCGCTCGGCATGAACGACGTGATCGGCAGGTCCGACCTGGACGAGGTGCGCGCCGACCTCCACACCATCTACCGGCAACTCGCCGACACCGGCGCGACGGTCATCGTGTCGACCTTCCCGAACGTGTCGCGCACCATCCCGTTCGCCGCCCGCAAGGAACACCGCCTGCTCGCGCTGAACGAGATGAACCGGCAGTTCGCCGAGACCTACGACTTCGTCCTCGTCGACCTCCACGCCGCGCCGGTGCTCGTCGATCCGCGGTCGTGGTCCTCGGATCGCTTGCACGCCTCGCCATTCGGTCACGAACGATTCGCCGATGCCGCGGCCCACGCCCTCGGCCTGCCCGACGCCGACCCGGAGTGGGGCAAGCCGCTGCCGCCGGCCCCGGACCCGCACCCGGTGGCCGCGTTGGCCCGCGACGCGCGTTGGGCGGTCGAGTTCTTCACGCCGTGGCTCATCCGCAAGTTCCGCGGGGTGTCCCTCGGCGACGGCCGGGAACCCAAGCGGCCGACTCTGACCCCGGTCCTGGTCCGCGAATCGCGGTAGGGCACGTCACCGACGGTCGGGAGGCCCCGCCCACAACGTGACATGCGCAGTCCACGGGATGGCGTCGGGCGTCGCCGGAAACGGCGCCGGCCGTGCCGCCTCACCGTGGGCGTGTGGGGAGATCACGTCCAGGATGCGCTCGGCGCATCGGGAAGCCGTGGTGGTCGTGGTGTCGGCGACCACGAGTCGGCAACGACGCCGTGACGGCTCGTCGCCGGGATGCTCGTACCGCCACTGTTCCCGTAGTGCGGGATCGTCGTCGGCGACGTCGAACGTGATCTCCGGAAGATCCGGAAAGCGCTGCGCCATCAGGTCAGCGACACGTCGCTCGTCCTCCGGCGTGATGAAGACCGTGAGCAGCGGTACCCGTATCGGCATCACCCCACCGTAGGTACACAGTGGCGAGGATGCGACCGGTTTTCCGGAGGCTCTCCTGTTCGGTACGACCCCGATCCGCTCATGGTCGTCGGGTGTGTACCTGCGAGTCCGATCCCCAGCAGGCCGTTCGGAACAAGAGTGGAATAGCGTGGAGAGCGGTCGGAGGGCCCGTCCATGGCGGTGACGTAGGAGAGGTCGGAGTGGCGGACACGGGGTTCACCGTAGCGTCGTTCAACGTCAACGGGATCCGTGCCGCACGACGCCGCGGCTTCGACGACTGGTTGGCCGCGCGCGACGCGGACGTGATCGGTCTGCAGGAACTGCGTTGCGGATCCGACGATGTCGGGACGTTCGGCGAGTACGCCGCGACGGTCGACGTCGGCACCATCCCGGGCCGCAACGGCGTCGCGATCCTGACCCGCACCGCGCCGGCCGCGGTGCGCACCTGGCTGACCCACCCGCCGAAGGCGCGCGGCCTGAACGCCTTTGCCGCCGAGGGACGTTACGTCGAGGTGGATCTCGCCGACCGGCCGCTGACGGTCGCCGATCTCTACCTACCCAAGGGCGGCTTGCCCGCCGAGCTGCAGAAACCCGGATCGATGCGCGAGAAACCGGACGGTGGCGCGAAATACGCACGCAAGCAACGGTTCCTGGCCGCATTCGCCCGCGAGCTGGAACGCAACCGCCTCGCCGCACGACGCGCCGGCCGCGAGTTCCTGCTGCTCGGCGACCTCAACGTCGCCCACCTCGAACACGACGTCACCAACTGGCGGGCCGCCCGCAAGATGGAGGGCTTCCTCCCGGAGGAACGAGAGTGGTTCGGCCGGATCACCGGCCCCCGTCGGCTCGTCGACGTCGTGCGTGAGCTGCACGGAGACCGTCCCGGTCCGCTGACGTGGTGGAGCTGGGCGGGGGAGTCGTTCGTCAAGGACGTCGGATGGCGGATCGACCACCAGCTCGCGACGCCGGGGCTGGCGCGCCGGGCGCGGTGGGTAGAGGTCGACAAGGAGCCCGCACCCGAGCTGCGGCTGTCAGATCACGCGCCGCTCGTCGTCGGGTACGACGGGATCGATGGCTGAACCGTCACGCCTCCCGAGTTGCGAGGCATTCCGGGAGAGGCGACTCCGGCAGTGGCGATTGGCCGGGGGCGGCTCGTCCGGCTGACGGAACCGGAACCCGCAGGTAGTTAGCGCAGCTGATAATCTCCCGCCGGTGACGAGCTCTGCACCGACGACCCCCGACGAAGGCCTGGGCGCGCGCCTCCTGTTCACCCTGGCACTGCTGTCGGCCACCGCCCCGATCGCGACCGACCTGTACCTCCCCTCCTTCATCGAGGTCCAGGAATCGCTGCACACCGATGCGACGCACGTGCAGCTGACGCTCACCGCGTTCCTGATCGGTGTGGGTATCGGACAGGTCATCTGGGGGCCGGTCTCCGACCGGTTCGGCCGGCGGCGACCGCTGGTCATCGGCTCGGTGGGTGCGGTGGCCTCCGGCATCGTGGTGGTCGCGGCGCCGAACATCGAGGTGCTCATCGGCGCCCGGTTCGTGCAGGCCCTGGCCGCGGCGTCGGGCATGGTCATCGCGCGGGCCGTGATCGCCGATCGCGCCCGGGGATTCGCGGGTGCGCGCTCGATGTCCCTGATGATGACCATTCAGAGTCTCGCTCCCGTACTGGCGCCGCTCGTGGGAGGTCTCCTGGCGGGCCACGTTCCGTGGCGCGGCGTGCTCGCCGTGATCCTGGCGGCCGCGGTCCTGCAGCTGATCGGTGCGGTGACCTCGGTGCCGGAGACGCTGCCGGCGGAACGTCGTGCGCCGCGACTTCGGTTCGGGGACCTGCTCGGCCGGTTCCGGCGCCCCGCGTTCATGGCGTACGTGCTGACGCAGGCCTTCGGGTTCGGCGTGTTGATGGCCTACATCTCGAGTTCGTCGTTCGTGTATCAGAACGTCATCGGGACGTCGGAGCTGGTCTACGGCCTGGCCTTCGCGGTCAACGCGCTGGGCTTGTTGGCCGGTGGCATGGTGTCGTCGCGGCTCTCGCGCCGGCACGTGCACCCGGCGACGACCGTCAAGGTCAGCCTGCCGGTGCTGATGCTGGCGTCGGCCGGGGTGCTGGCCGCGGCGCTGTCGTCGGTGCCGGGAGTGCTGGTGATCCCGCTGTTCGTGGTCGCCACGTCGATCGGCTTGATCTTCGGCAACGCAGCGGCCCTCGCGATGGAGCACACGCACGACGCGGCGGGTGCCGGCAGCGCGATCCTCGGCGGGATCATGTTCCTCGTCGGTGGTGCGGTGTCCCCGCTCGGCGGTCTCGGCGGCGACGACACCGCGGTCCCGATGGCCGTCATCATGATCGTCTCGTCGATCCTCACCGCGATCTGTTTCGCGATCGGCCGCCGTGTCGTCGCCCGCGATCCCGAGTCCGAGGCCGCCTTCGCCCACGCGTGACCCGAGCCCCCGCAAAGTCGCGGGTTCGCGCCGGAATCGCGACCTCCAACCCGCGATTCTGCGGTTCAAGTCGCGACTTGGTGCAGGTCAGGTCAGGTCTGGCCGGAAGCCGCGATTCCGGGTGGGCTCAGGCGACGGTGAGGACCGCCTGGAGGTACTCCCACTCCATCCGGCCGTCGGTGATGTACTTCTCGGCCAGGGCGTCGATGGCGGCGTCGAGCTCGGCGACCCGCGCCGGGTCGTCGGCGATGTTGCGGAACGTGACGATCGTCGGACCGTAGTGGGCCTTGAAGAACTGCCGGAACGCGGCGCCGGTCGCGAACGCGATCTCGACCGTCGCCGTGGTGAATTCGTGGTCGGTCACCCGGCCGCCGAACAGCGACCGCACGTGGTCCTCGGTGCCCCACAGCGGGCCGGGCTGCGCACCCGGCGGGGGCGGCGGCGCGTACGGCTTCATCACACCGAACAGTTCGCCGATGAAACCCGTTGGGGTCCAGTTGATCAGACCGATCCGGCCACCGGGGTGCACGACGCGGACGAGTTCGTCGGCGCACTTCTGGTGGTGCGGAGCGAACATCACGCCGACGCACGACGTCGCGACGTCGAAGTCGTTGTTTTCGAACGGGAGGTCCTCGGCGTCGGCGGTGCGCCAGGTGATGCCGAGGTCGGGATGACGGGATTCGCCGACCCTCAGCAACTCGGGAGTGAGGTCGCCGGCCACGACATGTGCACCCGCCCGCGCGGCCGGAACGGCGACGTTCCCGGCACCGGCCGCGACGTCGAGGACCTTCTCGCCGGACCGGATATCGAGGGCTTGGACGAGGCGCCGGCCCAGCGGGGCGATCAGGTCGGCGACGGCCGGATAGTCACCCGACGCCCAGAGCTTGCGGTGCTTGGCCTTGATCTCGATGTCGGTGGGCTCGAGTGATGGGGGATGGATCGTTGTCATGGTGAGGTCCTTGCTGCTCGAATGTCGATCTGCATCATGTCCGGACCACTCGAGCGTCCACCGGCCACGACCCCGGCCTCCAGACCAACATCTGTACCGGTTGCAGTTCAGATTCTGTACTGGTCATCGCCGTGGACCGGATGTGTACTTGATCCGACGACGTGAGGGAGGCAGTGATGACGTCGTATGGCCAGTTCTGTCCGGTCGCGAAGGCGATGGAACTGCTCGACGAGCGGTGGACGATCCTGATCGTGCGCGAAATGCTCCTGGGCAGCCGTCATTTCAACGAATTACGACGAGGCGTGCCGAAGATGTCGCCCGCGCTTCTCACCAAACGGTTGCGCAGCCTCGAACGCGCCGGGGTGATCCACCGCACCGAGGTCGGCGGTCGGTCGGTCTACACCCTCACGACGATGGGCCAGGAGCTCGAACCGGTCGTCGACGCGCTGAGCGAGTGGGGGATTCGCTGGGTCGGCGAACTCGGCGACGCCGACCTGGACCCGCATCTGCTGCTCTGGGACATGCGCCGCACCATCCCTGTCGAGCGTTGGCCGCGCCGACGCACCATGGTGCAGTTCGTGTTCTCCGACATCGTCGGCAAGGCGCGGTCGTGGTGGCTGGTGGTCTTCGGCGACGAGGCGCAGGTCTGCGACTTCGACCCCGGCTACGACCTCGACGCGACGGTCATGACCGAGCTGCGCACCTTGACCGAGATCTGGCGCGGCGACATCGACTGGCGGATCGCGTTGAGCGAGAACCGCGTGGAGATCCACGCACCCGCCGACATCGCCCGTGAGATCCCGTCGTGGATCGGTCAGGGGCTCAGCGCCGCGATCGCGCGGCCCGCCTGACGGATCACCTCAGCCCGATCGCCCGCATCAGGATCGGCCACGACATGGCCAGCTCGTCCTTCCAATAGCCCCACTTGTGGGTTCCGGTCGGTCTCGGGTTGGTGGTGTACGGGATGCCGAGCTGCGACAATCGGCTGCTCATCTGGCCGGTGCACGACCAGCTGCCGAATTCGCCGATGATGCCCTTGACGGTCTCGTCGATCGGGTCGGGTGGCAGATGGGTCTGATGGGACAGGTGTTGTGATTCGACCGCAACACCCAGCGCCCGCCCAGGACAGCCGCTACCCGATGTCCCGCCGCAACGTCGTGTACCGCCCGACGACCGCGAACACCGCGATGTAGCCCAGCATCACCAGCGCACCGGCCCACTGCGGCAACAGATTCGACGCACCTTCGCCAAGACTCGAGTAGAAGCTCGTGCCCAGCAGTGCGTCGGCCGCCGAGCCCGGCAGGAACTTCGACACCGACGACGTCGCGTCGAAGGCGGCCAGCGCGATGCGTGCGATGGGTTCGACGAGCTGGGTGAACGCCAGCAGGATCACGATCGCGGCCCCCTGGTTGGAGACGACGGCGCCGAACGCCACGCCCATCATCGTCCACAGGACCATCACCACCATCGACAGCACGATGACCCGGATGGTCGCCGCGTCGCCGAGGAACGCGCCGTCGCCGGCGAGTGCGAGAACCGGTGCGGACGTGGCGACCACGGCCAGCGTGCCGAGGATGCCGTAGAGCGCGCCGATCGGGATCCCGGCGAGCAGCTTGGCACCCAGCAGGATCCCGCGCCGCGGCTCCGCCAGCAGGCTCCCGGTGATGGTCTTGTGCCGGAACTCGCCGGTCACCGCCAGGCTGCCGATCACGAGCGCGAAGACGTAACCGATCGGTGAGGTCAGCGCGTAGATCGACCGTGCCAGATCGCCGCCCGAGAGCAGGACCGTGCCGGTCATCGACTCGTCCTCGACCGTCATCGAGAAGGCCAGCACCGCGCCGATGAATGCCAGGTAGGCGACCATCGCGATGAGCAGCACCCACCACATCCGCGTCGAGGTGAACTTGCGGTACTCCGCGACCAGTGCCGCCCTCATCGGATCGCTCCCGTCTGCATCGACACGCCGGCCGGTGCGGGCGCGCCGGTCAATTGCAGGAACACCGTCTCGAGGTCGGCTCCCGCGTCGGACAGCTCGTGCAGCTCGATGCCGTGGGCGAACGCGGCCGAGCCGACGGTGGCGGTGTCGGTCCCGTGCACCCGGAAACCACCGGGCGCGTCCTCGATCTGCCAGCCGCGTTCGCGCGCGAGTGCCACGAACGACGCCGGGTTCGGGGTGCGCACCGCGACCGCGTGCACGGCGAGGTCCTCGAACTCGGTCAGCGTCGACGCCCGGACGAGGCGTCCGTTGCCGATCACGACCACGTCGTCGACGGTGGCGCGCACCTCGGCGAGGACGTGACTCGACAGCAGCACGGTCCGTCCCTCGCGCGCCAGCGCCCGCAGCAGGCCGCGCAGCCAGACGATGCCCTGCGGGTCGAGGCCGTTCGCCGGTTCGTCCAGGATGATGATGCCCGGATCGCCCAGCAGCGCCGTCGCCAGCCCGAGGCGTTGCCGCATGCCCATCGAGTACCCGCCGACCCGCCGGTTCGCGGCCTCGGTGAGCCCGACGAAGTCCAGCACCTCCGTGCACCTCGCGGAGGGGACACCCACCTGTGGGGCCAGCGCTCGCAGGTGGCCCAGACCGGTGCGGCCGGGGTGGAAACTCGACGCCTCGAGCGCCGCACCGACCTCGCGCGCAGGCCGGCGGATCTCCCGGTAGCGGCGTCCGCCGATGAGGGCGCGCCCGGCGGTGGGCTCGACGAGACCGAGCAGCATGCGCAGCGTCGTGGTCTTGCCGGAACCGTTGGGACCGAGGAACCCGGTCACGCGGCCGGGCGCCACTGTGAAGGACAGATCATCGACGGCGGTGACCGCGCCGAAGCGCTTGGTCAGCCCCTCGATCGTGATGGCAGGTGAGTTCAAGTGGAGGTCACAACCAATCGCGGCGTCGGAACGAGAAGTACAGGATGACGACCACAAGGACTATCAGGACGACGCTCGTGATGAAGCCCGAGGTCTCGTAAGCGCCGGGAAAGGGCACGTTTTCACCGTAGAAGCCGGTGATGAGCGTCGGGACCGCGATGATCGCGGCCCACCCGGTCAGCTTCTTCATCACGGTGTTGAGCCGGGCGTCGGCGAGGGTCAGGTTGGTCTCGAACACCGTGGTGATCATGTCCCGCAGCGACTCGATCCACTCGGTCGCGTGCAGCGCGTGATCGTAGAGGTCGGAGAAGTGCGGGTCGAGTTCGGGCGGCGCGTGGTTCTGGAAGCGGCGGCGCTGGATGCTCCCGATCACCTCCCGCATCGGCAGGACCACCCGCCGGAGGATGACGAGATCGCGACGCAGGTCGTAGGTGCGATGCTGCAGTTCCCGTCCGGACACACTCTCGTCGAACAGCAGCCCCTCGAGGTCCTCGATCTCGTCGTCGAGTCGTTGCAGGGCGTCGAAGTGGCCGTCGGCGACGACGTCGAGCAGCCCGTGCAGGAGCGCGCCGACGCCGTACTGCATCGCGTTCCCGGCGGCCCACCGGCGTTCCACCTCATCCATGTCGAAGGACGGCGACAGCCGCACCGTGACCAGCACGTTGTCCTTGACGAAGATCGAGATGCGGTGCAGGTCGAACATTCGTGCGCGCGCATGCGGCGAGCCCGGTCCGACGTGCGGCGCGTCGGTCCGGTCGCACACCGTCACCGCGTACACCATGAAGAACATGTGGCGGGCGTACGCGACGCTCTTCACACGTTCCGACGCCGCGACGCTGTCCTCGACGGCGAACGGGTCGAGGTCGAGGTCGGCCGCGACGCGGGCGAGCGTCTCGCGTGACGGGCATTCGAGATCGGCCCAGGCGATGGTGTCGGACTGGCCGGGGCACGTGGCGAGCCGGTCGAGATCGAAGCCCTCGACGGCCCGGCCGTCGCGCCAGATCTGGCCGTGCACGCGCTCCATTCCATGTGCTCCGGTGGCGGCCGGGACGGACTCTGTCATGCCCACATCGTGGCATCAGGGCGGTACGGGCGGACGAAAGTGGAGATCGACGTCACGAAGCGTGTCCCGTACCGCGGGTAGCATCGGTTCCGGTGTTCCGAAACGACGGGGTGGGCACCGATTCTCCCAGGTAAGGCGGCAGAGAGATGGTCGAGAGCGGCGCAGGCGGACATCGGCGGATGCCCGCGCGCACGAGCGATGAGATCCGTGAGTGGTGCGACCGGTCGTCCCTCCCGGGTGACCGCCGTGAGCTGTCCGACACCGCGGCGATCCTCATCGCCGCCGGTTACCTCACGCCCGGCGGCCGCGCGACCGTGGTCCGCCGGATCTCGACGGGCCGGCCGATGCCGACGCTGCCGAACGGTTTCGGTGACCTTCGCCGCCTGCAGCGCGCGATCGTGCAACTCGAGCACCAGCTCGCGAGCCCGATGGTCCCCGGCGTCGTCGCCGCCGTCCTGCGCAACCGGCTCAACGGCCTGCAACGACGCCGGGAGGACGCACGCAAGCAGATCGTCACCGCCAAGGGTGTGATGGCGTCGAGCACCCGCGCGATCCGCCGGGAACGCCGGGAGAACATCTACCTCGAGATCGACGAGCGCGAGCGGCTCTTCTCCGGCCTGCTGTGCACGCCGACCCCGAACGTGAACACGTCGTCCTACGTCCGCCGGGCCGGGACCGCCGCCATCGACCGCATCGCGGGCGTCGTCGGGCAGGTCGCCGCCCGATCCGGCAACCCGCAGGCCGGGCAGTGGGCCGACCAGTTGCTCAACCCGGGGCGCGACCCCCAGGCGGGCGCCCCGAAGTCGGCCAACTTCGTCGACGGCTACGAGACCCTGCTGTTCATCGCGGGCCACTACTACGACCGCATCGTGAACAACCCTGCCTGGCGGTCGGACCACTTCGAGGTGCAGCGCACCCAGGTCGACCTGAACGCCGAACTCGCCGAGATCGCCGCCGACGTGATCGCCCTGCGCGCCGTGCGCATCGACCTCGACCTCGCCAAGCGCAACGGCGGCTTCGACCGCACCTTCGCCGCCCAGATCGACAAGCGGGAGACCGCCCTGCGACCGGTGTGGACCGAGCTCATCGACCGCGTCCAGGCGCTCGGCGAGGTCGCGCACGTCGTCGAGTCGGCGGCCATCGAGTTGCAGGTTCTCGCCGAGTACAACCGGGCGATGACGCTCGACGACCGCATCGACGCGCTGATCGCCCGGTCCGGCGATCGCGAGATGTCCGTCGACAATGCCAAGCGGCTCACCGAACAGGTGCGCAGCGGCGAAGAGCAACTGCGCATCTACCGGGATGTGCTGCAGGGCAACATCGCTCGCATCTCGCCGGCGGTTCCGCGGGAGCTACCGGCCCGCTACGAGCCGTCGTGACCAGGCCTTCAGGTACGCCTTCTCCTCGGCACTGAGACGACGCAGTGTCTTCTTCTCGACGTCGACGACGGCCATCTGCGTGCTCGCCACGCACGCCGGCCGGCTGTCCGGTGCGGCGTGCGCGCTGCGGATCTCGTAGCCGATGGTGAAGTCCACCGACCGAAATCCCTTGATCCACATACCGATCCGCAACGGTGAATCCTCGTGGCGAAGCTGGGCCCGGTAGCGGATGTCGACGTGGACGATCATCGCGCTGGTGATCAGCGGCTGGTACTCCTCGCCCGCGCTGAGCAGCCAGGCGATGCGTGCCTCTTCCATGAGCGTGACCATCCGAGCGTGGTTGATGTGCCCGAAGGCGTCCATGTCCGACCACCGGACACCGACCTCGGCGACGAAGGCGTACTCGTCGTCCCTGAGTCCTCCGGGTTCATTCTCGGTGGGGGCGGCCGGTGGGTTCTGCATCGTCGACTTCCGTTCTCCGGAATGCCGGAATCGTGTGTATATCGAGACCTGTCCTGCCGCTTTCGTGACCTTCCGGCGCGCGGGTCGACAGGTAGTCTGACAGTCTAGATGTCCGCTCGTGACCGGCAGGTCGACGCGGGCGATGTGCATCGTGACCGAAGACTTCCGGTGCGGTCGGGGTGGTACCGGATGAGGGAGTTCGAACGTGAAGTCGAGACGCTGGTTCGCGGGCTTGGCCGCCCTGCTGATGACCGCTGCGCTGGCACCGGCGGTGGCCGAGGCCGCTCCGAGGTCGAAGCCGGTGGCGCGAATCGCGAAGTCCGTCGAACTGGGCCCGCAGCGCACCGACATCTGGGTGTACTCACCGGCGATGGGTGACCGCATCCGCGTGTCGGTGCTGTCGCCGAACGGCCCGCGGTACCCGAGGTCGACGGTCTATCTGCTCGACGGCGCGGGAAACACCAAGGACGTCAGCGACTGGATCACCAAGGGGCATGCCGGTCGGTTCTTCGCCGACAAGGACGTCAACGTGGTGTTGCCCGCCGGTGCGTCGGGCACGTTCTACACCGATTGGCAGAAGCGCGACCCGAAGGTCGGCAAGCCGATGTGGGAGACGTTTCTCACCAAGGAACTCCCCCCGTTGATCGACGAGAGGTTCAAGAGCAACGGACGCAACGCGATCATCGGCCTGTCGATGGGCGGGCAGGCGGCGTTCGCGCTGACCGTGCGCAACCCGCATCTGTACACGGGGGTCGCGTCGCTGAGCGGGTGTCCGCCGGTGTCCGGCCCGCTCAACGAGGCCTACGTCCGCACCACCGTCGGCCGTGACGGCGGCGACGCCACCAACATGTGGGGTCCGTTCGGCTCGGCCGGGTGGCGCGCCCACGATCCGAGCCTGCACCTGGACAGGCTCCGCGGGAAGAACATCTTCCTGTCGGCGGGATCGGGGGCGATCGGTCCGCTGGACCTGCAGCGCCGGATCGAACCCGAGGAGGGCTCGCGCGACGTGGTGACCGCGTCGTCGTCGGCGCTGGAACTCGGCGCCTACCGGTGCTCGCTCGAGTTCGCGCTCACACTGCGGGCCAACCGGATCCCCTACACCGACGGCTTCCGGCTCATCGGCACCCACACGTGGGCCTACTGGGAGCGGGACCTCGCCGTCGCGTGGCCGACGATCGCCCGGGGCCTCTGACCCCGGGCTCAACCCCGGGGGCCGTCCCAGTTCTCGGCGAACCGCAGGAACACGTCGTCCTCCTCGGCGTTGGTGACGGTCACCCGGACCCCGTCCCCGTCGAAGGGGCGGATCACGACGCCGGCGTCGACACCCGCGCGCGCGAAGTCCATCGCGGCGTCGCCGAGGTCGAGCCAGACGAAGTTGGCCTGTGAATCCGGCACCCGGTACCCGGCCGCGCGCAGCCGTTCGGTGACGCGGGCTCGCTCGGCGACGACGGCGTCGGTGCGGGCGAGGAGTTCGTCGCCGGCCTCGAGGCTCGCGACGGCCGCGGCCTGCGCGACGCTGTTCACCGAGAACGGAACGTGGACCTTGCCGAGCGCGGTGATCACCTCGGGATCGCCGATCGCGTAACCGACGCGGAGACCGGCCAGGCCGTATGCCTTGGAGAATGTGCGCAAGATCACCAAGTTGGGGAACTCTCGCCGCAACTCGATGGCGTCGTAGGCCTGACTCTCCGGCAGGCGCTGGTACTCGAAGTAGGCCTCGTCGAGCGCGACGATGAGGTCCGACGGCACGCTCTGCAGGAACTTCCGTAGGTCGTCGGCCTCGACGACGGTGCCGGTCGGGTTGTTCGGGTTGCAGATGAAGACCAGGCGGGTCCGGTCGGTGACCGCGGCGGCCATGGCCTCGAGGTCGTGGACGAGGGAACCGGTCAGCGGCACCTGTACCGGCGTGGCGCCCACGACCCGTGTGGCCAGCGGGTATGTCTCGAACGAGCGCCAGCCGAACACGACCTCGTCGCCGGGGCCGCTGGTGATGAGGATCAGGTTCTGGCACAGGATGACCGATCCGCAGCCGACCTGGACCTCGCCCTCGGTGACCCCGTACTTCTTCGCGAGCGCCGCGGTCAGCTCGACCATGCCGTTGTCGGGGTAGCGGTTCACGGAGGCGCCTGCCCTGCCGATCGCATCGACGACGCTGGGCAGCGGCCCCTCGGTCACCTCGTTGCTCGCGAGTTTCACCGCGCCCGGGAAGGTCTTTCCCGGAACGTAGACGGGAAGGTCATCGAGATCGGGGCGGATTCGCAAGCTCACCCGAACCAATGTAGACCCCGCCCCGGGCGGGCAAAAACCGGCTCTGACCAAACGGTTTGCTCTTCGACGCAAAGCGTGTGTAATCTTTCGTCCGGCAGTTCGAAAGGACTCCGCCAGGGAGGCGTGCCAGAGCGGCCGAATGGGACTCACTGCTAATGAGTTGTCCCGCTAACACGGGACCGGAGGTTCAAATCCTCTCGCCTCCGCCGAACCGCGGTCGGCCGACCACGGTACAACCGAATATTCTCGGTACAACTGAATATTCTCGGTACAACTGAATATTCTCGGTACAACTGAATATTCTCGGTACAACTGAATAACCACCTCGCGCCCGTAGCTCAACGGATAGAGCATCTGACTACGGATCAGAAGGTTTGGGGTTCGAATCCCTACGGGCGCACCAGCGAGAAGCCCGCCACCGATCAGGTGGCGGGCTTCCTCGTTTTCGGCTGTCAGGATCCTCTGCGATCAGGATTCTCGGGTCCGTCGGTCCGAGGAGACGAGGATCACCAACTCCTGTGTCGCCCGAGTCATGGCCACGTACCGGTCCACCGCACCCGCGATGCCCCCGCCGAGCGACTCCGGGTCGACGAGCACCACGAGATCGAACTCGAGGCCCTTCGCCAGGGTCGGGGTGAGCGAACGCACGCGATCGTCTCCGGCGTACTCCGGCGCACCGATCACGCACACCGTGCCCTCGTCGTGCTCGGCCAGCCAGTCGTCGACGACGCGTGCGAGGTCGGCGCGGTCGCCGTTGCGGACCGGGATGCCGGTGCTGCGCACCGAGGTCGGCACGTTGGCATCGGGGAGCGCCGCTCGGATGACGGGCGCGGCGGCGGCCATGACCTCCTCCGGGGTCCGGTAGTTGATCGTCAGGCCGGACATCGTCACCTCGCGGAACCCGACCCGGCGCAGCCGCTCGGCCCACGACTCGGTGAACCCGTGGCGCGCCTGGGCCCGGTCGCCGACGATCGTGAAGCTCTGCGACGGGCAGCGGCTCAGCAGCATCTGCCATTGCGCGTCGGTCAGCTCCTGCGCCTCGTCGACGACGATGTGCGCGAACGGGCCGGCCAGCCGGTCCGGATCGGCCGCCTCGATCACGATGCCGTCGTCGAGGGTGTTGCGCAGGTCCTCTCCGCGCAGCATCGACATCAGCCCCTCGCCGTCGTCGTGGACCTGCGCGTCGATCAGGTGGTCGATGACCTGGTCCATCTGCTCGCGCTCGGCCGCCCTGGTCGCCTCGGCCCGGCGGCGCTGTCGCGCGGCCTTCGGGTCCCCGATGCGGCGTCGTGCGGCGTCCAGGACGGGGAGGTCGGCGTCGGTCCACGCGTCGGGCTCCGCGCGCTGTAGCGTCCGTACCTCGGAGGGCGTCAGCCACGGCGCACACATCCGCAGAAATGCGGGCACGGTCCACAGGTCGCCGACGATCTCGGACGGCTCGAGCAGCGGCCACGCCCGCCCGAACGCGCTGGTCAGCTCCCGGTTGTCGGCGAGTGCCCGCCGCAGCGCGTGCAGCGGAACGTCGTCGTCGTGCCGGGACGCGATGATCGAGACCAGTTCCTCCCACACCTCGTCCCGGGCGTCGTTGTGGGGCGTGCCCGGCTCGGGCACGTCGAACGCCTCCGCCCAGTCGTCGGCGGTGAGAGTGATCTCCGTCCACGGGGTCTCGACGACGAGGGGATCGTGCGGCGGCTGCTCGTAGAAGCGCACCGCGGCGTCGACGGCCTCGGTGACCATCCGCGCCGACGACTTGAGGGCCGCCACCTCGGGATCGGATTCCGTTGTCGCCGAGTTTCCTTCGGGAACCAGATCGGCGAGGGTGCAGGTCTGCACGCTCGCCTCGCCGAGGCTCGGCAGCACGTCGGCGACGTAGGCGAGGTACGGCCGGTGCGGTCCGACGACGAGCAACCCTCCGCGGTTGCCGCCCAGCCGGGGATCGGCGTAGACGAGGTACGCGGCGCGGTGCAGTGCGACGACGGTCTTGCCGGTACCCGGGCCGCCGTCGACGACCAGCGCGCCACGCGAACCGGCCCGGATGATCGCGTCCTGGTCGGCGGCGATGGTGCCCAACACATCTCGCATGCGCGGGGTCCGGACGGCGCCGAGATCGGCGATGAACGCCGACTGGTCGTCGAGTGCGGCATGACGGCCGAGCAGGTCGGGATCGTCGACGAAGACCTCGTCCCAGTAGTCGACGATGCGTCCGCGCGACCAGCGATAGCGGCGTCGGCTCACCAGACCGGTCGGGTCGCGCAGGGTCGCGGAGAAGAACGGTGCGGCGAGGGGGGTGCGCCAGTCGACGAGCAGCGTCGTCCCGTCGGGCGCGGTCAGGCCGACCCGGCCGATGTAGAGCACCGTGCCGTCGGCGCCGACCGTGCGGCCGAGGCAGAGGTCGAGGTCGAAGCGGCGCAGCGTACGGATGCGTGAGGTCAGCCGGTGGATCTCCAGGTCGCGGTCGAGGGCGCGGCGCCCGCCGCCTCCGTCTGCGCGACGCAACTGCTCCAGTCGGGCGGCGGCGTCGTCGACGGCCTGTGTGAGAGTCGCGGAGATCTGTCTGATGTGACGTTCGTCGTCGGCGATGAGTTCGGGGCGGGCTCTCGCGGACAGTCGGTCGGGCAGGGCGAAGAAGGACTCCGGGGTGCGGGAGGTGACGGTGGGCGCAGTGGACAAGTGATCTCCGGAAGGATCGAAACGGGCAGGTGAGGGCGGGTGGGAAGCAAATTCTGCACCCTTCACCGGGTCTTGCGGCAAGCCCCGGGTCACCACGTATGGTGGAAGGGGATCGAGAAACCGCGGGTGGGCTCCGCGAAAAGTGGACTCGAGTACCAGTTTCGGCGGGTGCGCGGACCATCGGTTGCACCGCGTTGTCAGATATGTGATTCTCCTATTCAGTTCACTCTGTGAACCGTTTCCGGAGGGGCCTGTCAGGGGGCTGCCGCCCCCGTCGAATGGGGGTGGGGCGGCAGCACGGCGGGCCTTTTTTCGTTCTCCGCGGTGCTGTTCGTCTGTGGACCGTGACCGGGCGACCCGTCCCCGCGCCTGAGAAGATCTCCGCATGGAATTGCTGATTCTGGTGTTGGTCGGGGCCATCATCGTGACCGCGGTCGCCGACCGAAAAGGTATGCAGCCGGCGCTGATCATCGTGATCGTCGCCCTGGCGGTGTCGTTCATCCCGGGACTACCGCGCGTCGAACTCGACTCGGAGATCCTGCTCACGGTCGTCCTGCCGCCGCTGTTGTACTCGGCCGCACTGGGATTCTCGTTCCCCAACTTCATCCGCAACATCAAGCCGATCCTGGGTCTCGGTGTCGCGATGGTCGTCATCACCGCCTTCGCGGTAGGACTTGTTGCGTCACTGCTGATCCCAGAGTTCACATTCATGCTCGCGCTGCTGCTCGGCGCGATCGTCGCCCCGCCGGACGCGGTGACCGCGGTCGCGATCGGCCGCAAACTCGGTCTGCCCAAACGCCTCATGGCGATCCTCACCGGCGAGTCGCTCGTCAACGACGCGGCGGCGCTGTCGCTGTTCGCGATCGCCATCTCCCAGATCGCCAACACGCACGCCTTCATCGACAACCCGCTGCTGTTGTTCGGCTACAACGCGATCCTGGGACCGGTGGTCGGCGTCGTGATCGGCCTGGTGACACTGTGGATCCGCAAACACCTGCAGAACCCGGCGCTGGAGACGGTCCAGGGCTTCGTCGTCCCGTTCGCGGCGTTCCTGGCCGCCGAGCACCTCCACGCCTCCGGCGTGCTCGCCGTGGTGATGGCCGGCTTCGTCGTCGGAACCGGTTCGGTCCGTGCGGGTTACCAGACCCGACTGCAGGAGCGCTACGTCTGGCACTCCGTCGACGTGCTGCTGGAGGCGTTCGTCTTCGCCTACATCGGCCTGCAGCTGAGGTTCATCATCGACGACCTGCGCACCGCGCGGGAGTCGTTGGTGGAGATCGGGATCGCCTCGCTGGTCGTGCTGCTGGTCGTGCTGTTCGTGCGGCCCATCGCCGTGTTCCTCATGTTCGGCCGCGGTGTCGTCAGCCGGCGCATCGACCGCGCGGTGCAGGTGCACGTGGACGCCAGCCCGCGACGCGCCGCCCGCGCACCGGAGGACCTCCTCCGCAAGCCGGGACGGTTCAAGCAGTGGAAGGAACGCATCGACAACCGGCCCCTCACCTGGCAGGAATCCCTGGTCGTCTCGTGGACCGGCATGCGCGGCGTGGTGACCCTCGCCGCCGCCTCCGGTATCCCGGTGCTGATGGACAACGGCGAACCGTTCCCCGAACGCTCCGCCATCCAGGCGATCGCGTTCGTCGTCGCCGTGGCCACCATCCTCATCCAGAGCCCGACGCTGCCCTGGCTCATCGAGCGACTCCACCTGCACAACGAGGACGAGGAACGCTACGACGCCGAACAGACCGAGCGCGCCGAACGGATCGCGCAGGTGGCCGCCGAACTGGTGATCCAGGACTTCGTCGACAACCCGCCCCCGGGGCTCGACGTGGAGACCATCGAGTTCATCCGGGAGACCGTGGCCCGGCAGTCCAGAGACGCCGACGAGATGCCCGACCCCGAGCAGCACAACGCCCGCAACGACGCGTTCGCCGCGCTCTACCGGGCGGTGCTGCAGGCCCAGCGGCAGTCGCTCGTGGAGAACCGCGACGACGGCGCCGTCGAGGACGAGGCGGTCCGGGCCATGCTCGAGCGCCTCGACCTCCAGGAGGCAGCGCTGTCGGCACGCCTGGAGAGCCGCCTCTAGGTGTATCCGGCCCGATCGGCCGAGGCCATCCGTCCGACCGGATCGACGACCCGCGACCCTCGCCCCGACCTGCGTGTGCACGACGGGCGAGGGTTGCGTGACATCGGTGCGCCGTAAGGTCGAAGACAGACGATGACATCCCATTCCGACCGGAGGCCGACGATGGCACACCCGTACGGCGGGCCGAACCCCGACTCCCGCGACACGCGGCACGGTGGCGACGATCCGTATGGGCCCACCCCGATGGGACCCCGGCTGTACCCGCCGCTGGGATACGCCGCCGACGGGACGCCGCTGTTCCGGCCGTTCCAGCCGACCAACACCGAACTCCACGAGGCGGAGGCGGCGGCCCGGGCCGAGCGGGACGCCGCCGAAGCCGCCGAGTCCGCGCAACGGCAGCAGCCGGGCTCGCGCATGACCGGGATCTCCACGGCGACACTGATCGTGTCGCTCGGACTGGTGGTGCTCGTCGCCGTCGCGCTCGTCGGTTTCAGCGGCGTGTGGCGTGACCGCGCCGCCGAGGACACCCTCGCCGACCCGCCGGCCACCATCGAGACCATCCCGATCCCACGCACCTTCTCACCGCCGACGCTCACCCCCGACGACCCGGGCGGCGGCCGGCCGGGACAGCGGGTCGACCCGCAGGACAAGCCGGTGACCTACGAGGTCACCATCGACGGACAGGCCACCATCCTCTACGTCGACGCGATGGGCCTGAGATCCGAGTTCTCCCCGACGAATCCGTGGAGCGTCGAGTTCACCGGCACCGACAACCCACTGCGGCTGCTCGTCATCGCCGGCACCGGCAGCGGTGCCAAGTGCTCGATCCGGGTCGACGGGGAGGTCGTCGTCGAGGACACGGTCAGCGCGACCTCGCCCCGGCGAACCGCCTCCTGCATCGCCTGAGAAAGTCCGGCTCGCTACCGTAGTCATGTGAGTTCCCCGCAGACAGCCCCCGAGAGCGGGCAGTCCTCCGCCACCGCAGACGAGTTCAAGACCGTGCTCACCTGGCGTGGTGAGGACACCGATCGACTCGAGCAGGTACGTCTCGTCGTGTCCGGCGCCCGGATCAAGGCCTACGGCCGGATCATCGCCGCCGCCACGAGCGAGCACGAGGCGTTCTCGGCGTCGTACGAGTTGCAGACGACCGACTCCGGGGTCACCAAACGACTCACCGTGCACCTCATCCGCGAGGCCGACGAGATCCAGTACGGCATCACCCGCGACGGTGAGGGCACCTGGCTCATCCGCCGCCCCGACGGCGAGGTCATCCAGTCCGACTTCGACGGCGCGCTCGACGTCGACCTCGCGCTGTCGCCGATGTTCAACGCGCTGCCGCTGCGCCGCCTGCAACTGACCCCTGGTTCGCCGACCGTCGACGTCCCGGTCGTCTACCTGTACCTGCCCGACGGCGAGGTCAAATCCGCGACCGTCTCCTACACCGCGCGCGAGGACGGCATCGGACTCGTCTCGCCGCTCGCGACGACCACACTCACCATCGACGAGAACGGATTCGTCATCGACTACCCGGGGCTCGCGCGGCGGGTCTGAGGCCTCAGCCCACCCACACCCTTCCGGCGTGGGCCTGGCGGCGCATCTCCTCCTGCCAGCCCGGCGCACCGATGGACACACCCGTGATCGGCTCGGGGTCGCCCGCGTGCAGCCGCTCGTAGGCCGTCCGCGCGCGGTGACCGTCGTCGACCAGGACCTCGACCGTGCCGTGGTCGCGGAGTTCGTCGCGCGCGGCGATCAGCCGGTCGATGGTCTCGCTGAGCACGTTGAGCACGGCGACGTCGTTGGCCTCGATCATGGCGCGCTGCAGGGCCGGTGCGGTCCCGGCCACCCGCGTGCCGTCGCGGAAACTGCCGGCCGCCAGACGCAGCGCGAGCAAGCTCTCCCCGCCGCCCACCGCGGCCGTCGCCGCCGCGGTCAGGTGCGGCATGTGCGAGATCGCGGCGACCGCGCGGTCGTGGGCATCCGGCGCGACGGGGACCACCATCGAACCCGCCAGCCGCGCGATCGACGCGACGGTCATCCAGTCGTCGGCGTCGGTGTGATCGGTGGTGGTGACCGCCCACATCGCGCCGGCGAACAGCGCGGGGTCGGTGGCCGGCCAGCCCGACCGGCTCGTTCCGGCCATCGGGTGACCGCCGACGTACCGGGCGTCGGGGTGGTGTTCGGCGATCACCTTCTCGACCTGCTGCTTCACGCTGATCACGTCGCTGACGAGCACGTCGGGCGCGTGTTCGGCGATCGCCGCGACCAACGGTGCGATGGTCGTGACCGGCGTCGCGAGGACCACCGTCGCGTCCGACCCGGCCGCGCGTCGCAGCGTCGCGACGAGATCGGTGGAGGCGTCGTACCCGTCGGCCGTCGCGGCGTCGACGGTTTCCGCGGACCGGTTGTAGCCGAACGCCGGATGCCCGGCGTCGTGCAGCACCCGCAGCAGCGATCCACCGATCAGGCCCAGACCCAGCACGCACACCGGCGAGGTGAGTGAGGGCGAACCCTGCGCAGAACGTGAGGACGAGTCAGCAGTCACGCTGACAACGTTCCCACACCCGGGTCTGTGAGCGATCCGGGACTTGGGACTGTGCTTGATTACGGCTACGGTTTTCACCATGGCCGGTGCCGGATATGGGAAGTCGGGTTCTAACGCGCAAGACGTGGACGATGACATCGATGGTTTCGCGGTCGCTGTCGTCCGCGACGAGACCAAGTGGAAGGTCACCGCACTCAAGCCGTCGGCACTGACCGACCTCGCCGACGCGGAGCGGCAACTGCGTGAGCTCCGCTCCACGGGAGCCGTGTTCGGTCTGCTCGACGTCGACGACGAGTTCTTCATCATCATCCGGCCGGCGCCCGCCGGTTCTCGGCTGCTGCTGTCGGATGCCACGGCGGCCATCGACTACGACGTCGCCGCCGATGTTCTCGATGCGCTGAACCTCGACGTGCCCGACATCGATCCCGACGAGCTCGACACGATCGATCCGTGGGAGGAGGGCGATCTCGCCATCCTCGCCGACCTCGGGCTGCCCGACGCGGTCATGAGCATCATCGTCGGCGACACCGATCTCTACGCCGACGAGCAGCTCGGCATGATCGCCGCACGGCTCGGTTTCGCCGACGAGCTGGGCAAGATCCTCGACTCGCTCGGCCACTGACGGCCGCCCACCCCGCGCCGAGATGAGTGCCTCCGCCTGGGAGTCCATGATCCGCGCGGCACTCGACGCCGCGCGGGAGTCCGGCTCCGACGACGTGCCGATCGGTGCCGTCGTCTTCGATCCGGAGGGGGTCGAACTGGCCCGTGCGGCCAATCGCCGGGAAGCCGACGGCGATCCCACCGCCCACGCCGAGGTGCTCGCGCTGCGGGCCGCCGCGAAGGCCTTCGGCGACGGTTGGCGGCTTCCGGGCTGCACGATCGCCGTCACCGTCGAACCCTGCACGATGTGTGCCGGTGCGATCACCCTGTCCCGCGTCGACGCGCTGGTCTTCGGGGCGTGGGAGCCCAAGACCGGCGCGGTCGGATCGCTGTGGGACGTCGTGCGCGACCCGCGGCTCACCCACCGCCCGCAGGTGAAGGGCGGTGTCCTCGAAGACGAGTGTCGCGCGCTGATGGTCGATTTCTTCGCCGCGCGCCGCGGCCGCTGACCTGAAGGCCTCGTGCGGCGCCGCCACCGATCCTCGGGTGGGTTCGGGCTCGTGCCGGGGGCGCACCGTCGCGTCGGACGTGTTCAGGGCGAAAATCGGTGTGATCTCAGGGTGATGACCCGATGGTCGCCGCTTCTGCGCTCTGGCAGATTGGGTAGTGGAATCCGCCACACGTGACCACACCCGAGGAGTAGCCATGACAGACCCGGCCGACAAGGTCACCGCCGCCTTCGACACCGCGAAGGCCAAGATCAACGAACTCGCCGAGAGCGGCAAGGTGCAGGAGGCGCTCGGCACCGCCCGCGACAAGATCGACGAGTTCGTCGAGAGCGAGAAGGTCCAGGACGCTCTCGGCTCCGCGAAGGAGAAGCTCGGCGAGATCGCCGAGAACGAGAAGATCCAGGAGGTCGTCTCGACGGCGAAGGAGAAGCTCAGCGAGGTCGCGCAGAAGCTCGGCGGCAACAAGTGATCTGAGCGGTGACCTGCGGTTTCTGCGGGCCGCAGTGCCCTGTGGCACGGTGGAGCCCAGGAGTCATCTCCTATTGACAGGTGACGCTCTCGTCCAGCCGGTGGCGTGGGAAGAGTTGCCGAGTTCATCGACTCGGCCGGCTTTCTGCCGCGCCGAGCCCTCGACCGAGGAGGCTTGATGGGAACCACTGACGACGCCAAGAACAAGGCCGAAGAGCTGAAGGGTCGCGGCAAGGAGGCCGCGGGCAGCCTCACCGACAACGATGACCTCAAGAACGAGGGCAAGGGTGAGAAGACCGAGGCCCAGGGCAAGCAGAAGATCACCGAGGCCGCCGACGCCGTCAAGGGCAAGATCGACGACCTCAAGGACGGGCTCACCGGCCACTAGCGGGCCGAGGCTGCATGTTTTTCCGCTCTGACCAGCCGATTTAAGACTGACGGCCCTCCTGCGGTACAGTCTTCGGCGGTGGCGTGTCCGAGCGGCCGAAGGTGCAGCACTCGAAATGCTGTGTACGGTAACCCCGTACCGAGGGTTCAAATCCCTCCGCCACCGCCATGAGAGTGGCCCCCTACCGATCCAGTGGGGGGCCATTCTCGTCTGCGGGACAAGCCCCTGCAGGATCGCGCCCTCGCCTCAGCATCGCGAGCTGTAACGTGCGACTCTGCGGGCATCCTGCGATTCCTTGCAGCCTCACACCTGCCGCGCGGCGTCGTAGCGCGCCCGGTTCTCGTGCACCTCGTCCATGTGCGCCTCGGCCCACGCCTTGATCCCGGCCATGACCTCGTGCAGTGACAGCCCCAGGTCGGTGAGCTCGTAGGTGACGGTCACCGGAACCGTGGGGGCCACGGTCCGGGTCAGCAGGCCGTCCCGCTCCATCGATCGCAGGGTCTGCGTGAGCATCTTCTGACTGACGCCGGCGAGACGATGGGCGAGTTCGGAGTAACGCATCGAGCGTGGGCCGCCGGGGCAATCGCCGGTCGGCGACGGCCCGTCGCTGCCGAGCGCGGCCAGGACGAGGGCGACCCACTTGTTGGAGATGCGGTCGAGCAACTGGCGGCTGGGACAGTTCGCCAGAAAGGCGTCGTAATCCGCGCGGGCCTGCGCGCGCTTCTCTGCGGCCGTCCGTGTGGGCATGCTGGTCCCTTTCGTCGCGGTACCTTAGGCACTTCGAAGTGCGTACTTCCCGATGGAGAGTTACTCCCTCATGGTGATCCATGGGGGAGCAAGACACAACCATCGAACAGACAAGGGAGTGCACGATGAGCACATTCAGAGCGGCGGTTGTCACCACTCCGACCGGTCCGGACTCCATCCGGGTCGTCGACGTCCCGGTCCGCGAGCCCGGAGAGGGCGAGGTCCGCGTCGGCGTCGCCGCGGCGTCGATCAACCCCGTCGACCTCGCCGTCTCGTCGGGGTTCTTCCACTCCGTCGGGGTCCTCGTCGGCGACGCACCTCGCGGTCTGGGACTGGACTTCGCGGGATCCGTCCTCGACGTCGGGCCCGGCGCCGGTCTTCCGGTCGGTGCACGGGTGGCCGGCATCGTCACCGGCTTCGACCACCCCACCGGCGCCTACGCGGAGGAGGTCGTCGTCCCCGCGAACTCGGTGGCGGTGGTTCCGGACGACCTCGATCTCGTCGCGGCGTCGACCGTCCCGGTCAACGGGTTGGCCGCCGAGCAGATCCTCGACCTGCTCGGCGACCCGGGACCCGGTGCCGACCGACTCCTGGTCACCGGTGCGGCCGGGGTCGTCGGCGGCTACCTGCTGGTCCTCGCCGCGCATCGTGGATGGACCGTGACCGGACTGGCTCGGCCCCACGACGAGGCGTTCGTCCGCGGACTCGGTGCCGCCTTCACCGACCGTGCCGGGGGCGCATGGGACGCGGTCGCCGATGCCGCGGCACTGCAGGACGCAGCGCTCGCCCTGGTCCGAGACGGCGGCCGGTTCGTGGGCGTGCGCCCCGGGCTGGCCCCGCCGGTCGAGCGCGGCATCAGCGTCGGCGTCGTCGACGTGACCGCCGACGATCGGCTGGGCTCGTTGCTGCAACTCGCGGCGTCGGGCGACCTGCCGGTCCGCGTGCAGGGCACCGTCCCGCTCGACCGGGTCGCCGACGCCCAGAAGAACGCGGCGAAGCCCGGTGGCCGGGGACGATGGGTGATCACCCCCTGATGAGGGCGATGGCCTCCGACAGTGATCCGGCGCGGGAACGGGCCTGTGGAGAACTCACGGCCCGACGACGATCGGCTCGGGCGGGGTGAAGCTCGGGTTGTCCGGCAGCGGCGACTCGCCCTTCTCCGTGCCGATCACCTGTACCGACCTCAGTGTCGACAGCTTCGAATCACCCTGCCGTGCAAGCGAATCGTCGTACCACTCGAACCACGGATACCCGTGTTGCCGATACTCGGCGATCGTCGGCGGAGCATGGTGCGGGCGGGTTCCGGCCAGCGCTTCCCAGTCGGCGCTGTTGATGATTCGCAGCGTCGCGCGGGCGGTCGCATCGGTCTCCCAGTGGTCCCGGGGCTCGAGCGGGGTCGCGATGGACTGGGTGATCGTCCCGCCCGCCCCGAGACCCATGCCGGTGCCGGTGGCGCCGTCGCACGGGAGCCCGTCGGGCATTGCGGCCACGGGCGCGCCGGCGGAAATCGCATGGCTCCGGGCGGCCACCCGTTCCTCCCACACGGAGGCGCGCAGCGGGGTCACCTCGATGCGGATCGCGCCGTCGTCGGAGCCGGTGAGCTGCTCGGCCGCGGTGTACCCGCGGCCGAGAGGCATCGCGACGAATTGCCGGACGGTCCTGGCGTCGACGCGAAAGCCGTCGAGCCACGGCTGTTCGGGCACCTCGAAGTAGTCCTCACCGAGGAAGTCGATCTGCTCGGTGAAGTCGTCCCCGGTGACGGCGTTGATCCCGCCGACGGAGATCCGCACCAGGAACGGCAGGTCCGACGGCGAATAGAAGCTGAACCACGCGGCCTCGGCCTGCCACATCGGCAGCAGCGCGTCGGTGGGCGCCCAGGCCCGCGGACGTGCGACTTCGGCGGCGGTGCGCAGCTCGAACATGCCCAGGCCGGGCGGCAGCCCGTAGCTGGTGTCGTCGTCGGGGACACGAAGGGTGCGCATGAGGTTGATGCGGAGCCGGGCGTCGCGGTGGAGCTCGGGGAAGGCGAAATCGAGGGATCGTTCGGTGACTGTGACGGGCATGCGGTGACCTCCGATCGGCGTGGACGGAGAGGAGAATAGGCGCGGGGTACGACATCTCCGACGAGCTCGTGGTGCGGCCGGAGGAACCGGTCCCGGGGTGCGCTGTGCGTGGTGTACTGGACTCATGGTGTTCGTCGCGGCCGTCGTCTTCGTGGTGGTGCTCGCGGTGGCGCTCGTCCTGCTGGCGTCGGTCGCGATCGGTGCGTTCTCCGCGATGTTCAGCGGCATGCGCAACGAGCTCGCCCGCCGACGTTCCGGGGCCGCGGTCGTCGACGCCGGGGGTGTGTCCCGCGTCGCGGCCGGCGACGACTCGGCCGGCGAGCTCGCCGACGAACGTCGCCTCGCCCGGGCCCGGCGCTGGACGACCTGCCAGGAGATCCAGCGACGACTCGAGGACGTGACACCCGCCGACGACGGAGTCGGCGGATACGAGGTGCTCGTCCTCGACATCTGGGGTGGACGGTCGTTCGAGGAGCGCGGAGACGGGCCGGTCGCCGAACTGGTGGCCCGACGGTATCGCCTCGGGCCCGAGGAGCGCCGGGAACTCGAGCGGCTGGCACGCGATCCGGTGGGCCGGATCGCGTGGACAACGGCCCTCGTCGCCGACTGCGTCGGCCGGTATCCCGCGTGGAGGCTCGAGTTCTTCGACCTGCACTCCGTCCGCGTCGACCTGGTCGGCGAGGTGACCGCGATCGCAACCGCCGCCGCGCGCCTCCGCGACCAGTACGAGATCCTCGGGGATCCGCCGGACGGCCACCTCGGCGCCGACGACGAGGTGATGGCGACATATGTGGAGAAGTCGCGGTTGTTGTCGTCGCGGCTCGACGGTCTCGTCGAGCGGCTCGAGGCCTTCGCCGACTACGAGCGGATAGTCGCGCGCATCCAGCAGCGCCAGGACAAGCAGGCGTGGCTCGACCGGGTCGGCGCCATCGACGAACTCGAGCACGTCCTCGATGCCGAGCGCGACCGCGTCGAAGGCGACCGGGTGCGGAACATGGCCGACGAGTCGGAGATCCTGGCGTCCATCTACCTCGACGAGATCGCGCCGCTGGCAAAGTCGTTGAGACGCAACGTGGAGTAGACGGCGCCCACCTCACGCCGACGGCGCGGTCACCATCCGGAACATCGCCTCCCTGCGCACGACGAACCCGAGGTCCTGGTAGAGCCGGATCGCGGTGACGTTCCTGCCGTCGGCGTAAAGGATCGGTGTCTTGCCCCGGTCCCGAATGCATTGCACCAGAGCGAGCACCAACCGCGAGGCGAGGCCCCGGCCACGGAACCCGGGTTCGGTGCACACCGCACTGATCTCCGTGTGACCCGGCAGCCCGAGCCGTTCTCCCGCCATGGCGATCAGCCGGCCGTCGCGCCGGATCCCCAGATACGTGCCGAGTTCGATGGTCCGGTTTCCGAACGGCCCGGGGCGGGCGCGTCGGACGAGGTCGATCATCTCGGGGACGTCGTCGGCGGTGAGGCGCACAGCCGCGTCGTCGGGCCTGCCGGTGACATCATTGCCGACCATCTGGACGCCGGGGAGATCCATCGACGCCGTCCAGCCCTGCGGTGGGATCGTCGAGACGGCGAAGAGCAGCAGCGATCCGCCGGGGCCGACGAGTTCGGCGGCGTCGCTCCAGTCGGCATCGGTCGGGTCGGTCGGCAGCGCTGCGATGGGGCCGATGTCGGGGTGGAAGCGGAGTGCGTTGCCGACGCGTTGGGCGAACCGCGACTGTGGTCCGGTGAGAGCGGCCCATGCAGGGTTGTCGAGCAGCGCAGCACCGGAAGGCCGTGTCAGGCCGGCGGGTTCGTCGATGCTTCCGACCACACGACGACGATACCCGCCGCATGCCTCGAACGCGGCGGTCGCGCCGGAGCAGCGATCGGCCTACCATCCGGGGGAATCGTGTGTCGGGAGGAGCCGAGAAGTGGGCACAGGCGGGGCCGCGACGAGTTCTCCCGGCGCGAAACCGAAGGACCGCACCGAGATGCGCGACCTCGTCCTGATGCTCGTGCTGACGTTCACGACCGGAATCGTCGACGCCGGGGGCTTTCTCGGACTCGACACGGTGTTCCTCGGCAACATGACGGGGAACGTGCTGATCCTCGGCATGGGTGCGGCCGGGGCACATGGGCTGCCGGTGTTCTCGCTGGCACTCGCGCTCGTGGCGTTCATCATCGGGGCCGGGGTGGCGAGCTTGTTCCTGCGGTCGGGGCCGTCGGGCTGGAGTCCGAAGCTCCTGTCGGTCCTGGCGATCTCGGCGGTGCTGGTCGCGGCCACTGCGGTGCTGCTCGGCATCGAGCCGGGCGCGCATGCGGCGCAGATGTCCGCGATCGTGCTGACCGCCGGGGCGATGGGTATGCAGGCCGCGGCGGCGCGCCGGATCGGTGTCGCCGACGTGACCACCGTCGTCGTGACGTCGACGATCACCGTCTGGGCCATCGACATGTTCGCCCGGCCTGGTCGGGCGACCATCCTCAACCGGCGGTCGGCGGCGATCGTGGTGATCCTGGTGGGCGCCTTGGTGGGTGCGTTGTTGCTGAAGGTCGCGCTCTGGCTGGTATTCGCGGTCGCCGCGGCGATCGGTGCGGCGGTGGTGGTGTGCGGAGGAGTGCTGGTGAGGGCTGAGGCGCGGTGACGGACGACGATGGTCTCGACAGGCGCAGCCGCTTCGACGAGGACGGTCGTGAGCGCGTGCTCGTGGTCGTCCTGGCGGTCGCCGGCCTGGTGTCGACGGTGGTGCTGGCCTGGGTCCCCTCGCTCGTCGGGGCGGTGGCAGGCGGTTCCGGCGTGGTGGTCGGGGCGAGCAGCGCGGCCGGCTATCTCGCGATGATCTCGCTGGCAGTGCGGCCGCCGATGCGGTGGTCACCGGTGTTCCGGGTGGCGTGGATCGTCGTCGGCGTGTGCGTGGCCGTGGCGCTGTGGTCGGTGTTCAGCCCCGGCGAGGACAGCGTCGCGTCGTTCACGGCGGCGATGGCCGGACTGATGGCCGGCGTCGTGTTGATCGCCGGACGTGCCGTGCGGCGTCGGTAGGCGCGGAGCGGGTATGACCTTGTCCCGGAAACCGGGCACGAGACCGAACCGTCAGAACGGCAGCTGGTCGTGGAACCACCGGATGTCCGCACGCGTCAGCGCCCTGACGACCGTCCTGGCCTCCCACACCGGGGTGCTGACCGGTTGCGTCAGGTACAGCCCGTGGCCGGCTGCGACGACCCGGTCGTACTGACAGGGCCAGTTGACCTGTGAGGCGAGGTCGTCGAGGGTGTCCTTTCCGCGATCGAGTGCGCGGGCGACGTGCGATGGCGCAGGGAGGCGGTCGGACTTGCTGCTGTTGCAGCCCTGGCATGCGAGTACGAGGTTGGCGAGACCGTCGATGCCCACGCGCGACCAGGGCAGAACATGGTCGACGTGCCGGGACCGTCGGACCGCCGCGTTGCAGTAGAAGCAGGTCGGATCGAACGCCTCGGCCAGGGCATCGCCGGCGCGCTGAAGTGAGACCCGGTCGGCCCCGAACAAGTGCTCTGCCAGGTCGGGGCCGTCGTCGAGGAGGTCCCTGTTCATCCGGCGGACGTCGTCGATCCAGGCAAGCTGGAATGCGGGTTTGAGCAGTGGCGCGAGACGGGCCAGTGTGTCGCAGACCCACGGGAACAGCGTGAGCCTGTTCCCATGGTCGGCGATGCGCTTGAGCGAGTCCGTCCCCATCCAAGAGTCGTCGTAGAGGAACCGGACACCGGACTCGCCGGATGTGAGGTTCTGCAGGAGTTTCAGCGGATAGCGGACGAGAGTGCGCTTCACGACGGTGTGCGTGGAGCGGTACTCGTCCGGACTCGAAGCCGCAACGAGGTGGAGGCTGGGCGAGCGCTGGGCCGTCGTGGCCGACTCGCGTAACCGTGCGACGGCGTCGAAGACGACCCCCCGACCATCGGTGGACTGCCGGAGCCGCCGTCCATCGAGGGGACGCATCTGTCGCCAGTACAGCTCGATGACGCGGGTCGTGAGTTCGTCGAGGTCGATGTCCACCGCCGCAGCGGGATCTTCGGGCACCGACTCGACGGCCAGATCCAGCAATGCCATCAGAACCGCGAGTTTGTAGGTGGCGGTACGGCGTCCGTCCTCGAGGACAGCGACCAGCTTCTGACCGAGGGTGAGCGGATCGACGGACGATGGCACGGTCGGAGTCTATGGAAGTGGTGCCGTCGAGCGGGAGGCGACGATCAACTACCGAACGCCAGCATCCCCAGCAAGAGGGACCCGACGACGGCTCCGCCGATCACCGCACTGCCGAATCCCATCGCAGCACTACCGGTGTCGCTGCTCCCCGAGCCGTCGCCCGAGCCGTCTGCGATGCCTCCGTGCCGTGAGCACGCGCCCTGGCGGTTCTCGGCGTGGCTGTAGGTGCCGTCCTTGCATCGGATGCCCGTGGCCGAGCCATCCGGTCCTCGGGTGCAGGAACCCTCCGAATTTCGGTAGTACCCGTCACCGCAGGTGTAGTCGACCTGATGCACCAGTGGGGTGTCGGCATAGGCCGCAGGGCTTCCGAGGGCGGACGACCCGAGCAGCGAGCCGACCGTCAGGGTCAGGACCGTGATGACACCAGCGAGGACATGTCGAATTCTGCTCTTGCGCACGCGGCAATTCTCTACATGGACAGCGCGGGTGGAAGTTCTTCTGCACGATGCCGACCGAATTCGATCGAGCGGACGACAAGCGGCGTCAACCGATGAGGCTATGCCCGGAGACCGGGCACGAGATCAGACGATGCCCACGGTCTGCGACACCCCACCGGCGCTCCTCACATCCGGTTGCCGTTGCCGTTGCGCCCGCTCACCGAACACGACAGCAACCGGATCTCGGGGCGCAGAGACGACAGCGGCCGGCGAACACCACCGAGGTGCTCGCCGGCCGTCTTTCAGGTCCCGGCCGAACGGTCGCCGGGCCCGAGATCCGGTCAGGCGGGGATGATCTCCACCGGCACCGCGTTGCGCAGTGTGTGGCCCACCGGCGAGCTGGACTGCACCTTGGCGTGGAGCTCGTCGAGCTTCTCCTGCGGGGCGTCGGAGTCGATGGTGACCTTGGCGGTGATCGAGCTGAAACCGGCATGGCCCTCGGTGAGTCCGAGGAACACGCTCAGGTCGAGATCGCCCTTCAGGTCGATGCGCAGGTCCTTCAGCTCGATGCCGGCCAGTGTGGCGTTGGCGGCGTATCCGACGGCCAGGCAGTTGCCGAGCGCGCCGAGCAGCTGCTCGACCGGGTTCGGCGCGGTGTCGCCGCCACCGAGCGCGGACGGTTCATCGGAACCAATGGGCGCGAACCTCCGGATGCGTGCCTCCGACGCGAAGGCCCCGTTCCACTGAACGTGCGCCGCCCAGGTGGTCTGCGCCTCGGACTCGTCGGATCGGATGGCGTCGACGAGCTGCCCGACGGCGGCGATGTCGACGTCGTTGAGGCGGGTTGCGGTCTCGGTCATTGCACTCCTATGCGTGAGATCCGGTCGCGTAGAAGCTAACTGCCGGATGCCGGGGAGGCACCGTTCAGCATCACGGTGATCGCAACTCTTGGATGTCAGGACGCCGAATGATCGACGACCGCCACCGGGTACCTCGCGGCGTGCAGAGCCGCCCGGGTGACCGATGTGGTCCAGGCGGGGAACGCCACCCCCGACCGGGGGCGGCTGAGTACCAGCAGCGACGCGTTCGGGACGGCCTCGGCCAGTGACCGGTGCGGGTCGCCGTTGATGAGCTGGACGGTGCCCCGACGATCCGGGTAGCGCTGCCGCCACGGCACGAGGAGTGCATCCACGCGTGCGTACTTTTCGGAGATCTCTTCCGGCGCAGCGTCATCCGGGATCGCGCAGACGACGGTCACCGGCTGGTCGATCTCGCGCGACACCTTGAAGGCGGCCTCGAGGGCCTTCTCGGACGGCGCGTCGACGTCGATCGCGGCGACGACCGGACCGTCGAAGCAGACATTGCCGTACGGCACCGTGACCACCGTGCACTTCGCACGGGCGGCGAGCGTGGCGCTGACACTGCCGGCGGTGAGTCGCTCGAGCCATCCGGCCCGGTGGTGTCCCAGGACCAGGAGGGTCACCTTCTCCGAGACCTTCAGCAACAGCGGGATGGGCAGGTCGGGTCTGACCAGGGTGTCGACCCGCAGGAGCGGATTCTCCCGGCGCAGTGCTCCGGCGACGGCGTCCGCGCGTGCGATCGCGGCGTCGCGGATGTTCTCGATGTCGAACTCGGCCAGGCCCTGCGCAGTACCCGTGGGTGCGTACCCGTGGACCAGGAGCAGCCGCGCCTCCCGTCGGGTGGCCGCGATCGCCGCCCAGCGGGCCGCCGCTTCGGACTCGGGGCTGTGATCGAGCCCCACCGCGATGGTCGTCATCGTCTCGAGTACGACCTCCCCCTCCATGAACCGCTGCGACCGCGGGAACGGTTGCCTCACGCCGGTTGTGTGAAGAATGCTAGCCGGGGTGTCGGTGTTCGCAGGTCGGGGCGTGCAGCGGGGTGCGGCCGGAGGCGTGGCTCAGCAGGCGTTCGGCTCGCCGATCTGCACGACGGACAGGACCGCTTCGCCTTCGCCGAAAGGTCGGGATCGGCGTCGAGGCCGCGGTCTCGGCTCTGTCGTCCGGTGTCAACGAATTGGTCCGAACGGAGGAATCGGGCGCATCTGCGGTCGGTGCGGTGGTCTCGTCGCCCGGACGCGGTATAGCGTGCGGCAGGTCGAACCGATGGCGACTGGCGTGAGCACCGGGCTGTCGTGGTGTCCGGGGCTCGAGAACCGACAGCGGGAGGACGGTACGCGACATGCCGGTGGTGATCCCCGGGAACCCACGCTTCGCGTCGACCAGCGAGGAGGTGGTCTTCGATGCCCTCGTGGAGCAGCTGCTCGACGACGATCTGCTCGTCGTCGGACAACGCGTCACCGACCACGCGAAAGACCACGAGATCGACTTCGTCGTCGCGATCGAGGGCGCCGGGATCGTCTGCCTCGAGGTCAAGGGCGGGGAGATCTGGTGTGACGACGAGTCCTGGTGGCAGGGACGAATCGGCCGGCCCGACAAGCGGATCGACCCGGTCACCCAGGTCCGCGAGGCCTGCTACGCCCTGCGTGACTTCGTGGAGCACGATCCGCGCTGGACCAAGGGTCGCCTTCGCTGGGATCACGTCCTGGTGTTCCCGCACGCGGAGATGTCGCAGGGGTTCGCACTCCCGGATTGTCCGCGCTGGAAGGTCGTCGACCGGACCCAGCTGCACCAGATCATGCCGCTGATCCGGGATGTGTTGTTGCGGAAGGACTCCGACTGGCTCCCGATCGACGCCGAGGGAATCGGCCAATTGCGGTTGGCGCTGAGCGGGCGGGGTTTGCCGCAGCGTGACGTCGTGGCGAGGGCGCTCGAGAACGAGAGCGTCGCCGACTCGCTGACCTCGCACCAGGCGGTCATCCTGCGTGCCATCGACCAGTTGAATCGGGTCGAGGTCCGCGGCGGCGCCGGCAGCGGGAAAACCTTCCTCGCCGTGGAGCAGGCACGACGCCTCGCGAAGTCGGGCCGGCGGGTCGCGCTCGTGTGCTACTCGCACGGACTGGCGTCATACCTCGAAAGACTCACCTCCACTTGGAATCACAAGGAGCGCCCCGCCTACGTCGGTGAGTTCCACGAACTCGGTATCACCTGGGGTGCGGCGGAGGGCCCGGATGAGCGCGTGCGCACCGACGAGGCGCAGGAGTTCTGGGAGCACACCCTGCCGCAGCAGATGCACGCACTGGCGCAGCAGCTTCCGCCCGGAAAACGCTACGACGCGATCGTCGTCGACGAGGCGCAGGACTTCGCCGATGACTGGTGGAAACCGATGCTGGCGTGCCTCAGGGACGCCGATACCGGTGGCATCTACGTCTTCAGTGACGAGGCACAGCGGGTCTTCGCACGGCAGGGATCGCCACCCGTCGACCTGGTCCCGCTCGTGCTCGACCACAATCTGCGCAACACCAAACAGATCGCCGAGACCTTCAAACCCCTTGTCGGGCAGCGAATGCAATTGCACGGCGGCGAGGGGCCGGAGGTGGAGTTCATCGCGTGCCCGGCCGAGGAGGCACTCGACGTCGCCGACGATCAGGTCGATCCGTTGATCGACGAGGGTTGGCGACCCGAGGACATCGCGCTGCTCACCACCGGCAGTCGCCACGCCGAACAGAAGGCCCGGCAGGCCGAGGGAAACAAGGCGTACTGGGCATCGTTCTGGGACGACGAGCAGGTCTTCTACGGGCATGTCCTGGGCTTCAAGGGGTTGGAACGCCGAGTGGTGGTCCTGGCGCTCAACGAGACGGGAAGATGGGAGCGGTCGCGGGAACGCCTCTACGTCGGGCTGTCGCGAGCGCGTGACAAACTCGTCGTGTGCGGCGATCCGAAGTTCGTGCACGAGGTCGGTGGACCGCAGGTGGCCCGCCGACTCGGGATCGATTGCGCGGGCCTCGAGGGGTGAAGACCCGCCCTCGCCCCGAACTTTGCCACGATGAATGAAAATAACTTTCACACATAGGGATTCGTGGACGAATATCCTACTGAGGTTTGTTATGTGACAAGCCCGGTGGGGGCTATAGGACGGGTTATGGCCGCGCCTTATGCTCGGCGGTCATGAACCTCAGACGTGCCCTGTGCGCAGGCCTCGTGGCCACATCCGTCCTTGTCGGTGGCGTCGGATTCATCGGCTCGGAGGCTGCCGCCGCACCTGCGACCCGTTGCGTCCCCGCGTCGACGCCGGAGTCCGAGCAGCACCTCGCGGACCTCACCGACGCGTCGAAGATCAAGACCTACGACGATGCGCGCACGGCGATCAGCGACCTGCGCGAGGAATTGAGCACCTCCGGCAACTACCTCGGTACCTTCCCGATCGCCTTCGACAACATCCTCGACCTCGTCGGCCCGAGTATCGAGTCGGGGATCTACGAGGACCCCGAATGGGCCTCCGACCTGGCCATCGAGGTCGTGCGCCGGTACGTCGGCAACCTGCACGAGTTCGTCACCGGTGGCAAGCCCCAGGCGCACTGGGCCGAGGCGTTCGCACTCACCGAGAAGTGCGACCGCAGCCCCGGTCGTGTGCTGCTCGGGCAGATCTTCGCCCACCTCGTCGTCGATTTCCCGTACGCACTCGAGAACATCGGTACCAACGCCGGCCACACGCGCGACTTCTACACGTTCGGTACCGCGCTCGTCGACGCCACCCCGACCATCGTCGGCGACGTGAAGCGCACCTACGGTGTCGACCTGCATCCGCTGTTCACGGCGTGGTTCCTCGGCGACCTGATCGGGGACAGCCAGGCCACCACGCTGCTGTTCCAGTCGACGCGCACCGCCGCACTGGTCAACAGCTTCGGACTGCAGAACCCGGTGACGCGCGCAGCGACCGTCGCCGAGATCGACGCTCTGTTCCACACCTCGCTGTTCGCCCTGGACCAGATGGAGAATCTCGGCCAGATCTGATCCTCACGAAACGGGTCGAGCCGGTGGCCGCGGGGCCGCCGGTTCGGCACGTCTCTTCAGTTCGTCACCAGGAGATCTCGACCTCGATCTCGCCTTCGGCCTCGCCGCTTTCGAACTCGACCTTGAACTCCACCTCCGCGGGCACGTCGATGCGGATCGTCTTGTTGTTCTGCACGTACGACACCTCGTTGTGGCGGGCGATGGCATCGGCGAGGGCGTGGAGCCGTCGAGCCGCTTCCTCGCGGGTCAGCCTGGTCCTGGTCTCGTGCTCGAACAGTTCGTCGCTCATGGGTTCATCTGAACCGATCGCGAACACCGGGTCAAGAAGTCGGGCGCGGTCTGTGCGGCGTCTGTTCGACATCCACAGGCCACCCGGAGTTCGCCGCCACGCAAGGCGGATACCCGAGTCTGGCGGTCATGAGCGGAGGAACACGACAGAATTCGCTGCCTCGACGAACCGTCCTGCGCACGATCGGCGCGGGCTCGCTGCTGGTCCCGATCGGGCTCTCGGCGGCCGCCTGCGGATCGTCTGGTTCGGGGTCGCCGGGACTGCGACGGTCGCGCCCCACGTTGACCCACGGTGTCGCCGTCGGCGAGGTCAACACCGGGGGTGCGCTCGTCTGGGCACGATCCGACCGGCCGGCGACGATGCTCGTCGAAGTGGCATCGGACGAATCCCTCCGTGACGCCAGGAAGCTCCGGGGTCCGGCGCTGACCCCGGCGACCGACGGCACGGGCCGTCTCCGGGTGGCCGGCCTCGAACCGGGGCGGACCGTTCATTACCGCGTGACCCTCGAAGGCGAGGACGGAGCAGTCGGGGAGCCGGTCGCCGGGACCTTCACCACGGCCCCGGTCACGCAGGGCGACATCCGATTCCAGTGGTCCGGCGACGTCGTGGGTCAGGGCTGGGGCATCAATCCCGACCTCGGGGGAATGACGATCTTCTCGACGATGGCAGATCGCAACCCGAACTTCTTCATCCACTCCGGCGACGCGATCTACGCCGACAATCCGGTCGCACCGACCAAGAAGCAGAACAACGGAGAGACCTACAGGAGCCTCACCCATCCCGCGAAAAGCCATGTCGCGCAGACGCTCGACGACTTCCGAGGCAATTACGCCTACAATCTGACCGACGAGAATCTCCGACGATTCGTCGCCTCGGTCCCCCAGCTGGTCCAGTGGGACGACCACGAGATCGTCAACAACTGGTTCCCCGGCGAGAGCCTCGAGGGGCAGGGACGCAAGGGTTACCGCGAGATGAGCGTCGACGTGCTGGCGAAACGGGGAAGGCGGGCCTGGCACGAGTGGCAACCCGTCGACGACTCGACGGCGGAGCGCCTGTACCGCAAGGTGTCCTACGGCCCGTTGCTCGATGTCTTCCTCCTCGACATGCGCAGCTACAAGGACCCGAATCCCGACGCGTGGTCGAAAGACAACGTCGACGGTGTGCTGGGCCGCGCACAGACTCGGTGGCTGATCGACGGATTGAGGTCGTCGACCGCGACCTGGAAGGTCGTGGCCAACGAACTGCCGCTGAGCATCGTCGTCGCGGACAAGAACACGACCCCCGACAGCGGGCCGACGTCGATCGAAGCCGTGGGACAGGGGGACGGCGGCGATCCCCTCGGTCGCGAGATCGCGTTCTCGCGGATCCTCTCCGAGACCAAGGGCGTGCCGAACATCGTCTACCTCACGGCCGACGTCCACTACGCGGCGGCGATCTCCTACGAGCCGGATCGTGCCCGGTTCAAGAACTTCGCACCCTTCTGGGAATTCGTGGCGGGACCGTTGCACGCCGGGGCGTTCCCGTCGAGTCCACTCGACGAGACATTCGGTGCGAAGTACGAGTTCGTGCACGCCCCGGACGAGGATGACGTGTCGCCGGCGGAGGGATACCAGCACTTCGGCGAGGTGGTCATCGATGGCAGCTCGAAGGTCATGACCGTCGATCTGCTCGACGCCTCCGGGAACGTCCTCTATCGCAAAGAGCTGACGCCGAGGGGCTGAGGATCCGGGATCAGGCCGCGGGGTCCGATGCTAGAAACGGTGACGACGAGGAGCGTCGACGAAGGGAACCGTCCGCATGGAACCGATCCGGGTGAGCGCTGTGGTGATCCGGGACGCCGATGGTCGGGTGCTGACGGTCCGGAAGCGGAACACCAGCATGTTCATGCTGCCCGGCGGCAAGCCCGACCCCGGGGAGGGCCCCGCTGACGCAGCCGTGCGTGAGTGCTTCGAGGAGCTCGGGGTCGCGATCGAGGTCGGTGATCTGCGCGCGCTCGGTGAGTTCGAGGCGGCTGCGGCGAACGAAGCCGGTCGGCGGGTCGTCGCGGACGTGTTCGAGCACCCATATGTGCATGTCGACGCGCCGAAGGCCGAGATCGCGGAGCTGGCCTGGCGGGGTCTCGAGGACGAGACCGTGGCGCCGCTGCTGCGGGATGCGGTGTTCCCCGCTCTGCGGGCCGGGAGGCGGTGACTTCGCGCCCCTTCTCGCTCGGGGTCGGCCGATGCGGCTCCGGCCGGGGTGTTGCGGCAGCCTGCGTGCTCGGCGCCACATCCTTGGTTGCAGTTCTGTACTTCACCCGTACCGCGGAACCCGATGCCCCGTCACCGGATGTACCGAAACGCGCTCGAGCGTATGGATCATGAGCCGACACCTCGTCGGGCTCTCGCCGAAGCCGGCTGAAGAGCTCCTTGGATATCCGGACGCGGCGGCTCCTCGTCGAGCCCGAGAACAACAGGGAAGGATCGCACGGTGAAAGTGCCAACCATCGTGACGGCTGCGTGCGTGATCAACCGAGGTGATCTTATTCATAAGACCGGGTTGGTCGTCCTCGAAGTCGCGAACCCGGGTCAGGTGAGTGCTGAACTCGCGCTTCTGAAAAGAGTGACGTTCGCAGACAGGCAGAAACATATCGAGGACGTGACCGGGTGTCCCACCAGCGATCTCGGGGTGTCCATCGAGACTCCGGCACGGTGGCGGAGCGAGAGAAGCGCCGAGGTGGTGGCGAGCATCCAGGTCGGATCGCCCGCCGCTCAGCAGTGAGTAAGTGGGGGGGGTGGTCGAAACCCGGGTGACGGGATGCAGTACCGTGTTCGCAGCAAGGCCCTGTGGCGCAGTTGGTTAGCGCGCCGCCCTGTCACGGCGGAGGTCGCGGGTTCGAGCCCCGTCAGGGTCGCCAAAGTGCAGACATGGTCTGCGTGCATCTAGTTCCCGAGCGGTCGCAGGAACTCCCCGGTGACGCCCACGGCCGGTGCCGACGATCCGCCTCCCACGACCAGCGTCGCGAACGCGAGGTCGCCGACGATGCCGGCGAACCAGCCGTGCGGGTTCTTGTTGTCGCCGTACTCGGCGGTTCCGGTCTTGCCGCCGAGGCCCGGGACGTCGCGGAGCGCGGTCGCTGTTCCCCGGGTGACGGTGTCACGCATCATCTCTCGCAGCGGTCCGGTGACCGTTGCGGGAATCCCCTGCGGAGCGACATCACCGGTGGTCTTCCGGCCGTCGACGAGCACGGGCGTCACGGTCTCGCCGCGCGCCAGGCTCGCCTCGGCCAGCGCCAGGCCGAACGGACTGACCGTCACCGTGCCCTGGCCGATGCCGTTCTCGACGCGCAGAGCCGGGGAATCGGCGACGGGAACCCTGCCGGTCACCGTCGTGAGGCCGGGGACGTCGTAGTCGGCGCCGATGCCGAACCGGCGTGCCATGTCCGTCAGCGCGTCCTCGGGCAGCTTGTTGGCCAGTGCGCCCATCGAGGTGTTGCAGGATCGGGCGAAAGCAGTTGCGAGTGGCACTGTTCCGAGATCGAAGGAGTCCTCGTTGGGGATCGTGCGGCCCTCGATCGTCGTGCGACCGGGGCACGGCACCTGCGACGTGGGTTGCACGACCCCGTCGGCGAGCGCGGCGGCGGTGGTCACCGTCTTGAAGGTCGATCCGGGCGGATAGAGCCCGCTGAGCGAGACGGGCCCCGACTTGTCGGCGGCGTCGTTCTGCGCCACGGCGACGATCCCGCCGGTGGACGGTGCGATCGCGACGACCATCGCCGGCCTGCGCTCCGTGTCGACGGCGCGCTGCGCCTGGGTCTGGATGTCGCGGTCGAGCGAGGTGCGCACGGGCGGGGTCGGGTCGGGCTGTTTCGAATCCACGAGGTGTGCCGCGGAGCCGTCGGTGCCGACCAGCAACACCGACCAACCCGCGGTTGCGTCGATGGTTTGGCGCCAGACCTCCTCGAGCCCCGACATCGCCGGGGAATGAAGGGATTTCGTCGCACTGAGCAGGGCCCCCTGCTCGGATGTGGTCACCCCCGGGATGGACTGGACGTTGCGTTGCACGCGCTTCCAGTCGGATTCCCGCAGTCTGATCACGTTCTGCTTGGCCGCGTCGTTGCCGTCGAACAGCTTTCGGATCCCGGCACCGGTCATATCCGGTTCGACGGGGCGCAGCGCCCTGGCCAGCGCGTCCGACGAACCGATCTGTGCGCGATCGAGGTCGACGAGCGAGACGGCCTGCCAGGTCATCAGCGGCTGTCCGTGGACGTCGAGAACCGGTGTGCGATAGGCGCGGTCGTCGCTGTATGAGAACGTCTGGCCGTCGCGGAGATGACGGTGCAGCACCGCTGGTCGCCAGCGGATGCGCCAGCCGGAGGCGCTGTCCACCAGCGTTGCATCTGTCTGGTATTCGACGGTGTCGTCTCGGATCTGCCAGCGGTGTTCGAGCGTGGCGGTCACCTGCTTGTCGTCGACGAGGTCGGCTGAGACGCTCAGCTTCGGCGTGGATCCCATGCCGTCGAACATGGACTGTATCGCGGCCCGGGCGGCTGCGGGGTCGTCGGTGAGCTCCGCGGCCGCGGCGGCGTCACCCTTCTGCAGGTTCTCCGCGAACGAGCGCAGTGTGTCCTCTGGCGAGTCGGAGAAGAGTGAACACCCCGAGAGGGTGCCGATGGCCAAGACGAGCACGCTCAGGACCGCCGGCCACCGACGCTTCAGGCGGCCTCTTGTCAACCCGACGTGGTCTTTCTCGGGCCCGGGGACGATGTTTCGCGGGTTCCTGGTGAGATCCACGGTCTCCAGAGTGGCACGGATTTTCTGTTGGTTCCGCAACGCCGTCCGTTTCTGCGGTTCTCCGCTGGTGGGCGGGTGGGCCACTCGAGGAACCGACCGCCCGCCATCCGCACCGTCTTCCCGTGACCGTGCTGACCGCGCGACGGATGCGGTCTACGGGCAGAGCCTGATCCTCAGCGCGCCGTCACCGCAGAAACGCCGCCGCAGCGTCGGCCAGATCCAGCACCGGCTGCGGGAAGACGCCCAGTACGACGGTGAGCAGGGTGCAGATCGCGACCCCGGTCATCGTCAGGATGCTGGGCTTCACCACATGCGGGGCGCCGTCGACGGGTACGTCGTCGAAGAACATCGCGACGATGATCCGGATATAGACGTAGGCGGCGATCGCGCTGCTGATCACACCGATCACCACCAGCACGCCGCCGCCGTTTCCGGCGGCCGCGGCGAAGACGTCGAACTTCGCGATGAACCCGCTGGTCAACGGGATACCGGCGAAGGACAGCAGGTAGACCGCGAACATGGTACCCACCAGCGGGGAGCGGCGTCCGAGACCCGACCACTGGGTGAGGTCGGTGGCCTCACGCCCGGACAGGTGCGGATTGCGGACCGGCGCCGAAGCGCCGAGGATCGCTGGGCCATGGGCCGAGACGTTTGTGTCGGTGTCGGGTTCGCGGATGACCGCGACCATCGCGAACGCGCCCAGCGTCGTGAACGCATACGCGGCGAGGTAGAACAGCGTCGCGCCGAGCCCGGCGTCGTCGAAGGCGATGAGGCCCAACAGGATGAAGCCGGCATGCGCGATCGACGAGTAGGCCAGCATCCGCTTGACGTCGTTCTGCGTCACCGCCATCACCGATGCGATGACCATCGACGCGATCGCGACCGCCCACAACGCCGGCTCCCATTGGTCCTTCAACCCGCCGAAGCCGACGTAGAACACCCGCAGGAGGGCGCCGAACGCCGCGACCTTGGTCGCCGACGCCATGAACGCGGTCACCGGTGTCGGGGCGCCCTGGTAGACGTCGGGAATCCACGAATGGAACGGCACCGCCCCGACCTTGAACAACAACCCGACCGCCAGCATCGCCAGCCCGATGAGCGCGAGGGTGGTGTCGCCGCCCAACCCGGCCACCTCGTTGATCGACGCCCCGATGGTTGCCAGGTTCAGCGACCCCGTGGCGCCGTAGACGAATGCGGAGCCGAACAAGAAGAACGCCGACGAGAACGCCCCGAGCAGGAAGTACTTGAGCGAGGCCTCCTGCGAGATCAACCGACGACGCCGGGCCAGCCCGCACAGCAGGTACAGCGGCAGCGAGAAGACCTCCAGCGCGATGAACATCGTCAGCAGGTCACCGCACGCCGGGAACAGCATCATGCCGCCGACGGCCAGCAACGCGAGCGGGAACACCTCGGTGGTGACGGCGCCGGCACGGGTCGCCTCGAACTCGGCGTCGGTGTTGGGCACCGACGCACCCGACGGTGTGAACATGTCCGCGTCGACGCCGCCGGAACCCGTTCTGCCGGAACGGTCGTCGCCGACGGGCGCAGTGGCGAGCCGCCGCAGACTCACCGGCGCCACCACACGTTCGAGTCGGCGCTCGCCCATGAAGCCGACCGCGATGACCCCGATGATCAGGACCAGCCCCTGCAGGTACAACGTCACCCGGTCCATCACCACCGCGCCGGACATGGTGAGTTGACCGTTCGCGCCGTTCTCGGTCTCGGCGACCGCGACCGCGAGGAGCGCGCCGAGGGCGACGACCAGACCACCGAGCGAGAGACCCAACTGGATCGGGTACCGCAGATGCCGGGGCGCGAACGCCTCGACCAGCACACCGATCACGGCCGCCCCGAACACGATCAGCATCGGGGACAGCGCGCCGTACTCGACGCTGGGCGCCTCGATGGCGGCCAGCGTCGACGGCGTCGTGGAGGTCGAGGTGAGGGCGAGGACGGAACTCATCGGTGTCCCTCCGCGTCGATGGTGGGGGCGTGGGTCTCACCGGCACCGTGTTCCCCGGCACCGGGACCGGCCACGGCAGGTTCGGGTGCGGTCACCCCGACGGTGGTCAGCGTGCTCTGCACCGCCGGATCGATCAGGTCCAGCATCGGTTTCGGGTACACGCCGAGCGCGATCAGCAGGGCGATCAGCGGTACCACGACGACCAGTTCGCGCCCCGCGAGATCGCGGATCGACGATGGACGTCCGGCCTCGGCTCTGACGGGTCCGCCCATCATCCGCTGGTAGGTCCACAGGATGTAGATCGCGGACAGCACCAGCGCCGAACAAGCGACGACCGCAGCGATCGGGTACCGCGTGAACGTGCCGATCAGTACCAGGAACTCGCTGATGAACGGCGCCAGGCCGGGCAGCGACAGCGTGGCCAGTCCGGCCACCAGGAACGTACCGGCAAGTACCGGCGCGACCTTCTGGACACCGCCGTAGTCGGCGATGAGACGGCTGCGACGCCGCGACACCAGAAACCCGGCGATGAGGAACAGTGCGGCGGTGGAGATCCCGTGGTTGACCATGTACAGCGTCGATCCGGCCTGGCCCTGGTCGGTCAGCGCGAAGATGCCGAGGATGATGAAACCGAAGTGGGAGATCGACGTGTAGGCGATCAGGCGCATGACATCGGTCTGGCCGATGGCGAGGATCGCGCCGTAGACGATGCCGATGACGGCCAGCGCACAGACCAGCGGGGCGAAATACCGTGACGCATCGGGAAACAGCTGCAGGCAGAACCGCAGCATCGCGAACGTGCCCACCTTGTCGATGACCGCCATCATGAGCACCGCCGACGCGGGGGTCGCGGCCACCGCGGCGTCGGGAAGCCACGAATGCAGCGGCCACAGCGGCGCTTTCACCGCGAACGCGAACATGAAGCCGAGGAACAGCAGCTTCGCGAGTCCGGTGGTGTCGTCTATCTGCCCGCTCGACACCGCGGCGACGATGTCGGTGAGCGCGAACGTTCCGCCGCCGACGCCGTTGCGCGCGCTCACCACGTGGAGTCCGATGACCGCGGCGAGCAGGATCAGGCCGCCGAACAGGTTGTACAGCAGGAACTTCACCGCCGCACCGGACCGGCGGGGGCCCGTGCCGAAACCGCCGATGAGGAAGTACATCGGGATCAGCATGGCCTCGAAGAAGATGTAGAAGAGCAGGATGTCGAGGGCGACGAAGCTCATCAGCACCATCGCCTCGGTCGCAAGGAACAGCGCGAGGTAGATGTGCGTGCTCTTCTGGGCCCGTCCGCCGGCGTGGTCGAGCGAGCCGGACGTGTCGGCGTCGTTCCAACCGGCCAGCAACAGCAGGGGCAACAGCGCGGCGGTCAACAGGATCAGGACCAGCCCGATGCCGTCGAGGCCGAGCGAATACCGGGTACCCAGTGCGGGAATCCAGCTGATGTCCTCGACGAACTGGTAGCGCTCGCCGGTCGGATCGAATCCGATGGCGAGGCCCGCCCCGAGCGCGAGGACCGCCATGCTCACCATCAGCGAGAACCACTTCGCGGCCATCGGCCGGTTCGCCGGGATCGTCAGCACGAGCCCCGCCGCGATGGCGGGGACGAGCCAGAGGATGGTCAACCAGGGGATGCTCACAGCACATTCACCGCCATCACGAGAGCAAGGATCACCGCGGTGCCCGCGAACATGGACAGTGCGTAGGACCGCACATATCCGTTCTGCCAACCTCGTACTCGACGCGACGCCCGTGAGATCGCCTCACCCACACCGGTGGTCAATCCGTCGACGCCGTCGGACTCCACCGCGACGAGCCCGGCGGTGACCCGCCGGCCCGGCCGCATCAGCAGTTGCTCGTTGACCGCGTCGCCGTAGAGGTCGCGTCGTGCGGCGACGGTCAGCACGGACACGTCCTCGGGTGCGGTCACCGGCACCGGTCGGGCCGCATACTGCCGGTAGGCGATCGCGACGCCGACCGCGACGACGGCGAGGATGACGACCGTCATCGCCCACACCGGCATCAGGTGATGAGGGGTGTGCTCGCCGACGACCGGGGCCAGCCAGTGTTCGAGGGTGCCGCCGATCGCGAGGAGCGCACCCGACGCGACCGAACCGACCCCGATGACGACCATCGGCCAGGTCATCACCCGCGGTGACTCGTGTGGATGCGGGGCGGGGGTGTCGGCGCCGGTGGTGCCGTGCCAGCGTTTCTCCCCGAAGAACGTCAGCAGCATCACCCGGGTCATATAGAACGCGGTGATGCCCGCACCGAGGAGCGCCGCACCACCGAGGATCAGACCCTTGGCACCGCCCTCCCCGAATGCCGCTTCGATGATGTGGTCCTTGGAGTAGAAGCCCGCGAACGGAGGGACACCGATGATCGCGAGATAGCCGACGCCGAAGGTGACGAACGTGATCGGCATCAGCTTCCGCAGGCCGCCGTACCGTCGCATGTCGGTCTCGTCGTCCATCCCGTGCATCACCGACCCCGCGCCGAGGAACAGGCCCGCCTTGAAGAAACCGTGCGTCAGCAGGTGCAGGATCGCGAACGCGTAACCGGCGGGCCCGAGCCCGGCCGCGAGGACCATGTAACCGATCTGGCTCATCGTCGACGCCGCCAGGGCCTTCTTGATGTCGTCCTTCGCGCAACCGATGATCGCACCGAACAAGAGCGTCACCGCGCCGACGACGACCACACCAACCCGGGCGTTCGGCGCCAGGTCGAACACCGGGCCGGACCGCACGATCAGGTACACGCCCGCGGTCACCATCGTCGCCGCGTGGATGAGCGCCGACACCGGGGTGGGGCCCTCCATCGCGTCGCCGAGCCACGACTGCAGCGGCACCTGTGCCGATTTGCCGCAGGCCGCGAGCAGGAACATGAAACCCAGTGCGGTGAGCGTGGTCTCGCCGGCTGCCGCGGCGCCGTCGAACACCGCGGTGAACGACACCGAACCGAAGGTCGCGAACATGATCATCAGCGCCGCGGCCAGTCCGATGTCGCCGATACGATTGACCACGAACGCCTTCTTCGCCGCGGTCGCGGCCGACGGCTTGTACTGCCAGAACCCGATCAGCAGGTACGACGCCAGACCGACCCCCTCCCAACCGAGGTAGAGGCCGAGATAGTTGTCCGCCATGACCAGCACCAGCATCGCGGCGAGAAAGAGGTTGAGATACGCGAAGAATCGCCGGCGGTCCGGGTCCTCGGCCATGTAACCGATCGAATAGATGTGGATCAGCGCGCCGACACCCGTGATCAGCAGGACGAAGCACATCGACAGCTGATCGATCCGGAAACCGAAGTCCACCTGCAGTTCTCCGACCGGGACCCAGCTGAACAAGGTGTCGGAGACACCGCGGTCGTCGGCGGATCGGGACACCATGCCGACGAACATCTCGAATCCGACCAGGAACGACGCGACTGCGGTGGCCGAGCCGAGGAGGTGGCCCCAGCGGTCGGTCGCGTGTCCGCCGAGCAGGAGGATCACCGCGCCGGCGAGGGGGAGTGCGGGAACCAGCCAGAGCAGTGACGCGGTCAGTTCGGCGTTCACCAATCCTCCTCTACCGCTTGAGCAGATCCGCGTCGTCGACCGACGCCGACCGGCGTGATCGGAAGATCATCGTGATGATGGCGAGGCCGACGACGACCTCCGCGGCCGCGACGACCATCGTGAAGAAGGCGATCACCTGACCGTCGAACGACTGGGTCATCCGCGCAAACGTCACGAACGCGAGGTTCGCGGCGTTGAGCATGAGCTCGATGCACATGAACACGACGATCGCATTGCGGCGCAACAGGACACCGGCGGCGCCGATCGTGAACAGCAGGGCGGAGAGATAGAGGTAGTTCTCCGGGTTCACTTCGTCGGCCTCCTCACCGAATCGGCGCGGGCGCTCCGCGGGCGACGCAGCGTGCGGGCGGCCAGGATCGAGTTCACCGACAGATCCGACGGACTGCCGTCGGGAAGCCGTGCCGGGACATCGACCGCGTTGTGCCGCGCGTAGACCCCGGGACTCGGCAGCGGGGTGAGGTTGACGCCGCTGCGGAATCGGGTCTGGGACAGCTCTTTCTGTGTGGGCCTCGTGCCGAACCGGGCGCGGTGCGCGAGTACCATCGCGCCGAGGGTGGCGGCGATGAGTAGGGCGCCGGTCAGTTCGAACGCCCACAGATACCGCACGAACACCAGCTCGGCGATCGATTCGATCGCCGAATTGCTGTCGCCGGCCAGCGCATACGGAGCGGTGGATCCGGCGGTGACCGCGACTGTCGCGTTGCCGATCCCGGCGATGAGCAGGACGCCGAAACCGAGACCGATCAGGCCGGCCGCCGGCCGCTGGCCGCGCAACGTCTCCCGGAGCGAATCCGAGGAGTCGACGCCGATCAACATGAGCACGAACAGGAACAGCATCATCACCGCGCCGGTGTAGACGACGACCTGCACGACCCCCAGGAACAGCGCGCCCTGCGCCACGTAGAACGCCGCGAGCACGATCATCGTCGTGGCCAGGAAGAACGCCGAGTACACAGCTTTCGTGGCGAACACGACGCCGAGTGCCCCGGCCACCGCGACGACACCGAGGATCCAGAACTGGATCGCCTCGCCGGTCGAGGTGCGCACCGCTTCCTCGGCCAGCAGGGTGAGTCCGCCGGTGACGTCCCATCCGGTCATGCCCGCGGCCCCCCGACTTCGCCGGACCCGGGTCGGGCTGCGTGCGCGCCTGTTGCGGCGCGCGGGGATTCGGTGAGCGGCGCCAGGCGGCCGTCGGGCGTGATCTCACCGCGGTAGTAGTTCTCCTCCGTCGACCCGGGTGCCATGTCGTGTGGCGGCGGTTCGACGCCGGCCGGCAGCGGCGCGAGCAGCCGGTCCTTCTCGTAGATCAGGTCGGCGCGGTTGTCGTCGGCCATCTCGTACTCGTTGGTCATGGTGAGTGCGCGGGTGGGGCAGGCCTCGATGCACAGTCCGCAGCCGATGCAGCGGAGGTAGTTGATCTGGTAGACCCGGCCGTATCGCTCGCCGGGGGAATACCGCTCGTCGGGGGTGTTGTCGGCGCCCTCGACGTAGATCGCGTCGGCCGGGCACGCCCAGGCGCACAGCTCGCAACCGATGCACTTCTCGAGCCCGCCGGGATGCCGGTTCAGCTGGTGCCGTCCGTGGTACCGGGGTGCGGTCGGCCGTTTCACCTCGGGGTACTCCTCGGTGATCGGCGGCTTGAACATGCCGCCGAAGGTGACGCGGAAGCCGCTGACCGGCTTGAGGAAATCAGGCATCGGTGGTCTCCCTGCTCGGCGTCTTCTCGGCAATCGGTGGTGTGGCGGCCACCCCGCTCGCCTTCGGGTCCACCGTCTGACCCGGCATGGGCGGCACGGGGAATCCTCCGGCCATTGGGTCGAACGGCTCGGTCCGCCCGGGTCCCGCGGTGTCGGTGGCGGGTGCCCCCGGTTCGTCGGGGACCCGCATCATCCGCCGGATCGCGTACCAGAGCAGCCCGGTCACCACCAGCCCTGCCGCGGCGGAGACCAGGGCCCGGACGAGCGTGTCGCCGCCGATCGAGATGCGGATGATCGCGACCACCATCACCCACGCCAGCGAGACCGGGATGAGGACCTTCCAGCCCAGGTTCATGAACTGGTCGTAGCGGAGTCGGGGCAGGCTGGTACGGAGCCAGATGAACACGAACATGAACGCCCAGACCTTGAGGGTGAACCAGAGGATCGGCCACCAGCCGGAGTTGGCCCAGTCGAACGCACTCAGCGGCCACGGGGCCTGCCAACCGCCCAGGAACATCGTCGTGGCCAGCGCGGAGACGGTGACCATGTTGATGTACTCCGCGAGCATGAACATCGCGAACTTCAGCGACGAGTACTCGGTGTGGAATCCGCCGACGAGTTCGCCCTCCGCCTCGGGGAGGTCGAAGGGGGCGCGGTTGGTCTCGCCGACCATCGAGATCGCGTAGATCACGAACGACGGGAGCAGCAGCATGAAGTACCAGTGGTGTTCCTGCGCGGCAACGATTCCCGACGTCGACATGGTCCCGGCGTCGAGGAACACCGCGGCGAACGTGAGGCCCATCGCGATCTCGTAGGAGATCACCTGCGCGGTGGACCGCAGGCCGCCGAGCAGGGGATAGGTGGAGCCCGACGACCAGCCGGCGAGCACGATGCCGTACACCCCCACCGACGTCACGGCGAGGACGTAGAGGATGCCCACCGGGAGATCGGTGAGCTGCAGCGGGGTCTGATGACCGAACACCGACACCATCGGGCCGAACGGGATGACCGCGAACGCCATGACCGCCGGTACCACCGCGATGATCGGCGCGAGCACGTAGATCACCTTGTCCACGCCGGTCGGGATGATCCCCTCCTTCAGCGCGAGTTTCACGCCGTCGGCGACGCTCTGCAGGATTCCGCGGGGCCCGACCCGGTTGGGGCCGAGGCGGGTCTGCATGCGGGCCATGATCTTGCGCTCGAGAAGGATGGCGACGAGCGGGTTGAGGATCAGGAAGGCGAAAACGGCGATCGCCTTGCAGACCACCAACCAGATCGGGTCGTGTCCGAAATCGGCGAGGTCGGGATAGTCGATGGCCAGCGAGAGGGTCTCGGGGTGCGGCGCGATCATCGTTCACCTCCGGCGACGTCGGCGGGCGACGCGGGCGACAGCGCCACCAGGTCACCGGCCTGCGCCCGCAGAACCGGGTGGACCCGCGATCCGGGGGAGTTCTGGGGTACCCACACGACCCGGTCGGGCATGTCCGTGAGTTCCACCGGCAGTGAGATCGCACCGTCGGCGGTACTGATGCGCACCCGCCCGTCGACCGCGACCCCGGCCTCGGCGGCGGTGGCCGGCGACATCCGGGCGACCGGCCGGCGGGCGGTGCCGGCCAGGTATGGTTCGCCGTCCTGAAGGCGGCCGAGGTCGAGCAGCATGTGCCACGTTGCCAGCACCGCCTGACCGGATGCCGGTGTGTGCAACTCGCGATCGTGTGCCGAGATCGACGGCCGCTCGCCGGTCCAGGCCCCGATACGACGCAGGTCCATGTGGATGGTCTGCGGGCCGTCGCACCGCAGTTCGACGCCCATCCGACGGGCCAGGGCGTCCAGCACGCGGTGGTCGGGGACGTGGCCGGTGTCGGTGAGAGCGCTCGTGAAGCTGCGCGGTCGGCCCTCCCAGTCGACGAAGGTCCCCTCCTTCTCCACCGGTGCGGCGACCGGGAAGACGACGTCCGCGAGGGCCGTCACCGACGAGTGGCGTTGTTCGAGGCTGACGACGAACTCCGACGCCGCGAGGGCTTCCGCGGCGGAAGCGGGATCGGGCAGGTCGTCGAGGTCGACGCCGCCCACGAGCAACGACGCCCCGTGATAGCGCGCGGCGTCGAGGATTCCGGCGGTGTCGCGCCCCCGGCGGGTCGGGATCGCACCGCCCCACACGGCCGTCACCGCGGCGCGGGCCTCCGGATCGGAGATCGGGCGTCCGCCCGGCAGCAGGCCTGCGAGGGCGCCGGTCTCGAGGGCGCCGCGTTCCCCCGCACGCCGCGGAATCCACGCCAGGCGCGCCCCGGTCCGGTCGGCGAGATCGGCGGCGGCCGCGAGTGCCCCGGGGCTGCCCGCGAGACGTTCGCCGACGATGATGACCGAGCCGGGCTCACGCAGGTGATGGGTGACCTCGGCGGAGCCCAGCACCGCGCGCTCGGTCCCGGGCACGGCCGGGAACAGCCGGGCGTCGAGCTTCTGCGCACCGCGGCTGACGTAGGGGGCGACGGTGGCCACCTGCTGGCGACTGGTCCGCACCGCGCGCCGCAACCGCAGGAAGACGATCGGCGACTCCTCCTCGGGTTCGAAACCGGCGAGCAGCACCGCGGGCGCGGCCGACAGGTCGTCGTAGGTGGTCTCCAGTCCGCGGCCGGCGACGCGTGCGGCGAGGAAGTCGGCCTCCTCCGAGCTGTGCACCCGGGCGCGGAAGTCGATGTCGTCGGTGCGCAACACCGTGCGGGCGAAGCGCGAATAGGCGTAGGCGTCCTCGACGGTCAGCCGGCCGCCGGTGAGCACGCCCGCGTTGCCGACCGCCGCGGAGAGTCCCTGCGCGGCGGCCCTGATCGCATCGGCCCAGGAGGCCTCACGCAGTTCGCCGTGCCGGTCGAGCACCAGCGGGGTGGTGATCCGGTCGGCGGCGGTGGCGTAGGCGAAGGCCCAGCGCCCCTTGTCGCAGTTCCACTCCGAATTGACCTCGGGATCGTCACCGGCCAGACGCCGCATCACCTTTCCGCGGCGATGGTCGGTGCGCTGCGCGCAACCGCTCGCGCAGTGCTCGCACACGCTCGGCGTCGAGATCAGATCGAAGGGACGTGCCCGGAACCGGTACTGGGCTCCGGTCAGCGCGCCCACCGGGCAGATCTGCACGGTGTTCCCGGAGAAGTACGAGTCGAAGGGTTCGTCCTGATAGGCGCTGACCTGTTGCAGCGCACCACGATCGGCGAGTTCGACGAGTGGATCACCGGCCACCTGGGTGGCGAATCGGGTGCACCGGGCGCAGAGCACGCAGCGTTCGCGATCCAGCAGCACCTCCGACGACAGGGGCACCGGCTTGGTGAACGTGCGTTTGACGCCGTCGAACCGGGACTCGGCGCGACCGGTCGACATCGCCTGGTTCTGCAGCGGGCACTCGCCGCCCTTGTCGCACACCGGGCAGTCGAGCGGATGGTTGATGAGCAGCAGTTCCATCACGCCGCGCTGTGCGTCGGCGGCGACCTGCGAGCTGAGTTGGGTGTGCACCACCATTCCCTCGGTGGCGACGGTCGTGCACGAGGCGAGGGGCTTGCGCTGACCCTCCACCTCGACCAGGCACTGGCGGCAGGCGCCGACGGGATCGAGGAGGGGGTGGTCGCAGAACCGGGGGATCGTGATGCCGATCTGTTCGGCCGCCCGGATCACCAAGGTGCCCTTGGGGACCCGGACCTCATGGCCGTCGATGGTGATGCCGACGAGATCGTCGGCCACCGTGGCGGGGTCGCTGCCGTGGGTGAGGGTCATCGGGCACCTCCCGCCGCAGTGGACTGTCCCGGACCGAAGACGGTCGACAGCGAGTGGTCGAACGGGCACCCGTGGTCGAGGTGTGCGAGATACTCGTCGCGGAAGTACTCGAGCGAGGACACGATCGGGCTGCCCGCGCCGTCGCCGAGTGCGCAGAACGACTTCCCGACGACGGTGTTGGTGACGTCGGCGAGGGTGTCGAGATCCGCAGCGGTCCCACCCTCGTGCTCGAGACGGTCGAGGAGTTGCACGAGCCAGTACGTGCCCTCGCGGCAGGGCGTGCACTTGCCGCAGGACTCGTGCGCGTAGAACTGCGTCCACCGCAGGACAGCGCCGACCACGCACGTCGTCTCGTCGAAGATCTGCAACGCCTTGGTGCCCAGCATCGACCCGGCCTCGCCCACTCCTTCGTAATCCAGTGGGACGTCGAGATGTTCGGGCGTCAGCAGCGGAGTCGACGACCCGCCCGGCGTCCAGAACTTGAGCCGGTGACCGGTGCGGACGCCGCCCGCGCGTTCCAGGAGCTGCCGCAGCGTGATGCCCAGCGGCGCCTCGTACTGACCGGGATGGGCGACGTGCCCGGACAGCGAGTACAGCGTGAATCCCGGTGACCTCTCGGTGCCGAACGACCGGAACCACTCCACACCATTGCGGATGATCGGCGGGACGCTCGCGATGGATTCGACGTTGTTCACCACGGTCGGGCTCGCGTACAGGCCCGCGACCGCCGGGAACGGCGGTCGCAGCCGCGGTTGTCCGCGACGACCCTCGAGCGAGTCGAGGAGCGCGGTCTCCTCGCCGCAGATGTAGGCGCCGGCGCCGGCATGGACGACGAGGTCGAGGTCGAAGCCGGAACCGAGGATGTCCTTGCCCAGAAAACCCGCGGCATAGGCCTCCTCGACCGCGGTGCGCAGACGTCGCAACACCGAGGCGACCTCACCGCGCAGGTAGATGAACGCGTGATGGGCCCGGATCGCATATGCCGCGATGACGATCCCCTCGACCAGCGAGTGCGGCGAGGCGAGCATCAAGGGCATGTCCTTGCAGGTGCCGGGCTCGGATTCGTCGGCGTTGACCACGAGGTAGTGGGGTGCCGCGGGGCCGGGGTCCGACGGTTTCTGCTGCGGGATGAACGACCACTTCATGCCGACCGGGAACCCCGCGCCCCCGCGTCCCCGGAGGCCCGAGGCCTTCACCATCTCGATGATGTCGTCGGGCGGGGTGGCCAGCGCGGTCTTCAGCGCGCGGTACCCGTTGTGCCGCAGATAGTTGTCCAGGGTCCAGGACTCGGGTTCGTGCCAGTGGCGCGAGAGGACGGGCGCTTCGGGCGGTTCGTCCTCGACGATCGCCGACGGCGGTTCGGGGACGGTCACCGGCGGTGCGTCGGTCGTCCCCGCCAGCTCGCGAGCCGTCTGCCGGAACGTGCACAGCCGTCCGGTGCCGCGCGTGGGTTCGACACCGACGCCGGCACGCAGGTCCTCGACGAGCTCGACGGTGGACTCGGGGGTCTGGTTGTCGAAGAACTCCCAGTTCACCATCACCACCGGCGCGAAATCGCAGGCGGCATTGCATTCCACGTGCTCGACCGTGATGCGGCCGTCAGGGGTGGTCTCGCCCGGCTGCACGCCGAGGTGGTCGCAGACGGTGCGGAGGATCTCGTCACCGCCGAGTGTGGCGCACAAGGTGTTGGTGCACACGCCGATGAGGTAGTCGCCGGTCGGCGTGCGCCGGAACATCGAGTAGAAGGTCGCGACCGACGCGACCTGGGCGGGCGTCAGATCCAGTTGCGCCGCACAGAATTCGACGCCCGCCCGCGTGATGTACCCGTCCTCGGACTGGACCAGGTGGAGCAGCGGCAGCAGCGCCGAGCGGGCCTGCGGGTAGCGCGCGATGATCGACGCGGCCTGCGCGGAGAGCCGCTCGGTCACCTCGGCCGGGTACCGCTCCGGGCCGCCGAACGTGATGGTGGGCGCCGGGGCACAGGGCGACGGCGGCGTCGGCTCCGGCGGGGGAGAGGTCGACAGGTCCACGAACACGGGATCGGTCATCGGTCCACGCCTCCCATCACCGGGTCGAGACTGGCGACGGCGGTGATCACGTCGGCGACCATGCCGCCCTCGCACATCGCCGCCACCGCCTGCAGGTTCGTGAACGACGGGTCGCGGAAGTGGACGCGGTACGGTCGCGTGCCGCCGTCGCTGATCATGTGGACGCCGAGTTCACCGCGCGGCGATTCGACCGCGACGTACACCTGGCCGGCCGGCACGCGCATGCCCTCGGTGACCAGCTTGAAGTGGTGGATCAGGGCCTCCATCGAGGTGCCCATGATCTCGGCGATGTGCTCGGGCGAGTTGCCCAGGCCGTCCGGGCCGAGCGCGAGGTCGGCGGGCCAGGCGAGCTTGCGGTCGGCGATCATCACCGGTCCCGGCTTCAGCCGGTCTAGGCACTGCCGGACGATGCGGATGGACTCCTGCATCTCCCTCACACGGATCAGGTAGCGGCCGTACGAATCACACGTGTCGGCGGTGATGACGTCGAACTCGTAGTTCTCGTATCCGCAGTACGGCTGCGACTTCCGCAGGTCGTGCGGGTAACCGGTGGATCGCAGCACCGGTCCGGTGACGCCGAGCGCCATGCAGCCGGTCAGATCGAGGTAGCCGACGCTCTGGGTGCGGGCCTTCCAGATGTGGTTGTCGGTCAGCAGGTCCGAGAGTTCCTGCAGTCGGCCGGGCAGTTGGTCGATCACCTTGGCGATCTGCTCCGGGGCGTCCGGCGGTAGATCCTGTGCGACACCGCCGGGCCGGATGTACGCGTGGTTCATCCGCAGGCCGGTGATCATCTCGAACAGGTCCAGGATCAGTTCGCGTTCGCGGAAACCGAGGAACATCGCGGTGACCGCGCCGAGTTCCATACCGCCCGTGGCAAGGGCCACGAGGTGGCTGCTGATGCGGTTGAGCTCCATCAGCATCACGCGGATCACCGACGCGCGCTCCGGGATCTCGTCGGTGATGCCGAGGAGCTTCTCCACGCCCAGGCAGTAGGCGGTCTCGTTGAAGAACGGCGACAGGTAGTCCATCCGGGTCACGAAGGTGACGCCCTGCGTCCAGTTGCGGTATTCGAGGTTCTTCTCGATCCCGGTGTGCAGGTACCCGATTCCGCATCGGGCCTCGGTGACCGTCTCGCCCTCGATCTCGAGGATCAGGCGCAGCACGCCGTGCGTCGAGGGATGCTGGGGTCCCATGTTGACGACGATGCGTTCGTCGCCGGGCTGCTGTTCGGCGCGTGAGCGTACGTCGGAGACGATGGAATCCCAGTCCTGTCCGGAAACCGTGTATGTACGAGTCGGTTTCACGTCCTGGTCGGGCACGTCGACGCCGTTCGCGGGTGCGGCGCGGGACGGCCCGGTGCTGCCGGGGCCGGTGACGGTGTCGGGCATCAGCTGTACGACCTCCTCCGGTCTGGTGGGTCGACGCGGGTTCCCTTGTACTCGACCGGCACTCCGCCGAGTGGATAGTCCTTGCGCTGGGGGTGGCCGTCCCAGTCGTCGGGCATCTCGATCCGGGTGAGCGAGCGGTGACCGTCGAAGACGATCCCGAAGAAGTCGTAGGTCTCGCGCTCGTGCCAGTCGTTGGTGGGGTAGATGTCGCAGATGCTGGGGATGTGGGGATCGGTGTCGGGGGCCGACACCTCCAGGCGCACCCGCCGGTTGTGGGTCAGGGAGGCCAGGGGATAGACCGCGTGCAGTTCGCGTCCGGGATCAGCCGGGTAGTGCACGCCGTTGACGCCGAGACACAGCTCGAAGCGCAGGTCCGGGCAATTCCGAAGGGTGAGAGCGACTGTCGGCAGGTGTTCACGCCGCACGTGGATCGTCATCTCGTCGCGGAAGATCACGATCTTCTCCACGGCGGCGTCGAAGTCCTCGCCGAGTTCGCGCTCCAGCACATCGGCAACCTCGTCGAAGTACCCGCCGTAGGGCCGAGACGAACTCGGCGGCAGGGTGATCGGCGCGACTAGACCGCCGTAGCCCGACGTGTCCCCGGTGCCCGGCGCGCCGAACAGTCCGTGCCGGACGCCGATCACCTCCGGATCGGGTGGCCGCCCCTCCGGGGCGCGTGACCCGGGTGGCCGGGGATCGGGGTCGACGTGTTCGGGATTCACCGCAGCAGACCCTTCATCTCGATGGTCGGCGTCGCCTCCAGCGCGGCCCGTTCGGCCGCCCAGATCGCCTCCTCGCGGTTGACCCCGAGCGGCATCTCCTGGATCTTCTCGTGGAGCTTCAGGATCGCGTTGAGCAGCATCTCGGGCCGCGGCGGGCAGCCGGGCAGGTAGATGTCGACCGGGACCACGTGGTCGACGCCCTGGACGATCGCGTAGTTGTTGAACATCCCGCCCGACGAGGCGCAAACACCCATCGCCAACACCCATTTGGGCTCGACCATCTGGTCGTGGATCTGGCGGAGCACCGGCGCCATCTTCTGGCTGACGCGGCCGGCGACGATCATCAGGTCGGCCTGTCGCGGGGAGGCGCGGAAGGCCTCCATCCCGAAGCGTGCGAGGTCGTAGCGGCCCGACGTCGTCGACATCATCTCGATTGCGCAGCAGGCGAGTCCGAATGTCGCGGGCCACAGCGAGCCCTTGCGCATGAAGCCCGCCAGCTCCTCGACAGTGCTCAGCAGGAAACCGCTCGGGAGTCTCTCCTCGAGTCCCATCCTGACCTCCTGGTGCAGTCGTGATCTGGCGAAAAGTCCTCAATCCCAGCTCAGTCCGCCCCGACGCCACTCGTAGGCGTAGGCGACGGAGACGTTGACGATGAACAGCAGCATCGCGGCGAGTCCGAACCAGCCGAGGGAGTCGAAGGCGACCGCCCACGGGTAGAGGAAGACGATCTCGATGTCGAAGATGATGAAGAGCATGGCGGTCAGGTAGTACTTGATCGGCACGCGCTGCACCTGACGCACTGCGCCCTCCTCGCGGGAGGACGGCAGCAGGAAGCTCTTCTCGACCGGTTCGATACCGCACTCGTAGGCCTCGAGTTTGGCGCGGTTGTACCGTTTCGGGCCGATGGCGACGCCGACGAAGACGCTGAAAACGGCAAACGCCACGCCGATTGCCCCGAGGATCATGATCGGGACGTAGGCGTTCAAAGCGTGGACCCCTCCTCGCTCAGGGTGCCGACATCCACGTGGTTGGTGGCTCGGCTCGGCGACTGTCCTCACCGTGCAGGCGGCGGGTTGTCAACCTTCCTACACGCGTGTGAGCTACACCACAAGCCTAGGTGTTCGTCCGTCGGGAGTCACCATTTTCGGACAGTTCGGCGTTTTGGAGCATCGCCACGAACGCCTCCGGCAACGCGATCGGATCGACGGGCAGATGGGCGTAGGCGTCGGCGTGCGACCATTCGGCCAGCCACCGGTCGTCGGCGCGCCCGAGGAGCACGAGCACCGGCGGGCAGGGGTCGAGTTCGTCCTTCATCTGCTTGGCGACGCCCATCCCGCCGTAGGGGGTGGCCTCGCCGTCGGCGATCACGGCGTCGACGACACCGGCGTCGAGCTGGCTGAACAGCATTGGAGCGGTGGCGACTTCGGTGAAGGTCAGCTCGGGCAGCATGCTCGTGGGCCGTGAACCCAGGGCGGCGATGACCTGTTCCCGGGTGTCGGGATGGTTCGAATAGACCAGTACACGCAGCGCCCGGGGAGCCTGGGTGTCGGTCACGGGTGCGATGCTACCGCCGTCGGGCGTCCGGTTCGGGGAGTTCGCGGCGAAGACGCGCGAGCCGGGCCGGATCGCCCGGTGCGACGCTCAGTGCTCGGTGGAGAACCCGACGCGGCGACGATGGACGTCGAGGGCGTGGGTCACGAGCTGGTCGATGAGGTCCGGGTAGGCGATGCCGGTCGCCTCCCACAGCTTCGGGTACATCGATCCGGGGGTGAAGCCGGGAATGGTGTTCACCTCGTTGAGCAGCCAGCCGCGGCCGCTCTCCTCGTAGAAGAAGTCGACGCGCGCCATGCCGGTGCAGCGCATCGCGGCGAACGTCCGGGCGGCCAGTTCGCGGACCTGTGCCACCGCCTCGTCGGACAGCGGCGCCGGGATGACGAGCTTGGCGGCGCCGGTGACGTACTTGTCCTCGTAGTCGTAGAAATCGCTGCCGGGCACGATCTCGCCGGGCACTGAGGTCTCGGGCGCGGTGTCGCCGAGCACGGCGACCTCGATCTCGCGGCCGTCGACGTTCTCCTCGATGATCACGACGTCGTCGTAGCGCAGGGCCAGGTCGATCGCGGCGTCCACCTCGGCGGCGTCATGCGCCTTGCTGATGCCGACCGACGATCCGAGGTTGGCGGGCTTGACGAAGACCGGCAGGCCCAGTTCCTCGACCACACGGCCGACCACGGCCTGCGGGTCGTCGACACCGTCGCGGAACTCGATCCAGCGGCATTGCGGGATGCCGGCCTGGGCGGCGACGACCTTGGCCATCGCCTTGTCCATGCAGACCGCCGACGAGAGCACGCCCGCGCCCACGTACGGCAGCTTGAACAGCTCGAGCATCCCCTGGATGGTGCCGTCCTCGCCGTGCGGGCCGTGCAACAGCGGCAGCACCACGGTGACCGCCTCGTCGGCATGACCGCGAAGTTCGGTCAGCGGCTCGATGACGGTGCCCGCGACCTCGAGAGAATCGGGGAGGGGCGTGCCGTCGGCCAGTGCGGCGATCGCCTTGTCGTTGCGCAGCCAGGCGCCGTCCTTGGCGATGCCGATGGGCACGAGGTCGTATTTCGCCCGGTCCGCGGCGGCCAGGACGTGCGCGGCGGTGACGCGGGACACGTCGTGCTCGGCGGAGACGCCACCATAGAGGACCACGAGACGCAACAGCGGCGATGACATGACTGTCACGATACGGGGACCGGCAGAGGAGTTCTCGCGGTGTCCGCGCCGATGTGGAGTTCGACACCGTGGACGTCGCCGGCGGACCGTGACGGGGCGAGGTCGTATACGGCCCTTCGCGGCCCCTCGCCTGGTCGTGGGGCCGGCGCCGTCGTCGGCTAGCGTGAGGACGTGCATTTCATGGCGAGTGAGGTCGCTGCGGCGACCGGCGGTGAGTTGATGGGCCCCGACGTGCGGATCGACGGGGCGAGCATCGACTCCCGCAACATCCGGCCGGGTCAGCTGTTCGTCCCGATCGTCGCCGAACGCGACGGCCACGACTTCATCCGCTCGGCACTCGACGCGGGGGCGCCCGCCTACTTCACCTCCCGGCCCGAGGCGATCGGCGGCACGGCCATCCGGGTCGCCGACACGGCCCTCGCGCTCGCCGACCTCGGTCGCGCGGTGCGCCGTCGCATCCCGGACCGCGTCGTCGGGGTCACCGGCTCGGTCGGCAAGACATCCACCAAGGACCTGCTGGCCGGCGTTCTGCAGACCACCTACCGGACCGCCGCGAGCGAGAAGTCCTTCAACAACGAACTCGGCCTGCCCCTGACACTCGCCGGGGCGTCCGACGACGTGGAGGCCGTGGTCCTGGAGATGGGCGCCCGCGGGATCGGGCACATCGAGTTGCTGTGCTCGATCGCGAGCCCGACGGTCGGCGTCATCACCCGTGTCGAGGGCGCGCACCTCGAGTTGTTCGGCGACATCGAATCGGTGGCCCGGGCGAAGGGCGAGCTCGTCGAGTCCCTGCCCGCCGACGGTATCGCCGTCCTCAACGCCGACCACCGCTACGTCGCGGCGATGGCCGACCGGACCTCGGCGCGCGTGCTGAGGTACGGCCTGTCGCCCGACGTCGACGTGTACGCGTCCGACATCGTCCTCGACGAGGAGCTGCGCGCGTCGTTCCGCCTGCACACCCCCTGGGGCTCGACGGAGGTGCGTCTCGGCGCACGCGGCGAGCATCAGGTGCCCAACGCCCTGGCCGCCGCGGCTGCCGGTGGCGGACTGGGGGTCTCGGTGGAGGACATCGCGGCCGGGATGTCCCGGGCCGAGTTGTCCGGGCTGCGAATGGAACTCGCGCGGTCGGCGAACGGCGTCGTCGTTCTCAACGACGCCTACAACGCCAATCCCACGTCGATGTCGGCGGCGCTGAGGTCGCTGGCCGCACTGCAGGCCGGCCGGCGGGTCGCGGTCCTCGGAACCATGGCCGAGCTCGGTGACGAGTCGGCGGAACAGCATCTCGCGATCGCGCAGGAGGCGCAGGCGCTCGGCATCGAGGTCATCGCCGTCGACGAACCGCACTACGGCGACACCGCCCGGCACCTGTCGGGCGTCGACGCGGCCGTGGCCGCGCTCGCCGACCTCGCGGCGGGGGACGCCGTGCTGGTCAAGGGAAGCCGGGTCGCCGCCCTGGAACGGGTCGCGCAGGCGCTGCTGGGCCGCGCCTAGCGGCTGCGCGAGTGGTCCAGATGGATCACGCCTTCCTCGGCGTTCGCGCGTGCCCGGTATTCGCTCGGGCCGCAACCGAACTCGGCGCGGAACCGATTGCGCATGGTGGGGCTGGACGGGAATCCGGAGTGTCGCGCGACGTCGGCGATCGAGAGATCCGGACGCGTACGCAGGAGCTCGCAGGCGGTCTTGAGCCGTCGCTCCGCGATGCGTGCGGCCAGCGAGTCCTCGGTGTCCTCGAAGTGCCGGTAGAGCTGTCGGCGGCTGATGTGCAGGAGCCGCGCGAGCGTGTTCGGGGCGAACGACGGGTCGCGGTGATGGCGTTCGATCAGATCGGCGACCGCCTCGTGCACGAACAGCGCGTTGTCGGTGATCGGGCGGTTCTCGTAGTCGAGCTGACCGAGCGCGGCACGCACGAGCTCGATGGCCGCCATCTCGGTCTCCTCGGTGGCCTCGGAGACCTCGACCGCGGTGTCCGCGGCGAACCGGAGGATGAACGACGCGGTGGCCCTGGCCAGCAGGGTGTGGGAGGCGACCGGGCGCCGCGCCTGCTCGGCGATCCGGCGCTGCGGACCGAGGAGCTCGAGCGGGATGAACAGGCCTGCCGGGTCGTTGATCTCCGCGGTGCGTTCGACGTACGGCGACGCGTTGCTGAGGAAGGCCAATTGCCCCGGCCGGTACGCGAAGTCGCGTGAGCCCTGGCGGACCGTGTGGCGGCCCTTCATGGTGTGCACCGCGATGATGAGGTGATCGGAGGGCTCTTTGACGACGAGTTCGGGAGTGCGGGTCAGCTCGAACGGTGTATGCAGGGCGCAGAACGGCAGGACCGTGGACAGCTTGCGCAGATACATGAACGAATCGAACTTCTCCGGGTCGTCGACATGCATCTCGGTGAACGGACTGTAGTTCTCCATGCCCTCCGGCCCGGAGAGGCGGAGGGGTTTGGCCCGTCCCTCGTTCCGGTCCGCGCCGATACGACTACGCCAGGAGTTGACGACCGGTTTCGGAATGCCGAATTCCGTTGCATCATCGAACAGTTCGCTCATGCCGCGGTGGCCTCCTGCTTGCCGCGGGTCCACGCGGGGAGAACGACCAGCGAGGCCAGGAAGAAGCAGATCGCGCCGATGAAGGTGCCCCAGTTGGCCAGCGATGCGTCGGCGGTCACGCCGCTCTTGGAGACGTATGCGCCCACCGCCGCGACACCGAATGCGATGCAGCCGATCAGGTTGATCTGGACCGACCACCAGCCGGCGGCGCCCGGATCGAACCAGCGGTGCGCGTGGCGGTATCCGCGCACCGCGAGGAAACCGCTGATGAGGAAGAGGATCGATCCTCCGGCGTCCGGTGACCAGACCAGATCCCGTTGCGCGGGAATCGAATGCGCGGTGAGGGCCGCGGTGGTGCTGACGTTGAAGAGGATCGTGCCCAGCGACTGCGTGGAGGCCGCGAGCCAGTCGGCGCGCACCATGATCCCGCTGCCGTAGTCGACCTTGGTGGTCACCGGGCCGCTGAGCAGCACCTGGATGAGACCGGCGGCGGTGAAGAACCACGCGCCGATGAAACAGCAGAGGTTGACGGCGCCGGAGCCGGCCCAGGAGCCGAACCCTGGTGCGGAACTCAGCGCGAAGAGTGCCGAACCGATCATGAAGCCCCAGCACTGCTTGTTCAGTGTGGGGACGAAGATCGTGCTGCGCCCGGGGGACGACGCGGCAACGGTCATTGTTCTTACCTGCCTGTCCTGTGACGAGGTCCCCCGGCCCGACGGGGGTCGGGTGGGGGGACCTCGTCGTGTGAGGATCTACCGATCAGTGATGGAAGTGGCTCCGCGGGCCCTCGGCCGGGATCGGGCCCTCCAGACGATCGAGGAACTCGACCTCGGTCTTGATGTCGGCGATGAGCGCACGCGCGAGGTCATGGCTCAGGCCGGCACGGACGACGATGCGCTGGACGGTCAGGTCGGCCAGGTCGTCGGCCATCGGGTAGGCCGGGACCAGCCAGCCCTTCATGCGCAGGCGATCCGACAGGTCGTAGAGGTTCCAGTTGTCGGTGTGGCCCTTCTTCAGGCGCCACGCGAACACCGGGATGGTGTCGCCCTTGCTGACGAGCTCGAAGGCGTCGATCTTGGCGATCTCCGACGACAGCCACTGGGCGACGTCGAGCGAGCCCTGCTGGACCTGGCGGTAGCCCTCGCGGCCGAGACGCAGGAACTGGTAGTACTGCAGCAGCACCTGGGCGCCGGGGCGCGAGAAGTTCAGGGCCAGGGTGGGCATGTTGCCACCGAGGTAGCTGCAGTGGAAGACCATGCTCTCCGGCAGCGCCTCGGTGCTGCGCCACACGACCCAGCCGACACCCGGGTACACGAGGCCGAACTTGTGGCCCGAGGTGTTGATCGAGACGACGCGCTCGACGCGGAAGTCCCATTCCAGATCGGGCTGGCAGAACGGGGCGATCATCGCGCCCGACGCGCCGTCGACGTGGATCTTGACGTCGAGGCCGGTGTTGGCCTGGATCTCGTCGAGCTTGGCGGCGATCTCCTTCACCGGCTCGTACATGCCGGTGTAGGTCTGGCCCATGATGGCGACGACGCCGATGGTGTTCTCGTCGACGTACTTCTCGAGGTCATGGCCGTCGAGGACCATGTGCTCCTCGGTGATCGGGACCCAGCGCGGCTCGACCTCGAAGTAGTTGCAGAACTTCTCCCAGCAGACCTGCACGGCGGTGGACAGCACCAGGTTCGGCTTCTCGATGGACTTGCCCTCGGCCTTGCGGCGGGTCTGCCAGTGGCGCTTGAGGGCGAGACCGCCCAGCATGCAGGCCTCCGACGAACCGATCGTCGAGGTGCCGATGGCGTTCTCGACGTCCGGGTTGTGCCACAGGTTGGCGAGGATCCGCCAGCACCGGTCCTCGATGGCGGCCGTCTGCGGGTACTCGTCCTTGTCGATCATGTTCTTGTCGACGGTTTCCGCGTACAGCTTCTTGGCCTCGTCGTCCATCCAGGTCGAGACGAAGGTCGCGAGGTTCAGCCGCGCGTTGCCGTCGAGCATCGCCTCGTCGTGGACGATCTGGTAGGCGGTCTCGGGCAGCAGCATGTTGTCGGCCAGCGAGAACTTCGGCAGATCGGTGGCCTCACCCGGACGGGTGAAGACGGTACGCAGGATCAGGTCGTCGCCGATGTTGGTGGTCGCGCGGGCGTGCGAAGTCGGTTCGGGGGTCAAGGTGTTTCCTCCTGGTGTTCGGATGCTTCAAGCGATCGGTACCGAATGGGGGTGAGTGGGGTGGATGGTTGTATTCGACCACCCCGGGGTGACAGTTGGTGGCGGGTTTGGCTGTTTCTGAGACCTCCCTAGACCTCCACCGGCGGATACAGGCGGTCCATCGTGTACTGACGGTTCCGCCGCGCTGCCCACGCCGAGATGAGCAGGCAGACGATGGTGATCCCGGCGAGGACGCCGATCGCCAGCCACAGTCGATAGTCGATGCCGCCCACGGTGAGCTGTCTCAGGCCTTCCACGGTGTAGGTCATCGGGTCGACGTAGTGGATGTACTGGAATGGTTTGGCCGTGGTCGGGACGGGGTAGATACCGCCCGCGGACACCAGCTGGACCATCAGGAAGGCCAGTGTCACGACACGTCCCACGGCTATGCCGAACACCGCGTCGAACATCTGGATCATCGCCATGAAGGTCGCGACGACCAGCAACAGGAACAGGAACGTCGCGATCGGATGGACGGCCCGGAGGCCGACCGCGAACGTGACGACCGAGTACAGGATGGCCGCCTGGGCGAAACCGATCGTGAAAGCCGGTGCGTACGAGGCGAGTACGACGCGCATCGACGAGAAGCCCTGGACGATCGGGCGGGACTGCAGCGGGGTCAGCAGCATCCAGGTGATGATGCCGCCGACGAACAGCGCGAGGGACATGAAGAACGGCGCGAAACCGGTGCCGAAGGTCGGTGCCTCGTGGGTGTAGTCCTCGTGCAGCGTGACCGGCTGCGCGAGGGTCGAGGCGATCTCCTCCTTCTGCTTCTTGGACCACGACGGGATCGCCTTGACGCCCTCGTCGAGACCGGACGCCAGCTCCTTCGAACCGGCGTACAGCTGCTCGGTGCCCGAGGCCAGTTCGTCCGCGCCGGCGCTCAGCTCACCGAGGCCGGTGCTGAGTTCCGCGGAGCCACTGGCGAGTTCGTTCGCGGCTCCGCGTGCGGCCATGATGTCGTTGCGCAGACCGCCGTTCTCGGCCAGCGAGAGACCGAGCCGCAGCGGGCTGTTGGGGTTGCCGAGCTGCTGCGAGAGCAGGGTGGCGTCGGTGTTCAGCTGGCTCAGCTGGTTGTTCGCGTCGGGACCGAGACCGCTGGTGCGCAGGAACTGCTGGGCCGGCGCCAACGCCCCGGCGAGGTTGCGCATCGCCGGGTCGCTGGACGCGTTCAGCCGCTGGATGACGTTGTCGAGCGCCTGGCTGGCCTGTGACTGCTGGTTGGCCGCCGCGCTGAGTTCCTTCGAGGCGGCTCCCGCGTTACGGGCCAGACGATCGGCGGCTGCGTTGACCTCGGCGGCCGACAGACCGGTCTGGTCGGCGCCGAGCGCGTTGAGCAGCGGGTCGGTGGCCTTGATCAGTGCGGAGTCGAGTTCCCCGAGTCCGCTCGCGAGCTGTGCCGCGCCGTTCTTGGCGGTCACCAGATTGGTGGCGATCTCCTGGGCGCCGGTGTTCGCGGACTTGAGGCCGGCCTCCAGCTCGTTGGCGCCGTCGGCGGCCTCGGTGAGCTTGCCGGTCACCGAACCCACGTCGTTGAGGACGATGTCGAAGGTCTGGGCGCCCACCTGGGCGCTGACCTTGTTGACGACCTGCTGAGCGGCATCCTGACCGATGATGGTCGCGAGGTAGTTGTTGGCGTCGTTGTAGGTGAACACCAGCGGTGCCGACTTCGGTTCATCGCTCGTCGGCGACGCGATCGCCGCGCTGAAGTCCTCGGGCAGGGTGATCGAGAAGTAGTACTTGCCGTGCGCGACGCCGTCGGCGGCCTCGGCCGGGGAGACCTCGTGCAGGTCGAGCTGCTTGGATTCGATGAGCCCCGCGGCGACCTGCTCGCCGGCGTTGAGCTTCTCGCCCATCACGACGGCACCCTTGTCCTCGTTCACGAGGGCCACGGGGATCTTGTCGGCGGCGGCGAACGGATTCCAGAACGCCCACAGGTACATCGCGCCGTAGAGCAACGGCATGAGCATGATGACGACCAGGGCGAGCCGGGGCATGGTCCCGCGGTAGTACCGCTTGACGTCACTGCCCGGGGAGAATGCGGCAAACATGTTCTTGCTACGTCCGATCTTCGTGCTCGAGGCCGATGAACTGGCCGTCTGTCAGATTGGCGACGGGGATGACGTCGCGCACGCCGCCCGACGGCGACACCGCGTTGATGTCGGCGGTGATGACCGTCTGGCTCCGGCCGAGGTCGACGAGCCGTTCCATCAGATGGATCTGGTTCTCCCGGCGCGTCAGCTTGTCGACACCGCCGACGACCAGCAGCGGCGGCTGCCGGTGGTTGCCGATGGCGATGCGGAACAGCGCCGCGGTCAGTTCGGGCAGCTCCTCGACGAAGGACTCTAGGTCGGGCAGCGGGTACGGACCGAACACCGGTCGGCAGACGCGCTCGAGGTCGTCCTCACGGGCCGGGGTGACCCACTTCCACCACGGAGAAGACCAGCGGATCAGTTCGGTGACGACGTCGCGGACACGGATCGCCTGCTGGATGCCGTCGACCTCGTCGATCCATGCGACCGCGGCCTGGTTGAAGAGATGCTGCGCGTCGTTCGTCCGCCCGAATGCAGAGAGTTCTCCCGAGCTGGGCCGCATCCGGCCTGCCAGGGTGAGCAGTAGCGCGGTGCGCCCGCGCCCGTCCGGTCCGGCGAGGACGGTGACGCCGCCGGTCAGCACACGCAGGTCGATCGGCCCGAAGATGTGGCCCCACGAAGCCTCCACGGACAGGCCGCGGCCTTCGATCAATGGGGTGTCGGAGGGGGTGCCACCTGGCTGTGGGGCTTTACTCATCGTCGGCGCCCGGTCCGAAGGCCACATTGCTCATCTTTCTCTCGTGCTCGGTTTCTCGTGCTCGGTCGGCGCCGAGTTCTGGTGCGCGCCGACCCTGCGGGCCGGAGCTTGCGTGTGGATATGGGGTCCCGATGGGTTCCCGATCGTCAGGGGACTTGGTGTCCCTGTCGCGCGCACGCGGACGCGCGTTACCGCTCGAACGTGTTGGATCGATCGGTGAATTTCGTCTTTCGGCACAAATTCATGAGTCCGGACCGGATGGTTCAGGTGTGAACCGCCGTTTCGGACCTGCCGTGAACTTAGCCCAGGCCGATCAGGCATGACAACGTGAGGATGCAGGTGAGCACATCGGCGTGCGGCACAAATTCAGCGCGGTGGCCTGGTGCCTCCCCGGTCTGCCTGCAACGGTGCGGCGAGCGCTCTAATCAGGCGGTTCAGGTAATGACGGAGAATGCTCATGCTCGGCAAGAATCCTGTCGGTGGGACGTTTGATGTCAACTATTCGGGGGACGGAAACGGTCAACCGCGACAAGCGGGCAAGTTGGCACGATATTTTTGTTACCGTCGGGTAGGGAGAACATTGCGCCTGACTTCGGACCAGAGGAGGCAGTGAGGTGCCGCTCTCGAAGGACCGACGGGGTCGCCTCGGCACATAATCGTCATTACGCGATGCTTCCTGGCCGTACCCATTCCGGATGGCTGGGAGAATCGCTTTTCATGGCACAGAAGACACACGCCCACGCGATCCCCCTCGCCACCGTCCCCAACCTCCGTGATCTCGGTGGATGGACCACCGGCGACGGACGGCAGGTGCGGTCCGGGCTCGTGTACCGGTCCACCGAACTGCACCGCCTGGCAGGCGACGACCGGAAGAAGTTCGAGTCCCTCGGGATCACGACCATCTTCGACCTGCGCACCGCGGCCGAGCGTGAGGCCGCACCCGACCCGGAGCTGCCCGGTGTCACGGATGTGCCGCTCGACGTCCTCGCCGACTCGTCGACGGCGATCCCCGCCCACCTCAACGAGGTGCTCGCGAACCCGGCCATGGTGGCCAAGGCGAACGAGGCGCTCGGAGGCGGTAAGGCCGAGACCCTGATCGAGGGCACCTACCGGCAGATCGTCAACCTGCCCAGCGCCCGCGCGGCCTACAAGAAGTTCTACGAGGACCTGGCGGAGCCGTCGACGTCGGGCGCCGCGCTCTTCCACTGCACCACCGGTAAGGACCGGACGGGGTGGGCCGCGGCGACCTTCCTGTCGGTGCTCGGTGTGGGCCGGGACGAGGTCTTCGAGGACTACCTCCTGACGAACGACGAACTCATCCCGGCCCTGCACCCGGTCTTCGCGGCCTTCGAGAACGCCGGCGGCGACCCGGAGATCCTGTCGGCGATCCTGGGTGTCCGGCGCGAGTACCTCGAGGGCGCCTTCGACGAGATGACGAAGGAGTTCGGCGATGTCGAGGGCTACTTCGTCGAGGGTCTCGGACTGGATTCCGCCGTCGTCGAGACGCTCCGGAAGCGCTACCTGGACGAGTGAGACCGGCGCCGATGCGGCGAAGCAGGGGTGACCGGCCGGTCACCCCTGCTTCGCGGCGTTGGCCCGGATCACCTCGCGGACGTAGACCGCGAGCCCCGCGGCCACCTGGTCGTAGTGTGCGGTGAACCGGGGGTCGGCGACGTACATGTCGGCGAGTCCGATGTGCATCTCGTGGCTGCAGTCGTAGAACCGGCCGATCTGTGCGCGGTGCTCTTCGGCCAGCGCGTCGGCCTCGTCCGATCCCGGGGTCACGCCGCGCAGCATGGCGTCGGCGAGACGTCGTTCGAGGTCGTCGGTCTCGACCTTGATGCGCGCCCAGTCCTCCTTGGTGTACCGGGCCGCCCGCGCCCGGCTCTGCCGCCACGCGTCGGTGTCCCCCCAGCGTTCGGCCGCCTCGGCGGCGAACTCCTCACCGCGCCAGTCGTCGCCGAAGATCTCGGCCTGCTCGGCCGCCGACAACCGGATTCCCTGCTTCTTGGTGGCCATCATCTCCTCCACTGCCGCGACCATCCGTCGCAGGTGATCGATCCGCCCGGACAGCAGTTCGCGCTGGGTGCGGAGGTGATGCAGCTCGTCTGCATCCGGATCGTCGAGCAGGGTCGCTATCCGCTCGAGAGGAAAGCCGAGTTCGCGGTACGTCAGCACCCGGTAGAGCCGTTCGACGTCGGCGTCGTCGTAGACGCGGTAGCCGGCCGCGGTACGGCCCGAGGGCGTCACCAGCCCGATCCGGTCGTAATGATGCAGCGTCCGGACGCTGACACCGGCCATACCCGCGACCACCCCGACCGTCAGCGGCCGCGTGGGTCGCGACTCGGCGGAACGTTCCTCATCACTCACATCGGCCACCTTCGAGCCTGACGTCGCGTCAGGGTCAAGCCCCTTTCGCGCGGGAAGCCGCCTAGGGTGCGAAGCCGATGACCGAGGTGTCCTTCTGGCATGCCGCGAGCACGCCGGTCAGCTGCGACGGGCCGCAGGTCCAGTCCGACACCTTGTGTTGCGCGCCCGTCGCGATCTTCGGGCCGTACTCGTCGCCGATCTCTTTGGCGGTCGCGCAGGCGACGTCGCCGGCGAGGATCGTGACGGTCAGCGCGCCATCGGGGCCGGGAATCGTGCCGCATTCGGTGCCCGGACCACCGGCGGCCGACGTGCCGGCCGCGGAGGCGGCGCTCGACGTCGCGGGCTTCGACACCGGCTTGCGTCCGGCCACGACCGGCGGCGAGGTGGACGGGCCCGCCTGCTGTTCGACCGCCGCCGTCGCGCTCGCGGAGGTGTCGGTGACGTCCTGGCCCTCGCCACACGCCGTCAGCGTGAGCAGGGCGAGCGATGCGCCGGCCACTGCGGCGAGGCCGGTGGCGGACTTTCTCGGGCGGGTCAGCACTCGGGGGCTCGGCATGGTTCCACCGTATCGAACCCCGCACCGGCGATATGGAGGGCACGTCAGGCCGCCCCGGACGCCGCCGGACGCGTCGCCGGTTTGGGATGACCGGCCCCGACCTGCGAGGATGCACCGGTGAGCAGTACCGAGAGTCATGTCGCCGAGCGTCCCTTCACCATCGGCACCACCCTGCCGGGCACCCGTGGCCGCACCGGGGTGATCTCGACTCCCCATGGCCGGATCCGAACGCCCGCCTTCATCCCGGTCGGCACCAAGGCCACGGTCAAGACCGTCCTGCCCGAGTCGGTCGCCGAGCTCGGCGCGCAGGCCGTGCTGGCCAACGCCTACCACCTCTACCTGCAGCCCGGGCCGGAAATCGTCGACCAGGCCGGCGGCCTCGGAAAGTTCATGAACTGGCACGGGCCGACCTACACCGACAGCGGCGGATTCCAGGTCATGTCGCTCGGCGCGGGTTTCAAGAAGGTCATCTCGATGGAGGTCAACCCCGACGACGCGCTCACCGCGAACGGGCGTGAGCGCCTGTCGCGCGTGGACGACGACGGTGTCACCTTCAAATCGCATCTCGACGGGTCGGCACACCGTTTCACCCCCGAGGTGTCGATGCAGATCCAGCATCAGCTCGGCGCGGACATCATCTTCGCTTTCGACGAGCTGACCACGCTCATGAACACCCGTGAGTACCAGGTTAATTCGCTGGAGCGAACCCGGTCATGGGCGATCCGCTGCCTCGCCGAGCACAACCGGCTCAGCGTCGAGCGCGCGCACCGTCCGCAGCAGGCGCTGTGGGGTGTGGTGCAGGGTGCGCAGTACGAGGACCTGCGCCGCAAGGCATCCCGCGACCTCGTCGCACTCAGCGACGCCGACCGCGCGGCGGGCGGAAAGGGCTTCGGCGGCTACGGGATCGGTGGCGCGCTCGAGAAGCACAACCTGGGCACCATCGTCGGCTGGGTGAACGACGAACTGCCCGAGGATTCGCCGAAGCACCTGCTGGGCATCAGCGAGCCCGACGACATCTTCACCGCGATCGAGAACGGCGTCGACACCTTCGATTGCGTCTCGCCCACCCGGGTGGCCCGCAACGGTGCGATCTACTCGCTCGACGGTCGCTACAACATCACGAACGCCAAGTACCGCAACGACTTCCGCCCGCTCGACCCGGAGGTCGAGAACTACAGCTCACAGTACAGCCGCGCCTACATCCATCACCTGTTCAAGGCGAAGGAGGGGCTCGCCGCGACGCTCGCGACCCTGCACAACGTGTCGTTCATCGTTGCGCTGGTCGACCGCGCCCGGCAGGCCATCGAAGACGGGAACTACTTCGAGTACCGCGACGAGTTCCTGCGTCGCTACTACGGCGGCAAGAAGGATTGACCTGCGCAAACCTGCGCCGGTGGAACTTGCGCACCGATGGGCGACTCGGCACCCTGTATGGGTAGACCCGAGCACGACGAGAGAGAAAGATGAGACGCGGAAAGCGCCGAAAACGCCGACGACACCCGTCGGCACCCAGCACTGAATCGAGTTCATCCCACGCGGTCCACCGCGTGGCGTTCCACCCCGACGCCCCGTCCGTCGCCGGCGATCGGATGTCGCCGTGCTGACCGTACTCGGCATCGTCCTGGGGATTCTGGTGGTCCTGGTGATCACGGCCCTGACCGGGTACTTCGTGGCCCAGGAATTCGGCTTCATGGCGGTCGATCGTTCCCGCCTGAAAGCCCGCGCCGAATCCGGCGACGCCGCCGCCGGGCGCGCACTCTCCGTCACCCGCCGAACCTCGTTCATGCTCTCGGGGGCGCAGCTCGGCATCACCGTCACCGGCCTGCTGGTCGGTTACGTCGCCGAGCCGCTCATCGGAACGGGGATCGGTGACCTGCTGGGCGGAGTAGGTATCCCCCTCGGCGTCGGTGTGGTGATCGGCACCGTCATCGCGATCGGGTTCTCGACCGTCGTGCAGATGGTCTTCGGAGAACTGTTTCCCAAGAATCTCGCGATCGCCCGCGCCGAACCCGTCGCATTGTGGCTCGCCCGTTCGACGACCATCTATCTCACGGTCTTCGGCTGGCTGATCGCGCTCTTCGACAAGGCGTCGAACCTTCTGTTGCGCGCCCTGCGGATCGAGCCGGTGCACGACGTGGAGCACTCGGCGTCGGTGCGGGACCTCGAGCACATCGTCGCCGAGTCGCGGGATGCGGGCGAACTGCCCGACGACCTGTCGATCCTGCTCGATCGTGTGCTCGAATTCCCCACGCGCACCGCCGAACACGCGATGATCCCGCGCCCGCACACCGATCACGTGGACGCCTCGGCGACCGCCGAGGAGGTGCTCGCGCGGATGAGTGCGGGGCACACCCGCTACCCGGTCATCGCCGGTCCCGGCGACGAAGTGCTCGGCGTGGTCCACCTGCACGACCTCCTCGAGTGGTCACACGCGGTGAAAATGGTCCCGGCGCAGGCTGATCGGAATGCCACCGCGCGTGATCTGTGCCGCCGGGCCGTCGTCGTCCCGTCGACGCTGCCGCTTCCCGAGGTCCTCGAGAACCTCTCCGCCGCGGCGGAGGAGATGGCCATCGTCATCGACGAGTACGGCGGTTTCGCCGGCGTCGTGACCGCCGAGGACATCGCCGAGGAGCTCGTCGGCGAGATCGACGACGAGCACGACCCCGAGACCGTGGCGGTCGTCGAGGAGACCGACAACGGCTGGCTCGTGCGCGGCGACGCCCATGTCGACGAGGTGTCCCGGGAGATCGGACTCGAACTGCCGGAAGGGGATTACGAGACCATCGCCGGCCTGGTGATCGCCGAATACGTCGGACTGCCCGAGGTGGGGGATACCGTGACCATCACGATCGACCCCGATCCCGCCGCGATCCTGGACGACGAGGAGCCCGCTCCGCGGGGCGTGCTCGTGACGGTTCTCGAGGTCGACAAGCACGTACCCGCACTCGTGTCCATGACAGAGGCAGTGGAGCAGAGCCCCGATGCGGTCGTCGAAGGGGCCGGAGGCGAGGCCGACGATGAGTAACCCGTGGATCGTCGCGGTCGTCACCGTCGTGCTGATCGCCGCGAGTGCGTTCTTCGTCGCGGTCGAGTTCGCGCTCATCGCGGCCCGTCGTCACCGGCTCGAGGACGCCGCGTCCTCGAGCAGCAGTGCCCGCGCCGCGCTCCGCAGCGCCTCGGAACTGTCTGTTCTGCTGGCGGGGTCGCAACTCGGCATCACCGTCTGCACCCTGGCCCTCGGCTCGGTCACCAAACCGGCCGTGCACCATTGGCTCACGCCGGTCTTCGAGACGTGGGGCCTGCCGCACTGGTCGGCCGACATCGCCGGCTTCGTGCTGGCCCTGATCATCGTGACCTTCATCCACCTGGTGGTGGGGGAGATGGCCCCGAAGTCGTGGGCGATCGCGCACCCGGAACGGTCCGCGATCGTGCTCGCGCTGCCGATGCGCGGGTTCATGTGGGTGACCAGGCCGGTCATCGTGCAGCTCAACCACCTGGCCAACTGGTGCCTGCGGCGGGTCGGTGTCGAGCCGGTCGACCAGGTCGCCGCCGGACAGGACAGTGACGCGCTGCGTCATCTGGTGGAGCACTCCGCGACCGTCGGCACGATCGACGAGCGATACCACGCACACCTGACCAGCGCACTGGAACTGGAGCCGCTCACGCTCGGCGAGGTCGTGACCCCCAGCGACCGTCTGGGGTCGGTGCCGCCCACCGCCGACGCCGACCAGATCCAGACGGCCGGACGTACTTCCGGCCATCTGCGCCTGCTGGTGCGCGAGCCGGTCGATGGCACCGTGCACGGTGTCGTGCACGTGCGCGACAGCCTGCAGACCCCGCCCGGGACCACGGCCGCCGACCTGATGCGGCCGGTGCTGCGGATCGAATCCGACCGCCCCGTCTACGAGGCGCTGGCCACCATGCGCGAGCGCCGGGCACACCTGGCTCTGGTCACCGATTCCGGACGGGCGATCGGGCTGATCACGCTCAACGACCTGCTGCACAGATTGCTGGCCACGACCGCCTGAGCGCCCCGACCTCACGGTCGGACACCCTCAGCTCCACTCCTCCTGGTGCAACAACCAGGGGGCCCGGGGGAGCTCGTCGGGATCGAAGCGGTCCAGGATCGTCGCGAGGTCGACGGTCTCGCCGGTCGCGGCCAGTCCCAACGACCGTGCGATGTGCGACAGGACCCGCTCGGGTGACACGCCCTGGGCGGCGAGGTCGGCGAGGGTCACCGCGCCGTCGCGCTTGGACAGCCGCACACCTTCGGGGTTGAGCACCATGGGCACGTGGGCGTACGTCGGCGGCCCGTCGCCCAGCAGGGTCGCGAGGTACGCCTGCCGTGGCGCGGACGACAACAGGTCGTCGCCGCGGACCACCTGGTCGACGCCCTGCGCGGCGTCGTCGACGACCACGGCGAGGTTGTAGGCCGGGGTGCCGTCGTTGCGCTGGATGACGAAGTCGTCGACCATCCCGGTGTAGCTGCCGTGGAGCAGATCCGTCACCGTGAATTCGGTGGTCTCGGCCCGGATGCGGATCGCCGGTGGCCGGCCCGCGGCGATCTTCTCGGCGCGCTGCTCGTCGGTCAGGTCGCGGCAGGTTCCCGGGTAGGCGCCCTGCGGTGCGTGCGGCGCCGACGGGGCCTCGAGGATCTCCCGTCGCGTGCAGTAGCACTCATAGGTGCGTCCCGATGCGCGCAGGTCGGAGATGATCTGCCGGTAGACGTCGCGGCGGTCGGTCTGGTGGACGACCGGCTCCTCCCAGTCCAGTCCGAGCGACGCGAGGTCGGCGAGTTGCCGGGCGTCGGCCCCCTCGACCGCACGATCGAGGTTCTCCATCCGGATGAGGAACCGGCGGCCGGTGGTACGGGCGAACAGCCACGCCAGCACCGCGGTACGGAGGTTGCCGACATGCAGGTCACCCGAGGGTGACGGCGCGTACCGGCCCGCTGCCTGCTGTGTTGACATCGGGGTCGAGGTTACCGGGTCGGGCGCAGCGGCCTCCGTGACGATGAGAACCGGCCGTGCCGCCGGTCTGTCCCCGGCGATGACGTCGGATCACGCCACGACCCGCCAGGATCGGCGAATCGTTGCGCCCGCCACGAGATGTGAGGAACAGTGAATCCATGGATCTACCGGTGATGCCACCCGTCGCCCCGATGCTGGCGAAGGCGGTCACCGCCGTGCCGCATCAACCCGACGGCGAGACCCTCTGGTCCTATGAGCCCAAATGGGACGGTTTCCGCGCGCTGATCTTCCGCGATGGCGACGAGGTGGCCATCGGCTCCCGCGGAGGCAAGGATCTGGCGCGGTACTTCCCGGAGATCGTGGAGGCCGCCAGGGCCGAGTTGCCCGCCAAGGTCGTGCTCGACGGCGAGATCGGCGTGCCCGCCCTCATCGGCGGCACGCACCGGCTCGACTGGGACTCGCTCGCGCAGCGCATCCATCCGGCCGAGTCGCGGGTGAACATGCTGGCCGAGAGAACACCGGCGATCTTCATCGGGTTCGACGCGCTCGCACTGGATTCCACCTCGGTCAAGGACGAACCCTTCGACGTGCGCCGCGCGACGCTGCTGCGCGCGGTCGGCCCCGGCGGCCGGGACCGGCGCATCCACGTCAGTCGTGTGACCACCGACCCGGTGGTCGCCGAGGACTGGTTCTCCGCCTTCGAGGGCGCCGGACTCGACGGTGTGGTCGCCAAGCGGCTCGACACCCCGTATGTCGAGAACAAGCGCGAGATGCTCAAGGTCAAGCACAAGCGCACTGCCGACTGCGTGATCATTGGTTACCGAATCCACAAGTCCGGCACCGGGCTCGGCTCGATGCTCCTCGGCCTCTACGGCGACGACGGCGAACTGCGGATGGTCGGCGGTGCCGGCGCGTTCTCCGACGCCAAGCGCATCGAACTGCAGAAGATGTTCGAGCCGATGCGGCTCGATCCCGAGAAGGCCTCACCGGGTGAACCGACCCGCTGGCGGTCGGAGAAGTCCGGCGAGTGGATTCCCATCCGCCCCGAACTCGTCGCCGAATTCGCCTACGACCAGATGGAGAACCAACGCTTCCGGCACACGGTGAAGTTCCTGCGCTGGCGTCCCGACCGCGATCCGCGCAGCTGTGGATACGACCAGCTCGAGGTCCCGCTCACCTACGACCTGCACGACGTCCTCGAAGGGTAAGACACCATGCCATCGCGCTCTCCCGCAGAGGAGCTCGACGTCGACGGGATCGCCGTACGCCTGAGCAACCCGGACAAGATCTACTTCCCCGAACTCGGCGACGCCGGCGGGCGTAAAAGGGATCTCGTCGGCTACTACCGGACGATGGCACTAGGCGTCGACGGCAGCGGCGAGGGGCCACTGATGCGCGCGACGCGCGACCGGCCGACGTTCCTGCAGCGCTTCCCCGACGGTGTCGAGGGCGAGGAGATCTACCAGAAGCACATCGCGAAGAAGCGACCCGATCACGTGCAGTCGACACCGATCGTGTTCCCCTCCAAGCGCACCGGCGATGCGATGCGGCCGACCGTCCCCGCGGACCTGGTGTGGGCGGCCAACCTCGGCACCGTCACGTTCCACACCTGGCCGACGCTTCATCCCGACAATGATCATCCCGACCAGCTGCGCATCGACCTCGATCCGCAACCGGGCACCACGTTCGACGACGTGCGACGGGTCGCGATCGAAGGGTTGAAGCCGCTGCTCGACGAACTCGGCTACTCGGGTTTCGTGAAGACCTCGGGCGGTAGGGGCATCCATGTCTACGTACCCATCGATCCGCAGTGGGACTTCATCGCCACCCGCCGCTGTGTCATCGCGATCGCCCGTGAACTCGAGCGCCGCGATCCCGACAGCGTGACCACCTCGTGGTGGAAAGAGGAACGCGGAGAACGCATCTTCATCGATTTCAACCAGAACGCCCGCGACCGCACGATGGCCGCGCCGTACTCGGTGCGGCGCAGCCCGACCGGCCGGGTGTCCACGCCGGTGACGTGGGCCGAACTCGCCGACGTCCACCCGGACGACTGCACCATGGCCACGGTCCCGAAGATGCTCGCCGACCGTGGCGATCCGTGGGCCGACATCGCCGACCACCGGCGCGGCATCGAGAAGCTCCTCGAGATGGTGCAGCGCGACGACGCGAACGGGCTGGGGGACATGCCCTATCCGCCGAGCTACCCGAAGATGCCGGGCGAGCCGCCGCGGGTGCAGCCGTCGAAGAAGGTCGCCGCGCACTGGGACGAGAAGGGCAACCGGATCGAGGACTGAGCCCGCGCGGCGGCATCACCCGCGGCTACGTCCGGAAGGCCAGCAGAACCCCCAGGTAGACCACGTACAACGCCACGAACCCGATCCCCTCCGGCCTCGACACCCGGCGTCCGGAGAGGAACACCGGGATACAGAGCACGGCCACCGCGGTCATCAGCGGGATGTCGACGCGGATCAGATCGTCGGTCACCTCGACGGGCTTCACCAGTGCGGTCACGCCCAGGATGAACACGATGTTGTAGACGCTGGAGCCGATCAGGTTGCCGATCGCGAGGTCGCGGTCGCCGCGGATCGTCGACATCACGGTGGTGACCAGTTCGGGCGCCGACGTGCCGATCGCGACGATGGTCAGGCCGATGAACGCCTCGCTCACCCCGAGGTCGGTCGCGATCGACACCGACCCGTCGACCAGCCAGTCGGCCGCGACCACCACCGCGACCATGCCGCCGAAGAGCTCGAGGGCACGCAGCCACAGCGGACCGCCCTTCGCGGGCAGCTCCTCGGCGATCTCCGCCTCCACGGGCGTGGCCCGTTCGCGGAGTTCCCAGCGGATCGCCGCGACCGTGTAGCCGATCCCGAGGAGCAGGAGGATCACGCCGTCGATCCGGCCGAGCGAACCGTTGAGACACAGGACGAGCATCAGGACCGCGCTGATCGACATGGTGGGCAGGTCGAGCCGCAGGGTCTGCTTCGCCAGGGCCAGCGGCACCATGGCCGAGGAGAGGCCAAGGATCAGCAGGATGTTGACGATGTTGGTGCCGGCGATGTTGCCGACCGCGAGCGGTCCGGCGTCGTTGAGCGTCGCGTCGAGGCCGACTGCGAGCTCCGGCATGCTCGTACCGATCGACACGATGGTGAGGCCCACGAGCAGGGGGGACACCCCGAGCCGGGTGGCGACCGCGGACCCGCCGCGGACGAGGAACTCCGCGCCGAGGACGAGTCCGGTGAGGCCCGCGAGGATCAGTCCGACGTCTACGAGCATGCGTGTGTCCCGGCTGTCGGGGGAGAAGGACGATGCGCGTGCGTCATCCGACGATCATGGGCCATCGGCGCGCCATCCGCCGTGCCGTGCGAGCCGTGCCCGGGACGGCGCCGGGTCACCTGGGCAACGCCCGGGTGGCCCAGGCGGCGAACGACTGCCAGCCGACGTCGGGAAAGCGGGCGTGCAGCGCCGGGATGTCGATCTCGTTGCCGCGTGCGGAGAGGAACGTGAACATCTTGCTCCGGCCGGGGTCCGGGATGCGCTCGGGGTCATAGGATTCCGCGCTCACCCGGGTGCCCAGCACCTCGCCGATCACCTGTGCCATCTCGGCCGGGGTCGGTTGGTCGGAAGCAATCTCGATCCGTTCGCCGACGTGGGCGTCGGGGGCAGCGAACAGCCCCGCGACGAATCGTCCGAGGTCTCGGCGCGAGAGTTGCTGCAGTGGTTTGTCCGTCGGCATCGCGATCGGCATCACCCCCGCGGCCAGCGCGTCGGAATCGGCCAGCAGGTTGTCGTAGAAGTACGACGGCGCGACGATCGTGTACCGCAGGTCGGTCGCCGCCAGCAGCTTCTCGACCTCGAACTTGGAGTCGAAATGCGGTACGCCGGTGGCCTGGTCGGCCGAGGCCGCGGAGGAGAACACGAGATAGGGGACCGATGCCGCGGTGGCCGCCTCGATCAGCGCCTTCCCCTGCGCGATCTCCGCGGACGCCCCGCCTGGGGACGGTGTCGTGAGCGCGAACACCCCCGTCGCCCCGACGAAGGCGTCCGTGAGTCCCACTCCGCTGACGATGTCGCCGACCGCGAGTCCGGCGCCCCGCTGTGCCAGGGCGGCGGCCTTCGACGACACCGGATCACGGACCACCGCCCGCACCGCGACACCGGCGTCGAGCAGCGCGTCGACCACCGCGCCGCCCTGTCCGCCGGTCGCTCCGATCACGACGACAGGAGAGGAATCGGACATGGCAAAGACCCTAGTGCGGGTGATGTCGCTCGCAAGCGGTTTGGGCGAGCGGACATCCGGCCGCTATCATCGCCAGCGTTGGAGGATTCGCCTAGTGGCCTATGGCGCTCGCCTGGAACGCGGGTTGGGTTAACAGCCCTCAGGGGTTCGAATCCCCTATCCTCCGCCACGAGAGGCCCGCGGTGATCGCAAGATCGCCGCGGGCCTTCGTCGTCGCCGCGGTCCGACGAGCCTCCGGCGAGTCGTTGTCGCAGGTCATCGCGTTCGTGGAGGGTCGGTGTCGACGAACTCCGGACCCTCGCTACACTGGACGACGGATCCCGCGCGGCGTGCATCCTGTGAACTCCCCCAGGGCCGGAAGGCAGCAAGGGTCAACGGGCTCTCTCGGGTGCGCGGGGTCCCCTAATCTCCCAGATTCACATTTCTCTGGTCTGCGGCGTCGGAACCCCCGCATTCGGCGTCGTGCCGCGAAAGGTCCTACGTTGAATTTCCACTCGATGAGTGCCGACCAACTTCGCGACACCCAGGCGGACCTGAAGAAGCGTTACGAGGCGCTCAAGGCCCTCGGATTGAAACTCGACCTCACCCGCGGCAAGCCGGCCCCCGAGCAACTCGACCTGTCGAACGCGCTGCTCTCCCTGCCCGGCGAGGACTACCGCGACGGTGCCGGCACCGACACCCGCAACTACGGCGGCGTCAAGGGCCTGCCGGAGCTGCGCGCGATCTTCGGTGAACTGCTCGCCGTCGACCCGGAGAACCTCATCGCCGCGGGCAACTCCAGCCTCGAGCTGATGCACGACCTCACCGTCTTCGGGCTGCTGCACGGCACTCCCGACTCCGACGAGCCGTGGGGTCGTCAGAAGATCAAGTTCCTCTGCCCGGTTCCCGGCTACGACCGCCACTTCGCGATCACCGAGAGCTTCGGCATCGAGATGATCCCGGTCCCGATGCTGCCGGACGGCCCCGACGTCCGCGTGTGCGCCGAGCTGACCGCGAACGATCCCGCGATCAAGGGCATGTGGGCCGTCCCGACCTACTCCAACCCGACCGGCGTCACCTTCTCCGAGGAGGTCACCCGCGGCCTGCTGGAGATGCCCGCGGCACCCGACTTCCGCATCTACTGGGACAACGCCTACGCGGTGCACACCCTGGTCGACGCCCCGCCCACGCCGCTACCCGTCCTGGAGATGGCGGCGCAGGCCGGCCACCCGAACCGGGCGTACGTGCTCGGCTCGACGTCGAAGATCACCTTCGCCGGTGGCGGGGTGTCGTTCTTCGGCTCGTCGCCGAAGAACGTCGCCTGGTTCACCAAGTACCTCGGCCTCAAGACCATCGGCCCGGACAAGGTCAACCAGCTGCGTCACCTGCGGTTCTTCAAGGACGCCGACGGTGTGCGCGCCCACATGGCCCGGCACCGCGAGATCATCGCACCCAAGTTCAAGATCGTGCTCGACATCCTCGAGAAGCGACTGGCCGAGTCGAAGGTCGCCTCGTGGTCGGAGCCCGAGGGCGGCTACTTCATCAGCCTCGACGTCGTCGACGGCGCGGCCCGCCGCACCATCGAACTGGCCAAGGAGGCCGGGATCGCGCTGACCGCGGCCGGTTCGGCGTTCCCCTACAAGACCGATCCGCACGACCGGAACATCCGTCTGGCGCCGACCTTCCCGAACACCGAGGACCTGCGGGCCGCGATGGACGGCGTGTCGACCTGCGTGTTGCTCGCCTCTGCCGAGACCCTCCTCGCACAGCATTCCTGAGCCGCGCCATGCGACACGCCGCGGTGAAACGCCGAGGTGGCGTTAGATTGCTCTCATTCCAGGGCGAGTGCATCGGTATGCACGGTCTCGTATGCCACTCTTGTAAATCGTGAATCTGCCCAGGCCGGTTCTTCTCGCATCCGGGTTCGCCATCGTCGGGGTCATCGCTCTGGCCCTTCAGGATGTCGTCGTGCCCTGGGGAGCCCAGTTCTGGGGCCTGATGAACAATCAGATCGACCTCGCCGTCTACCGGCAGGGTGCGCAGGCGGTCACCGAGGGCGCGAACCTCTACGACGTGAAGATGATCGGCGACCTCGACTACACGTACTCGCCGTTCTCCGCGTTGCTGTTCACGCCGCTGGCGCTGATCTCCTTCGACGTCGCCCGTTGGCTGTGGACGATCGGCATCGTCGCGGCGTTGTACGCGGTCGTCATGCTCGGCTTCCGCAACCTGGGCCGGCCCGTCACCTGGCCGTTGCGGGTCATCGGGATGTCGCTCGTCGCGGTGGCGATGCTGCTCGAACCGGTCCGCACGACCATCTGGTACGGCCAGATCAACGTCTTCCTGATGCTGCTGATCCTGGCCGACCTCACGAGGCCCGACTCCTCGAAGACCAAGGGCATCGGCGCGGGCATCGCCGCGGGCATCAAGCTGACCCCGCTGATCTTCGCCGGTTACTACGCGGTGCAACGGAACTGGCGCGCGTTCACCGGCGTGGTGGGCGGGTTCGCGCTGACCGTGCTCGTCGGTTTCGTCGTGCTGCCGCGGGACTCGTGGGCGTACTGGACCGACAAGCTGTTCGAGTCCGAGCGGGTCGGCTCGGCGCAGTTGCGCGGCAACCAGTCGCTGCGCGGGATGCTGGCCAACCACCTCGACACCGACCATCCGCCGACCCTGCTCTACGGGGCGCTGGCCCTCGCAACCCTCGTCGCCGGGTTCGCGGTGGCGACCTACGCGCATCGACGGGGACAGGAACTACTGGCGCTGAGCATCATCGGCATGACCGCCTGCATGGTGTCGCCGATGTCGTGGGGCCACCACTGGGTGTGGTTCGTCCCGATCATCGTCATCGGCGTCCACCTCGCCCTCGACCTCCGGCTCGACCAGGCGCGGCGCGGACTGGCCGCGGTCGGCGCCGTCGCGCTGTTCCTGCTCGTCTTCGCCTGGCCCACGCACGTGCCCGCGCTGGTGCCCGACGGGTACTACACCGGCCTGTACGTGAAGACCCGGGTCACCTGGATGAACTGGTTCACCGTCAGCCCGTACCTGTGGTGCTACCTCGGCATCCTGCTCGCCACGGTCGTCGCGCTCCGGGCCGCGGACCGTCGCGCGGTGCCGCCGCATCCGGCCGCCCCGGTCATCGCGCCGGGTGTCGCGGCGGCGGTGATCGCCGACGGCGGACTGCCCGGCGAACCGACGGCGTCGGCATCGTCGGAGGGCGGTCCCGGACCGGTGGCACCGGGCGCCGAGCGGACCGTCGAGCGGGGCGATGACCTGGTCGGAACGGACGGTGAGCCGATGGCCGACAACCCGGACACAGGGGCCTCGCCCGCAGTGTGAGGCGGGGTCTTCGGATGTCACCGCTCGCCGGTACTCTCGACGCGTGGCTCTGTATCGCACCTATCGCCCGGCTACCTTCGCCGACGTCGTGGGGCAGGAGCACGTCACCGAACCGTTGAGCCGTGCCCTCGACTCGGGGCGCATCAATCACGCCTACCTGTTCTCGGGTCCGCGCGGTTGCGGCAAGACGTCGTCGGCGCGAATCCTGGCGCGGTCGTTGAATTGTGTCGAAGGCCCCACCTCCCGTCCCTGCGGCAAGTGCGCCTCGTGCATCGCGCTGGCCCCGGGCGGTCCCGGCAACCTCGACGTCATCGAACTCGACGCCGCCAGCCACGGTGGTGTGGACGACACCCGCGAACTCCGCGATCGCGCGTTCTACGCACCCGCCGAGTCGCGCTACCGCGTGTTCATCGTCGACGAGGCCCACATGGTCACCAACGCGGGCTTCAACGCGTTGCTGAAGATCGTCGAGGAGCCACCCGAGCACCTGATCTTCGTGTTCGCGACCACCGAACCGGAGAAGGTGCTGCCCACGATCCGGTCCCGCACGCACCACTACCCGTTCCGCCTGCTCGCGCCGCCCGTCATGCGCGGCCTGCTGGAGAAGATCTGCGAAAAGGAGGGCGTGCGGGTCGCGCCCGAGGTGTACCCGCTGGTCATCAGGGCCGGCGGCGGTTCGCCGCGTGACTCGCTGTCGATCCTCGATCAGCTCCTGGCCGGCGCCGACGACGAGGGCGTCGCCTACGAGCGAGCCCTCGCGCTGCTCGGCGTCACCGACATCGCGCTCATCGACACGGCGGTGGAGGCACTCGCCGAGGCCGACGGGGCGGCGCTGTTCGGCGCGGTCGAGAAGGTCGTCGACGCGGGTCACGATCCGCGCCGCTTCGCCGTCGACCTGCTCGAGCGTCTGCGTGACCTCATCCTGCTGCAGGCCGTTCCCGACGCCGCCGACCGCGGTCTGGTCGAGGCGCCCGGCGATCAGCTGGCGCGGATGCAGGCGCAGATCTCCAGGCTGGGTCCCGCATCGCTGACACGGTTCGCCGAGATCGTGCACGACGCCCTGGGTGAGATGCGCGGCACGACCTCGCCGCGGTTGCTGCTCGAGGTGATGTGCGCGCGGATGCTGCTGCCCGAGGTGTCCTCCGACGATGCCGCGTTGCTGCAGCGTCTCGAACGCCTGGAAGCCGGCATCGGTTCGACGTCGATCCCGGTCCCGCCGAAACCCGCTGAGCCCGAACCGGAACCGAAGTACATCCGGCCGTCGCAGCGCAAGGCGATGGAGGAGGCCAAGGCCGCCGAAGCGGCCCGCCGCGCCGCCGCCGAGGCCGCGGAAGCCGATGTGGCGGAACAGGTTCGGGCCACCGCGCCGGCAGAGCCGACCCGGGTCACTGGGTCGGCAGAGCCGACCGCGGTCGCACGGCCTGCGGCCACCCGGCCGACGCCTCCGGAACCGACCGCGCCCGAGCCGCCCCGTCCCGCGCCGGCCGAGCCGGAACCGACTCGACCGCAACCGGCTGCGGTCGAACCTGTTGCGCAGGAGGCCGCTCCGACCGCGGTTGCGGACTCGGCAACGCGCGATCACGTGGATGGCGTCGCGACAGCTGCCGTCGATACCCCGGCCGACGACGAGGAGATGCTCGAGGAACTGGCCGTCGAGCAGCCCGGTCTGCTCGATCCCGACGTCGAACTCGAGGCCGCCGCGGAGGTCGACACCGCCGAGATCGGCGCAGACGCGATCGGTGCCGGGGCGATCGACGCCGGGGCGATCGACGCCGAGTCGCTCGCCGACATCGACTCCGAGGACACGCCGGCGCTGATCGACATCGAAACCCCCGCGGAGCGGGACGACACCGAGGCCGCCCGCGAACCGGTGGACCGACAGGGGGCCGAACCCCGGCCGGTTCCCGACGCGCCGGAGCCGGTCGTCGAGGATCTGACGGCGCCGTTGTTCGACGAGCCGGTGCCGCCGGCCACCGAGCCGGCGACGCCGACGGTGCCCGAGGCGCCGACAGCGCCCGAGCTGCCGACAGCGCCCGAGCCGGCACGGGCAGCCGAGCCCGTCACCGCTCCGGAACCCCCACGCAGCCGTCGGGTCGAACCCGGGCGTGCCCCGGAACCGGCTCGTGCCCCGGAAGTGCCCCGTGCCCCGGCACCCGAGACCGTCGCCGAACCGGCCGCGCCCGCGTCCGACCTCGACGACATCCCGCTGCCGGACGAGCCGGTCGACGAGTACTCGGTCCCGCCGCCGGATGCGATGCCGGCCCGGTCGCGTCGGCCGGAGCCCGCGCCCGCGCCGGAACCCGAGCCGGAGCCGGCGCCGTCGGGTGGCCTCGACGTCGAGGCGGTACGCAAGCGATACCAGGACATCCGGGCCGCGGTTCGGCAGCGCTCGAAGAGCCTCGAACCGATGCTGTCGGCGGCGGTCATCGTCGCCCTCGAGGGCGACACGGTCGTGCTCGCCCACCCGGTCGAGGTCCTCGTCGGACGGCTCTCCGCTCCGCACGCGGTGGCGATCATCCGGGAGTCGCTCGCCGAGGTCTTCGGTGTCCCGCTCGACGTCCGTACCGTGCATCAGCCTCCCGGCGCGTCCGCACCCACCGGTGGCCGGGGCGGTGCACCCGCGGCGGCGCGACAGCAGTCGAAGCCGAAGCCGTCGTTCTCGCGCCCGAGCCGCGGCCGGGGCCAGAGTGCGCCCGAGGCACCGGCCCCCGAGCCGCCGCCCGAGCCGGAACCCGAGCCCGAACCGCCCCGCGCCGATGAGGACATCCCGGAGGACGAACGTGCCGAGATGGTCGCCGAGGCCCGGACGGCCGCGCCCGACCAGCGTCTCGACCCCGACCAGGTTGCCCTCGAACTGCTGAAGACCGAGCTCGGGGCACGCCCGATCGAGTGACGACCCGACCGCCGACATCTCGATGTGGCGCTGAAAGGGACGAGGACCCGATGACGACATCCTCCCGGCGCGTGATGCTGACCGTGGTCATTGCGGCCGCGATGTCGCTGACGGCCGCTGCAGCCTGTGCCGAGGCCAGTCCCGGGGCCACGCCGGCGACACCGGGTGCGGCCTCGACCACCGGACCGTCGTCAACCGGACCGTCGTCAACCGGACCGTCACACGCCGGTTCGGGGCGCGGCGGGCCGTCGTCCACGCTCGCGCCCCCGACGGCGGTCGACGCACGGGCCCGGGCGGTCGGCCTCGTCGACGTGCGCACCGTCGTGCCGGACGCGGCCCTGGACCTGCGCTACGCGACGACGAACAACTTCGTCGGCGTACGCCTGTATCCGGCGAACGCCCGGTGCCTGGTCCACGAGTCACTGGCCCCCGGACTCCGCACCGCGGCGCAGCAACTCCGGCAGCGGGGCGAGATCCTGGTGTTCTGGGACTGCTACCGGCCGCACTCGGTGCAGCAGAAGATGTTCGAGAAGGTTCCCGACCCCGCATGGGTCGCGCGGCCCGGTCCGTACTCGACGAGTCACGAGTCGGGACGGTCGGTCGATGTCACGCTCGCCGTCCGGAACCCGAACTGTCCCGCGCCCCGAAGAGCGGCCCAGCTGTGCCGCGTCGACATGGGCACCGACTTCGACTCGTTCACCCCGAACGCCACCGCCTATGCGACAGAAGGTGTGTCCGCCGCCGCCCAGGCCGCACGAGCGCGCCTGCGGCAGGCGATGGCCGCAGGCGGGCTGAGGGTCTACGCGGGGGAGTGGTGGCACTTCGACGGACCGGGCGCAGCCGTGCGTCGTCCGATCATCGACGTGCCGCTCACCTGAGAGAGACCGAACGCCGACGCCCCGCCGGAATCGACTGGCGGGGCGTCGGCGTTTGCTGTCGGGAACGTCAGGCGTTCCACCACGGACGCAGCGGAACCTGGTGGCCGCCACGGTCGTCCAGCTTGGTGGCCAGCACGTGGTGCAACTGCACGATGTTGCGGTTGAAGCCGATCCGGCATCCCGCCATGTACAGGCCCCACAGGCGTGCGGTGCCCTCGCCGACCTCTTCCACGGCCTCGTCCCAGTGCTCGACCAGGTTGGCGTTCCAGTCGCGCAGGGTCATCGCGTAGTGCTCGCGGAAGTTCTCCTCGTGGATGACCTCCATGCCGCCGATGTCCTGCAGCTTCGAGATGATCTTGCCCGATCCGGTGAGCTCCCCGTCGGGGAACACGTAGCGGTCGATGAACGATCCGGCCTTGGCACGGGTGGCGTTGTCGGGTCGGGTGATGCAGTGGTTCAACAGCATGCCACCCGGACGCAGCTTGTCGCGCATGAAGCCGAAGTAGGCCGGGTAGTTGCTGACGCCGATGTGCTCGGTGAGGCCGATCGACGAGACCGCGTCGAAACCGGACTCGGTGATGTCGCGGTAATCGCTGTGGCGCACCTCGGCGAGGTCCGAGAGACCCTCGTCCACGATGGCCTTCTGCGCCCACTCGGCCTGCTCGGCGGACAGCGTCGCGCCGAGGGCCTTCACGCCGCGCTTGGCGGCATAGCGGACCATTCCGCCCCAGCCGCAACCGATGTCGAGGAGACGGTCGCCCGGCTCGAGGCGCAGCTTCTCGAAGATCAGTCGGTACTTGTTCTCCTGCGCGGTCTCCAGGGTCGCGTCGTGATCCGGGTACACCGCACACGTGTAGGTCATCGACGGGCCGAGCACCCACTCGTAGAACCGGTTTGAGACGTCGTAGTGGTAGTGGATCACCTCGGCGTCGCGGGACTTGCTGTGGCGCAGGCCCTCCGCAAAGCGACGCCAGCGCGGCACGGCCTCCTGCGGCGGCGGGGCGATCGGCTTGAAGTGCTCGATGCCGAGCGAACGGGCGATCTGCGCGAGCTGTAGCGGCGACGGGCGGTGGAAGGAGAGATCTTCGGCGAGCGCCTTCAGCGCGGGGTAGGGATCGCCGGGGTGGGCGCCGACGAGTTCGAGGTCGCCTGCGATGTAGGCGCGTGCGAGACCGAGATCGCCGGGGGCGGTCACCAGGTACGTCGTGCCACGCGGCGTCTTCAGGTTGAGGCCGTACCGGGCGTCCACCGGGCCGGCGGCGCTGCCGTCGTATGCCGTGATGCGGATCGACAGGTTGCCGCCGAGCAGGGTCTCGAAGATCTCGGCGAGCGTCATCTTGCCCGGGTGCGAGTCCGTACTCGCCGGTGCGTCCTTGAATGTCGTCATTGGCTTTTCACCGCTTTCGCGTAGAGGTCCAGAAGGCGGCCGCGGGGGTCGTACCGCTTCTTCAGGAGCCGATAACTCTCACCACCGTAGAGTTCGTCGAACTCTTCCGGCTCGTAGAAACTCTCGGAGTACAGCGACTTGTGGCCGTCGAGTTCGGCGACCTTGCGTTCGATCAGCCGGTTCGTGTGGCCGGGTTTGCCCGGGGTGACCGGCACGGCCGACCAGAACCCGACGTTGACGTAGGTGCGGCGGGGCTCCAGGGGATAGAGGGGCCAGGGGCGCACCGGATCGCTCCCGGGCAGCGCCGGTTCGCGAAGACGCAACGGGCACAGCCATATCGGTTCGATCGGGATGTTCTCCAGGAACCATTCGACGTACTCGGTGGTGCGTTCGATGGGCACCTCGATGTCCTGTACCACGCGCTCGTTCGGAGGAAGCCCCTTGCGCTTGTTCAGCAGGTCGCCGATGTTGTAGCGGTGATCGAGCGCGACGAGCTTCCAGTAGAAGCTGCTGCGCAGGTACCTCTTCGGCCAGAACCGTCGGATCCTCGGGTTCTGCGCGCCGAACGCACGTGAACACCAGAACCAGTCGGTGTCCCAGCGCCACAGGTAGTCGTGGATGGTGAGGCGGTCGGTCTTCTTCGACTGGATTGACCGGTAATAGATGTCCATCCCGGTGTAGTCGCTGACCGGTCCCTGTTCGTCGGTCTGCCGGCCGAGGGTCAGGTAGGACTCGCCGGCGGAGAAGACCACACCGTCGAGGTAGTCCACGCGTTCGCCGTCGTAGGACCTGTCGGCGATGATCCGGTCCATCGTCGCCTGCAGCTCGGCGATCGAGCCGAACCGCACATGACGCAGCGCCACATAGGGTTTCACCGGTTCGAGCTCGATCTTCAGGCGCACCGAGTAGCCGAGCGTGCCGTACGAGTTCGGGAACCCGTAGAACAGGTCGGAGTATTCGTTCGTCGGTGTGGCCGTGATGATCTCGCCGTCACCGGTCAGGATGTCGATCTCCAGCACCGACTCGTGCGGGAGCCCCGAGCGGAACGAGGTGCTCTCGATGCCGAGTCCGGTGACCGCGCCGCCGAGCGTGATGGTCTTGAGTTGCGGGACCACCAGAGGTGCCAGACCATATGGAAGGGTCGCCGCCACGAGGTTCTCGTAGGTGCACATCCCCGCCACGTCTGCGGTGCGGGTGTCGAGATCGACCGAGATCACCCGATCGAGCCCGGAGACGTCCAGTCCGGGATGTGGATTGGCTGCGCGTTTGCGGAAGAGATTGGACGTCTTCTTCGCAAGGCGCACTGTCGCGTGTGGAGGAATGGCACGGTAGCTGGCCAGCAGGGTGGACACCCCCTGGTCAAATGCCTCTCCCCCCATCTCCAGCCCAGAGCTCACCCGGCTAGCCTAGGACGTGTTCAGTTCGCCCGCCAATCGTTCGGTCCCGAGGAGTGTGCAAACGTGGGTCAGGTATCCGCATCGCAATCGATCGACATCGCGGCCGCTCCCGACGCCGTGATCGGCGCCCTCGCCGACTACACCGAGGTCCGTCCGGCGATCCTCCCGGCCCAGTACCGCGACTACGAGGTCATCAGCGGCGGCAAGGGCGACGGCACCGTCGTGCACTGGATCCTGCAGGCCACCTCCAGGCGTCAGCGCGACGTCCGGGCGACCGTCAGCGTGACCCCGGACACCGTCACCGAGCGCGATGCGAACTCCTCGATGGTCACCACCTACACGGTCGCGAGGTCGGGCAGCGGCTCGAAGGTGACGACCACCACCACCTGGAACGGCGCCGGCGGCATCGGCGGCTTCTTCGAGAAGACCTTCGCACCCAAGGGCCTCAACCGGATCCAGGCCGAACTGCTCGGCAACCTGAAGAAGCAGCTGGAGCGCTGATCGGCGCGGTTCCGCCGACAGCGCTCCCGACGTTCCGCCGACCGTGACCCCGATCCGGCGCAAGCGCGGCCGGGCACGACCGTCGCCGCTGCCCATCCGCGACGGTGTGGATTCCACGCGCGTGGTGCTGCGGGCCGGTCCGGACACCACCGTCGGCGAGGCGTTGCTCGCCTCCCCGGCTCTCGCCGGCCTCACCCCCGACGACCTGCACGCGCGTGCCGCGGCGGGCGAGGTCGTCGACGCCGCGGGCCGGCCGGTCGACCTCGACGCGCCGTCGCGGGTCAACACGTCGATCTATCTCTACCGGGACCTGCCCGAGGAGGTGCCGATCCCGTTCGACGTGCCGATCCTGTACCGCGACGACAACATCGTCGTGGTCGACAAGCCGCACTTCCTGTCCACGATGCCGCGGGGCAGGCACGTCACCCAGACCGCGCTGGTGCGGTTGCGGCGCGAACTCGGCAGCGACACCATCTCGCCCGCGCACCGGCTCGACCGGCTCACCGCGGGCGTGCTCCTGTTCACCCTGCGCCCCGAGGTACGTGCCGCCTACCAGGACCTGTTCGCGTCGCGGCGCGCGCGCAAGGAGTACCGCGCGCTCGCACCCGTGGACGAGCGGCTGCGCGAGACGGTGACCGTGTCCGACCGCATCGAGAAGACCTCCGGTGACCTGCGCGCCCGCGTCGTCGACGGCCCGGTGAACGCGATCAGCGAGATCACGCTTCTCGACGTCACCGACCACGGTGGGGTGTACCGCCTCGTCCCGCACACCGGCCGCACGCATCAGTTGCGGCTGCACATGGCGTCACTGGGGGTGCCGATCGTCGGTGACCCGCTGTATCCCGAGGTCCGCCCCGAGCTCGCCGAACGACCCGACCGCGGGGACTTCTCGGCCCCGCTGCGGCTAGTCGCCCACGTCCTGGAGTTCACCGACCCGATCGACGGGACGGAGCGCAGGTTCGTGAGTCGGCGCCCGGTGGCGCCCTGAGGACAGTCCCTCGACGCGGCCTCCGGCGATCCCGCCGACGCCGGCTCGACGTCGGGTCCGGGACCGGGGGTCTTGCGAGGGCTGGTCTCGGCGGGTCGGACGGGGGAGCGGTGAGCATCTACGCTGGCCCTCGTGACCATCCGCGCGTCGTACGAACGGCACCCAGACCTGGGGTGCGAGGCAGTCGTGTTCATCGACGACGAGTCGATGGCGTGTTTCCAGATCCAGCGAGACCTGACCGGTGGGCCGCGGGCCGGCGAGTACTGCGTGACCACCGGCGCGAGCGCGCCCGTCTACGGCGGGATCGTCGAGTGGCGCCGGACCGACGCCCGGTTCGAGTTCTCCCTGACCCCGCGGGCGGGCCGGCTGTTCGGCGACGACGTGCTGTCCTTCGAGATCAGTCCGGTCGACGACGCGACGGTCGACGACATCGCCGCGCATGTCGACCGATTGCTGCGGTGACCCGCGGGCTACCCTGGACACCGTGACGCAACCTTTCGATCCCAGCGCATTGTTCGGCGACGGCCAGGGCGGCGAGAACCCGATGGCAGGTCTGCTCGCCCAGGCACAGCAGATGCAGGAGAAGCTGCTCGCCGCACAGGACGAGATCGCGAACGCCGAGATCGTCGGAAGCGCGGGTAACGGCCTGGTCACGGTGACCGGCAACGGCACCGGCGAGGTGACCTCGGTGTCCATCGACCCGAAGATCGTCGACCCCGACGACGTGGAGACCCTGCAGGATCTGCTGCTCGGCGCGCTCGACGACCTGTCGAAGAAGCGCGAGCAGCTCGCGAGCGAGAAGATGGGCCCGCTCGCCGGTGGTCTCGGCGGCGGCATCCCCGGGCTCGGCGGCTGACCGCCGCACCGCGCCCCTCACCCCTCCCGCCGACTCTCGACACGAAAACCCGGGCACGCGATGTATGAAGGACCGATCCAGGATCTGATCGACGAACTGGCCAAGCAGCCGGGTCTCGGTCCCAAGGGCGCGCAGCGGATCGCGTTCCACCTCCTGGCCGGGGAGAAGTCGGAGATCGACCGGCTGATCGCGGCACTCGGCCGGGTCCGTGACGACGTCATCTTCTGCGCCGAGTGCGGCAACGTGGCGGCCAACCGGCTGTGCCGCATCTGCTCCGATCCCCGTCGCGACGCCACCAAGATCTGCGTCGTCGAGGAACCCAAGGACGTGCACGCGATCGAGCGGACCAAGGAGTTCAAGGGTCGCTACCACGTGCTCGGCGGAGCCCTCGACCCGTTGTCGGGGATCGGACCCGACCAGCTGCGCATCCGCGAACTGCTGCGCCGGCTCGGCAACCAGGCCGACGGTGTCGACGTCACCGAGGTCATCGTGGCGACCGACCCCAACACCGAGGGCGAGGCCACCGCGACCTACCTGCAACGCATGCTCAAGGATTTCCCCGGACTGTCCGTGACGCGGCTGGCGTCGGGCCTGCCGATGGGCGGCGACCTCGAGTTCGCCGACGAACTGACCCTCGGCCGGGCACTGTCGGGCCGGCGGATTCTCGCCTGACCCGCACTGATGACCGCCTCGCCACCGGCGATCGACGCGGCCGTCGTGGCCCGCGTGGAGGACCTCGCCGATCAGCTCGACGCCGGGATCGTCGCCGTCGACGGACCGTCGGGCGCCGGTAAGTCGACCGTCGCCGACCTGCTCGTCGATCGGCTGCGCGCCCGCGGGGTAGGGGTGACGCTGGTACGGACCGACGACTTCGCGACCTGGGACAACCCGGTGGCCTGGTGGCCCGAACTCGAGGCCGACGTCCTGCACTCGTTCGTCCGGCGCCGCGACTTCCGGTACCGCCCACGGGTGTGGCACGACGGCGTCGCGACGCCGGGGCCCGCGAAGTGGGTGCAGTGGCAGCCGCTGCTGATCATCGAAGGGGTCTCGTCCGCTCGTCGGCGCGTTGCCGAACGACTGACCCATGCGCTGTGGCTCGACGGGGGTACCGCCGAGGAACGCCTCGAACGCGCCGTCGCGCGGGACGGCGAGGGGCCCGGGTCCACCTGCGGGAGTGGCAGGAGTTCGAACGCGGCTGGTTTGCCGTGGACCGTACGCGTGAGCGGTGCGTGGTACTGGACCGGCCGTGAGAATGGTTAGGGTCGGGTCATGCCCACCCGAAGGCGCCGCTACCGCGATCTGGCCGAGCTCGACGCTCACCTGATCGACTGCCGTGCCTGCCCGCGCCTGGTGGCATGGCGCGAACAGGTGGCGCGGGAGAAGCGACGCGCCTTCGCCGACGAGGAGTACTGGGGCCGCCCGGTCCCCGGCATCGGGCCGTCGGACGCGAAGCTGCTGATCGTCGGCCTGGCGCCCGCGGCGCACGGCGGAAATCGCACCGGTCGTATGTTCACCGGCGATCAGAGCGGCGATTTCCTTTTCGCGGCAATGTATTCCGTGGGACTGGTCAACCAGCCGCATTCGGTGTCGCGCGACGACGGCCTGGAACTCTTCGACACCCGGATCACGGCTCCCGTGCACTGCGCCCCGCCGCAGAACAAGCCGACCGTCGAGGAGCGTGACCGCTGCGCCCGGTGGTTGCATGCCGAACTCGGGCTGCTCGCCCCCACCGTCCGCGCCGTGCTCACACTCGGCCAATTCGGTTGGCAGTCAACGCTTCGCACGTTCGCGGAACTGGGGTGGACGGTGCCCAGGCCCGCGCCGAGGTTCGGGCACGGGGTATCGACGACGCTGGTCCGTGACACCACGACCCTCGAGGTGTTCGGTTGCTATCACGTCAGCCAGCACAACACCTACACCGGCCGACTGACCGTCGAGATGCTCGTCGACGTGCTGCGGAGCGCCGCGCGGTCTGCGGGGATCGACGTCGAAGGCGAGTGAATTCCGCTATGGCGCGGGAATTCTCATTCCTCGTCGAACTGGGACTCCATGGCCTCGATGATCCGCGCCTCATAGCTTGCGCGATCGATGAACCGGGCCTCGAAACCCTCCTCGGTACGTTCGCCGGCGGCGACCGCCTCGGCCAGCGCGACAATGCGCCACCGGTGTTCGTCGTCGTCTCCGAGCCGCCGAAGGGTCCCGACCATCCGCTCGAGGACCTCCTCGTGGGAGTCGGCCGTGACCGACCAGTCCTCGCCGCCGTAACGTCCCGTCCAGACGCCGTTCTCACAGGTGAGAATGGCGTGCTGGACCACGTGCAGCATCTTGTTCCCGGTCACGGTGCACCTCCGCAACTCCGACGTGTGAGTCGTGCTCATCCTGCCCGACGATCGGTGCGTGCGTGGCTGATTCAGCGGAAACCCGTGTCGCGACCCGGGGTCCCGATCCTGTCTGCGCGTTCCGGTTGCCGAACCACTCTCGACCCGGACATGGCGACGTACCCGTGTCCGAACGGATCGACGGGCCGTACTACCGCCGTCGGCCCGCGGCCAGGCGTTCCCTGCGCAGGCGCTCGACCTCGGGGAGGTCGAGCGGCGCGAGCGAGTCGACGCCCATCGCGGTTGCGAGCAGGTGGTCGGCCAGCTCGGGGTTCCGGGCGAGCGCCGGGCCGTGCATGTAGGTGCCGATGACGCTTCCCTGGACGACGCCCTCCGTGCCGTCGCCCACACCGTTGCCGACACCGTGCCTGACCTTGGCCAGCGGCTTGGCGTCCGGGCCCAGTTTGCTTCCGCCGCGATGGTTCTCGAAACCGGTCAGCGGCTGGGTCAGCGCCGGGTGGACCGGTTCGGTGACCAGCTCGCCGATGGACCGCTTCTCCTGCGGCGACGTGGTCAGGTCGAATAGCGAGATGCCGTCGACACGCTCACCGGCCGAGGTCTCGTACCAGTGGCCGAGCACCTGGATCGCCGCGCAGATCGCCAGCACCGGACGTCCCGCGGCGGCGGCCTTCTGCAGGCCCGGGTAGCGGGTGAGATGCCGGGTGGCCAGGCGCTGCGCGTAGTCCTCTGCGCCGCCCAGGGTGTAGACGTCCAGCGAATCGGGCACCGGGTCGTCGAGGGTGATGTGGACGACCTCGGCGTCGATGCCGCGCATGATCGCGCGCCGCTTGAGGACGAGGGCGTTGCCGCCGTCGCCGTAGGTGCCCATGACGTCGGGCAGGACCAGACCGATGCGGAGAGTGGACTCGCTCACTGTTCGCCCTTCCGTGCCCGTGCGGCGCGCTCCATCGCGACCCCGAGATCGCGGAACGCGGTGTAGTTGGCCAGCACCTCGACCCGCCCCGGCGGGCACGAGGCGATCGCCTCCATCGGGTCCGGGATGGTGGTGTGCTCGGCGCCCGCGTAGAGCAACCGCACCGACAGGTCGGCGGCCCGCTCGCCGGAGGCGACGACCTGCATCGTCTCGAAGGCCTCGAAGCGCACGTCCCAGAGCCACGACAGGTCCTCGCCGTCGGGGACCTGGCCGTTGACGGCGATCACCAGGCCGTCGGCGTCCTGGTCGATCATCGACAGCGCCTCCTGCCAGCCGGCCGGGTTCTTCGCGAGCAGGGTGCGGACCGAGTGGTTGCCGATCTGGTGCACGCCGTAGCGCCCGGCGACCTCGCCCACGGTGCCGACCGCGGCGACCGCCTTGGCCGGGTCGGCGCCCATCGCGACGGCCGCGGCGACGGCCTGCGTCGCGTTGCCACGGTTCGCCCGACCGGGCACCGAGAGGGTCATCGGGGCGGAGAAGCCGTCGGGGCCATAGATGTTCTCGTCGTCGAACCACCACTGCGGGGTGGGGCGGCGGAAGTTCTCGTCCCCGGTCGACCGCCAGCCGTCCCCGGACCGCACGATCGGCTCGCCGGTGCGAGGGCAGCTCACCGAGTCGCCCACCCAGCTCGCGCCGGCGGCGACCCAGATGACGTTCGGGGCGTCGAAGGCCGCCGAGGTGACCAGCACGTCGTCGCAGTTGGCGACGACGGTCGACGACGGATGTTGCGCGATGCCCTCGCGGAGCCGTCGCTCGATCATGTTGATCTCCCCGACCCGGTCGAGTTGGTCGCGGGAGAGGTTCAGCAGCACCAGCACCTCGGGGTCGACGGCGTCGCTGACGTGCGGCACGTGCAGCTCGTCGACCTCGAGCGCGGCGTACGGCGCGGTGCGGGTCAGGGTGAGCGTGGCGATGATGCCGGCGTCCATGTTCGCGCCGTCGGCCTGCGTGGCGACCTCGCCGAGCTCGGCCATCGCCGCCGCGGCCATCCGCGTGGTCGTCGACTTGCCGTTGGTGCCGGTGATGATCGCGGTGCGCTTGCCGGCCGCGAGGCGGCGCATGATCTCGGGGTCGATCTTGGCGGCGACGAGGCCGCCGATCATCGACCCCTTGCCGCGGCCGGTGGCGCGCGACGCCCACCGGGCCGCCGCGGCCGCGGCCAGCGCGACCGAGGTGCGGACGGGTAGACGGGTGCCCCGGCGGGATGCGGAACCGGCGGACGATGGACGGTCGGACATGGCCACGAGTGTTCCACAGGCTCGCACGCCGGGTTGCTCGTGGCGGCTGCCGACCAGCAAGTAGGCTCTGCGGATGTGAGCCGCGACACGCATCAGACACTGTCCCTGCCCGCTCGACTCCAGGCCGGCCTCATGCGCGGGGCGTCGAAGATCCCGCCGGGTGTCCTGGCACTGGCCGGCCGGTGGGCCCCCACCAACTCCGACGGCGAGCGACTCGCCCCCGAGATGTTCGCCGTGGGCTGGGCCGCCGAGCACGTGCCGGGCGTCGGCCTGGGCAACGACGACGTCGCCGAGTCCCGCAAGCAGATCGACGATTCGGCCGCAGGCCTCGCCGAGGACCTCCCGCCCATGGCGGCCGAGGAGGACCTGGTCTTCGACGGCCCCGGTGGCGAACTGAGGGCCACGAGGTACCGGTCGAAGACCTCCTCGCGAGGCATCCTCCTCTACTTCCACGGCGGTGGCTGGGTCATCGGCAGCCGCATCAGCCACGACGGCTTCGTGCGTCGCCTGGCGCACGACACCGGCCTCGACGTCGTCTCCGTCGAATACCGGCTGGCCCCGGAGAACCCGTTCCCGGCCGCGGTGGAGGATGCGGTCGCGGCGTGGCGATTCGTCGTCGACGCGGCGCCGCGCTGGGGCGTCGACCCGCGGCGCATCGTCGTCTCGGGGGACAGCGCCGGGGGCAATCTCGCCACCGTGCTGGCGCGCGAGGTGCGCGGCGAGGACATCGCCCCGCTGCTGCAGCTGCTGATCTACCCGGTGACGGACCTGTCGAAGAAGAGCGCCTCGCGCCGGGAGTTCCCGTCGGGCTTCTTCCTCACCGAGGAGCGGATGACGTGGTTCAGCGACCACTACGTCCCCGACCTCGCCCAGCGCACCGACCCGCGGTGCTCGCCGCTGCTGGCCGACGACCTGAGCGGTCTGGCGCCGGCGCACGTCGTCGTCGCGGGCTTCGACCCGCTGCGTGACGAGGGCCTGGCCTACGCCGAGCGGCTGAAGGAGGCCGGTGTCCCGGTCACCGTGCAGCGCGAGGGCTCGCTGATCCACGGCTTCGCGAACATGACCCTCATCAGCCCCGACGCGCGGGCGGCCGTCGACCGGATGTGCGCGGCCGTGCGCGACGCCGTCACCGCCGCGCAGTAGGGGAACAGTCGGCCGAGTCGGGGCACGCAGGACCGGAACACACGGAGCGGAGAGCACCGGGGGTCAGGGGCACGCCGAGCGCGCCGCGGGCCGGGGCGCGGTCTCCCCGTCGGCCCGCCCTCCCCGGTCTGGTCCGGTGACGGGTTCGGGCCCGGTGGCCTGTGGGACCGGGGTCGGACGCACCCGCGGACGTGAGCGCGGGCGCGCCATCACGCCGACCGCGCAGCCGACCACGACGACGGTCGCGCCGATGATCTCCCCGACGGTGGGTACCTCGTCGAGGAAGACGAACGACGCCGAGATGCCGACGACGGGCACCAACAGCGACATCGGGGAGACGCGGCTGGCGTCGTTGCGGCTGAGCAGGAGCGTCCACAGGCCCGCGCCCACCAGCGTGCCGAGGACGGCGAGATAGATCAGTCCGCCGAGCGCGCGCAGGCCCGTCTCGGTGCCGATGGTCATGAGGGCGTCGATGCCTGCGGTCGGGCCCTCGACGATGAGGCTCACGACATAGAGGGGCGGACCCGCGACGACGGCCATCCACAGGGTCATGCGGAACGAGTCGTCGGGCTGCGCGAGGCGGCCGCCGATGTTGCCGATCGCCCAACTCAATCCGCCGAGGACGGTCAGCCCGATCGGGATGAGCGCTGCCGCGCCGATGCCGCTGCCGGTGGCGCGATCCCAGGCGATGACGCCCATCCCGGCCACGGCGACGAGGAGCCCCAGGACCTGGAGCAGCGTCATCCGCTCACGGAGGAACAGCACGCCGAGGACGACGGTGAAGGGGGCCGAGGTCTGCAGGACCAACGAGGCCAGGCCTGCCGGCATCCCGAGGTCCATCGCCAGGAAGAGGCAGATGAACTGCACGGTGCCGAATCCGGCCACGTACAGCAGGAACCACTTCAGGCGGACCTTCGGGAATCGGACGAAGGCGATGACCGGGAGCGCCATGACGGCGAAGCGCAGGGCGGCGAGGAACAGGGGAGGGAAGTGTTCGAGGGCGAGGTGGATCGCCACGAAGTTGAGTCCCCACAAGAACACCACGCCGAGCGCGAGCAACCGGTCACGAGAGGACATGTCCTTCATCGTCGAGGTCACGACGATGAAGGACAATCGAATTTAATCGAAGCCTTGCTGAAGTTCTCCTACAGAGATGGGTGCCCTACAGCGACGGCTCCGGCGGCATCACTGTTGCTGAGCGGCGGCGACCTTGGCGCGCACGTCGTCCATGTCGAGGCCCTCGACCGCACTGATGAGTTCCTCGAGCTGGGCCGGGGGCAGCGCGCCCGGCTGGTTGAACACCAGGATCCCGTCGCGGAACGCCATCAGGGTCGGGATCGACTGGATGCCCAGGCTGCCGGCGAGCTGTTGCTGCTCCTCGGTGTCCACCTTGCCGAAGAAGATGTCGGAATGTTCCTCGGAAGCCTTCTCGAAGACCGGGCCGAACATGCGGCACGGACCGCACCAGCTCGCCCAGAAGTCGAGCAGCACGATGCCGTCCTTCGTGACAGTCTCTTCGAAGGTTTCCAGGGTTACGTCATGTGATGCCATGGTCGGCACAACCATTTCCGACGCCCCGGCATTCCATGACCGTTCTGTTGATTCCGAATCCGCGCTGTGTCCGGCGGGTCCAGCCCGGCCGGGCACTCAGGCCGGCTTGTATGCCTCTCGCGCGAGAACGCCCCACCCGACCAGCAGGGCGGCAACGATCAGCCCGGCCGCCAGCGGCAGCAGTGAGCCGTAGCCGAACCTCGCGGCGAGGGACGACGGGACCGTCGCGCCGACGATCGCGCCCGCGGCCACCGCGCTGTTGAACAGTCCCATCGCGGACCCCTGGCCGTCGAGGGTGAGGTCGGCGGCCATCTTGGTCGCGCCGATGTAGTCGAACGGGTAGCCCAACGCCACCAGTATGAGCCCGGCGATGCCGATCCAGGAGTCTCCCGACGGGTGCCAGATCCAGGCGGCCGTCATCACCGCCAGGCCGGTCAGCGTGATCAGCAGACCCGTGCGCAGGACCCAACCGCAGCCGTACCGGTCCGCGAGGCGCCCGCACGCGGGATACAGGCAGGCTCCGACGACCGAGGCCAGCAGGTACCAGGACGCGGTGTGCGACGACGACACGGCGAAGGCGTCCTTCATCACCAGCGGCATCACGTTCAGGAAGGTCTGTACGGCGGTCATCGCCAGGAACCACGACGCGAGGAACCGGCCGAACGGTCCCCGCAGTTCGCGACGCAGGCCGCCCGGCGTCGGCAGTGCGGAGTCGGGGCGGGCGGGGTCGGAGCCTGCGGACGCCAGGTGGGGGAGGCGTAGCCGGCCCAGCAGGGTGCCGAAGACGATCACGACACCTGCGACGTACCAGCCGGTGTGGACATGGCCGTCGGCGAACACCGCTCCGATCGCCAGTCCCGACACCTGGCCCATGCCGAACACGAAGCGGAACCATCCGATGCGCTCGTCCCACTCGTCCTCCGGATGGCCCTCGGTGATGAACACGCTGCCCAGGGTCTGCACGGCTCCCGCGGTGGCACCGGCGACCACGGCCGCGACACACCAGCCGAGGAGTCCGTCGGACAAACCGAACCCGATGGCCGCGACACCCATCAGGGGGAATGACCCGAGAAAGATCGTCCGCTGTCCGCCGGTGCGGTCGGCGATCTTCCCGATCACCGGCGCGAAGAGCTGGCCGCCGAAGAACGCGGCGAGCGCGGCGGCGACCGCCACCGTGCCCCGTGAGGTCACGGTCAGCGGGATGAGCAGCGGCACAATGCCGTTCACGAGCAACCCGGCGAGTGCATAGGCGCTGAACCAGGGCTCGATACTGCCCCGCATGCCCACCCGGGCCGTCTGCGGGGTGGTCGACGCCTCGCTCGTAATCACGGTCCTCACTCTCTCGGGAGACAACGCGCGACACCGTAGCCCGGGCGCGGCCCCTGATCGCAGCGCCACGAGCGAGCGGCACGATCGCAGCGCTGTTCTGGCACAAAAGGCCGCTGGCGGGTTCGCCGGGTACCTTGACCTCCATGGAGGTGCGCCGACTGCGTCTGCTGCGCGAGTTCGCCGACCGCGGGTCCATCGGCGCGGTCGCCGAGGCGCTGCACATGACGCCCTCGGCGGTCTCGCAGCAGATGAAGGTGCTCGCCGACGAGGCGGGAGTGCCGCTATTCGAACCCGACGGCCGTGGCCTGCGGCTCACCGAGGCCGGGCATGCCCTGGTGCTGCGGGCAGACGAGGTCATCGCAGCGGTGGAACGTGCGCAGGAGGAGATGGCGTCGTACCGGTCGGGCAAGGCCCGCGTGCGGCTGGCGATGTTCCCGTCCGGGTCGACCCTGCTGCTGCCCAGCGTCCTCGATCGGGCCGCACTCGCGGGAATCGAGGTGGACGCGTTCCACCTCGACGTCGGTTATGCCGACGCCGCGCCGGCGCTCGCGGACTTCGACATCGTGGTGACCCACCGCGACGAGCGGACTCCCGCGGTCAACCACTCGCGGGTGCGGGTCACCGAGCTGATGCGCGAACCGGTCGACGTCATCGTGCCCCTCGACAGCCCGTTGGGCGCGTCGGATCGGGTCACGGTGTCCGAACTCGCCGAGCACGACTGGATCAGCGTCGAGGGCGGATTCCCCGTCGACGATGTGCTGCAGTCGATCTCGGCGGTGACCGGGGTCGCGCCGAGGGTGACGCAGCGGATGCTCGACTTCACCACCATCGAGGCGCTCGTCGCCGGCGGGCACGGTATCGCTCTGATGCCGCGCTTCGCGGTGCGGCACCCGGCGGTGAAACGCCTGGAACTCAAAGGGGTTCGGGCCGCCCGCGTCTACGAGGCGCTGTCGAGGCCCAGGTCGCGCACCGTGGTCGAGCGGGTCGTCGAGCAGATCGCGGCGGCGGCAGCGGAGCATTCCTGAACGACAAGGGCCGCCGGCCCACGCATTTCGCGTGAACCGACGGCCCTTTCGTGAACCCCGTGAGAGAGCGGGTCAGAAGCCGAGGCTCTTGCCCACGATGTCCTTCATGATCTCGGTGGTGCCGCCGAAGATCGTCTGGATACGGGCATCCTTGTAGGCGCGGGCGACCCGGTACTCGTTCATGTAGCCGTAGCCGCCGTGCAACTGCAGGCAGCTGTCGATGACGCGCTTGGCGAGCTCGGTGCACCACCACTTGTTCTTGGACGCGTCGACGGCGTCGAGCTCACCGTCGAGCACGCCCTGTAGGCAGCGGTCGATGTAGATCTCGGCGATGTCGAGCTCGGTGGCCATCTCGGCGATGGTGAAGCGGTTGGCCTGGAAGGTGCCGATCGGGCGGCCGAATGCCTTGCGGTCCTTGCAGTACTGGACGGTCTCCTCGAAGACCGCGCGGGCGCCGGCGATGGCGCCGATGCCGATCGACAGGCGCTCGGAGGGGAGGTTCTGCATGAGGTGGTAGAAGCCCATGCCCTCCTGGCCGAGCAGGTTCTCGACCGGCACGCGCACGTTGTTGAAGTGCAGCTCGGCGGTGTCCTGTGCGCGCAGGCCCATCTTGTCGAGCTTGCGGCCGCGCTCGAAGCCCTCCATGCCGCGCTCGACGACCAGCAGCGAGAACGCCTTGTGACCGGCCGCGGGATCCGGGTTGGTGCGGCAGACGACCACCACGAGGTCGGCGTTGATGCCCGAGGAGATGAAGGTCTTGTTGCCGTTGAGGACGTAGTGGTCGCCCTCGAGCTTCGCCGAGGTCTTGATGCCGGCGAGGTCGGAGCCGGCGCCCGGCTCGGTCATCGCGACGGCGAGGATGGTCTCGCCCGTGGCGATGCCCGGCATCCAGCGCTTCTTCTGCTCTTCGTTGGCGAGGTGCACGAAATACGGTGCGACGACGTCGTTCTGGAGGCTCAGGCCGGGCGATGCGCCGTCGAACTTGGCGAACTCCTCGACGACGACCGCGTTGAAGCGGAAGTCGTTCATCGCGCCGCCGCCGCCGTACTCCTCGGGGATGTTGAAGCCGAGGAGACCGGCGTCGCCGGCCTTCTTGTAGACCTCGCGGTCGACGATGCCCGCTGCGGTCCATTCCTCGTTGTGCGGCAGGCACTCACGGATCAGGAACTGGCGAGCGGTTTCCCGGAGGGCTTCGTGCTCTTCTTCGAAGATGGCGCGTTTCATGGCTGCTTCCTTTCCTTCAGGCTTCGGTTGCTGTCGTTGGAGTCGTTGTCGGTGGTCTGGGTGTCGCCGAGGTGGTCGACGTTCTGCGCGCCCACGACACGCAGCGAGATCAGTGCGTAGGACCGGGCGACCTCGGCGGGGGTGCGGGCACCGGAAGGGCGGTACCAGGTCGTGACCGCCTGGCAGGCGCCGAACAGGTACCGCAGCACGTCCTTGATGTCCTCGTCGAACCGGAACTCGCCCGACTCGCGGCCCGCCTCGATGACCTCGGCGAGCATGTTCTCGGTCTCCGTGCGCATCGCGACGTAGTTCTCGCGGCGCGGGTCGTCGGCTGCGAGATGGCGGAATTCGTGTGCGACGCTTGCCAGTTCGAGGTCGCTCGTCATGTGCAGGACGATGGATTCGATGGCGTTGGAGAGCTTCTCCGACGGCGTGTCGCCGGCCTCGATGGCGGCTCCCACCCAGGCGAGGACCGAGGTCATCGCCGCTTCGAGGAGTTCGACGAGAATGCCGAGCTTGTTGTCGTGGTGGTAGTAGAGGGTCGGCAGGGAGACGCCGGCGCGCGACGCGATGTCGCGGATGGAGGTTCCGTGGAAGCCGCGCTCGTAGAACGCGCGCTTGGCGGCCACGAGGGTGGGCGGGAGCGGGACGGGTTCGCGCCGTCGCCAGTCCACGCCCTCGGTGTCGATCGTGAACCGCCGTGGTGCGGCGTCCTTGCCTGCCTCAGCCACGGTCGGCGGCGGTGACGGGGGCGAGCGGTCCGACGGGCCCCGACCCGGACGCGCCGGTTCCGGGCGTGCCGACCGTGGGGCGGTTGGGGTCGACGACTGCCGCTACGGGCATGGGTTCCTCTCGAGTGTGATGTCGGCGGTCGCGGCCGAGACACGTCGCAGGCGGGCGCCGTGTGTCGTCGCGAACGTGACCGGGCACGGCATGGCGCCCATCACTTATCTAACGATCGTTATACGGTTTAGCATGCCGTCGCCCGCGGATGCAACACCGCCACGGATCAGGGCGGAGAGGCTCGGGTGTCCTAGATCGCGCCCTTGGCGGGATCGCCGGCGGGGACCGCGGTGAAGGTCTTCACGTCGAGCGGTCCGGCGAGCAGGGGGCCGAGGGCCTTGCCGAGCTCGGCGAGCGCCGGCGCCTTGCTGTGCGCGCCGAGCGCCTCGAGGGATTCCCACCGCTCGATCATCACGAGATCGGTCGAGTCCCCGGTCGCCTCGTGCAGCGCGTACTTCACGCAACCGGGCTCGTCGTGCACCTTCGGGATCGCGGCGAGCACGGCGTCGCGGACCGCCTGCTCCTCGCCGGGCTGGGGGGAGATGGTGGCGACGACGATGACCTCGGGCATCGGCGGGCTCTCCTCTGACGGGCGGACATTGATGTCGTCGTGAGGTTATGGGAGCCGGTGGCGTTCTCGTGGCGGTTTCGTCGAGAGCACGCGTCAGCGCCAGCCGAGGGCCGGTGCGACGTGGGTGAGGATCGACTCGATCACGTGCGCGTTGTATTCCACACCGAGTTGGTTGGGGACCGTCAGCAGCAGGGTGTCGGCCGCCGCGATGGCCTCGTCTTCCCGCAGTTGCTCGATGAGCTTGTCCGGCTCCTCGGCGTAGCTGCGGCCGAACCGCGCGACCGAGTTGTCGATGATGCCGACCTGGTCGGACTCCTGGCCGCCGCGACCGAAGTAGGCGCGGTCCCGGTCGTCGACGATCGCGAAGATGCTGCGGCTCACCGACACCCGCGGCTCGCGCGGATGGCCGGCCTCGACCCATGCCTTGCGGAACCGCTGGATCTGCTCGGCCTGCAGCTGGTGGAAGGGCACGCCGGTGTCCTCGGTGAGCAGCGTCGACGACATGAGGTTCATGCCCTTCTCCGCGGCCCATTCCGCCGTCGCGCGGGTGCCGGCGCCCCACCAGATCCGGTCGCGGAGGCCGGGCGACTGCGGTTCGATCGGCAGCAGGCCCGGCGGGTTGGGGAACATGGGCCGGGGATTCGGCCGCGCGAACCCGCCACCCTCGATGACACGCAGGAACACCTCGGCGTGCTGGCGGGCCATGTCGGCGTCGGTGGAGCCCTCCGGCGGGACGTACCCGAAGTACTTGTAACCCTCGATGACCTGCTCGGGGGACCCGCGGGAGATGCCGAGCTGCAGCCGGCCCTCGGAGATGAGATCGGCGGCGCCGGCGTCCTCGGCCATGTACAGCGGGTTCTCGTAGCGCATATCGATGACGCCGGTGCCGATCTCGATGCGGCTGGTCTTGGCGCCGATCGCCGACAGCAGCGGGAACGGCGACGCCAGCTGGCGTGCGAAGTGGTGCACCCGGAAGTACGCGCCGTCGGCACCAAGGTCTTCAGCGGCGACGGCCAGGTCGATCGACTGCAACAGGGTGTCGGATGCCGACCGGACCTGCGATCCGGGCGACTCGGACCAGTGGCCGAAGGAGAGAAAACCGATCTTCTTCATGACCGGTAAATGAAACCACGGTCCGTTTTATTCCCGGCGTCTCGATCAGTCACGAGCGTCAACGTGGAGAGGTTGCGCTGTTCCTCCCGCTCGACGCGAGCACCGCGTCCACTGTCTCGTGATCGACCATTGCGGTGCTGATCCGAGTCATCAGTTCGACGGCGAGGACTCGCGGTTGCATCTCGGGAAACCCGCGTGGTGGCCGAAGCGTGGGAGCCCAGAACAGCAACCCTCCGATGAGTTGTTGCCGGTACCTCAGCCAGGCTTCATCCAGCGACTCCGACAATCCCGCCCGCTGGTGGTACCTACGTACGAGGTCGCGCTCCCAGTCCCGACGCTGGGGCACCGTGAGCAGTGTCGGGATCGCATAGGCGAGGTCACGAGACCAGTGTCCGATACACACCGTCTGCCAATCGAGAAGGCCCATCCTGCCGTCGCGGGTCACATACCAGTTGCCGCGGTGAGGATCGTTGTGCAGCAATGTTGCAGGAAGTTCGTCGTGAATCTGGATCGCTTTCACGCACGCCTGCCAGAGACGGTCGCCGACGACCGTCATTCCACGGGAACAGAAGTCGTCTCCCTGAAACGCACGCACCGCCTTCGCGACATCGGCAATGCCGAGAGCACGACGCCAGAAGCCCGAGAACGTCGGCAACGCATCAGTCCTGAGACCCGCAATAGTTCGGTGGACATCTGCCAAGAGATCGACCGCATCCTCCGCCTGCTCCCGTGCGAACACAATCGACGGATCGGCCGGGAAGGTGGCGCCTTTCGTGTCGACCAGGTCCTCGATCAGATGGATGGAGCGAAACGTACGAGCGTCCACCGCGGAGTGGTAACCATAAGGAATCTCCAACTGTCCCAGCCGTGGACGGAAGTGGTTGTAGAACTCGGCTTCCTCCGCCATCGTCACGGAGTTCGCCAGTCGAGTCACGATCGTTGGTGTGCTCTTGACGAACATCGACGTCGGGAGTCCGGCCTCCGTCGACGAATATCGGACGGACATGTGTCCTCGAACGTTGGTTCCCGATGTGACCGGCGTGTAGGTGAACGATTCAACGGCGACGTCGGCGGGCATCTTGTCCCGCAGCACCGAGGTCAACCACTCGCTCGTGACGAGTCCGGGCTGCGACGGTACCTCGTCGATCCCGCTGACCGGCCTGGGGAACACCCGGTCCCGCGCCCCGAACGTGACCGCTCTGGTCAGCGTTCGGAGCATGCGGGCGGGCGATGCCCGAATCTCGTCGATTCCGGGTTCATCCCGTGTCATGCGTTCCTGGGCTTCAGCGGTTCTGGAGAAGCCCAGCGCGTTCCGGTGCCGCCGAGGACTTCAGTGGGATTGCGGCGTCGGCTGGAAGCGGGGCGAACAACAGATCACGGAAGCTGAAATCGCTGCGGATCGTGACACCGGCACGTTCCTGGGCGCGCCGGATTTCACCGAACAGGATCCAGGCGACGATCAACGCGAGGGCGATCGTGATCAGTCCGCCCAGGAACACGAGGGCCGTTGAACCGTTGCCGTTGACGGCTTCGTCGAAGTTGCTGTTCTTGGCGATGAAGATCGGGAAGCATGCTGCACCGTTCCAGCCTGCGTACACCAACGGGATAGTGATGAGGGGCAACAGGCGGCCCAACCCGACCATGCGGTGACGCAACGAGTACAGCACGAAGGCGATGACGACAGTCGACACGGCATCGGTGACGAACCACCAGATCGGTGCACCCAGAACCAGGAACGGATCGACGCCGTAATACTCGTAAAGATCGAACGTTGCACCGGTGGACTGCAGTGCCCAGTCGAAGAAGAAGGCCGTGGCGATCGAGCCGAGGAAGTACTTGCGCGGCATGCCGAGCGCGATGGCCCGATAGTCGATGAACGACAGCAACCCGAAGAAGAAGGAGTACCCGACCACGACGTAGAGGGGGATGTGGCGGCCCATCAACTCGATGGTGACCAACGCGTTGTCGGATGCGAACCACAGCAGCCCGACGTAGTCGGCGAGGGTTTCGAACGGGGCGGTGAGCAATCCGCCGGCGAGCATGATCAAGCCGAGGATCTCTCCCCGCCTGGTCAACCAGGCGCCGTACCCGATTGCCACGGCCGAGATTACGAGGCAGGCGACGGTGAACGTCCAACTCAGTCCGCTCGGGGCCGAGAGGTCGTATGGGGGAACGGGATACTGCGGGGCCTGGTCTGCGGCCAGCACGAGTAACGATGACATGGTTTCTCCTGGTTGTGATGAGTCGAACGAAAGTCGTTACGAGCCAGAGCCGGCGCGAAGGACTGCTCGGGCAGCTCGCTGCCCCGGGATTCCGGAAACGCCGCCACTCGGATGGCTACCGGCGCCGCCGAGGTAGAGGCCGGTGACATGCTTGTCGGAATCGGCCCAGCCCCTGGCCGGCCGCAGCGGCCCGAGCCGGGTGACAGCCTGGTCGACGTGGTAGATGCAGCCGTTGGGGGCACCCAGTCGATCCTCGAGATCCCGGGGGGTCTCCACGACCCGACCGAGTTCGAATTCCTCGATCCCCGAGATGGTTTCGGACGCGGTTGAGACGAGCTGCTTCGCGAAGGCGTCCTTGGCCGAATCCCAGTCGCCGTTGATGTTCACCGGCGACGGCGCGTAGAGGTACAGGACGTCATTGCCCTCCGGCGCCTGTGATGGATCAGTGGCGGTGAGAATCGTTGCCCACCAGGGGAGATCGTCGGGAATCTGACCGGTTCGAGCCTTTGCCTCGGCGGCGAGCACCTGGTCATAGCTGCCCCACATCAGGGTGGGCTTACGCATGTCGATGCCGTCGGCGCGTCCATGGTGGGGCAGGCTGAGTAGACCGCCGAGGGCTATGTCGACCTTGAAACACCCGATGTTCGCGGCGTTCGCGGGTGCGTTGCGCAATCCGATCGCGCCCGGGGTCTGTTTGCTGTCGAGCATCTTGCCGACGAGTTGCGGCGGGATCGCGGCAATGATCGCGTCGGCGTACAGGCGTTCGCCGGTCGCGAGGGTAACCGACTGCGCGGCACCGTCGACGACCTCGATCGACGTGACCTCGGCTCCCAATCGGATCGTCCCGCCGAGCGAGTCGAGCTTCCGGGCGAGGGCGTCCGGAATAGCCTGCATACCGCCGACCGGTCGCCCGACCCCGTACTTGTGGAGCGGCGCCGTCGCCAGGGCGGCGATACCGCTGCCGTCCGCCGTGATTGACCCGAGGATGTTGCCCATCGCGGCGAAAGCTCCACGGACGGCGTCACTCTCGAACAATCCGTCGATGACCTCGGCTGCAGAGGTGCTCAGCGCCGCGCCGAGGAGGCTTCGAGTCGCCTTGTCCCGGATGCCGCTCGCGACCGCCTTCAGGGCTTCGGTAGAGAAGCGATCAGGACGGCCGGACCCGTACGCATCCTGGATGTCGAGCGCACGCCGGGCGGCGCCGACGAACTCGGCGTAGGTTTCGGCGTCGGTGTGGGAGAACCGGCGGATGTCGGCGATGGTCTTCCCAACATCCCGCTGGAGGACGAGCGACTGTCCGTCGGGTCCAAGCCACGCCCATGCCGGATCGTGATCGATGAACCGAAGTCCGTGTCGGTCGAGAGCAAGGTCGGACTCGACGGTAGAAGCACGCCAGTACACCGCGTCGATGGCGCACTGGCTCAACAGATGCTGGGGGTACTCCGGGAGGAGGGGCGCTGACGCCGTCATTCCGCCGATGCGGTCGCCAGCCTCCAATACCGTCACACGGCAGCCCTCTTCGGCCAGGTAGCAGGCCGCCGTCAAGCCGTTGTGTCCGCCACCGATGACGACGACCCGGTCTGGTTTCTCGGCTTGCCCGCCACCAACCCGTTTACTTCCGAACACGCGAGACCTCGAATCATGAAGTACACCCGACAAGGAGTGACAAATGTGATTGAATGAGTACAGTTAGTAACATGTGTGTCAGGTCACGGTCAACCCTCCGGGGTTCGGTGCTTTCTGGATTTCGTGTCAGGATTGGCGGGTGAGTCCCGATGCGACACCTGCCCCGTTGGCTTGGGCTGCGTCGACGGCGTCGAAGCCCGAAAGTCGCACCGACGCTGCGCTTCTCGATGCGGCAGCGGTGCTGCTGGGTGAGATCGGGGAACGCAATCTGACCATCGACCAGGTGGCCGAACGTGCGGGACGCTCACGAATGACGGTCTTCCGTCGCTTCGGTAGCCGCGAGGAGTTGATCACCGCGACGTACCGGTGCGAACTCCGTCAAGTGATCGAGAGCGTGACGGCTGCTGCTAAGTCGACGAGCACCGTGCTCGACCGTGTGGAGCTGCTCTTGAGCCACTTCCTCGACAGCGCCACCGGAAACCCGGTCAGTGTCGCATTGAACCGTCCTGGGTCGGATGGAGACCTGGTTTAGGCCACCTCCGCTTCGGAGGCGACGGTCTCACGGTAGCGCGTCTCGTACTCGACCGGCGGGCAGTAGCCGATTGCCGAGTGCAACCGTTCGGTGTTGTACCAATGCACCCATGCGGCGGTTTCGCGTTCGACCTCGGCTCGTCCGGTCCAGGATCGCTGGCGGTCGATGAGTTCGCTCTTGTACAACCCGATCGTCGATTCCATCAACGCATTGTCCAGGGCATCGCCAACTGAGCCGATCGAGCCGGCCAGGCCGGAGTCGCGTAGCGCCTCGGTGAAGGCGAACGAGGTGTATTGACTTCCCGCATCGCTGTGATGAATCAAACCTGTTGCAGTAAAGGAGAAGTCGGTCCTTCTTCGGGTGAACAGGGCCTGCTCGAGAGCGCTGGTCACCAGCGGTGTCGTCTTGCTCGTCATCACCCGCCAACCCAGGATCCGTCGCGAGTACACATCGACCAGAAACGCTGTGTAGACGAATCCCGA